>JBKEEB010000117.1:0-30594 GCA_047975735.1 Niabella sp.
GCTTTGGGTGTTTGAAGTATATTTCCGGTTATTTTTTCTTTATAATCAACCCTTTTATTTAAAAACCTGATAGATAAATAGGAAATAACACCTATAAGCATAGCCGCAATAGCAATTTTGTAAAACATACTGCGAACCTTTCCTTTGGGTTTTTCAGGCGTAGATGCCTGATCTTCCGCTTCCAAGGCAGCCTCTTCTTTTACGGTTTCATACAAATCATCCATCAACTCACTTAACAGCGGGTGGTCGGGGTTTGAACGAATCATTTGAAAAAATGTTTCCCGCTCTGTTGGGGTACAGGCTCCTGCCGTGTACTTATTAAATAATTGTATGAATAATTCTCTTTCCAGCATGGCTATATATTTAAATGACGTTTGTAAAAAGGTAATGTCCTATTGCTTGTTAAAAAAAACTAAAAAAACAGTATCAGAGATTTTAAATACTTGATTAAAAAGTCTTTTATTGAAGCGTTTGCAGAGGTAATTTGGTTTTTTACCGTACTTTCTGATATGCTCATTTTTTCTGCAATTTCTTTGCGGCTCAAGCCTTCTATCTGGCTTAATTCATAGATTTGTCTGCGCTTTTCAGGTAGTTTTTCAATGGCTGCATGAAATAACTGATTAAACTCTTGTGTAGAAATATGATGTTCTAACGAATTATCCTCAAATTCGATGGAAGAAAAATAATTGGTGCGCAATTTTTGGTCGTTAGCTAAAGTTCTTAAAAAATCTATGGACTTATTTTTAACCGATCGGTACAAATAGGCCTCAATATTCTCTATTTGCTCCAGCATATCTCTTTTTTCCCAAAGGGAGAGAAAAAGCTCCTGAATAATATCCTGTGCCAGCGACTCTGACCGGGTTATTTTTTGAGCAAACATAAACAGACTGCTTTCAAACTGGTAAAAAGCATCAACAACTCTGTTTTTATTTATATCACCTATATTCAAAAAGCACTTTGTTTTAATACCCTGATTTGTTCAAGTTAAGTGTTACAAGGTTTTCCCCCTACACATATTTTGGTTTTTTTATGTAACCGCTAATTTTTAAAAACGAGTAAATAGTGTCAATTATCATCAGTTGTTCTATTTAATTGACTCGTAGCATAAGCGATAAGAGTCCCCAATTTTAAAAGAAAGAGTTCTGTACATTTATAAAAATAATGTATTTTAACAAATAATATTGCCATATAATGCTTATGGTTAATATGAGTTTTGGATGTTAATTAGCCATAAAATATTTAAAAAATTGTGTCATTTCCAATGAATCAGCCGCAGGCTGATGAAGAGAACAATTTCACCGTAGGTAAATCTCATTAAATTGGTAATACCGATTGGATATTCGTAATAGACCAATTATATTGGTCTAAACGACTATCGTCCCGAATGTTTTCGGGAGCATTATACGAAGTATCATTGGTCTTTTTTATAAATATGTTTCGTATAGGAGATGTCTCTTCCGAAAGCAATTGAAATCGACATGACGACATATTGTGTTGATTTCTAATCAACAACATCCAAAACTCATGTTAAATTACTTTATTGTTTGGGTGTATAGATGCCTATTTCCTGCAACCATGCCAGTAATAAAGGTTTCCACATTTCTGTAGAGCCCGGATTATTGGCAACCCCAATAGCATGGCCGCCCTGCGGAAAAATATGAATGCTGGAAACAATATTGTTTTCAACCAGTGCATTATAAAACAATAAGCTGTTTTGTACCGGTACTGCTCTGTCGTTAAACGCATGAATTAAAAAAGTAGGGGGTGTAAATTTTGTTACCTGTGTTTCGTTTGAGTATAAGTGCACTTTTTCTGCATTAGCCGTGTCTGCCCCCAAAAGGCTTATTTTACTGCCCTTATGTGCATAAGCTCCCATTGTAATAACGGGCGACATCAGCACCTGAAAATTTGGACGATGCGAAAAGGTATCCAACACATCTCCAATATTTGAATAATCTTTTTCCCTTGTGCTTAGCAAGGATGCTACATGACCACCGGCCGAAGTGCCCATTACCCCTACCTTCTCGGGATTAAGATTCCATTGCTTAGCGTTAGCACGAATTATTTTAATAGCCCTTTGCGCATCCTGCAATGCGGCAATTTGCGGTTCAATTAAATCTTGCTGATTAGGCAACCGGCTAATGAGTACATACGCATTAATACCATTTTCGGCAAACCAATTGGCTAATGCATATTTCTGGCGCATATCGGGTAAACGAACATAGCCGCCGCCGGGACATATTAATACGGCTGTTCCGGTATTCTTTTCTTTAGTTGCCGGAAAGCAATAGAGAGTTGGGTTGGCTACCGTCCAAATGCGCTCTTCTTTAATAGTATCACTTACCGCAAACCCGTTATTGTTGGGCTTTTTGCCATTTGGCCAAACTGGTATTGCTTGTTGGGCTGAAAGGGATAACGTGAAAAGGAAGAAAGAAAAAAAGAAAGTAAATAACGCCTCACCCCTAACCCCTCTCCGCCCGGAGAGGGGAAACGAAAAGTTTAATTTTTTACAGGCCATATAAAAGGTTTTAATGTTAGTTTTTTATACCAGTCTTTTTCGTTTGGTAAATTTGCATTACCCGATGCAAAAATATTTTCAAGCGTATATGCTGCCGCTTCTTTATCGCTTAATTGTTTTGCCCATTTAACACGGTTAGATGTGTTTGCTCCGGCTCCGGTGTTTTTATATTCGGCATATATTACGGTTTTTTCATTCTCAGGGTTACCCCAGTTGCTCCACCCTTCGGGTGTAATTTGAGCAGGCATGCTGCAACGGATAAAAACCGTTTTGGCATGAGCCCGCCAGGGCCTTCCTAAATACACTTTCTTTGCTTCGGCATCGGTTAAAATTTTACAATCTAAAAAAACGTAACCAAACTTTTTTCCGGGTGTGGTGCTGGCTGCCGTAATGTAAGAATTTGTTTTTTCTTTAATAGTACAGTTTTCAAAAACGGTAGTAGCCGGGCCAAAAATAAAATCGGTAGTACCTTCTATATAACAATCTGTAAATAATTGCCGGGATGTGTCCCCGGCAGTAAAAATGGTATCCTGGTCGCCCAGAAATTTACAATTCTGAAACACGGCTTTATCGGCATCTACATATAAAGCCACAGCCTGCCCTACGCGCCCGGCATTATTGGAAAAGGTAATATTTTGTGCCGTAAACCGATTACCTGAAATCTTAGCTGTGAAAGATGTAAAAGTGGTTAATTTACCCCGACCCGAATAATCATTGAAAACAATAATGGTACTGTCCACGTTTTCGCCTATAAAAGTAACATCGGTATTGTTGGCAGGCAGTTCTATTTTTTCGTTATACACGCCGTTTTTAATATACAATGTTATGGGGGCTAAAGGATACACCCGCATCGCATCAATAGCATCTTGTATATACTTATAATCGCCGCTACCATCTTTAGCCACGGTAAACGTGTATTTATATTGAGACGGATTGGAGGTTTGCGCCAAAATTTGCAATTGGGTACACATCAAAATAAATAGTATAATGAACCCGGCTTTTGTAACGCTACCAAACCATCTTGCGTCGCACTCTTGTGCTGTGGTGCATCTATCATCTTTTTTATTTATCATAAAGAAGTATTTCATTTATCAGATTAAGTATTTACGATGTTGCAGCAATAACATTCAATCTGCCGAGCCAATAACTTTACCCTTATTATTTTTCTTACTTACCAAAATCCCCCTTTGTATATGCAAGAATATTCCAAAGAGATTGAATTTTAGCTTCCGGATCCCATGCGCCTCCAAAAGTCCATTAGGCGATAACATCATCAGGTTTGGGCGATTCTTTGGCTTTTCCTAAATTATTCTCCATCCAACTAAAGTTGCCTCCGGTGCGCTTTACATTGTACATATAAACACGGTTTCCCCAAGGAATAGAATCAAGCACTTTGTCGGTATATGCGTAACCTATAGGACGGTCGATTATCTTGTCGGTCATGGTACAGTTCAATAAAAAGAACTGTGAATCGTGGTGGTAGCGGCCTAACACCGCAGGTTTTTTTGAATCGAAATGAGAATCGGTAATCACCAACTTTTTATCATAATTCCCGCGGCCATCGTGCCAAATTAACGCCGGGCCATTCCCGTAAAATGTACACCTTGTTGCATAACACCAACCCCTTGGGCATAAAAAGTCCACATCTGGACAGCGAATATAAAGATCAGCATGATAGTACATTCCGCCACTATTGGGTGCCCATAATGACAATGCATCATTACCGTCTGACCATACATTACAGTTGATGACTATGGTTCTTGTTGCCTGACCGTAAATTGCCATTTGGTGTATTGTGGTGGCCTCTACAGTTGTACCGTAATTGTTATAAACAGTTAACCCGCTTATCACACAATCATCGGCACCCTGTTGTAATACAATTACACCCATGTGAACCGGTTTGCCCTTATATTCTTTAATGGTACGATAAGCATCTGTTTCTGCAATAATAAGCCGGGTGCTGTCCCGGTTTTCGCCAAGCAATACAATATTGGGTTTATCAATAATTACTTTTTGTTTATAGATGCCGTTTTTAATAAAAATCACATATGGTTTCGTTGAGTTTTCAGGAGCAGCCTCTATCGCTTTCTGAATACTCTCGCCAGGTGAAATGATAGTCTGATATTGCTGGGCAAATACATTGCTGCATAGTAACATCGTACAACAAAATATCATTCTCTTAATTGTCTTTTCCATTTTGTTTTCTGATTTGTATTCTTTATCATCGAAGCCAAGCCCAGCGTTGCGCCCAATCCATCAACGCAGCATTGCGCCATTTTGAAACAGTTTTACCGCCTTGAATTTTTCCATCGTACCATTCAAGCGCAGCCTTGTCTGTGTACCAGTTAGCACCCAATTTATAATCGGTAGCCGTTGGTTTGCCCGGCCATTTATTGGTTACAACTAACGACCCGCTTAACGCAGGAAAATTAGGGATTTGGGAGATGAACCGATAGCGCACTGTTTCGGCTTGTTTGGGTACAAATTTTAAACTGTAATTTCCGTTGCCCAAATAGTAGCCCGCCCATTTTTGAAACGTTTTGCCGTAAGGCGTTTCCATCCAAAAACAAACGGAATCTTTGGATATATTTATTTCAGGGCCTTTTAAATGAAACTCCACCATGGTGCAATAAGCCACGGAATCTTTTTCATTGGTAGCCTTGTCAAAAACCACTCTCGAACTGTGTGTTATGGGTTCAAAACTGCCACCCCAACTTTCACGTAAAGGATTGTTAGGATTGCCATCCATCATGTAAAGCAGTGAAGGTGTATCGCCCATTTTTACTTCGCCATTATAATAATTTTTGAAATCCTTGCCTAAGTGCCCGGCAGCTTGGATGTACTTGTTGTAGTAATCTGTTGTTTTTACGCTATCCAGAATATTGTTATTGGAGAAGAAGCCATAATAAGAAGCATTCACTTCAATAAACCAAAGGTTTGGAAAATGTTCAGCGATGTAGGCATAACTATTGGCACTCCATTTTTTATTGGGACCGCCAATCCAATATACTTTTATTTTTTTCTGAATTTCGGGCGCATCATGCAATGCCTGCGCCACATCTTCCAATCCTCCCCAAACCAATACCCACAGAGGTTGTTTTAATTTTTTCTTTGCACATTTAATAATCCAATTTGAGCCCTCGGTTGCTTTGGCAATTCCGATATAGGGGGCATTGCCCTTCATGCCTTGCTTGGTTACCGAGCGTAAATATTTTGGTGTGGCAAAACCTTTTTGGTGTTGCTTTAACTTAGGCAAGTCTTTTTCGTATAAATCAATCATCCTAAAAATTTCTTTCTTGCTGCCATTGCCATAAGAGGGTGAAGAAACTAAGCCTTCTATTGTAAACCTGTCGCTGTACATGAGCAAATGCGCCATAGACTGGTTGTCGTCCGGATCGGTACCGCCAATATCGGTACTTACCAATATCCGTGGTTTAACCGGCACGGGTTGTTGTGCGTGAATAAAAGAAAACGCACAAACCAAAAAAATTATAATAAGATATTGCTTACCCATTTTTATTAAAAACTTTCTTTAAAAACTCATCCATATAATTTATGGCTGGTTCAAACCAAGGGTTGAACAGTATAAATGAATGTGGACTGTTTTCAAACGTATGTACTTCGTTATAAATTTTATACGTATCTAATATTTTTAAATAATCATCTCTACCGGCGTGCATTCTTTCTACGGCACTATTAATAAATAAAGTGGGTACCGTGTTTTCTCCTGCATAAGTTAGGGGTGAAGCCGCTTTCCAAAGCTCGGGGTTTTCCTTTTTGGAATACCCAAACCAAAGTGTTGCAGCCGATTTTCTTTTGCTGTCATCGCCTTCGCCCGATTCGGGATGCACAAAGGATAATGTTCCATCCAAATCAATAATTGCATTTACGGCTGAAGAAATTTTTTTATTACAATCGTTACCATCAAACGCTGTAATGTAATTGGTATTACCCACAAATGCCGCCAGTTCGCCACCGGCAGAAAAGCCTGCTATAGAAATTTTATCAGGTTTAATTTTGTATTTTTTGGCATGCGCTCTTACCCATTTTATAACTGATTTTATATCGTAAATAGCTGCCGGATATAAAGCTTCTGTTGACAATCTATATGCTGGTGTAAATACCGTGTAACCCAAAAAGGCTAATTGCTGTGCTAATGGATGATGTTGAAACCTATTACCCGAACGCCATCCACCACCATGCACAAACACAATAGCAATACCATTTGCCTTTTTACGCGGGTAAAATACATCTAATTGTAATGCGCTGCCATTAACGGTGCAATATGTAATATTACTCTTTTCCTTCACCTTGGGAAGGTGTGCTTTGTTTACAAGTGTAATATATGGGTGGTTCTTTAACTCTTTTTGATAAGCCGAAAAATTTGCATAGGAGGTATCAGGAATATTAGTAATGCCGGACTTGTCCTGCGAAGCGGCATCTATAAAAAAAACGCCTGCAAATAATATGGTAATTAAATATTTGATATTATTTTCTTTTGTTAATTACTTTTTCAGTTAATTCCGGTATTTGTTCTTTAATTTCTTTTAAAACCATTTCGGCTACCAACCGGGCTCCTAATTCATTAAAGTGGGTATCATCTTCTTTTCCGTTAGGATAATTAGGATGCTCTCCGGGTGTAAGGTGCAGGAATAATAGTTTGGAGTGTTCCACACCTAATTGCTGGTACAATTGCTGTGCCATCACATCTAAATCAATCAGTGGCGTTTTTTCCTGTGCGGCCACATCTCTTACAATTTGTGCATACACATCATGCGTACCCACAATTTTTCCTTTATCATCAAATTTTCTACGGGCTACCGGTGTGAGCAAAACAGGCGTTATTTTTTTATCTCTTGCTTCTTTTACAAACCTTATTAAATTATTTGTAAACTCCACTTCTGTAGTATAATTTTTTTTAGTTGGTACTTCATCATTATGTCCAAATTGAATGAATACAAAATCGCCTGCTGTACCCTCATCTATAATTTGCTGCCACAAACCCTCGTTTCGGAAAGAACTGGTGCTACGCCCGTTTTTGGCTTTGTTTACCACAGTTACTGTGCTATCCCAAAAATAAACAAAGGGCATACCCCAGCCGGTTTCCGGGTAATTTTTGGTGCTTTTAATAGCACAGGTAGAATCGCCTGCGAGAAATATTTTTACTTTTTTTTCTTTTACAGCCATAAAAGAAAGTAAACATACCGGTGCTAATAATATTAATAGCTTTTTCATTTTTATTTTTTACTTCTTGAAATAAAAAATTGAGTTTTTTACCAACCCATTTATATACACTTCAATGTTTGTATAATTGTTATCAAGCGTATATAAAGATGCATCATTCGCATTTTGGGGGTCGAGATCGTGTTTCACTTCCCAATCATCGGGCATACCATCCTTGTCAGAGTCTTCAAGAGCTTTTGCAAATGTATAAACTGGCCATCCACCCACTTCATTGGCATCATTAATAATGCCATTGGTTCCGTTTTTAGCTTTTCCTGATTTTGCTTCTGCAATTAACCGCAAATCAACTGCATCATATTTTGGGGAAGAGGCTCCGGCTTTTTCTATTACTAACCGATAGGCTTCCTGAGCAGATTGCATAACAACCGGCTCACTTATGTAGAATGGTTTTGAAACAACTGCTTTATCCTTTACATCGTCGGGAATTTCTGAAATATCTATGCCGGCAGCATTATTATGTGTTAAATGTTTATTCCCTGCCATTACATTTCCTGCAATATACCACTGCCCAACCCCTTTAGCTTTTGCGGTATTATAATTAGCTTTTACAAATTTTAATGTAGTGGGGCTCGCTGGCCCAGGGAGGTAATAGTTGTTTACCATATTTATCTGAGACAGACCTTCCGATATATCTACCTCGCCACCATAACAGGCATTGGGGCTTTTCCAGTTAAAGATTACATTGTTTCTGTAATCAACTACAGCCATCGTATCATGTGCTCTGGCTCCGTTAAACCTTACGGTTCTGCTATTTTGATTTGAAATAAGATTGTGATGATAAGTAGCATATTGCCCACCCCAAACACCACCATAAGCTCTTAATCCTTTATGATGGTTGGCATTGTATAAGCCCTCGCTAATGATACTCCACTGCACGGTGATGTTTTTACAATCGTACATAGCAGCACACTCTTCGTTAGCCCAGGTAAATGAACAATGATCTACTATAATATTCTCACAGTTTTCCAATCCAAAAGCATATACTCCGTTAGCTATTTTAGCACCGGGGCGGGAACGTAAATATCGAATAATAATATTGCCTCTAACACCGGTTTTATCACCAGCACAATTAATAATAAATGAATTTCCTTTAAGGCAAATACCATCGCCGGGAGCTGTTTGACCTGCAATGGTAATATTAGAGCGGCTTATTTTAATTGGCGATTGCAGTTCTATAATTCCGGCCACAGAAAAAACAATGGTAATAGGCTCTCCGGGAAACTCTTTAAATGCCTGACGAAAACTCCCTGCGCCATCATCAAGTAAATTTGAAACGACTACTACCTTACCGCCACGCCCTCCTGTGGCATATTTGCCATAACCTTCGGCATCCGGAAAGGCAGGTGTTTGTGCAATCATTGCATTATATATTACCAATGCAAAAGTTATGGATAAGATTCTTTTCACTTTACTAAACTATTAATATATACTTCTACATTGCTATAGAATTTTGACAATTTGAATTGCGATGCATCGTTTTTATCATTCGGATGTAAACCATTTTTCTTTTCCCAATCATCGGGCATACCATCCTTATCTGAATCAACAGGGGGTATTGTTTGTATGAGCGAAGGCCATGCGTTAACAGTTTTGTCGTATGCTGTTTTAGCAGGAAAGCCGCCTTGTACGTCAATAAATTTGCCGGTTCTGTTTTTTACATCATTAATAACTCTTGCATCCAGTGTATCCCTTGCCGGCAATATAGCTCCGGCATATTTCAACACATCATCATAAGCCTGCACCGCTGTTTTAACAGGTATCTTCAATACCGTAAAAGGCTTATCCGCTACTGCTTTGCGCTTATCATTATCGGTAGCACCTTTATCTAAGTGAATACCCAGCCAGTTATTCTTAGATACATCTTTAGCCCCATCTACATAATTTCCTGTTACATAAAATTTTCCGTATGGATCGTATGCCACTTTGCCTTTGCTGGGGTTCACTATTCTGTACATAACATTCTTATTGGTTTTGGGGCCGTATTTATAATAATTGTTTACGATATTATAACGACCGTTTTCTCCGCCATATACATTGTTATGCCCCCAGTTATAAATTACATTATTGCTAAAATCAACCAGTTCCGTTGTTTCTCCCAAACGCACTCCATTAAAGCGCGGTGTGCGGCTATTGCAGTGGGCTATTAAATTATGGTGTGCCGTAAAATGACTACCGCCCCATATACCGCCGTAGCCATGATTTTCAAAATCGGTATCGCCTGTTTCAAAATGGTAGGAATAGTTTAGCGGCTCCGATATAATGTTCCACTGTAATGTTGTACTATCACCTTTATAAATAGAACATACCTCATCCGTACTCCAACTCATACTACAGTGATCTATGATAATATTTTTTCTGCCAGACCCTCCAAATGCATCATCGGAGCCTGCTCCATCTACCATGCCTTTGTTTTGATACCTATCGCCCATTCTAAAACGCATGAATCGAATAATAATATTATCGCCCGTCAATGATACGGGATGATCGGCTATGCAAATACCGCCGCCGGGTGCTGTTTGTCCTGCAATGGTTACATCTCCTTTAATATTTAACTTACTATTTAAATGTATAGTGCCTGATACTGCAAATACTATAATACAGGGTTTATTTGCGGCAACAGCCTTTCTTAAACTGCCTTCGCCATCGTCGTTTAAATTTGTAACAATACGTACCTCACCGCCGCGACCGCCTGTAGTGTATTTACCAAAACCTTCAGCACCGGGAAAAGCAATTGGGCTAACAGTTAGCTGCGCTTTAACAGGATAGGTAGGAGAGCATCCCGTAATCATCGGAAATAAAAAAAAGGCAAAAAATATTTTTCTAATAGATAAATACAAATTAATTATTGTTTTGAAAATTTTATGAGAATGGCAACACCAACAAATTTAAACTGATATGCTTAGGGAACCCCCGAATTTTGATTTTATTTACGCAATCGTTATCGTGCAGTGTGCGAGGCTTCGACAAATTGACATTATTTTTCTACCCTGAACCAATCTACATCCACAAAACCCGCATCATTAATTTTTACGTTGCTGGTAATAAAAAGTCCTGTTTTGGAACCAATCCACTTACCGGGAGTAGCTTTTACTGTACCCACTTCTATAAATTTATCGCCGTTTAAACTATAACTAAAAATACAGGTGGTATCGCTTTTAAACTGCATACGGAAGTATATATCTTTTTGATGGAGAGGAGCTATTTCTTTTTCAATTTCTTTGCCTCCGCGATCAGCTTTTTCACAGGTGGTAAATACAATCACGTTACCATTTTCCTTTCGCTTAATAGCAATACTGCCGTAATTCATAGCCATTGTAGTGAGGCCTGCTTTTTCTCCGGTGAATTTATCACTGGGTGTAAAACTGAGTTTTGTTACAACCGTAAAAGCATCGCTAGGAAATTTTTGCAATAATACATGTGGCGTATTCCACAGCGTTTGTCCTGTTTCTACCGGATGGGCAAAGAGGCGCAATGTGCCTTTCTGTGTATTCATAAAACTCCAGGTAGCCTGTGGGTTTGCCTGCCACTGCCATTGCAATCCTAATTTCACATTATTAAATTCATCAGCATCTACAGGAGTTTCAATAGGATATACTTTTCCTACATATGGCTTTTTATACCGTAACACAGGATTTCCGTTCCCATCACCATCTTTATCTTCTCCTATTACCGGCCAGTCGTTCACCCACTTCATGGGCTGCAAGTGTACTACGCGGCCAATGGCTTCCTTATCCTGAAAATGTAAGAACCAATCTTCACCGCTTTTTGTATTTACCCAAGCACCCTGATGTGGGCCGTTAACAGACGTTTTTCCCTGTTCCATTACAACCTTACGCTCATACGGACCGTAAATATTTTTACTACGTAAAACCAGTTGCCAGCCGGTAGCTACGCCGCCGGCAGGCGCAAAAAGATAATAATATCCATTACGTTTATATACTTTAGGGCCTTCAATGGTAGGGTCTAACTCATGACCATCATAAACCATTACACCATTGGAGATGGTTTTGGTTCCCTCTGTATTCATTTCTTTTATTACCAATATACTTTTAATTCCGGCTCTGCTACCGGCATAGGCATGTGAAAGATATACTTTACCATCATCGTCCCAAAGGGGGCAGGGGTCTATAAGTCCGGCACCACCTTCTACCAAAACAGGGTTAGACCAGGGGCCGGCTATTGATGTTGCTTTTATCATATAAATACCAAAATCGGGATCGGGATAGTAAATATAAAATTCGTTGTTGTGATGGCGGATTGCGGGAGCCCATACACCATTGCCGTGCTGGTTTTTATTAAACACTTCTACCGGTATTTGGCGTTGCAATGCATGCCCTATAATCTTCCAGTTTACCAAATCTTTAGAATGTAGAATGGGCAAGCCCGGAACCTGATCGAAACTGGAAGAGATCATATAATAATCTTCGCCAACACGTATAGCATCGGGGTCTGAATAATCGGCATTGATAACGGGGTTGGTGTATGTACCGTTACCATTATCGCTCACCCAAACTTTGGATACATAATTTTTTTGGGCATTTGCCTGAATTACCAGCACAAAACATGAAATAAAAAGAAGGGGCTTTATCATAATTAAATATTTTATTTTACGTTTATAGGGATAGATTTTAAATCCTTTTCAGATGAATTACTGCCTACAAATATTTCAAATTTTCCCGGTTGCATTATCATTGATTGAGATTCCTCGTGCCACCACTGCATTTGTTTTGGCGTAATATTAAATGTTATATTTCGTGTTTCACCGGCCAAAAAGCGAACCCTTTTGAAAGCCCTAAGTGTTTTTACAGGTCCCAGCGTATCTTCTGATTTTCTGATGTAAACCTGTATTACTTCATCTCCATCATTTTTTCCTTCATTAGTTACTGAAACATTTAATTTAAAAGATTGCCCTACTTTTATCCTTTTAGTTGAAACGGAAGGATTGCCATATTTAAAACTGGTATAACTAAGTCCATATCCAAAAGAGAACATGGGATTGTCTTTTAGATAGCGATAGGTTCTACCTTGCATATCATAGTTTTCAAAATCAGGTAACTGATTAATATTTCGGTAAAATGTTACCGGCAAGCGGCCGGCAGGGTTGTATTTGCCAAATATTACATCAGCCACAGCAATACCTCCGGATTGACCCGGATACCATGCTTGTAGGATTGCATCACAGGTTTTTGTTTCGGGCTCTAACCCAATAGGAGAGCCTGAACAATTAACGAGTATAACTTTCTTGCCCGCATCATGCAAGGCATTAATTAAATTTCTTTGTACTTCCGGAAGTTCAATATTGGTTCGGTCTCCTTTTTTAAAACCAGGCAAATCAACTCCCATTTGCTCTCCTTCAAGTGAAGGGGATATGCCACCAACAAATATTACAAAATCTGCATCTTTTACTTTACTTACAGACTGAGTTATATTAATAGGTTTTTTGAAACCTAAATCAAAATTTAACTGAGCATCGCCACGATAATATGTAAATTCAATTTGGATATGATAGGATTTTCCGGCTTCTACGTTAAGCGTATAATCCAATTTGCGGCTTCCATGATTGGCTTTGGTATTTATTACTTCTGCCCCGTCAATTAGTAGGCGAATGATTCCATTTACATAAAAATCAAATACCACTTCGCCAGATTGATTTGGTTTAAATACACCATCGTAAGTAGCTGCAAAATCCGTCAGGTTTACTCCGGGAGTAAATACAGTAGCTCCCGTAGTAGAAAAATTAAAAGGAACCGTTATCTGCGTTACTGCATCCGGCACACCTTCTCTATTTAAGTTATTCCAATATTTTGCACTAAATCCTTGTCCGTCTTCTGAAGTACACTGATTGAAAACACTTCCCATTAAAGTGTTTTCTACTAATCCGCACCCTTGTTCAAAAATAAGTTTGTCATTTTTTCCTAATTGTGATTGGATGCCTTTGAGAATGGTAATTGTTTTAGCAGGGGTGCCGTTATAATTTCCCCATTGCATTACCGAGTCGTTTGCGTTAGGCCCCATTACCGCTACTGTAACGCTACCAGATTTGAGCGGCAATATATTGTTTTTGTTCAGCAGTAGTGTCATGGATTTTCGAGCAATGTCAACCGATAAACTGTCGTGCTTTTTGGATGCTACAACTGAATAGGGGATATTTGACCAAGGATTATTTGCATCATCCATCTCTCCTAACTCAAACCGTGCTTTTAAAATACGTTTTACAGAAACATTTAGTTCGCTTTCGCTAATTAATCCTTGTTTTACACTTTCCATAAGAGACTTATAACTTGTACCACAATCTATATCTGTGCCATTTTTAACTGCTATTGCAGAGGCTGTAGCTGCATTGGGATGCGTTGCATGGGAACTGGGTTTGTAAAAGTCTGAAATAGCACCACAGTCAGCAACAACAATACCCTCAAAACCCCATTTATTCCTTAGTATTTGCATCAGGAGTTGATTACTGCCACAACAAGGTTCCCCTTCAAAACGATTGTATGCGCACATTACTTCTTTAACGCCACCCTCTTTAACTAATGTTTCAAATGCCGGCAAATAGGTTTCCCATAAATCTCGCCGTTTTATGTTTTTTGCATCGAAAGAATGTCGGTTCCACTCGGGGCCGGAGTGAACTGCAAAATGTTTGGCACAGGCATGTAGTTTATTATATTTATTGGTTGTTGCCCCCTGAAGCCCCTTTACAACAGATAGCCCCATAATGCTTGTAAGGTATGGGTCTTCTCCATAGGTTTCAATTCCGCGTCCCCAACGAGGATCGCGAAAAATGTTGATGTTCGGAGTCCACATTGTTAAACCCTGATAACGCCCATGTTGCCCCTGCGATAAAAAATAAGAGTGTTTAGCTCTTGCCTCGTCAGATACTGCATTGAAAACATTTAAAACTACGTTTTCATCAAAAGTGGCAGCCATTCCTATGGGTTGCGGAAATACAGTTGCTAATCCGGCACGAGCCACTCCATGAAGAGCTTCGTTCCACCAGTTATATTCTTTAATATCCAACCTTTTGATGGGTGTAGATACATCCTGCATTAAAGCAATCTTTTCTTCTAAAGTAAGTCTGGAAAGCAAATCTTCAACTCTTTGGTCAAAACTCAATGAAGAGTTTTTAAAAGCCTCCTGTGCATTTACATAAAAAATTAAAAAGGTTAGTAATAACGTAATACTGTTTTTTATTATCATCTATCTTATGGTTTATTTACTTTGATTATCAATAATATTTTTCACCAGACTATTAATATATACTTCAATATTATCATACCCTGTACTTAAATCTTTGCCGTTGGCGTTGGCAGTTTTGGGGTCAAGCTTCTGCGCTGTTTCCCAAGCATCGGGCATACCATCTCCATCAGTGTCTTTTGGTGTTGCTAAAGATTGAAGTACCGGCCAGCCACCTACATCTCCCTGAGTGTCTATAATGCCATTTGTACTACCATTTGAACCATTAGCAGTAAAAGACTTGTTTCTTACTGTGTTAATAATTCTCACATCCACTTCATCTCTTACTAAAGAAACTCCTACAAAATCTAATACTTTCGAATATGCTATTTCAGCACTTTGTGTGCTTACATTATTATTGATGTTGTGTGCTGATGAAAGCTTCATAGCGGCTTTGTTAGCATCTGTTATTGGAATACTATACTCGCAGGCAATAGTAGCTCCACTTGAATTGGTGCAGGTTCCCGGATAGGTTGTATAACTGCCATGAAATTGATTGTAAACGCCATAAGTCCAATTGTTGTTAGTAGCATTTGTGTTCCCCTCTACATAATTTCCTTCAATAAAATACTTACCCCATATATCATACACCTCTGTTCCTTTTATTTTATTTTTATCTATGGAGTAAATACGTCCCTGCTTAGTAGTGCTATTATTGGCAATGGTTGCCGGGCCGGGTTTAAAATAATTATTCACCATATTTACATTCATTGCCTCACCGCCATAAAAGCTGTTGCTACCCCAGTTGTAAATAACATTATTACGAATATCCGTTAAATCGGTAAGAGCAAAAGCTTTACCGGCCTCTTCTCCCAAACGTGCATTACGACTGTCGTGATGCGCTAATAAATTGTGGTGAAAGCTGGCATTTTTACCACCCCAAATACCGCCATAACCATGCGCCCCTTTTCCATGAACCGAGTTGCGTAGGCTTTCGGCAATTAAACACCATTGTATGGTTGTATTTTCGTTTGCATAAAAAGAAACACATTCATCTGTACTCCAACTCATAGAGCAATGATCTACAATAATATTTTTTCTAAACCTTGCTCCTAAAGCATCCCCTTCTTGCTGTGCCGCATCGCCCATGCGAAACCGTAAAAAGCGGATGATTACATTGTCAGCATCTACATATACCGGATAATCGCGTAATGTTATACCATCGCCGGGTGCTGTTTGACCAGCAATTGTTAAATCGTTCCCTCTTATATTTAAAGTAGATTTTAATATAATTGTACCCGATACTTCAAAGACAATAATGCGTTTGCCGGTTTGATCTATGGCAGCACGTAAACTTCCTGTACCCGCATCGTTAAGATTGGTAACTTTAATTACTTTTCCTCCGCGTCCTCCGGTAACCTCTTTTGCAAAACCTTCTGCTCCGGGAAAAGCAATCGCAATCTCATTTATCTGGGTGGGTTTCTCTTGTTCGGGAGTCTCCGGCTTAGTGTTATTGCTTTTTGAACAGGCCGTTACGACTATTAAGAAAAGCAATATAGATAATGATTTTTTCATTTTATAATAGCTTTTATTTTTCAACTATATGCACATTTTCTGCCAAAAATCCGGGATTCCAATTTCCAAACATTTTATCAAATGTATATTTTGCGGCTTCAGTAAGGGTTAACTGATGGGACCAACTTACTCTGGCATTAGGATTGGCACCGGCTCCTGTAGAATTATATTCAGCATAGTATGCCGTTTTTTCATTATCGGGATTACCCCAGTTATGCCAGCCTTCTGCTTTAATATGCTTATTAAGTTCACAAGAAATAAGTACTACCTGTGCATACGGCCTCCAGGGGCGACCTAAGTACACACCACTAATACCCGCTCCCGATGTAAATAGACAATTTTTGTAAACATACCCATAATCCTGCCCTAAAGGTGTAGATGCCGCTGTAATATAGCCACCAGTTCGATTGCTATGAATTTGGCAACTGTCAAATAATGTTTTTGAACCACCAAACATAAAGTCAACAGAGCCTTCTATGTAACAGTTTTTAATATACTGTTGCGTACCATTATGAGCGTACCAAGTATCCTGATAACCTAAAAACCGACAGTTTTTGAATGCCGAATAAGGCGCATCAATATAAATGGCAAGAGCTTGCCCGGCGTTCATACCCGCTGTGTTGGCAAAGGATATATTTTCTGCTACAAAATTGTTTCCTTTTACATAAAACGATCTGGAATCCGAAGTGCCATAAGTACCTCCGTCAGGCTTGGGCTTGCCGCTATGATTATCATAGGAAAGTATGGTTTGTTCTTTGCTTTGCCCAACTAAATAAATAAAAGGCTTATTCTGCCCTATCTCAATCAATTCCTTATATTCTCCATTTTTTATAAATATATAATAAAATGAACTATTGTTTTGAGGAGCGGCATCAATGGCAGCCTGAACCGTTATATAATTACCGGAACCATCCTTAGCTACTACAGCATCTGCAACCTGGTTAATAGTAAGTGTTGGTTTTGTGATGAATGAAAGTGTTTGCGTTTTTGATGTTGCTGACGGTGACCCCAAACTTATAGCTCTAAGTCTGAGTGTATAAGCTGTAGCCGGTGCTAATCCTTCAAAATTGTAAGAAATTTCCTTTATTGTATCCGATTGAGCAATGATATTAGATGCTGAGAAAATTTCACCTTTTGCAAGTTCTACAAAATATCCGTCTGCACTAGCCACAGGACTCCAACTAACAATAACTTTATTACTGAAAGCTTGTGTAGTAAATGACTGGGGCTTGGAAAGTTCGATGATTTTTTCCGAAGTAATAATTTGCACTTTTTTGCATGCCATATATATAACTAAGAAAGCAAAAGCTGAAATAGAAAAAAACATTTTTGGCAAATTTTTCATGAGTGCATTTAAAGTTTATATACACTTATAAAAAATATTCAATTCTTTATTTCGCCTGATTATCTGTAATAGACTTTACCAGACTATTGATGTACACTTCTATATTATCGTACCACTTGCTTAAATCTTTACCGTTGGCATTGGCAGTATTAGGGTCGAGTTTTTGAGCTGACTCCCAATCATCGGGCATCCCGTCCCCATCGGTATCCTTTGGTGCAGCAAGGCTTTGTAATACAGGCCATCCACCAACGTCTGATTGTGTGTCAATAATGCCAGGCAACCCTGATACCGAGCCATAATAGGTAACGATACCATTTTTAACTTCATTAATAATTCTTGAATCTATGGCATCTCTTCTATAAGAAGCTCCTCCATAATAGAGGACTGCATTGTAAGCCTGCTCTGCCGTATGCGGCAGTAACTCAACGCTGGCGAAAGGGGCTGTCTTTTTCACCATTGCTTCGGTGATACCGGTATCATAATCAACCCCACCATTCCAATTATTTGTGGTAACAGTAGTATTGCCTACAACATAATTTCCGGTAATATAAAAAGTTCCATAACCAACTCCATATACAGAGGGATCTGTTGCTCCGGCTGCATTGTCTTTTGACACCTGCATAATGCGTTTGTTTCGATTAGCAGGCGTTGCCGGACCTGGTTTATAATAATTATTAACGATGTTGTATTCGCCATTTTCGCCACCATAGGCACTGTTTCCACTCCAGTTGTAGATTACATTATTTTTATAATCAACTTTATCCGGTCCAAAAATACCAACACCAGTACCACTACCATTACTGTATCGTAAACCTCCATCAAAACGGGGATTTCTACTGGTGTGATGCGCAATTAAATTATGATGAAATGTAGCAGGAGAGCCACCCCAAAGACCAGCATACCCGTGAGCACCTTTAGAATGCCCCGAGTTGTTCATACTCTCTGTTACCATGCACCATTGCATGGTAAAATTTTTGTTATGATAGAAAGATGCCGTTTCATCAATAGACCAACTCATTGAGCAATGATCAATTACAATATTTTCTAAATCCCTGCCCCAAATAGCATCACTTTCAATGGTGGCAACATTTACATTACCCAGCCTAAACCTCATATAGCGGATTATAACATTGTTTGCTGCAATATTTACTTCGTGGTTTTGAATGCAAATGCCGTCACCGGGTGCTGTTTGGCCGGCAATGGTAAGATTGCCATTTTTTATTTGCAGACGCGATTGCAATATTATGTTACCGGACACCTCAAAAACAATGATGCGTTTTCCGGATTGTTCAATTGCTGCCCGAAGGCTACCTGTGCCGGCATCATTTAGGTTAGTAACTTTTATTATTTTACCACCCCGGCCTCCTGTAGTGTTTTTCCCGGCACCCTCGGCTCCGGGGAAAGCCTGTTCTTCTTCTGGAATTTCAGGAGCTAAGGTTGTAAATCCTTCATAAAAGCCTTTTGAAGTGATTGATGGATTCTCTTTGTGAATCGCTTTTAAACGAACTATATAGTCAGTTTTTGCTTCCAGTCCAGTTACTTCTAGTTCTGTTGTTGACAGCGTATCGCTTTTAAAAAAAGGATTAACAAAACTATTCCCTTTTGCAATTTCAACGCTATAACCCTGTGCTACTTGGGCTGCATGCCATGTAAACTTTGCAGTAGTAGATGTTAAATCTATTTGTAGTCCCATTGGCGATGGCAGCTCTTGCCCTTCGTTATTCACATATTTGCTACTCTTATTGCAGGAACCAGCAAAAATACATAGCAATATAATACCCCATAACAGAGCGTATTTGTGATATATTATATTCATTTTAGAATGTGTTTTATCAGTAATACCCGACACCTTAGGCTATATTATTGACTCAAATTAGAATGGACAGGGAATGGCTAAACTTAACCATCCCTATCCAATAAGACTATTGTCTCCAACGAGGATCACCTGCTGTGGACTTACCGGGAAAACCGTTGTCTTTTATTGTAAAATTAGCTGCATCCGGCGCAGTGAAAATATCAGAACTTGTCTTTGTGTAACCAGTGTAATTCGGTAACATCGCTGACGAGCTTGTTCTCCATGCAAAATCGGAAGTTGTATAGTTATTAGATGACTGCACAACAGTGGCTGTGTTAACACGGAAACCCAAAATATCGTAAGTAGGTGGCGTAGCAGTAGATCCCTTCGCCCTTCCTAATACAACATTATTAAACTCAATCCCTCCTGAAGGATACATTGTAGTACCATTGTAATCAATCAAATAATTTCCCGACAAAACAGCATTATATATTGTTGTATTGCTAATAATTATTTTACCAGAGGAATTGGTTCTACTGGTAACTAATTTATCTGCTGCGTATAATGTAGAATTATTGAGTGTGAAATTGTTTACTACAGCAATAGCATCGTCAACAGTAGAAACCCCATAGCCTCCAACATTGTAAACAATTGAATTTTCAATGGAGTATTTACCAATCACTATAGCACCTCTAAACCTTGCAACACCTCTAAGGTCATGAATAATACAATTTTCGAATAACAACTCGTCAATATTAGCCGTAGTACCACTAGGGTTAAAGAGGTACTTTCCTGCAGCATCATTTGTATATAGTTCTAAATCCGTAAACGCCAATTTTGCTATATTCGAATTAGCTGAGATACCAAAATTACTTATACCAACAATGCTAATTTTTGCTTTTGCTGAAACCAATGGGTTAACCCCACTCATAATGGTTATGGATTTGGAAAAATTAGTAGCTGCAGTTAATTCGTACACGCCCCCTCTTTTTAATATAATAGTAGCACCAGCATCGGCATTTGCAATTACAGTAGGAAGATTAACAGTAGCTGGATCCTCATTCTGCAAATCCACAACTGTTCCCGAAATTTGCTCTTTGGTTGTATAAGTATTACTACCTCTAAAGCGGGTACCGCTATAAAGTTCAATACGATACGAAGTAGATGCTTGTAAACCTTCTACAAGTATATATGCATTAGCAATATCGGCAGCTGTTAAAGTAATGGTGGATATAATTGAACCCGTTGTAGGATTAACTACATTAACCGAGGTTACTGGATCGCCTTCATTTCTCCATCTAAACAATATATTAGTCCAACCAACATCGGATGAAGTTGAATTTTCAACAATTGTCGGAAAACGGGGTGTTTTAAAAGCACCAAAATCAGCGGGGAGTGAATTTTTACCAGGGTCAGTAGGATGTAAAGCAATTACCCTCACCTGATAGAGTTGCTCCCACAAAAGATTATCAATTGTTGCAACTGTTGTGTCTGCTACTTCTAATGTATTAGTAACAGTTTTAAACGAATCTATACTCAACTCAACTATGTACCCTTTAGCTTCGATGCTTCTTTGCCAACCAACATCAATATAATTACTAATCGCTTCTAACGACCCCTTCATAGCTGGTCTAAACAAGCGCAGAGCCTCACCTTCCAATTCAGGCTCCCATTCCCGATTACAGGCCTCTGCAAACAACAACACAAAGCCTAATGACATTAAAAAAAACGTTTTATTTATTCTATTTTTCATTATGCTGGGTTTTAGAATTAAAAGTTATATCCTTCATTTTTTAAAGTACCATTACTACTGCTAATTACAGATGAATGTAGCGGTAAAATATAGGGTACGGGGCTATTCCCTGTTTCGTCCTTATACCCTCTCCAAGAGTTCAAAATGTAATTGGCAGGCCCCAAAGTGGTTTGGTTATACAAACCTCTCAGCCAGGTTACCCTTGTATATCCATTTGGATTATCACCGGGATTCGGACTGTTTTTGATCGGTGGAGGAGAACCTGCTTTAATAAAGATGCTATTATACCATTCAATTTTCTTGTCAGCTGTAATTCTGTAATATAAATAATCAGGCAAATAATCATACGAGCCAGCTCCATTAAAAGTATTCTCTCCCATCTGAGTAAGTTTTTGCTTTGTTTCTGCAATTTTCTTTCCAAATAAGTTCCATCGAATTAAATCGTAATGACGAATGCACTCACCTCCTAATTCCCAAGCCCTTTCGTTTACAATCGCATTAAAAAAAGCCTCTTTCCCACTATTAACACTCAATACATATGCATCCACTTTTTCGGGCCAATCAGAGCTATTGAAAGCTCTTCTTCTAACTATTTTCAACATTTCAATAGCCTCTGCAGTAGGGCCTCCGCTTAGTTCATTATCAGCTTCTGCATACATTAACATTACATCAGACAAACGCATAATAGGCCAGTTAATTCCTGTTCCTTTAGCCGAAGTAGGACCTGAAGGAACTGGCATTAAAAGTCTGTTCCAATTACCTATACCCAACCCAGTAACACTAACTGGGGCCTGTGTTAAAGTGGCATCGTATTTGTAAAACGCTACAATTTTCTGAAGGCGTGTATCCAACGTATCGAAGCTGTAGGCATATGTTGGTGTCAGCGGCTTGTATGTTGAGCCCGAACCGTAATTATGAGTACCGGCATCTACAGCCATTCCTATATTCCAACCAACATCTCCAAAACCTTGTTGAAATGCAACCTCGAATAACACGTCAGATCGGCTGTCTACAACCCATTTACTTTGATTATCAAATACTGCTGCAAAAGAGGGATTCAACGTACGTCCCCAATCATAAATAACTTTATGCGCATAGGTTTTTGCAATTTGATAATATTCCAAATAATCACTTTTACGTTGCATGGTCATATCTGGATACAACCAATAACCGCCTCTACATAAAGCCAAACGCGCAATAAGCCCTTGTACAAATTCCCTATTAATTCGTTCTACACCATACTCCACTTCTACAGCCGATTTCATTACAGGCTCCACGCTAATCAAATCTTGAATCAAAGTGCTTAATATAGTATCCCGCCCAGTTCTAGGCAAATACAATTTTGAAGGATCGCCACCCCTGGAAGGAATCAGTGTAAAGGGAACATCTCCCCAGTAATTAACGAGCCAATAATACCACATAGCCCTGAGTGCTTTGGCTTCTCCTAACAATTGCTTCATATTAGGATCATTAGCCTTTGCAGATTGTTCAATCCCTTCAATTGCGATATTTGCCTTATTTATAGCATTATATGCATTTGCATAAACTGTATTCAGATCTCCATTGGCATCAGTAGTTTCTAGTGACCAAATATCCCTTCTAGAGTTATCTGGTGCGGCTCCTACTCCACCCACCTCTATATCTGTATTAGGAATAAAAGAATTTGACAATCGGGAAGTAAATGCATCTTGATTAAAAAGTGCGTAGCTAGCATAGACCCCTTTTACAGCCTCGGCGGGATTTGCATAAATATATTCTTGTGTGAAGTTCGAAGGGGAATCTGCATCTAAAAACTTTTTACAAGAAACAGTTGCTACGTTTAGGCAAAATGCCAATAATATATAGAATGTAAACTTCATTTTCATAACGGCAATTATTTAAAATTAAGATTTAAACCAAAGGTGAAAGTTCTACTCTTGGGATAAGCCGAATAATCAACTCCCGGTGTTAGTGCAGCATAAGTACTGCTTCTGGTTGTCGATACTTCTGGGTCATATCCTGTGTAGTTGGTTAATACAAAGGCATTGTAAATGGTTCCAAAAAAACGAAGGCTAGATATTCCTGCCCTTAATGTTAATTTTCGAGGTAATGTATATCCCACTGTTAAGAAACTCATTCTTAAAAAAGACCCATCCTCAATCGCATCTGTGGTAATAACAGGAGAAGCAGAACCCATAGAGAAAGGGGACCAAACGGTTGCGTTTTCATTCAGTGCTGACAAATCTTCTAACGAAGTTACCAGTTGTCCTGCCTCATTCACATATTTGTATCGATTAGAAGAATTCATCCTATCTGAAATGTTTCCAAATGTTGTTCTATATAGCATATTGTATTGTATGCGACCTGTATTGTATATATCGTTTCCGTACACCCAATTAAAAAACATACTTAAATCAAAGCTCTTTAGTCTGCCATTTAAACCAAATCCACCAGAATGTTTAGCAATAGCGTTTCCAATAACTTGACGATCTTTATCCGCTGTAATCTGCCCATCTCCATTCAAATCTTTCAATTTCATAGTACCCGGACGAACGCCAATTGTACCGCCCAAAATAGTAGAAGCAGCTATGCCATCTTTCAATATGTACTGCCTTGTGGTTGTATTATAAGACTCAAAATCATCCGTAGTATAAAAACCATCCGCTACGTAACCGTAAATCATGCCCAATGCTTTACCTGTTTGCAACAAATAATCATCCTGAGTTTTCAAATCAGTTCCGGCCCAATTAGACTGAAACATTCTTGTATCTGTGCCATCTAGCTTATCGATTTTAGGGATATTTTTTCCAATATTAAATGAGAGACTTAAACCGTAGTCGCTTTTTTCAATAATTGGTGCGTTTAAACCAACCTCAAAACCCTTATTTGAAGTTTGTCCAAGGTTAATTAATTGTGTTCTAAATCCTGTAGTTGATGGAATTTGATTGTCGATTATTAAGCCTTTTACAGTATTCTTATAGTAATCAATTGTACCTGTTAATTTGTTCTTAAATAGGGCAAAATCAACACCTATATTTCGTGAAACAGTAGTTTCCCATTGTAAATTTGGATTAGGCAAAGATGAATTTAGAAAATTATAATAGGGAGAAGAAACATTTCCTACTCCATAAGTTCTATTTTGACTTGGACCAAATAAAAACCGCCAACTATCATTTGCAATTCGGTTATTACCCGACTCTCCATAACTTAACCTTAGCTTTAAATCATTCACAAATGCTACATCCTTCATAAAGTCTTCCTCGGTTATTCTCCAAGCAAATGATGCAGAAGGAAAATAGCCCCAACGATTGCCAGGAGCAAATTTACTGGAACCATCTGCTCTTAAGGTTGCATATAAAATATAGCGATTTAAAAAAGTATAGTTAATCCTTGTAAATGCCGACACCATATCCTCTCCTCTCAACTCCCTACTTTCTACAAGATATGGAGTTCCTAATGCCATATTTGCAAATAATACATCAGGTAATGTTCCTTCTTCGAAATAAATTGATTTATTAAGTGCCGAGCGACCCGTTGCAAAATTAAGTTCATGCCCCAAAAGAAAAGTAAGATCGTGATCAGAGTTCTTAAGTATTTTAAAATTAGCTGTATTCACCCATCTATACGCATCAGAATTTGCAGTTGAAATTTCGCCCAGTGGTAAGGCATTACCAATATTTCTAGACTCTCCCGTTAGCGGCCCCCAGTATCTCAAATTCCTTCCACTGCGCAATGTAACTGATAGCTCCGATTTTAAACCAACTGATCTGAAAGGATTATAAGAAAGTGCAGTACCCAAACTTAAGTCTCTTGTAGAACGTTTTCGGTAATCTTGTTTAGCTAGCTCTACAGGGTTTATTAAGCTTTTTAAAAAGTTATCATACTCGTCATCGCCATCAAGAATGTCAATAGGATCTATAGTAATTTGATCAGCCAGCCCATTAATAGGTCTTGTTTGTATGCCATCTGCAATACGCACACTTGAGCTACCCGACGTTCCAGCTCCATCAATTACATTATTTGTAAATCGAACCGACAAATCAAGTCTTAGATTTTTATACAGTTCGTGATTAAGCTTAAAGTTAAAATAGAGGCGTTTTTGACCAGAATTGAGCATTAAGCCTTCATCATTATTATAAGTTGCGCCAAAGCTAAACTTTGTTTTTTCAGAACCTCCGCTAACCGACAAATTGTGTTGATACGATTTTATTGCACCACCAAACAACTCATCCTGCCAGTTAGTACCAGCTTGATATTTATACAATTCCAAATCATCATACGCTCCAAAAAACTTTTTAAAATTTGTATACTCGCTAGAGGTAGTACCCCTTACAAGTCCATACTCATAATGTAACAAAGCAAACTCATAAGGCGATAGCACCTTAATTTCTTTTGGCATGTATTTGCTTTGAAAAAATGCATTATAATTAACTGTTGTTTTACCAGCTTTAGGTTTTTTAGTAGTAACAATAACTACACCGTTTGCTCCTCTTGAACCATATATAGCAGTTGCCGATGCATCCTTCAACACATCAATTGATTCAATATCTGACGAAGTAATATCGTTTAAATTATCAACAATAAACCCGTCCACAATATATAGTGGAGAGTTATCTTGTGTAATTGAGCCGCCACCTCTTACTCTAATTACAATCTCTGCACCAGGTGCTCCATCAACAGTTGTTACATTCACACCCGGCAGGCGACCAGTTAATGCTTCTGCCACATTTACTACAGGAGCTTTTTCCAATTCCTTTCCTTTTATCGAGCTAACAGCTCCTGCTAACGATTTTCGGGAAACTGTTCCATACCCAATTACCACAACCTCGTCTCCCGCAACTATATTTTTATCAAGGGCAACATCCATTACATCTCCGGTAACCGCAATAGTTTGCGTTTTGTAGCCTATGGCAGAAAAAATAAGTTTGGGCGATCCTGAAGATGGAATACTTATAGTATATTCTCCGTTCATAGCGGTTTGTGTGGCAGTTGAAGACCCCTCTAATGACACAGTAGCTCCTATAACAGGCGTTCTGCTATCATCTATCACAGGTCCCTTCACCACTCTTGTTTGTGCGTGCGTAGCAGCAAAAACAAAAAACAAGGATAAGGTTAAAAATAGTTTGTTCATATAGCTTAAATTAAATGACTAAAAATGGCTGTGTTCGTTATTGCAATCGGTTGCACTACATCATACCAGGTTATTAAATCGTTTAACAATTCTAACCCTTTTTTTAACAAACCAGACAGTACAGGATGGATTTATTTACGCAAACGATACCGAAAACGTATGCAGGGTACACAACATTAAAAAATATGGTTATATTCGTATAGAACTTACCTGTTATTATTGCTTTATGAAATTTGAAGCTATCACTATAAAAGATATTGCAAAGGCTTTAGGTCTGTCTCCATCTACGGTTTCAAGGGCTTTAAGAGATAGTTATGAGATTGGCGAAGAAACTAAAAAAAAGGTGCAGGCTTTTGCCCGAGAACATAATTACCGCCCAAACCCGGTAGCCTTAAGCCTTAAAGAACAAAGAACACGTTCCATAGGAATTGTTGTTGCCGAAATTGCCAATATGTTTTTTAGTCAGATTATTGACGGGGTAGAATCTGTAGCTTACAGCAAAGGATATAATGTTATTATTACTCAAAGTAAAGAATCAGTTGAAAAAGAAAACTTGATTCTTGATTATCTTACATCCAGATCTGTTGACGGGTTGATTATTTCGGTATCGGCCGAAACAGAAGATTTTTCGCAATTTCAGCAACTTAAAAACAAGGGAATGCCCATTGTGTTTGTGGATCGGGTAAGTAATGAAATTGACAGCCATAAAGTAGTGGTTGATAATAATCTTGGTGCCTATCAGGCCACCAAACATTTAATTGAAAATGGTCGTAAAAACATCGCCATTGTTTGTAATAATCTAAACCTTTCCATTACAAAAGACCGTATTGCCGGTTGCGAAAAAGCCATTACCGAAAGCGGTATGGCGTTTAACCCCAACCAAGTTAAATATTGCAACTATGGCGGTAATATTAAAACTGAAGTTGAAAAAGCTATGAGCCAGCTATTCAAGCAGAAAAAAAAACCTGATGGCATTGTAAGCCTTTCTGACCGGTTATCCATCGAAATTATTCGA
This sequence comes from Niabella sp., assembly GCA_047975735.1. GTDB lineage: Bacteria > Bacteroidota > Bacteroidia > Chitinophagales > Chitinophagaceae > Niabella. Next base: position 27,526 of record JBKEEB010000117.1, read on the forward strand.
TACCTAACCCAAAAGGGTATTAAAATACCCGATCAGGTGGCTTTAATCGGGTTCAGTAATACAAAAAATACCGAATTATTAAATCCCTCTCTTTCCATTATTCGCCAGCCTGCATTTGAAATGGGTGAAAAAGCTGCTACCCTTTTGCTACAAACCATTGAAAGCAAAAGACCCGTTACAGAGTTTGAAACTACCATACTGGCTCCCGAAATGGTTACCAGAAACAGTACCCAAAAGAAAAAATAATAATCAGCCAAATTATGAACAATCAAATTGGCATGACCTATTCTATGCGATGGTTTGGCCCCAAAGATCCGGTAAACTTGTTGCATATTAAACAGGCTGGCTGTACGGCAGTGGTTACAGCACTACATCAAATACCTGCTGGTGAGGTATGGTCAGTAGAGGCCATTATGGAGCGTAAGCAAATGATCGTTGCCGAAGGGCTGAGTTGGGAAGTAGTAGAAAGCCTCCCCGTTCATGAAGATATTAAAAAAAAGACCGGCCAATATGCATCCTATATTGAAAATTATATACAAAGCCTTAAAAATCTTGCTGCCTGTGGTATAAAGGTGGTTGCTTATAATTTTATGCCTTTGTTTGACTGGATGCGAACCGATGTCAATTACCGATTATCTGATGGTACTATTGCACTGTATTACGAAAGATCGGCTTTTATTGCTTTTGATGTATGGATGCTGCAACGGCCCGGCGCAGCAAATGATTATACTGATGAGGAATTAGCAGCAGCAAGGAAAAAGTACAACGGTTTTACCGATATACAAAAACAAACATTATTTAAAAACGTCCTATTAAGTCTTCCAGGTACGGATAACAGTTTTACAGCCGAAGGCGTATTGGCTGCACTGGAAACCTATGCTGCTATTGATGAGGCCACGCTACGGGTGCACCTGTTTTACTTTTTACAACAAATAATTCCCGAAGCAGAAGCCTGTGGTATTAAAATGGCAATACACCCCGATGACCCCCCTTTTTCGATATTAGGATTGCCGAGAATTGTAAAAACAGAAGCCGATGCCACAGCAATCGTAAATGCTGTGCCTTCTGAGGCTAACGGCCTTTGCTTTTGCACCGGCTCTTACGGTGTGCGGGCAGATAACGATTTACCGGGTATGGTGAAAAGGCTGGCAAAACATATTCATTTTCTGCATTTAAGAAGTACCCAACGTGATGATGCCGGTAATTTTTATGAAGCTAATCACTTAACAGGAGATGTAGATATGTATGCCGTAATTAAAGAAGCGTTGGAACACATGCAGCAAAATAATATTTCCATACCTATGCGCCCCGATCATGGACATTTAATGCTGGATGATATGAACAAAACCTTTTATCCGGGTTACTCACTTATAGGCCGTTTAAAAAGCATGGCCGAGTTGCGTGGTTTAGAAACCGGTATAAAAAGGATTCTGAGGGACAATAATTAATGAAGTTCGGCTAATCATCTACCCGCACAAAAGGGTTGTTTTTTTTCTCAAAACCAATGCTGGTACCCCGGCCATGGCCTGAAAATACTTTTGTATCATCGGGAAGTGTATATAACTTATTGCGGATAGATTTTTCTAATTCTTCAAAACTACCACCGGGCAGGTCTGTACGGCCAATACTGCCGCTAAACAGCACATCGCCACTTATTAAAAACCCATCTTCTTTATTATAAAAGCTAATACTGCCGGGCGAATGGCCGGGTGTAAATAGTACCTGTAATTCATCATCGCCAATTTTTACAATATCTCCTTCCTGTAAAAATTGCATTGTGCCCTGATAGTTCTCAAAAGGCAATCCATACATTTCGGCAGAACGGGGAGCAAATCCCAGTACTACTTTTTCAATTTCGTTCAGCTTCAGCGGCAGTTGCCAAGTATCGCTTACAAACAGATTGCCAAAAACATGGTCCAAATGGCAATGGGTATTTATTAAATGTATGGGAGTAAGATTATTGCTCTCAATAAAATCTTTTAGTTGCTTTCTTTCGTTTTCATAATAGCAACCGGGGTCAATTATGGCACACAACCCATCTTTATTATACAAAACATATGTATTTTCCTGAATGGGGTTAAACTCAAAGCAACGAATGGACAACATAATACTTCTTATTTTCTTTTTGCAAGATAGTGTAGAGATAATACAATCCTGCACTAAAGAGCAAATAAATTTATCATCATAACAAATAAAAACTCCCTTAGTTTTGTTGCGCACATGAAGTACTTCTATGGAATAGCATTTTTACTGTTGATATTGTTTTCGGGTATTGAAGGCCGGGGCCAAAAATCCATCCGCGGTGTTGTAAAGGATTCGCATAGTGAAGAACCCGTACCATTTGCATCTATACAATTTAAGGGCTCTCATTTGGGAGCCGTTTCCGACTCGGCCGGTAAGTTTTCCTTTGCAGTTCCCATTTGGCCGTCGGATACGCTTATTTTTACAAGAGTAGGGTTTCAAACATTTTATCTTCCTATTCAAAAGGACACTGCAACCATAGAAGTAGTTGTACCTATGGAACGGGGAACTTTTAACGAAACGGTTATTGTAAAAAGTAAGAAAATAGACAGAGGACTTTGGCTATGGAAAAAAATTGTAGAGCATAAACCCGAAAACAACCGGTATAAATACGATAACTTTTCTTATGAATTATACAATAAATTAGAGGTGGATCTTAAAAACTTTAAGACCCTGCAAAAAATATCTAATATAAAACCTTTCAGGCCTTTAAACGAGTTGATTAATCAAAATATTGATACAATTGAAGGGATAAGAATATTACCGGCTTATATGACGGAAAGCCTATCGGATTACTATTATCAAAAAAAACCATTAAAAAGAAGGGAAGAAATTAAGGCGGTAAACACCAATGGCATAAAAAATGAAAGTATGGTTAAGTTTTTGGGAGGCATGGATCAGGTGTTTAATGTGTATAATAATTACATAAATGTTTTTGATAAAGAATTTATAAGCCCCATTAGCGATAATGGTGATTTTTACTATAAGTATTTTGTAACGGATACACAACAAATTGGCGACAGCCGTTATTTACACCTCCTATTTACC
>JBKEEB010000091.1:0-71604 GCA_047975735.1 Niabella sp.
CCAATACAAAAAGTGTTTTATTCAACCGCATGAGGTGCGCTAAGGACACGCCCAGTAATAATTGAAAACCCCAAACAGGAATGATTCCCATAAAAACACCAAACGCAACCGAATTGGCTTTAGTAAAATCGGTTTCTCCCGGTTTTAACAGTATGTTTCGCAAATCCTGTTTCCAGTTTTTATTTCTGAAAAAAAACCGAAAAAAATTTCTTGGCCAAATGTAAAAAAAACAAATGGTTACCAGTACCGTATTTACAACACTGATGCGTGTAAAATCTTTAAAGGGTCTAAAGTGTGATACTCTTTCCCCGGCGGGTGGGTAATATACTGTAATAGGCACCGATACCACTTTTGTTCCTGCCCAAGCTAATCGTACAATCACTTCAATTTCAAACTCATATTTTTGGGTAAAGAATTTCATTTTACTGATGGGCTCCAGCGGGTATAAGCGGAACCCTGTTTGTGTATCAGGCAAGCTGATACCCGTTTCTACCCGATACCAAAAATTTGAAAACTTATTTCCAAAACTACTTTTGCCGGGCACATTATCTGCCGTATCCATATTACGGGCACCCATAATAAGTGCCATACCAGTTTCTGATAATTTATTGATAAAAACCGGCAGGTCATCAGCAAAATGTTGGCCGTCTGCATCAATCGTAATAGCATATTGGTAGCCTAATTCTATAGCTTTTTTAAACCCGGTACGTAAGGCCCATCCTTTACCACGGTTGGGTTTATAATTTACAGTATAGATGTTTGGAATTTCTGCAATAATTGTTTTAGTGGCATCCGTAGAGCCGTCATTAACCACTATTAAATGTGGCGTATATTGTAATACTTCATGTATTACACCGCCCACAGTAGCTGCATTATTATAAGTAGGTATAATTACGCAAACACGCAGTTTATCAAACCCGCGGACAAAGGCTTCTTTATTTATATCGGCTTGTTGTTCCAAAAAAATATTTTATCAGCAGCGAAAATAACTATTGTGGCGCACTCGAAATAATTTTTAAACATTGTAGTTATACTAATAAACTTGCTTAATCATCCACCTGCAATTATTGTTTCAGCATTAATATTTTTGCCTTAGTTGCCTAATAAATTTTTCCACAGCTACCCTGACATTGGTAGAGGATGTATTGTGATTATTGACCAAAACAGAAAAAATAAGGAGTTTATTTTTTCTCGTGTATAAAAACCCACTTAAAGAAACTACGCCGGAAAGCGTGCCCGTTTTTGCATAAATAAATCCTTTTTCGTTTTTATAATAAGAACTAAGCGTACCAGTGCCGCCGGTTGCAAAAATGGTTTTAATGCGCTCCATCCCAAACGTTGTTTTCATTTTTTGCAGGATGGTTACAAAGTCTTGCGGTGTAAATAAATTATAGCGGCTTAAGCCCGAACCATCTGCCCAACGGGGTTTTTGAGGAAGATCTTTAAAATCAGTTTTTAGGATGGTGTCTATCAATTCATAGTTAGTCATTTTACCCAATAAAGTATTGCTTACCATTAACAGACTTTGCTCTGCAAAAAAATTATCACTGCGGTGCATTAAAAGAGAAAGCATAGAGTCGGTTGGCTGAGAATAGATGGTAAACGTATTATGATTGACCGGTACATTATCTACAAGTGTAATTTTTTTATGTACGGTATCAGACAGTAATTGCCATTGCAGGTTTACGGAATTAATAAACGGCACCCGAACTTCTTTTAACGCTACGGCACCCAAGTTCATGGTGAAATTGTTAGCCATGAAATCCCTGTTCACTCCTGTTAAAAAATTACCGGCACTCGCTGTTTTTACGCTAAAATTCTTTACGGCTTCAATACCTTTGGGGAAATGATTCGGCTGCCCGTTTTCCATACCATAAAACCAAATTACATTGCTGTAAATGGGTAGCGAGGATCGTTCCGGCATATAATCTGCATCATAATCGCCCCAACTCCACCCGCTTCCCCATGCACTGGTGGCAATACTATCCTTTGTAGCATAAATTGGTTTAGTTGCTTTCTGCAAATAATCAAACACCGGTTGGTTTGTAAATTCCGGGTCTAACAGGGTGGGATCGCCGGTAGGCGTTAAAATAATTCTATCGGCATATTCTTGCACTTTTATCCCCGGCAGGCTATCGTCCAAATACTTCATAGCCACATAAAGCGTGGGTATTTTGGTATTACTGGCCGGTACAAAATATTTTTCGGCCTGATGGTTATATACATATTTCTTTTCCCCTTCATTATAAACACTAATACCGATATGTGCATTTTTTAACCCTTCAACAGATAATAGCTGTTGCCTGGCCGATCTTTTAATTTGCTGTTCTACACTGCAAGAGTACAGAACAGGAATCAATAAAAACAAAACATGTAATTTCTTAAGTAAAGGAGTTACCATGCATCAATATTTAATCTTTCTTTAAATTAACCGCGCACCGTTTACTACTACTCTCTAAGGCGGCATCGACCACTTTCATTGTTAATACCGCATCTGATGCCGGCACAGGATTAGGCTTACCGTTTACCAAAGCATCATATACGTCCTGATAATAATTCATATAATTTCCAATACCGGATCTGGTTTGCCTTTTTACTACAAATCCGTTTATTTCGCTATGCAATATGCCGTCATAGTTATCGGGTGTTTCTATCCAGTTATTCAAAGCAGGTATTGCTCCTTCGCTTAGTCTCAGCTCTTGCAAGTCGGAACGTTCTTGCATAAAAGTGCCGTTTTCACCCTGTAAGATGTAAGCGTAATATGGCTCCCTACAAAAAACAGTTCCTTTGATGCGTACTCGGAAAGGCTTGGGGTAATACAAAATCAGTTCAAAATAATCATTGGCAATCATATCCTTTCTCATAGCAAAAACATCTGCCCAAACAGCTTCGGGAAAACCAAATAGCTGTATAGCCTGATCAATAAGGTGTGCTCCCAAATCATGCAGGTTTCCGGCACCCGGTTTATCCCCTTCTTTATGCTCTTTACCGCTATGCCCCGGCCGGTAGCGGTCAAATCGCATTTCAGCTTCCTTCAATTCTCCCAATAAATTTTCATCCAGCACTTCTTGCAGGGCTTTAAAATCACCATCATACCGCCGGTTTTGATATACCGATAAAAAAAGTCCTTTTTCCTTTGCCAATGCATTCAGTTCGGCCGCTTCGGAAGCATTGGTGGTAAACGGCTTTTCTACCACAATGTTTTTTCCGGCTTGTAAAGCCGCTTTCGCATATTCAAAATGCGTTTGTACCGGCGTGTTCACTATAACAAGATCTATATCATCATCTGCAATTAATTCCTCAAAAGAACGATATAATAAAGAGCCGGGATAACGTTCACGCGATTCATTTTTATGACGTTCTACAATGGCCTTTAAATTATAATTTGGGTGTTGCTGCAAAAAAGGTGCATGAAAAATCTTTCCACTCATTCCGTAAGAGGCAATGCCAGCCTGAATGATCTTACTCATAGTAATTCTATTTTTTATTGTACAAATGTGATGGTTGTAAATTTAGGGAAATATAGCCTAATGCCGCCGCAGGGTGCAAGTTTTGAAAACAATGGTGTCAGTTAATTTATTTCGTATAATAAAAACTATTTGAAGAAAGCGAATTACGTATTTATTGGAGGAAAACCCTTGTTGTACCCTCTCCATAAAAATATTTTTATTCAAATGATAGCCATCATTTAGTTTTTACCTGAAAAGAAATTACATCAACTTTTCTTAGCACTTGTATTAAAAAAAGTTAACAACATAAATATTCTTGATGCGAAAGTATCAGTAACGAAAGCGGTATTATTTATCTTCCCATCAAAAAACTAAAAACCCGATTACAAACTGTTGGAAACTTTCCTATCTGCATTTCCAAAAAATAGTAATCAAAGATGTAGTAAAGTATATAAGGCAAAAAAAGCGAACAGCTAAAATCCTTAAAAACCCCATCCAAACAAAACCGGGCTTTGGCAATAGCGGCATTTGAAGAGGAAGTATTTAAAAATTGAATAATAAGTAAAGAAAGGCTATCCTGCCAATTTCCCTTAATTTTGCAGCCTTATTCAAAAGCAAGATGAAAGTTATTGACCATATCAACAATGCAAAAGGCACATTAATTTCGTTTGAAATCCTGCCACCCATTAAGGGAAAGGGTATTGATGCAGTGTATAATCACTTAGACCCGCTGATGGAATTCAAACCCGCCTTTATTAATGTTACCTACCACCGTGCCGAGCATGTGTTTAAACAAAATCCTGATGGGTCTTTTAAAAAAGTAACCATCCGCAAAAGACCGGGGACTGAAAGTATTTGTGCGGCATTAATGAACCGGTATAATGTGGATCCCGTACCACACCTGATTTGTGGCGGATTTAATATTGCCGAAACAGAAGATGCTTTAATTAACCTCCGCTACCTCGGTATTGATAATGTGTTGGTTTTACGTGGCGATGCGGCCAAAAACGAAACGGCGTTTATTCCACAAGAAGGTGGCCATCGCCATGCATCGGAATTATTACAGCAAGTGGTAAATCTTAACAATGGTATTTATTTAGAAGAAGAACTGAAAAACAGTCATAAAACCTCTTTTTGTATTGGAGTTGCCGGCTATCCCGAAAAGCATTTTGAAGCACCTAATATGCAAACCGATCTACAATACCTGAAAGCTAAAGTAGATGCAGGTGCTGATTATATTGTAACCCAAATGTTTTTTGATAATCAAAAATATTTCGACTTTGTAAAACAATGTAGAGCAATAGGCATTACGGTACCTATTATTCCGGGTTTAAAAGCCATTGCGGTTAAAAGCCAGTTAACAGTATTGCCTAAAATTTTTCATATCGATCTTCCTGCGGATCTTTCAAAAGCCCTTGATAAGTGTAAAAATAATGAAGAGGTAGAAAAAGTGGGAGTGGAATGGTTAACCATGCAATCAAAAGAATTGAAAGCAAATGGTGTACCGGTATTACATTATTATACTTTGGGAAAATCTAAATTAGTAGCTGATGTTATCAGCCAGTTGTAATTATAAAATCTACTCATAAAAAAATCCTGTCTTCATTACTCTAAGGCAGGATTTTTTCTTTTAATATACGCAATATTACTCTTGAATAGCCTAATCTGTTTTTGAATAAATTGCGTGCCGTATTTGTCAACTTTTTTTTACATGAACAAATATTTTACCCACTGTATTAACAATTATATCCTCATTGCTTTTAGGGCAGGAATACTGTTCTTTATATAGCTTCTCTACTTAGCATTATCTTTGCGCCCTATGGCTCGAAAGAAAAAAGATATTGTACTGCAAAGTATATTGATAGAAAGTTATGCAGCAGAAGGTAAATCTATTGCCCGCATAGATGGCAAAGTGGTTTTTGTAGAGAGGGTTGTTCCCGGAGATGTAGTAAATGTGCGCATTACTAAAAGCAAAAAAGACTGGGCTGAAGGCTTTCCGCTGGAGTTTATCTCTTATTCTAAAGAAAGAACAGAGCCTTTTTGCAGCCACTTTGGTATTTGTGGCGGCTGCCAGTGGCAAATGTTACCGTATGCCAAACAATTAGAATACAAGCAAAAACAGGTTACCGATAATTTACAACGGATTGCAAAGGTAAAATTACCGCCTATTGCACCCATCATAGGAGCTGCAGAAACAAAGTATTACCGCAATAAATTAGAATACACTTTTGCTACGGAAGAGTTTACACCAGAGAAACCAAGGGCCTCCCTAAATTCCTCCGAGGGAGGGGCTTTGCTGGCTCACAATAGCCAGCTTTTTAAAGCGTCTAATAATATTTCTGGGTATTTAAAAGGAGAGGATTTGAGCGTTGGCCAAACTCCCCCTTCCGGGGTTAGGGGGCATGGTTTTGCCGGTTTTCACGCACGTGGTTTTTGGAGTAAGGTAGTTGATATTGAAAAATGTTATTTACAGGCAGAGCCAACCAATGAGGTGCGACTGGCTATTAAAAACTTTGCTTTACAAAAAGGGTATTCTTTTTACAATTTGCGTGAGCAGAAAGGTTTTTTACGCACCATACAGGTGCGCCTCTGCGAAACGGGGGAATGGATGGCGAACATTATGTTTGGTGAAGATGATATGGAAAAAGTAAAATCGGTGCTGGATTATGTGCTTGAAAAGTTTTCCAACATCACTTCGCTTTTATATACCATCAATACAAAACGTAATGATAGCCTGCATGGGCTGGAGCCTATTGCCTATTACGGTAAGGGCTATGTTGTAGAAAAATTAGAAGACTATCAGTTTAAGATTGGGCCAAAATCATTTTTTCAAACCAATACAAAACAGGGCACTAAATTATACGAAGTAGCAAGAGATTTTGCCGAGCTTACCGGAAAAGAAATTCTCTACGATTTGTATTGCGGTACAGGCAGTATTGGTATTTTTTGCAGCAAAAATGCTACCAAAGTAATTGGTGTTGAAGTAGTAGAAGAAGCCATTGCCGATGCCAAAGAAAATGCCCAACTGAACGGCATTGATACAACCTATTTTTATGCTGGTGATGTGATTGATATTTGCGATGATGATTTTTTTGCAAAGCATGGCCGCCCCAATGTCATTATTACCGACCCACCAAGAGCCGGCATGCACGAAAAATTGGTTAAAAAAATTAATGAAATAGCAGCACCAATTGTTGTATATGTAAGTTGCAACCCGGCTACACAGGCCAGAGATTTGGCGTTGTTAGATGAAAAATACGAAGTAACCAAAGTACTGCCGGTGGATATGTTTCCGCATACTTTACATATTGAGAATGTGGTACAACTAAAGCTGAGAAAATTCTAACTGTTGAAGAATTGCTTAAAATAATTTTTCATATCGAGTACCCGTTTCGCCGCCGTAGTCTCTGCTATTAGTATTGTGCGTTGGGTAGCAGGACACGGCGGACTGCAAGGCTCCTTCCCAGCCGAGTCTCCTGCAAGGGACGGTGGAGGATGTTACAAAATATGTTCACAGTTCAGCAAGTTTTTATTTATGCAGCAAGCAGGGACTTTTTGAAGTAATGAATTTTTTGGAGTTGGCAGATATTGATTTAACGAAACTCAGGCAATGCCTCCCCTGCTCGCCTCAGCGTCCTCGCTGAGGCATATAGCAACCGAAATTTAGTAATAGATTTAAACAAAAAATAGTAGCTTCAATATAATCAGTTAAATTCACCACAGGTTATTACGGTTACTGGTAAAGGCACAATAACCTACACCTACGATGCCGCAGGCAATCCTGTCCGCCGTGGCGGAAAGTTGAGTAAGTTAGTAAATGAGCAGGGGGGCGTTGGCCAAAAAACCACCCTGTACGTAGGTGGTATGATTTTTCCCGCCCGAACGTACCGGGGAAAAAACCATAAGTTCTTTGATAACTCACGTTCGGTACGGGTGGGGAAGGAAAGGGGGCGCAGGTTTTACATAAATTGTTGCAACTATTAGCATGGCTGGTAGGCAGTGAAGTGAGTACGGTGGAATTAGGCAATAATCTGCAAATAAATAAACAAACGGTGGAACGTTACCTCTATTTATTAAGTAAAGTATTTATTATTTATCCACTGGGAGGTTACAGTAATAGTTTGCGCAAAGAGGTAAGCAAAAGTAAAAAATGGTATTTTTTCGATAATGGCATTCGCAATGCTTTAATTGGAGATTTTAGGGCATTAAACAACCGAAACGATATGGGTCAATTATGGGAGCAGTATATAATGAGTGAGCGCATAAAATGCAACAGCTATAAAAATCGGAATCCTCAATATTACTATTGGCGGACTTATGACGGGCAGGAAATAGATTTACTGGAAATACATACCGGCCAAATTACTGCATTGGGATGTAAATGGCAGACTACAAAAAACAAACTACCCACCGCATTTGCCAAAGCCTATCCTGATGCAAGTTTTACTGTTTTGAATAATGAAAACTATTTAGATTGGATAATATAATAAATGAGTTTTCTTTTCTTCCCTTTTTCGTAACTTTCTAAAATCAAAACTCCAATGATAAAACTTATGCATATCAGATATTTATTTATGATACTGGCTATAGCCTTTACTTCTTGCGGTGGTACAGATAAAAAACCGGCTTCTACTCAAACTATCGACACACTCAATTATCAATTTGACGATACTACCATTGTTGCCGATACAATTTCTGTTAACGATTCTTTGTTACAAGCCATGAAAAACAGGCCAGTACCCGAGGACGATACAACTGCTTTACAACTAAAAGCTAGATTAGCGGCTGATACTGCTTCTACAACCATATCTGACAATATAAAAAAAGATATTTACAAAGCACGGGAGTACATGAACAAAAAGCAAAAACCAAAATAATTGAATTAAACAAAACATCCTTCAACCTGTTATCTTTGTTGCATGAGTAATTTTTACACAAGACCGGCACAAAACTTTCCTCCGGCGGTACGCAATCTTATAATGATTAATGTTTTGGTGTGGGTAGCACAGATTTTGTACGACCCCCGCTATAACATAACCGCCAAAATAGGGTTATGGCCCATTGGCAACGAAAACTTTCATCCCTGGCAGCTTATTACGCACATGTTTGCCCATGCTGCTTATAATCAGGATGTTTTTGGTAATCCGGTTGGCGGTATTATTTTCTACCATATATTGTTCAACATGTTTGCACTATGGATGTTTGGGCGTGTGCTGGAAAATGTATGGGGAGCAAAAAGGTTTTTAATCTTTTACTTTTTATGCGGCTTAGGCTCTGCTGCTTTACACTTAGGGATGCAATACTTTATGGGAAACCCGAGCATGGCCGTTGGTGCTTCCGGTGCTATTTTTGGCGTTTTGGTAGCTTTTGCCATGACTTTTCCAAATACGGAACTGTATCTATTATTTATACCGGTTCCTATTAAGGCCAAATGGGCGGTATTAGGATTGGTGGCTATTGATCTTTTTGGCGGTATTTCTCAGTTTTCGGGCGATAATATTGCACATTTTGCACACTTAGGAGGAGCTATAACCGGATTTATAATATTAAAAATCTGGAACAAAAACAATCGCAGAACGTTATATTAAAGTTTAGGAGAAGAAACAATTACTAAAAATCACTAGAACCTTTATTCAATCGTATGTCTATTTCTGAAAGAAATTATGATAGCAGGCTTTCTTTTGGCAATAAAATGAACCCACTGGTCATATTAATTGCCATTAGCATGATAATATTTGTGGTTCTTGCTTTTTTTAAAGCCCTTACCTATATTCGCTATCCCGAAGGTTCTGATATTCAGACTATTTTTGAAAAAAACGTTCTTTCCTGGTTTGTACTTTCTCCTGCCGCTACGGTTGCTTTTACAAAATTCTGGACCTTTTTTACGCACGCATTTGTGCATATCAGCTTTTGGGATTTATTTGCCAATATGCTATGGTTATGGTGTTTCGGTTTTATTTTTATTGATCTTACCGGGAACCGTAAACTGATTCCTGTTTTTTTATATGGTGTAATGGCCGGAGCTGCGGGTTATTTAATTACATCCTCCTTTATTCCGGCTAATCAGCTGTTGACAAATACACAGTACTTTTTCGGATGTGGAGCAGGTATTTTAGGCATTTGTGCAGCAGCTGTTACCATCAATCCTAATTATAAGTTGTTCCCCATGCTGGGAGGTGGCATATCCTTATGGATTATAGGTGTTATTTATTTGGCCATTAACATGGCCACCATTCCGGCCAGTAACCTGCCGGTGCATATTGCACACCTTGCCGGAGCTCTTTCAGGATTTTTATTTGTGTATATTTTAAGAAAAGGATATGATGGTAGCGATTGGATGAATCATTTGTACGACTGGTTTATGAATCTTTTTAATCCCGAGACCAAGGTTCAACATCGGGCGGTTATAAAAAGTACACGGTTTTATAAATCAGATACCCTACCCTTTACAAAAACAACAAAATTAACTCAAAAACGACTTGACGAAATACTGGATAAAATAAACACCACCGGCGGTTACGACAAGCTAACTGAAGAGGAGAAAGATTTTTTAAAAAAAGCCAGTAGCGAAGACTTTAAACAATAAAACCTTAACACAATATGGCAACAACAAAACTTACTATTTTAAGTAATGGTTCTATTAAAGTAGATGGCGATTTTGAAATTGTTGATAAAGAGGGCAATATCTATGATTTGGGTGGCAGAACCATCATTTCTATTTGCCGGTGCGGACGATCACAAAACAAACCCTTTTGCGATGGCAGCCATAAAGGCCATTTTGAGCACGACGCAAAAGCATTTGCCTTACCTCCTAAAAAAGTACAATAACCTCCCATTTTACATACAAATACGGGTAAAACCATATAGCGGTTTATTAAGTTTTTATTAAGTATCGTCAATTTGAGGCGTATTATTTTATAATAAATTAATTTAACATTAGGTTTGCTTTAAATTTTTATTAAATGGAGCATAAAGGGCTTAAAGTTTTAATAGCGGACGATGAACCCGATATTCTTGAAATCATCTCCTATAATCTTACAAAAGAAGGGTATGATGTAATAACTGCGAAAGATGGTGATGATGCCATTGATAAAGCCGGCAAACATAAGCCACACCTGATAATATTAGATATGATGATGCCCAAAAAAACAGGGGTACAGGTATGCCAGGTATTGCGTTCCCGGGAAGATTTTAAAGATACCCTCATCATGTTTTTAACTGCGCTGAATGATGAGACCACTCAGGTACGAGGCCTTGAAACCGGTGCAGACGATTATGTAAGCAAGCCTGTAAGCCCCAAAGTACTCATTAGCCGCGTAAATGCCTTATTACGGCGTATTCATAAAACAGATTCCAAAATACTTAAAGCCGGTAAGGTTGTTATTGACCCTGAAAAATTTATTGTATTGGTAGATGGGGAAGAAGTGATTTTGGCCAAAAAAGAATTTGAATTATTGTATTTATTAGCCTTAAAACCGGGCAGGGTTTTTTTAAGAAACGAAATACTAAATGCCATTTGGGGAAATGATGTAATTGTAGGTGACAGAACCATTGATGTGCACATTAGGAAAATAAGGCAAAAACTAAATTTAGATTGTATAACCACCGTAAAAGGGGTAGGGTATAAATTTGATATACAAAACTAAGTACTTTTTATTCTAATACTAAACCACTACCTTCATTACAAGGTATGTTTGATCCAAAAAATTTATCGCCGGGTAAGTTGTCTTTTTATACAGCACTTGCCATAGCAGCACCTGTTAGTCTGCTTATTTTTGCTATTTATAAAGAATGGACAGTAGCGATTATATTGTTTTGTGTGCTACTGCTTGGCGTATATCTGCTTATTTCCTATGTACTGGAACGATTTATTTACCGAAAAATTAAACTCATTTACAAGTTCATTTACCGAACAAAGGCCACCCGGCGCGAAGAAACCTATTACAAATATATTTTACCAAAAAAAAGTATAACCGAAGTTACCGATGATGTGGAAGCCTGGGCTAAAGAAAACGAAGAGCAAATGGAAACAATGAGGACAAATGAACAATTTAGGCGCGAGTTTTTACAAAACCTCTCACACGAATTTAAAACACCCATTTTTGCCATACAAAGCTATGTAGAAACATTGTTGGAGGGTAACATGGAAAACCCCGAACTGAGTAGCAAATTTTTAAAGAAAACCACAAAACATGTAGAAAGGCTTACAAATTTGTTGGGCGATTTAGATGAAATATCAAAATTAGAAAGAGGTGAGCTTACCCTTATAAGGAGTAATTTTATTATACAAGATTTATTAAAAGACACTTTTGAAAGCATCTCTATAAAAGCGGAACGCCGTAATATAAAATTTAGTATTAAAAAAGGATACGAATCGCCCATTATGGTAAATGCCGATAAAGAAAAGATACGACAAGTAGCCATCAACCTGTTTTCCAATTCAATTAAGTATGGTAAAATTAACGGGAATATTACTGCCGGCATTTATAAAACTGACAATAAAAGAATTTTAATTGAAATTAGTGATGACGGAATTGGTATTGATGAAAAAAGCTTACCAAGAATATTTGAACGGTTTTACCGAACCGATACAGGAAGAAGCATGGATGTAACGGGTAGTGGTTTAGGATTGGCTATATGCAAACATATTATTGAAGCGCATCACCAAACCATTCATATAAGAAGTACAGAAGGCGTTGGAACTACGGTAGGCTTTACACTGGCAGCCAAAAAAGAATCGTAATTAACGTGAGTTTTGGATGTTCTATATTGAAAATCAAAGCTGTGTATCGTCATGTCGATTCCGAAAGCATTCGGAATCGGCATCTCCTGTTAATTTAATAGATTTACCTCCGGTGAAATTGTTCTCTTCATCTATCCGCCGCGGCGGCTGATTCATTTACAATGACGTGTCCGTGCGAATAATTATGGCTAAATAACATCCAAAACTCACGTTAATTAAAATATAAGGCAATCCTTATTTTTTATTTTCTCGTTGGTTAATTCGGTTATTAATTGTACGCCGGGAATACTACGGAGCAAGGCCTTTAATTGTTCTAAATATTCGGGTGTAACGGTATCGTTTTTCATCAGCCACAAAAAATCCAGATTTTTAAATTCAGGTAATAGATACTCTCCGTCAAACACATTGTTGTATAAGTAGTGGCATAGTGCAGTATTAGGTTCGTGATACTCATATACAGAAAAAAAATATTGTCTTTTTTTTCGTAACAATTTGATTTCAATATCGTGGTTAATCCTAAAATCAAGCCCCAGCATTTTATTCAGGTTCCAGCAAAAACGATAGTCCTTCACCGTAGTTACAATGCCCAATAACCGGGTGTCTTCAAAAAAATCATCAATAATATCTTGTTTGCTAATTGCTAATACTGCCATAATAGCTGATTAAAAAATACTCCACGTACTCAATCACTTTGCTTTTGCAATATTACAATTTTTATAAGGAAGCCTGTAAGGAGTAGTAATACCGATTGGATATTCGGTAATAGACCAATTATAATAGTCTATTGTATAAATATGTTTCGTATAAGTTTAAAAACCTACCATAATATAGTTACTACAGCTTTACCGGCAACAGTAACCGGTGCCCATTTTTCTTTATATTTTAAGTTAAAAGTATAAGGGCTTGCGTTCTCATTTAAAGCAATCATCACCTTTTTACCGTCGGAACGCAAAAAACTAACATTTTGAATACTTCCGGCATTATTACTTTCTATGCGCACCGAACCCGGAGTTACAAATTTAGAAGCATGGGCAATAATATAATAAGCCACATTTTTTGTTACTGCAGTGCCGTTAATGGTTAATGCACCTTTGCATTCTGTACATCCGCCGGGTGTGTGTGGGCCATAAGTGGGGTCGTTGGCTAAATTCCACTCAAAAGCAGTTTTACTCCAATTACGCATGGTGCCTATAATTACATTTTTAATATGCCATTGCAGGTCGCCGTCAAAGGTTCCGTTTGCACCCGTCCACTGCTCAGTAAAATATAAATTCTTTTGGGGGAAAGCGTTATGCAAATTACCCATAGCACTTACATCACCGGCATATAAATGAAAAGCAGCCCCATCCACGTACTTGGCAGCATCCGCATTATTATAAATTGTAGCAGGATAATCTGGCCTGTCCAAATTATGGTCATACACAATAATTTTTGTACTGATGTTAGCCGCTTCAAACGCAGTCCCCAGGCTATTTTTAATAAAATCTCTTTGTTGTTCGGCTGTCATATACATGCTGGGGTTATTCCCGGGGTGCAGGGGCTCATTTTGGGGTGTGATGGCTGTAATGGTAATACCCTCTGCCTTCATGGCCTGTATATATTTTACAAAATACTGTGCGTATGAAGGATAGTATTCGGGTTTTAAACTTCCGCCAATACTATTATTATTATCCTTCATCCAAACGGGCGGACTCCAGGGTGTTGCAATGATTTTAATACTAGGATTAATGGCAAGCATGCTTTTTAAAACCGGTATCAGGTTTACTTTATCAGGAGCAATACTAAATTTAGTTTGATTGATATCAGTTTCACCCGCAGGTAAATCATTATAACTAAATACTGAAGCATCTAAATCAGATGCACCCATGCTCAGGCGCAAATAACTTACGGCAATGGCATTTGTGCCCATACCAAATAACTCATTCAGCAGATTTGTTTTTGCTGCGGCCTCCATTTGGTTAATAAGCATAGCACTACCGCCTGTTAAAGTATATCCAAATCCATCAATGGTTTGATAGGTTTGGGCATCGTTAACCGTAACATCCGGATAGCTGTTTTTTATTGTACCAAAGGAAATGGTACCGCCTTGCTTTGCAAGTAAAATACTTTGATCGGCTTTTGTAAGCCAAACCTCAATATCGTTAGTAGCCGGTGGGTTTGAGGAGCCGCCACCATTACCATTTTTATTACATTGGGCATGTAAGTTAAGCAATGCAAAAAGAAAAAGATATATGGCAAAATTTTTCACTGTATATATTAATTTCATTCGTTTTTAATAGCCGCTAAAGCCTAATTTTTGTAATCCGGTTTTTACTTCAGGGCAACTCATAAACAAATTCCACAATAAGCCGGTACGGTGGTTTTCAATCATTACAATAATAGGGCCTTGGTCAATTGCCAGAAAAGCATCATCAAACCAGGCACCGTTGTTCAACACATCTAAAGTAAAAGCATCTGTAAATCCATACTCTTTAAATAATTTATCGCCTAAAACATAATAATAAAAATTAAGTGCTGCTAAGGATTCGTTAGGTGTATATGGCATAGAAGCCAGTGCTGCTGTGGGGGCTATATATCCCAAGTCGTTTGTAGGTGAGCTGGCGTTGTAATTGTTCTTGATATTGCTCGCCGTTAAACCCCATACAGAGTCGCTATAACCATACCATTGTTTAGGGTTGGTTTTACAATAGTTGTAATTAATTAAACTGTGATTTTTTGTTTGCGTATTATAATTCGCATACGCATCAGATAGCGAGGTGGGCTTTAACCCCAAAAAAGAGTAATGTTCAAAAAACAAGGGACCTCCAAAATCTTCGCCCAACGGCAGTGTGATGCCGTAAAATGTTTTTCCGCTTTTGATGCCTCCTCCTTTTGCCCAACCTGCATCATAGGCAGATTTTGGGATACTGTAATTTGTTGAAGCCGCCGCCAGTACATAGGTTATCAGACACTCATTCCAGCCTTGAATTTTATGATTCATTGTCCATGCCTTATCAGGGCTCCAATGCCAGTACAACACATCCTGATTGCTTTGCTGAAACCAGTTCCACTCTACACGGTTAACAATGGTGTTGATATCATCCCGTAAAGTAGTTTCAGAGGCATCGGTACCATTAAAATATTGCCTTGCCGTAAGCAGGCCTTGTATTAAAAAAGACGTTTCAACCAAATCGGCACCATTATCATTGGCACTAAAAGGAATTACGGCTCCGGTAGCTCCATCTATCCAGTGCGGAAAAGCACCATGAAAGCTTTGAGCCGTATTTTTTAGGAATGAAACAATAGTTTGCATTCTTTGTAGGCCTTGTGCCCGGGTAATAAATCCTCTTTCAATACCCACGGGTAATGCCATTATACCAAAACCGCTACCCCCGCTGGTTACAATATTGGAAGCATGTTTACTACCTTCTCTGGCAAGGCCGGAACTGGGATGCGCAAAGTCCCAAAAATATTTAAAGGTTTGCTGCTGTACTTTGGTGAGCAGTTCCGCCGTTGTAATAGCAGGAAATTTTCTGGAAGAGTCGATACCGGTGGCGAATGTTTTAGAATATGTTGAAGAAAGCCTGGCACCGGCTTTCGACTCCAGCATGGTATTAATAGTAACCGTATATTTTGTAAGATAGTTTAATGCCGATGGCTGTATGTTTAATACAGAATCGCCTTGTATTAAAGCGGTAGAAAAAGCGGCACTTACGCCGTTGGCATCTGTTAATGATACACTTTGTAAAGGGGAGCCTTGCTTTACGGGTTGCGAAAAACGAAAAGAAAGAACGGGCTGGTTGTTAACGCCTGTATTATTACCTAACCCATTATTATTAAGGGTGGCTGTAGTAATAACAATGGCTGGGGGTGGCTCCACAACAGGCTTGTCGGGATTTTTTTTGCATGAAAAAAGCAAAAAGTTAGCAAAGAGTATAAATATTATTTTTGATTTCATATTACAAAATCGATTGGGGTAAATTTTTGTACCCCAATCGAATATACTAAACTATTGTTTGTTATTATATAGTTGCAAAACTTCAGCGGCAGTTAAGGCTGTTCCATATAATCTGAATTGATCTAAGCTGCCTTTCCAGCTGGAAGCTAGCCAATCATCTCCTGTCGCATCGTTGTTGGGGCCACAACCAATTCTCATTTCTGAGATTTTTGTGTCATCAAAATTAATAGACCCATGACCATTCCATGTTTTTTTGCTAGTATGAGCCACGCCATTAAGATATAAAGTGGCAGTGCTTGAAGCAGCATCATAAACAAATGCAATATGGTGCCATTGATTATCCAACAGGCCTGCTGGGGCTTCAGTCCCCACCCACTCAAACCAGTGATCAGCTTTATTCTTATCTACTGTCATTAATTTAATTGCACAAGAAGTGTTGCTACCCTCTAAAAAGAAAAACATACTGGCATTGGACCAATGATAATCAGAAACAGCTTTAAGTGTCATTAAATACTCGGGGCCGTTAGTGCCTTTATTATTTTTTGTTTGCGCACTACCTTTGTACCAAAGAGCCACTGTAAAACTGGTTGCTGTAGTAGCCCAATCGTTGGGCTGTGCATATTTTATATATTGCCCCGTAGCACCCATAACTCCTTTTCCGTTTACACCATCAGTCGAAGGTAAAGGATTATCACTAGGAAAATTGGCACGCATACTATCAACGGCATTCATGAGCGGATCATCCGTAGTGCCATCAAAAGCTACGTAAAATTTTAATGGGCCGCCTGGGGCAGTTGCATCTTTGGGATAATCTCCTAAAGCAGGCCTGTCCATTTTCTGGCAACCGGTTGCTGACAAAAAAATGAATGTTATTAATAGTAATTTATATATTGTTTTCATTGTTTATTTTTTTATTTTTTTGTAATTGTCAGATGCCCGCCTGACCATTCGGGCAGGCCCGCCTGACCATTCGGGCAGACCCGCCTGACCATTCGGGCAGGGAATTCGCATAAAAATTATCATCGCTTTGCCCGCTCGGAAGAATCGTTCGGACGGGGGTATAATTTAGCTCGCTAATTTTTATGCTCATTTCATAATTGAGTTTTTAAATTTATAAACCAATTCACTATTTATGATTTTCTACTATGGGTAATCAGGATTTTGAATCAATTTGCCTTGTGATTGATCAATAATAGGTTGTGGCAATGGTAAATACCTGTTCTTATTGGTATAACCCAGTGGCCCTAAAACAGAAACGGCATCGCCCCATCTTACCAAATCAAAAAATCGTTCTCCTTCCATTGCAAATTCAATTCTTCTTTCAAACTTAATGGCAGTGCGCATTTGAGCCTGACTGGCAAATACTACTTTAGGCAATACGCCCGTTTGTCCTTCTCTGGCCCTGGCCCGTATCATTTCCAAATAACTTTCGGCTTTAGCACTGTTGCCCGATTCGTTTGCGGCTTCTGCTGCCATTAAAATCACATCGGCATACCTTAAAATACGCTGGTTATATCCGCCGTTTCCATGTAAATCATTAGTAGCGGCTTGTTCTGCCGGATCGGCATATACTTTTTTGTTCCAGTAAGCCCGTGGAATTACAGTAGGGTATGCCGGTAAGGTTCTGCCATAACCGCCATACTGTGGATCGTCAGACTGGCCGGAAAACAAGATAGTCCTGCGTTTGCGGGGATCACTGGCCTGATAGGCATCGACTAAATTTTGTGTGGGCGTATTCCATCCCCATCCCATATTCCAACCGGAGGCATCGGAGCCCCTTACACCCTGTGCAGTAGCAAAAAATGTGTAATAGTCGGGTACACCGGCAGGCCCTTTATATGCCTGAATTTCAAAAATTGATTCCGGGCCGTTTTCACCGGCTGTTTGGAATATTTTTGAATAATTGGACTCCAGACTATACTGTGTAGAATTGATTACCTGTTCACAAAGGGTAAGTGCCTCACCCCAACGTTGCCTGTATAGAAGTGTTTTGGCGTGAAGGGTTTTGGCTGCGCCTGAAGTTGTTCTACCCGGATACTTACTGGTACCGCTGGCTGTATTCCAGTTAACGGGTAAGTATTGTTCTCCAAAACTAAGATCTTCATCAATTAAAGCATATACATCAGCCACCGGCGATTTTGCCATGGAATTTACCTGTGCTGCATTTACTATGGGTACTTTTACTAACCGTACCTCGCCAAAAGAGCGTACCAAATCAAAATAGGCTAATGCCCTAATAAATTTGGCTTCTGCCACATTGGTTAAAGATGCGGGATCGGAAAGTTGTAAGGAATCGGCCGTATAAATGATTATGTTGGCTACATCTATCATTTGATATTTACGCTCGTAATAAATATTGGTACTCCAATGGTCTTTAGAGTATTGAAAATTATCGTAAATCACCGCCCAGTCAGCACCATCCGCATCGCTACTACCCTTCATGGCATCATCATCGCGAAAGCTGTGAATAGCCAACCAGGGGATATGCCCCCAGGCAGCACCACCCAGATCGGGATTGCGAATACCACCGTAAAGGCCATACACCAACCCTTCAAGACCGCCTTGGTTTAAATCTTCTATGGTGGCACGGGGCGGTTGTCTGTCTAACAGTTTTTTACATCCGGTACCTAACAGCAAAAGAAGTAACGGAATAAGAAACAGTTTTTTATATAATATATTATGTGTCATAATTCGAAATTTTATAGGGTGTTAGAATGTGATATTAATACCGCCTGTTGCAATAAGAGGCACAGGGCCATTTCCCCAGTCA
This sequence comes from Niabella sp., assembly GCA_047975735.1. Taxonomy (GTDB): domain Bacteria; phylum Bacteroidota; class Bacteroidia; order Chitinophagales; family Chitinophagaceae; genus Niabella. The sequence continues at coordinate 18,900 of JBKEEB010000091.1, forward strand.
ACTCCAAAATAAGTGGGGTCGCCACCAAACTCAGGCGTATAGCCGCTATTATGCTTAAAGGTTTTCAGGTTTTGTACGTTGGCAAAAACTTTCAGGCTTTTGATGAATGCTCTGGAAAGTAAAGCTTTAGGAAAATTATACCCTACCTGAATATTTCTGATGCGGAAGTAACTACCATCTTCTATACCAAATGTTGAGGGTAACCTGTTAATGGCAAATTTATCGCCTAAGCGGGGAACCCAGTTGGAAGTGCCTTCACCATGCCACCTGTCCATTTTAAAGGAAGCATAATTGTAGCGGGAGTATGGTAGTTCCGAACTGCCCCAAACCCGATATACTTCACCACCATAAGAGCCATTGAAATCAATATTAAAATCAAAACCTTTGTAACTGGTACCTAAGCTTATGCCGTAGCTAAAATCAGGAGTGGGGTTACCAATCATGGTTCTATCCTTAGTATCTATCACACCATCGTTATTAATGTCCTTATATTTTAGATCGCCGGGGCCATAATCGTACCCTACAACTTTTGGAGAAGCTAACTTATCAGCATAGGACTGATAAACACCCTCTACTACATATCCGTAAAAATAACCAATGGGAAAGCCTACCTCTGTTTGGTTAGGAGAGGATTCTGATGCGGGAAGGAAGGTTCCGAATTTGGTAACTTTATTATAATAAGTGGTTAGGTTGGCACTGGCGTTAAAACTCCAGTCGGGCGTAAGCTTTTGATTCCAACCTAAAGAAAATTCCCAACCACGATTTAGCAGGCTACCAAAATTACCTAAGGTTCTTTTGGGGCCGTTTTGCAGGAATAACAATACGTCTCGGGTATTTTTGTGATAATAGTTGATTTCACCGGTAAGACGGCGATCCAATGCTGTAAAATCTATACCAATTTCTTTTCCAAGAACGGTTTCCCATTTCAAATTAGGATCCACCTCGTACGTTTTTACATAAGAAGGAAAAACATTGCTTCCGAAAACAGCTGTGTTACCGGATGCCAGTGTTGGGAACCAAGGGTAGTCAATACCATAACTATTTTGATTTCCCAAAACACCTATAGAGCCTTTTAAGCGTAATAAATTGAAGAAGTCAACATTTTGCATGAACTCTTCTTTTGTAATTTCCCAAGCGGCACCTAAGGCCCAAAAGTTTTGGCCACGGGTATCAGGATTATAAATTACAGATGACACATCACGCCTTAATGAACCATTCAGATAATATTTGTTTTTATAGTTGTACAGAAAACGCACCAGCCCGGAAGTTGTAAAATTTTCTCTTGTATAGGAGCTGGATTGGGAAGTGCTCTCATCCTCAAAACCATTAGACAAATGCCAAAAACGCGGATCATCAGGGATAGGGTCGCCGGTGAGGCTTTGTTTTACGGAACCATATAACTGGTTTTCGCTAAACCAATAAGTAGTGAAACCTGCTGTGGCATTAAGGTTGTGATCTCCAAAATTTTTCTTATAAGTAAGAATATAATCCTGCTGGTACTTATTCCATCTGCCTTCCTGCTGCGATACAGCTGTTTGGGTATTTACCAAATATCCGGATTGTGTTACCGGGTCGTAAGCTGCTGTTAGCGGGCTGTAAGTAACGCTTGAGAGGTAACTCATATCTCCGTAATAAGCGGTTCTGAAAGTGAAGTTTTTCAGAAAACTTAGCTCGGCAAATATATTACCAACAACTCTGTTTTCTCTGCCTATATATGCATCCCAAGTAGCCATTCTGTCAATCAATGGATTGGCCAATGTATTTTGGATAGTTGGCACGGCAGAGTACAGGTTATAGGTAGCACTATCGGCTCCATATATTTTCATTTTATAAGGGAAAGTGCCTGCTTCTACAATAGGGGCTATTCTTCTGGCAGTTTCCAATACCGATGTTCCATCATTGGGGGAATAGGTTCTTGTACCGTTTACCGAAAATCCAACTTTTAAAAACTTGGCAACCTTATATTCATCGCTCAGGTTTAGCATTATTTTCCTAAGTTTTTCTTTCAATACAATGCCTTCATCCATGGTATAGCCCACACCCATATAAAATTTATTTTTATCATTACCGGCAGAAACACTTAAGTTATTTTGGCTGAAACGTCCGGTTTGTGTAACGGCATCAATCCAATCGGTATTACCGGTCCATGGGGTGTAGTCAAATGGTGTAGTAGCACCAATGTTTGCTTTTTCTTCTTCGTAAAGCATTTTAAAATCATCGGCAGAGGTGAGTACACTAATCTTATCTGTTAGTTTCTTAAACCCGTAATTGGTATTTAGGTTTACACTAACACTACCGGTTTTACCTCTTTTAGTGGTTACGGCAATTACACCGGAAGCTCCACGTACACCAAAAATGGCAAGTGAAGAAGGGTCTTTTAATATTTCCATCGATTCGATATCGTTGGGATTAATAAAGTCAATATTGTCGGTAAATACACCATCAACAACATATAAAGGTCTTATGGAGCCGACACTAACGGTACCTCTAATACGTACATCGGGTGTTTTACCGGGTGTTCCATAAGGTGTAACACTCAAGCCAGCTACTTTACCTTGTAAGGAGGCCACTGGGTTGGGGTTGGGTTTATCGGCTACATCTTCGCCACCAATTTTTACTATAGATCCTGTCAGGTCTCTTTTGGCGGCTGTACCATAACCTATTACAACTACCTGATCCATTACCTGCTGGGAAGGTTGTAAGGATATTGTAACAGTATTGGCTCCATTCAGCGGATACTCTAAATCGGCATAGCCCACTGATGTGAATACGAGGATGGCATTGGCATTAGGAACAGCAAGGCTAAAGTTTCCCTGTTGGTTTGTAGTTGTGCCAATGGTGGTACCTTTTACTAAAACCGACACGCCGGCAAGAGGTACTCCTTTATCATCCAATACCTGCCCATTTACAATTACGTCTTTAGCAATTACCGGGTCTTCTTTTATCACAACCAGATTGTTGTTCATTAACTGGTAAGTAAGTGCCGTGCCTTCAAACAATACAGGCAGCGCATCCTCTACAGTAGCATTTTTAATGTGGATTGATACATTGTTTTTTAGTTCAGAAAGATCATCATTATATAAAAAACGATAATTAGTTTGTTTTTCAATCGTTGTTAAAACATCCGCAACGGCCATTCTTTTAGCTTTAATGTTAATAGTTTGCCCAAAACCAGTAGCGGACAGGTTTAAGGAAAGAAGAAAGATAAAAGCAACCGTTAGTTTCATAATTAATAGAACTTTTTTCGTTGGCTGGAGGCTGGGCTCCAATAGCAATCGGTTCATGAAAAAAAATTTAATGTGAATAAAAAACTGGTCTGTTATTTAGGTTTAGAAACCGTTATGGCGGCTGCTCAGTTTTTAGAGCTAATACGTATTTCATTGTTTTTAATTTTATAGTTAAAATAATTTGCAGTTGAAAGGGCTAAGAGTGCCTGTTCTATATTTTCTTTTTCAAAAGAGCCTGTAAAACTCAGTTGTTTAACTGTATTGTCTTCAAAAATTATATTTACATTATACCAGCGTTCTAATTTTAAAGCCAGCTCCTTAAAAGACGCTCCTTTAAACTCAAGCCGGTTATACATCCAAGCCGTTTCAATTCTTAACGGTTCTACTTTGTTACTGTCAATTTGTTGTATTACAATTGATTTTTTAATGGCAGTCATTGCAACGTTTCCTAAATCATGTTTCTCATCTTCCTGTTCATCCACAGCGGCTGTTTTTTCCGGTACAATAATTTTCTGATTAGGGTATAAAAGAATAGGTTGAAATGTTTTATCATTGGCTTTTGTAATATTTACTAAGCCTCTGTATAGTGTGGTTTCAATATTTTCATCTTCCTGATAGGATTTAACATTAAACGCAGTGCCCAGTACTTTGATGTTAATATTTTTTGCATGTACAATAAAAGGCCTGGTGGGCATTTTTATTACATCAAAAAAGGCTTCTCCTATAAGCGTTACTTCCCGTGTGCGCCCTTTAAAATCGTTGGCATAAATAAGTTTTGAGTCGCCGTTTAACCACACTTTTGTTCCATCGGTTAGTGTAAATTCCTTACGCATTCCTTTATGGGTGGTTAGTACCACATTATCGGCTTTCGTGCCGGCATCATTTTTCTGATATAAAAAATACCAGGTTGTTATGGCAATCAACAATACAGATGCCGCTGCAAGTGTAATATAGTGCCTTATGGAAAATCGTTTAGGTTGTTGCTCCCTGTTCAGCCTATTGGCTTTGTGTATAATGTTTTCAACATGTAAATTTTCATCATCAGCAGCAGCTTTCTGTTCTTCAGAGGATTGAATATGCCTGTTATTAAGCGTATTAGCAATAAGCTCGTATTGCTGCTGTAAGGCGGGATCATCCTTTAAATGGGCATGCAATAAAGCCAATTCCTCCGTAGAAGCCTCGCCAAAAACCGCTCTGGCCATTAATATCCAAATATCCTGTTCTTTCATTGTAAGTAATCGCTATATATAAAGGACAGGAAAATGAAAACTATCTACTAAAGTTTTTTATTTTTTTTTGAAAGGGAACTAAAAATATTTTGTGAGGGCTTTTTACCAATGCCCATAGCTTTACATATTCGTTTTATAGCTATGGCCATTTGCACATCAATTGTGTTAACAGAAATATTTAAAATTTGAGATACTTCCTTATATTTCAAACCATCTTCACGCACCAACTTAAAAATCATTTTACATCTTGGCGGCAAATCGTTAATAGCGAGGTTCATTCTCTTTAGCAATTCTGCATTCAGCAAAATATTATACGGATTGTCTGTAAGGTCTTCTACCTGGGGTTCAATTCCGTCAAAAGGTTGTGTAATCAGCTGTCTGGCTTTTTCCGAAATTTTGTTGAGAGATCCATTTTTTACACTCACATATAAATAAACCGACAGGTTCTCAATTTGAGTGATGGAAAATCTGTTTGCCCATAATTTTATAAACACATCCTCAACCACGTCTTCTGCAATATCTTTTGAGTGGACTAAGGATTGTGCAAAAGCAATTAATTTTTTGTTGAAATGATGATAAATTATGGTAAAAGCAGCTTGGTCTTCATGGGCAATTTTTTGCTGAAGCGGCATCAATTCTAAATGATTATGTTTTTTGTCAATAAACATAGCAAGTAATCGAAATACAAAATTATAAAAACTTCTACAAATGCTTTTTTTGAATATTTTACAATAAACTCATTATAGGTTTTTTATACTTCTGCGGTACCTTTAAACCATTATTATAGCAACAGTAAAGGTAAGATTAGTTTGCACAACTTTTAGTTTTTAGTATCTTCGTTCCAAAATTCGGCTTGATTTTTGTGGATAGCCGGCTTTTTTATTATATATCATGGCGTTAGGACAATCTTTACAGCAGCGGCTGTTACAAAAACTATCTCCCCAACAAATTCAGCTAATGAAATTGTTGCAAGTACCTACTGCCAATCTTGAAGAAAGGATTAAGGAAGAGATGGAGGAAAACCCTGCTTTGGAAATTGATGATGTAAAGCATAAGGAAGAGGATGAGTATAAGGATGAATTTGAATCAAATGACGAGTACGAAGAAAGGGACGGTAGCGAAGATGATTATGGAAATGTAGATGTAAGCGAGTATTTACATGATAGTGATGATGATGTGGCAGATTATAAAACACGCGATGAACAATTTGGTGATGATGAACCCCGCCGTGCGCCCATTAAAAATGAACTGAGTTTTTACGACACCTTAGTAAACCAACTTGGCTTATTGCATTTAAACGAAAAAGAACGTAGCATAGCAGAGCATATTATAGGAAGTATTGATGAGGACGGCTACCTGCGACGCGATAGTAATGCTATAGTGGACGATTTAGCTTTTAGACAAAATATTGAAACAACGGAGCAGCAGGTAGAATACATCATTAAACAAATTCAACAGTTTGACCCATCAGGAGTGGCTGCACGAGACCTGCCGGAGTGCCTGTTATTACAATTACAACGACAAAAATCCGAAGGGAAAAATGTAGATACCGCTATACTGGCCATTAAGAAATACTTTGATGAGTTTACCAAAAAACATTACGATAAAATTCAGCGTGGCTTAGGTTTAACAGAAGATGAGTTGAAGGATGTAATGAATCAGATTATAAAACTAAACCCCAAACCCGGCGGCAACATAGGCTCCGCAAATAAGGCCGAAAACTATGTAGTACCCGACTTTTTTATCGTAAATAATAATGGAAAACTGGAGCTTACCTTAAACAGTCGTAATGCACCTGAACTAAGAATTAACGAGGGATACAGGGATATGATGAAAGATTATGAAAAAGGCTCAAAAAAAAACAAACAACAAAAGGAGGCAGTATTATTTATAAAACAAAAAATTGATGCGGCTAAATGGTTTATCGATGCCATCAGGCAACGCCAACATACATTGTTAGATACCATGACGGCTATTATGAAACATCAGGAAGAGTTTTTTCTTACCGGAGATGAGACCAATTTGAAACCAATGATTCTGAAAGATATTGCCGAAAAAACCAATCTTGATATTTCAACAGTAAGCAGGGTGGCTAACAGTAAATTTGTACAAACTGAATTTGGCACTTACCGGCTTAAATTTTTCTTTAGCGAATCGTTAAGTACCGATAGCGGAGAAGAGGTTTCTACCCGGGAAGTAAAAAAAATATTAAGTGATTTTATTGATGCGGAAAGTAAAAAACGCCCCTATAGCGATGAAAAACTGACAGATTTATTACAGCAAAAAGGATACAATATAGCCCGCCGTACCGTAGCCAAATACAGGGAGCAACTTAATATACCCGTAGCACGATTGAGAAAAGAACTGGTGTAACGCTGTTGCAAAATATTTGCTATATCGTCCATTGATCGTGTACTACACCTACTAAATAATATTTTCCGTCAATTTCTTTAAAAATCAGCCGTACAGATTTCCAGTCCATACCACCGGATTTTTGCCCACCGGAAAAATAGCTGTCGGTAAAATCGATATCCCTATAATAAGTTTTCAAATTGTTAACAGAGTTGCCTTCTTGAAAAACCTTGTTTACGCCGGCCTTTTCCGGATTCACAAAGTTGGCATCATACACAAATTTTCTAAAATACTCTTTGGGCGTAAGTATAATCGGCTCGCCACTACCATCGTAACTCCCCCAATTATATCTTTTATTTTTACTACTGGTTACCAGTGTTCGAAAACCTTCTTTACTATATTTTCTATCCGATGCGCCTACAGTAGCATAAGGCGAAAACCGTATGCCTTCGGTAGGATGAATAAATGTATCTAACTTACTGTATTGTTGTGATTTAAAAACAGTAAAAATATCTTTTGTCAGCCCCATTAAAACAGAGTCTTTACTTATTGGGGACAGATTAATTGTGTCAGCAGTATTTTTTAAAGAATCGTGAATTTCGGTTAAATCCACTTTTAAGGAGTCCTCATCGGCAGTAGGTTCTTTTTTACCAAAAAAATTACAACCGGAAACAATGATAACAACGCATAATATTGCAAAGAATTTCTTCATGCCTCGTATTGATTTACTATAAAGATATAAGATAGCCTTTTAAATATTTATTAAAATTAACCGATTATTTAAAACGGTAAATCGTCTGCATTATTATTTAAGTCGGAATAAGTATCCGGTGGTGGGGCATCGGCATAGTTGTTAGTGGCAGATTGTCCGCTGCCTACAGGTTCTACCTTCCAAGCTTTTACATCGGTGTACCAGCGGCCATTATACTCACGGCTTTCTACATCAAAAGAAATACTTAACTGTTTGCCTACCTGTAATACAGCTTCATTTATTTTATCGCCCCAAATAGCAACGCAAACCTTTTTAGGATACTGCCCTTCTGTTTGTACAATAATATCCTGTTTCTTCCATTCTCCGTTTTTTCCCGTACCCCTTTGTAAAGGTAGTACTTGCACTAAAGTAGCTGTTAATTGCATAAAATTCGTTTAATAAGTTTGCAACAAATATAGTGCAAACCTTCACTTTTGTTCAAATCAATTATTCAACATGCTTATTTTTGTTTTAAACAAACCGGATTTATGATTATTGTTGCCATTCTTTTTTTTAAAAAATGATTGTTTACACAGAACATATTACACCAAGACTGCGGTATATCGTTAATTTTTTTTCCGATGTGATGAGCCATGAACCCTGGGAAATAACTTCGGATGTACATAGGTTCACGGAACAATCTGGCACTAAAATTAATTATAGCCATCATGCTATTCAAATACCTTGCATCACCATTTTTCCACAAGGGTTACTGACGGAAAAAGGAATACGAAGCCAGCCCATACATTGCGTGGCAAATAATGGCTGCACCATTTTTTTTACAAATAATTCAGATACGGGATTCGATATTTTTAGTGCCGCTTTTTATTTGCTTTCGCGATACGAGGAATATTTGCCACATGTTAAAGACAAATATGGGCGTTATAACCACGAAAACTCTTTAGCCTATAAAGAAGGATTTTTACAAAAACCAATTATAAACATTTGGATAGAGCAATTAAAAAGCGTTATTAAGCAACAATACCCGGAATGTAGCTTTAAAGAAAAGAAATATCGTTTTTTACCTACCTATGATATTGATATGGCAAGAAGTTATCAATATAAAGGATGGCTACGCACAATAGGTAGTACCGCTAAAGATCTGGCATTGCTCCGTTTGACTAACATTTTACAAAGATGCCAAGTTGTTTTGGGTATTAAAAAAGATCCTTTTGATACATTTGACTGGTTAAACACGTTACATGAACAGTTCAATATAAAACCGTATTATTTTTTTCTGGTTGCGCAAAACCGAAATCGGCATGATAAAAATATAACACCTACGCATCCTGTAATGAAACAGCTGATTACCGAAACTGCCGAAAAATATCGTATTGGCCTGCATCCTTCTTTTAGAAGTAAAAACAATATTGAACTTTTACAAACCGAAAAAAAGATCTTGGAGAAATTATCCGGTAGGGGTATTAATGCCTCGCGGCAGCACTATCTTAGATTTAGTATTCCTAAAACTTACCGGGGCTTAATAGAGAACAATATTAGGGAGGAGTTTTCTATGGGGTACAGCGGCTATAATGGTTTTAGAGCATCTGTAGCATCGCCTTTTACATGGTATGATTTAGAAAGAGAAACAGAAACCCCATTAATAATCTATCCTTTTTGTTTTATGGAGGGGGCTTCCCTTTTTTACCAAAAGCACACGCCAGAACAAGCTTTAGAAGAACTCACCTGTTTACATACAGCAGCAAAAAATGTAAATGGCTTATTTAGTATGATATGGCATAACTCTTCTTTATGCAATGCTAATGAATATAAAGGTTGGAAGACAATGTATCGTACATTTATAGAAACAGTTGTTGCTTACACCTAATTAATTTTGCAACTTACCTATTTGCGTGTCCAACATTGCTTTTAGTTTACTTACTGCACCGCTAAATGCATGGTCAATTGTATCGGCATTATGACTTACGGCTTCACTCCTCCTGTTTTTAGGGCGTACTTCAATTGTACATTTCTTATCATCAATACCCGATTTACCACGATTTTCATCAGCAAAAAAAACTTCTACCCCGGTAAGGTATTCCGTAAAGCGGTTTAATTTTTTAGAAAGCTCTTTCGAGTATTTTTCAATCATACTTTCGGAACCAGTAATATGACTGTCCGTGTTAATCTTTATAATCATAAATCTATTATTTTAACCATAACAAAACGCAAAGCCTAATGTTTAAAATGCCGCATACCGGTAAATACCATTACCAAGTTATTCGCTTTGGCATATTCAATGGAGTCTTTATCTCTAATAGAGCCGCCGGGCTGTATGTATGCCTCAATACCTTCAGCATGTCCCATTTTAATACAATCATCAAAAGGAAAAAACGCATCGCTTGCCATTACTGCTTTGTTTAGGTCAAAACCAAATTGTTTGGCTTTTTCTACGGCATGGCGCAGTGCGTCAATACGGCTGGTTTGTCCGCAACCCTTACCCACTAATTGTTTTTCTTTAACTAAAGCAATGGCATTACTTTTTAAATGCTTGCAAATTATATTGGCAAAAGCTAAATTCTCTTTTTCTGTTGTGGTAGCTTCCCTTCCGCCGGCTTCTGTCCATTCGGTATAATTTCCTTCGTCAACACCCTGTTGTAAAACGCCGTTGAGGATTGATTTGTATTGATTTTTAGCAGATGGAACATCTTTTAATTGCAATAGAATTCTGTTTTTTTTCGATTTTAAAATTTCCATAGCTTTTTCTTCAAAATCGGGTGCAATTAATACTTCAAAAAATAATTCATTAATAGCATTAGCCGTAGCTTCATCAATAGTGGCGTTTGTAATGAGTACACCGCCAAAAGCACTTTCGGGGTCTCCGGCCAATGCGCCTGTCCACGCTTCTAAAACGGTTTTTCTGGCAGCCACACCACATACATTAGTATGTTTAAAAATAGCAAATACGGCATCCTTGGTTTCGCTATTAAGGAACTCGCCCATTAACTGTACAGCAGCGTCCACATCCACTAAATTATTATAAGAAAGTTCTTTCCCGTTCAACTGATCAAAAAGTTCGGAAAGATTACCATAGAAAATGCCTTGTTGGTGTGGGTTTTCGCCATAACGCATGGCTTTGGGTGTATTTACCGACTCTAAAAAATACGAAGCATTGCCCAAATTAAAATAATGCGAAATAGCAATATCATAATGAGCCACTATTTCAAATGCCTTTGCAGCAAAGCTTTTGCGCTGTTCAAAACTTGTTTCACCATTTTGTGATTTTAATAATTCTTCTAACAGTACGTATTCCTTTTTGGCAGCAACCACCAATACATCTTTAAAGTTTTTAGCGGCAGCCCTAATCATTGAAGGTCCGCCAATATCAATTTTTTCAATGATGGCTTTTTCATCGTTGGTTGAAGCCAGCGTTTCTTCAAAAGGGTATAAATCCACAATTACCAAATCTATTTCCGGAATTTTATATGCTGCCATTTCCTGTACATCGGATGCTAAATCTCTACGCCCCAAGATGCCGCCAAAAACCGTAGGATGCAATGTTTTTACACGTCCACCTAAGATGGATGGGTACCCGGTTAAATTTTCTACAGGAACAACCTTAATGCCCAAATCTTCGATAAATTTTTGTGTGCCACCTGTTGAGTAAATGGTAATACCCAGCTCTGATAACTTTTTTACTATAGGTTCAAGCCCATCTTTATAAAAAACAGAAATTAATGCCGATTGAATTTTTTTGCTCATTTTTAACTGGTAATTTTTGTGAATGAGCCGCAAAAATAAGCTATCGCAGGTTCATTACAAAAGCTCCTTTCTCAACAACATTATAGCAAGGTACACCCAGCGAATCACAATCGTGCTGCCAATAGTTTGCTTTCCATACAGGAACGGAACCCGAAATAATAACCTGCCCGGGCTTTACCAGCTTTAACAGGTTGGAAATATACAACTTAGGGTTTCCGCATAACAGCACTATATCTACCGGGGTTTCGGGTATGCTGTCTGTTTGTTTGGCAATAGCTGTATTGACTACTAAAATTTTTTTATTTAAAAAATTGATTGTATTATTTTTTATGGCAAGACCCGGTAGCGTATCAACCTTCTGAATCCTGTATAAGGTTCGTGCCGGCATTACATTCATGTTTATAATTTTCTTTTGCTGCACTAATAACGAATCTGCCAAAAAATGATAATATCTTCCGTTTACAAAATCAACAGCATCATGCTTGGAAATATTATACACGATTATTTTTTGCTGATGGTTGCTGCGATGAAAAGATACCGCCCTAATAACAATAAAAATTAGAATGGAAATACTACCCAGCCAAAAACCAACTTTTCTTTTTTGAATTAGCCATATTCCTATGCCGGCAATAGCAATGAATAAAAGAACTACCTGCAGTTGGTTAATTTGTATGCCATACCAGATTGAAAGCGGAAATCTTTCTAATTGTTCAATAAATGTGTTCATCCACCATATAAGGAATGTTATGAGTTTTCCCACAAGTTGCGCTACCGCTGTAACAGGCGATAGTATTACTAATAGCAACTCTAACATTAAAGCCAAGCTGGAAACAGGCACTACCAGCAAATTAGTAATTAAAAAATAAACAGGAAACTGATGAAAATGGTACAGGCTGATAGGCGTTGTAAGTATTTGTGCCGCTGTACTTACAGCCAATAACTTCCAAATTTGATTAAGCAGTTCATTTTTAAAGAAGAATAAATTATAAATAGGTTTATAAAATATTACAATGCTTAATACGGCTGCATAAGAAAGTTGGAAACCCACATCCCACAACCAGTAAGGGTTATAGCAAAGCAATACAAATGCCGATGCCGAAAGTGTGTTATAAACAGCAGCTTTCTTGTTAAACAAATTGCCTAATAAAATAAAGGTAAACATAACAGCAGCCCTTACAATTGAAGCTTCGCCACCGGCAAGCAATGAAAACAGCCATAATATGCTAATAATAGTAAGGGGATGCAACCATGCGAGTTTCTTTTTATGTAATAAAGGTTTTAATAAGATATTGAGAATCCAAAATATCAACGCCAAATGCATACCGGAAACGGCAATTACATGTACTACACCGGTATTGGTATAGGATTGTAATAGTTCCCGATCAAGATCATCTTTATACCCTATAAGCAATGCTTCGGCAAGGCCTTGTTCTTTTTTACCGGAGATGTATTTTTTAATAGTGTTTAATACATAAGTCCTGATAGTTAATAATATGCGTTTAACCAATACGGGCTGGTCTTTTGCAATCAATACATACTGTTGTTCTGTTAAATAAACTGTGTGTGTAATTTTATTAAAAAGGGCATATTGTTTATAATCGAAATTACCGGGATTGCCACTGTTTTTAATTTCGCTTATTGGCTTTTTAAAAGCAATTTTATAACCTGGCTGTAATAATAAAACAGACTCCTCCTGTTTAAAATATATTATTATTTTACCTGTTGTTTTCCGGGTTTTATTATTACTTATTATTTTTTGAACAACGGCTGTTGCTTTGTAAGAATTATCTTTTTTTACAGGCTTTTCGCTTAAAGCAACGAGGAGTATTTCTTTTCCCGTATAATTTTTACCAAACCAGTTTTTACTAAATCTAACATTGTTAATACAGTATAAAACCATACCCATAGCACATAACGCAATACCTATAAAAACTGTTTTTAACCAGGAATAGCTCCATCTTTCAAATAAGGATAGCCGTGAAATAACAATACTTCCTATAATGCCGATACCGGTAAGAACCGCAGCAAACAAAAAAGGCAGGTGGGTTAAATGTTGTATTAGTATGCCTGCCATTAGTGGCAATATGAGCTTAATAAAAGGAGCTTTGTTTAAAAATATTTTAACAGGCAGGTTCAATAGGTAAGTGTATTTAGGTTAGTACAAAACACAATCTCCTTATCAATCAAATATAAAAAGATATAAAAGCAGAAAATTATTTTTTCCCTATTCTATAAAGTCTGCCATTCTTTCCATCGCATATGGCATACAGGGCACCGTCTTTACCCACTGTTACATCTCTAAAGCGTTGTTGTTCGCTACTTAACAGCCTCTCCTCACCAATTACCTTATTGTTCTCAATCACCAATCTTACAATATGCATACCGCTAAGGCATCCCATTAATAAATTATTTTTCCATTCGGGTATAAGGTTAGCATTATAAAAGGTCATGCCACTGGGGGAAACTACGGGATCCCAATAGTAAACAGGTTGTTCCAAGCCTTCTTTTTGCGTAATGCCTTCGCCAATTTTTTCACCACCATATTCAATACCGTAGGTAATAAGAGGCCAGCCATAATTATTGCCGCTTTTCACCAAATTAATTTCATCGCCACCACGGGGGCCAAATTCACCGTTCCATAAATCGCCGGTAACAGGATGTATAGCCAAACCCTGTACATTGCGATGACCATAAGAGAATATTTCGGGCTTTGCTTCAGGATTATTAATAAAGGGATTGTTGGCAACAGGTTGCCCATCCTTGGTGATGTGTACTATTTTACCTAAAGCAGCATTTAATTCCTGTGCTTTAGGGCGCGATTGTATATTAGAGCGTTCTCCTGTGCTAACAAAGAGGTTGCCGTTATTATCAACTACAATTCTTGAACCATAGTGCAGGGTGCTTTTAAAAGCAGGGAAGGCTCTGTAAATTACAACAGGATTTTCAATTGTTTTTTCATCATTGGCTAAACGCCCTTTTGCAACAGCAGTAAGCGTTCCATCGGGCTGATCTTCTGAATAACTCCAGTAAACTACTCTGTTATTGGTAAAATCGGGGTCAATATTAATTCCCAGCAGCCCACCCTGTCCTCCACTATTTACAGGAGGTAACCCTGTTATCGGTTCACTCACTTCGCCGTTACCGGAGGCAATACGCATGGTACCGGCTTTTTCTGTAATTAAAAAACGACCATCTGGTAGGCAAACCATCCCCCAAGGGTTCACTAATTTATCTGTAAGAATTTTAACATCCAATTCGGTTTGGGTTTTTACCCCGGCAATACGGGTTTGCCCGTCAAATGCCGGCTTGTATTGCGGACTGTTTGGTTCCTTAGTTTCTACAGGCGCGTATGCGGAGTCTTTGTTTGCAAGCGTATTATCCCCTTTTTTTGATTTACATGAAAGCAATAGAAAAAAGAAAATGAAAATTATAGGTGCAGTTGATTTATTCATCATTGTATAAAATTACTTAGGGCGGTATTAAACAGGTAATGTAAATATAATAAAAAAGAGTAATTCCGTTGGGTGTATTTAAAATTTACAATGACGGGGGGATTTTAACATCATTCCAAAACACAGGTAGTCATTAAACTTTTTTATAAATTTTATATGTGCGATGAGAATATTGTACTATTGTTAACTTTGCCACTTAATTTATACAAATTTTACAATTTGCCTTTCAAATTAAATAGTCAGTTTGCGCCTTCGGGCGATCAGCCGCAGGCCATAAAAGAGCTTACGGAAGGAGTTTTGCGTGGCGATGCCTACCAAACACTGTTGGGCGTTACCGGCAGTGGTAAAACCTTTACCATGGCCAATGTGATACAAAATGTGCAGAAACCTACACTCATCATCACCCATAATAAAACATTGGTAGCGCAGCTGTACGGAGAGTTTCGGCAGTTTTTCCCTGATAATGCGGTGGAATATTTTGTAAGTTATTACGACTACTATCAGCCGGAGGCTTATATGCCTGTGAGCGATACTTATATTGAAAAAGACCTTTCCATTAACGAGGAATTAGATAAGCTACGCTTGCGTGCTACTACCAGTTTGTTAAGCGGTAGAAGAGATATTATTGTAGTGGCTTCCGTAAGTTGTATTTATGGTATGGGAAATCCCACCGATTATGAAAACGGTATTATCCGCATCGACAAAGGACAAACCATTTCCCGGCAGGCTTTTTTACATGCGCTGGTCAATTCCTTATACAACCGTACTACAATAGAGTTCAACCGTGGCAGTTTTAGGGTGAAGGGCGATACGGTGGACATTAACCTTCCTTATGTAGATTACGGCTACCGGGTTACATTTTTTGGCGATGAGATAGAAGAAATTGAAAGTATTGATGTGGTTACCAATAAACGAATTGAAAAAATGGAGAATGCCGCCATCTTTCCGGCCAACCTGTATGTAGCACCCAAAGACCAGATACAACAAGTAATGTACGAAATACAGGATGAGATGACGGCGCAGGTGGAATATTTTAATACACAAAAAAAGTTTATTGAAGCCCAACGCATTAAAGAGCGAGTAGAGTACGATATTGAAATGATTAAAGAACTGGGCTATTGCAACGGTATTGAAAATTATTCCCGATTTTTTGATCGCCGCCATCCAGGCACAAGGCCTTTTTGTTTGCTGGATTATTTTCCTAAAGATTATATCACTTTTATTGATGAAAGCCATCAAACCATGCCGCAGATCAGTGGGATGTATGGTGGCGACCGTAGCCGAAAATTAGTTTTAGTAGATTATGGTTTCCGGCTTCCATCGGCATTAGATAACCGCCCTTTAAATTTTCATGAATTTGAAAATCTTCAAAATCAAATGATCTTTGTTTCGGCTACGCCGGATGCTTATGAACTGCAAAAAAGCGAAGGCGTAGTGATAGAACAGGTGGTGCGCCCCACAGGATTATTAGACCCTCCCATTGAGATAAGACCCAGCGTAAACCAAATAGATGATCTGTTAGATGAAATTGACCAAAGAGTACAAAAAGGCGATCGCGTGCTGGTTACTACTTTAACCAAAAGAATGGCCGAGGAGATGGATAAATACCTGCACCGCATTAATATCAAATCAAAATATATACACAGCGATGTTGATACTTTAGACCGTGTGGAAATACTGCGGCAATTACGCTTAGGCGAGATTGATGTACTGGTAGGCGTAAACCTATTGCGAGAAGGGCTCGACCTGCCGGAAGTAAGTCTGGTAGCTATTTTAGATGCCGACAAAGAAGGTTTTTTACGTAACGAAAAATCATTGACGCAAACAGCAGGCCGTGCTGCCCGTAATATAGATGGGCTTGTAATTTTTTATGCCGATAAAATGACAGGCAGTATGCAACGCACGATTGACGAAACCAACCGTCGGCGGGAAAAACAAATGGCTTATAACCTGGAACATCATATTACGCCACGTACCGTGCAAAAATCTAAAGAAGAAATTTTTAAACAAACTTCCGTATTGGATATTAAAGGCTACGACGAAAAAGATCCGCTGGCCATTGGTTACAACCAGGATTTGGTACCCACAGCTGCCGAACCGGAAGAAATTTACACGACCATTCCAAAAATGGAAAAAGCCATTGCCGCCACCAAAAAGAAAATGGAAAAAGCCGCCAAAGACCTGGATTTTATGGAAGCCGCCCGCCTGCGTGATGAAATGTTCCGGTTGCAGAAGGAATTGGAGGGGATGAAGTAAGCACAATTGTTCAATGATTTTATTTTTACATATTTTTGGGAATATATTCTTGCTTATTATGAAGAAAATTTTATTCCCGGTTTTAATACTCCTTATTTTCGGGTGCAATACTACCAAACAATATACTGTTGATAAAACAATTGAATAGATTTCACTAAAAGTTTTAAGTATTATTGAGGTAAAACAATTAACGGTAGGTAACGGCTCTTATCATCCTAAAAAGGGATATAAATTTTATCAAATGCTTTTAGAAGCTAAAAACAATTCCGATAAAACTGCCAAGCTGTATTGGAATGAAATATTTGTATTAGACACATTGAACAAAATAAAATACTCACCGGATTTTATTATGAATAATTCTGCATTTAATATTGGCGGACGCTCCCAAAGACCACTTAAGGCACAACAAGTGGTTTCTAAAAGATTGATATACTTCATTCCCAATGGGGTGAAAACCGAGTTTTTGGGTATCAACAGTATGATACAACAAATACCGCATACATTGATTTCAAAAAATTAATAGTTATAGAGCATATTTATTACAAAAGGCTCCTCTCATTTTAGTTAAATGATTTGGGATTTACAAGCCCCGTTGCCGAAATTTATTTTTTTATTTGTGATAAGATTGTACTCCTAATAAAAGAACTATTAATCATTTCTGTTTATTCACTTTATCGATAAAATTCGCTCATTCATCGAATAATTTGGCATACTCAACGAAAAGAATATATTCAATTTTTTTGTTATAATATCTTTGCATAATCCAAAAGAATTATAATGAAAAAAACCCCGATACTTTTTTTGTTTATTGCTATTATTGTATGGAATACTGATGTATATTCTCAAAACGTAACCGCAGTCTATTCGGATTATTTAGGGTTTTGGTCTTCCAATACAACCACAAATAACCCTATAAACCCAACAAATTCTAATAGCTTACTGGCATTTACAGTAAATGGGAATACATATTCTACCGGTGTAAATGATGCTACTTTAACCACCAATGGAGTAAGTTTTATTGCCCAACAATATCAGGCACTTCCTGTATCTACATTACCACCTATGCCATACCCATCAGCAACAGTAATAGGTGTGGGGCAAAATTACGGTGGAGCTGGAAATGTAAGTCCTGTACCGGTAACTAACGATATTGCAGCTTACTTAACTGACGGACTTCATGGTTTAGATTTAGCAACCGGCGTGTTTAATCTACCATCTTCATCACAAATTAATTATTCAGTCGTTGGAATAAATCCTACTGCTATTGGTGATGGTATTCCCGATATTCTTGTTACTCAAATTGGTCAGCCTCCGGCTGCTACAAATTCAGATATTTTTAAATTTACTACAAACACAGGCACAACTGTTGGTAATCAGGTAGTAATAAGCGTTGGTTCTGTACCT
Organism: Niabella sp.; assembly: GCA_047975735.1. Classification (GTDB taxonomy): domain Bacteria; phylum Bacteroidota; class Bacteroidia; order Chitinophagales; family Chitinophagaceae; genus Niabella. The sequence continues at coordinate 37,273 of JBKEEB010000091.1, forward strand.
GTTGTGGGTTCTACTACATTCAAATTTTATAATCCTTCTAGTTCGGGTGCCCCTGTTTACAATGCCCCCCTGGCAGGTAACAGACCGCTACGTATGGTAGGGTACGATTTTTCTGCATTTGGAATAACAACAGCTAATTATACAACAGTTAAAAACTTCTCACAGATTTTTTCCGGACAAAGTGATCAAGCATTTATAGCATACAACAGCAACTCTATTGTTCTTTTACAACCCATATCCGGTACAGTATTTATTGACCCCAATGGAGGAACACCCGATGGAACTGGTTATAATGGTGCAACTGTTACACTATATGATATAAGCAATAATATTGTTGCAACAACTACTACTAACTCATCAGGGTATTATTCCTTCCCAAATTTGGTTTCAGGAAACTATACAGTTGTATTAACGGTGCCTACCGGCTACCATATTAGCGGATCTTCTGATGGTGATACAAATGGTAGCACTACTGCAATTATTACCGGTAGTCCTGTTACGGGAGTAAATTTTGGAATTAACCAGGGGAATCCACTTCCCGTTAATTTAGGTTCAATACAGGCTACAATAAACAACAATCTGTTAATTGTAAACTGGCAAACACTTTCAGAAAAAAACAATCGTTACTTTAATATAGAAGTATCAAATGACGGGGTTCACTTTAAGAAAATTGGCACTGCTGAATCTAACGCTGCTAATGGAAATTCAGATACGGCTTATGATTATGTATTCACAACCAACCTGAACTCAATAAATGCAATGCTGGCACTTTCACTTATTGCATTTTTAGGATTTGGCAGAGGAAAAAACAGCCGAAGGAAAAAACTGTTAATCACACTAATGTCTATTATATGGCTTAGTACGTTTTTTGCATGTTCAAAAAATAATGAGGAAGTTACATATACTGAGAACAAGACAATATTTGTTCGTATTGCGCAGGTAGATATCGATGGCACAACTTCTTATAGCAAAACCGTTCGTGCAATTACTGAATAGCAAGCCCTAAATACAACAATTAGTAAATAGTGTTTTAAGGTATTGAAGCTGTCTTTTTAAGACAGCTTTTTTATATAACACCAAATCAATAAGTTTGCACTGCAATAATCTATGTTAACTAATAAACAATATTCAAAATACTTATCATTAGCCTTGTTGGTGGCACTGGCTTATTTTAGCTTTTTAATGTTGCAGATCACACTTCGGTACATTCCCTTTTCTACTACCGCTTCTTTTTTACAAATAAAACAAACCGAAGTAACCAGTTACCCTTATTACCTGCCGGTTTTTTACACGCATGTATATACTTCCATATTTGTACTGCTGGCGGGATTTACTCAGTTTAATAAAGTCCTGCTGCGAAAGCACAAAAAAATACACCGCTCCGTTGGATACTTGTACGTAACCATCATACTGCTATTTGCTGCGCCTACAGGTTTTATAATGGGCTTACACGCCAATGGTGGATGGATAGCACAAATTTTCTTTGTAATACTCTCCATATTATGGTGGTGGTTTACTTATAAAGCATTTACATGCGCCAAACAAAAAAAATTTAAGGCGCATCAAAATTTTATGATAAGAAGTTTTGCACTTACCTTATCGGCCATAACTTTAAGGCTTTGGAAAGTAATTTTAGTGAAATTATTTGAGCCGGCGCCGATGGATGTATATATGATTATAGCCGGATTAGGATGGATACCTAATTTGTTGATTGCTGAAATAATCATTATAAAAAAAACAAACGTAAAAACATTAAACAATAACAATATATGAAACATTCTCTGTCCTTGTTAACTATCATTATTTTAATATCAGCCTGTGGTAATAATCCCGAAAAATCAGGCGATACTAAAGCACTTGTTCAAACAGCAGATACAATTATGCAGCCCGAACTTCATACAGAGCTATACGGCAATTATGTAGGTTATTTTGTAGATGGCAGAACTGATGATGAACAAATGAAAAGCGACGTCTATATTGATCCGGTAAAAATTAGTATCCAAATTATGCGCATCACCGATAAAGGAGCCGATGGCAGAAGCGTGGTACGTGGTAATGGCAGACCCATGACGGGTAAGCTAACACAGGCAGGAAACAATTACAAATTTGTTATGGATGAACCAGGAAACGATAAACATGACGGCCGGTTTAATTTTTCCATTCATGGCGATAGCCTTATTGGCATTTGGGAAAGTTACGACCCAACAGTGAAAGGACCCAAAAAGAAATTCACATTGATTAAAATCCCCTTTCAATACAACGCTAATCTTATGTTGCCGGAAGAAGAATGGGAGTATGTGGATTGGGAAAAAAGTAAACACGTTTCAGAGTTGTATATTAACGAAGACGGAACAAAGGATACGATTGTTAATGAGTTTTACAGATCAGCCTCCAAAGCTGTTTATACCATCAATGCATCTAAACAAACACTTACGGAAAAACAGTTGAAAAATTTAAAGAAATTAGATTTGGAAATTATCCGCAACACCATTTTTGCCAGGCATGGCTATGCTTTTAAATCGCGTGGCGTAAGACAGTTTTTTGACGGGGTGGAATGGTATATTCCGGTTAGTACAGATGTACAGGGAGAACTTAGCCAAACAGAAAAAGACAATATTGCCCTGCTAAAGCGTTTTGAAAAATATGCGCAGGATAATTATGATACTTTTGGCAGGTAACCGGGGCATCGTTACACCTGTGCTGCATCTAACGAGAGTGTAATTTCCTGAATATTGGTTTTTACTTCCCTATATTGAACACCGGCACTGTCCATCATTTTTTTGGCAGCTACAAAGCTGTCCAGTTTGGCATATTTATCAGATAGATACACCACTTCCTTAATGCCCGATTGTATAATGGCTTTGGTACATTCATTACAAGGAAAAAGTGCCACATAAATTTTGCAGCCCTGTAAGTTAGCGGTGCAGTTTAATATCGCATTCAATTCTGCATGGCACACATAAGGGTATTTTGTTTGCAAGGGTTCTCCTTCCCGCACCCAAGGAAATTCATCATCGCTGCACCCAATGGGAAGCCCGTTATACCCCACTCCTACAATTTTATTTTGACCGTTTACAATACAGGCTCCTACCTGCGTAGAAGGATCTTTACTTCTTTTACCCGAAAGCAAAGCCACGCCCATAAAATACTCGTCCCAGGAAATATAATTGTCTCTTTTAGCCATGTTATTGTGTTTATTGGGTGATTACAGAAAGGTTATGTTTTATTTTATTAGCCTTATGGAGCAGGTCGGCTTTTTCATTACTCATAATGGTTACATGCCCCATTTTACGGCCCGGCTTTGTTTGCCTTTTACCATAAATATGAAAAAAAGCATTATCCATTTTCATCATTTCTTCTAACCCTTTGTAATAAGCAGTACCGTTATAATCCGGTGCCCCAATAATATTTACCATTACACTATTCGTAATAGCTTCTGTATTTCCCAATGGGTATTGGAGCATTACTCGCCACAACATATCAAACTGGCTGCTAAAATGAGCCTCAATAGTGTGATGTCCGCTATTATGTACTCTGGGAGCTGTTTCGTTTACCAGTACATCCCCATCAGCCGTAATAAACATTTCTACGGCAAAAATTCCCGGCGATTTAAAATTTTTAACCGTAGCCAGTGCAATAGCTTCTGCTTTCCAGTACACATTTTTGGGCAACGATGCCGGGCAAAGTTGATAATCTAATTGGTTTAGATTTTTGTCAAACACCATTTCTACCGGTGGATAAATAGCGGCTTCTCCTTGTTCATTCACGGCAATCATCATAGCAATTTCTTTATCTACCGCAACCATTTTTTCCAAAACCGACAGCTCGTTAAATCCCTTTAGAATGGCTGCTTCATCTTCAATAACCTGTACGCCTCGCCCGTCATACCCACCTTCTGCCAATTTGTGCACAGCCGGCAAAAAATCTTTATGTGCTGTTAGTTCATCCAAATTATGGGTAAGGAGGTACGGCGCAGTAGGTAACTGGTGGGCAACATAATACTCTTTTTGCGTAGCTTTATTACAAATGGTTTTAAGTACCGACGGATGGGGATACACCCTTTTACCTTCTTTTTCCAACTGCTCTAATGCGGCTATATTTACATTTTCTATTTCAATGGTAATTACATCTAAATGTTTACCAAAATTATACACATCCTCATAATTTTTTATATCTCCTTTTATAAAATGATGGCATAAATGTGCCGCAGGGCATTGCTCATCATTTTCCAGCACAAATGTTTCTACCGGGTAATTAGCAGCAGCTTGTAAAAGCATCCTACCCAACTGCCCGCCACCTAAAATTCCTGTTTTTTGCATGTCGCAAAGATAGGGTTGGCTTAATTCCATTGCATAATTTTTTATTATTGTATTAAAATAATTAAGGAAAGTTTTAATTTTTATGAGCTATTTTTGATAGATTATCAATATAAATGTATTATTTATAACAGGGTAATTTTAATTTAAAAGAAAGACAACTTTCAATGAATGGCATTGTTATTGCAAAAAGGAAATATTTAAGATGGGTAAATTATTGGCTTTAAGTTTTGTATGTTTTGTTTTATGTACCGGTATGTATGCACAACAAACGGGAACCAGTGCGTCGTATTCCGGTGGATCGTTTATTGATTATCAAAAAACATTTCAAAGGCCTAAAGAGTCTTTTACTAAAAAGGAAGCACTGTTAAAAACGCTTTTTGAGCTAAAAGGTCTTACCTGGCCCAGTAAATATCTTTATGTCCGATCTTTCAAATATGACAGCCAGTTAGAAGTATGGGCTAAAAACACTATGAAAGAGCCTTATAAGCTGGTAAAAATGTATAAAGTATGTGCATTGGCAGGTACGCTGGGTCCTAAAAGGTTTGAAGGCGATTATCAGGTTCCCGAAGGATTTTATTATATCAATCATTTTAACCCTACCAGCAGTTATTATTTATCGTTGGGGTTAAATTATCCCAATGCATCAGACAGGATACTTAGCGATCAGAACAGTCCGGGAGGTGCAATTTATATTCATGGCGGATGCGCTACCGTAGGATGTATTCCTATTAAAGATGATCAGATTGATGAGCTTTACATTTTAGCAGCCAGTGCCAAAAGTGCCGGACAGGATTTTATTCCTGTACATGTATTCCCCATAAAATTTGATGTAAAAAGGAGTTATGAATATTTGGGACGCTTAACCAAAGACGATCCGGCTCTTAAAGCATTTAGTATAAAAATGGAGCAGGCTTATGATTATTTTGATGAATATAAGCAGCTCCCCATTGCTATGGTGAAAGATAATGGCGAGTATGAAATATTTGGGGCCAAAGCTGTGGCCGAGCGTTTTGTACCCAAACCCCGCATTAAAAGCAAGTACACTAAAATAGAGCGAAAAGTTGATTTTGTAGCAGATGCTGTAGCCAAATGGCCGGAATACCCCGGTGGCATATCGGAGTATGAAAATTTCTTAAAAAAGCTGGGTGCCGATATGGTAGCTTTTTTACCGGAAAATGTAACAAAAGCCAGTGCCCAGGTAGAGTATATTATTGATGCAGATGGCGCACCCGTTAACTTTAAAGTACTGAAAGGTGTTGATGAATTTTTCGATCATGAATTAATTGGGCAAATACAAAAAATGCCTAAATGGACGCCGGCCATTTATCGAGAAAAACCCGTAGCCAAAAAAATGGTACAAACCATCCTTATCGGTATTGAATAATACTTTTTTAAGCAATAGCAGGCTTTCGGATCTCATTTAAATAAAATAGACTTCTATGATATATATTCTGTCTGCCATTGTTAGTTCTACTACTTGTAAAGCAGTTGGTTACAAATAATACTTCACCCTTTTAACAGATACCTGATTATCAAATGCCGGACAACGATACATCCCGGAAAAGCGTCAGATATAGAGTTTTAAACTCTTTTACACAAAAATGGTTATTGATGTATAATTTTTAAAAAACATAACAATTAGGCGTTATACATATTTGGCAGCAATTAGAATAATATATTATGATTAGAAAGGCTTTATTTTTTTCAATTCTGGCATTCACCTGTACCCCCGCAGTTTTTGCGCAAAAAGACAGTGGTAAAATTCCTGCTTATACTGTTCCCATTACCAGGCAGTTAGTTCATGAAAACGTTGATAAGCAACAACAAAACCTCTTAATTAGCGACCAGCAGGGCAATGCATCCCTGGTTATTGAAAACAAGCCCGAAGCCAGCCTTATAGCCACAGATGCTATTACAAGGCAGGTAGATTACCTTCAATACAAAATTGAAACTAACCCCAAAACAGAACAGCGTATTAAAGTAGGATACCTGATTGGGCTGGCCGATATTTTAGAATATATGCGCGTAGGCTGGAAAAGAAAAGAAGTAAATCCGCTTCATTTTGCACAAATTATTTCGCTATACAGCAAGCTGATAGAAGCCAATAATGCCAAACAATCCCTAATCCCGTATATTACCCATTTCCCTTACGATATTGCTTACACCACCACACTACCGCGGGTATTTGAAGAAAATGACAGCTATGACCAGATTAAGGATTTACTGCTGGTAAAATATAGCCGCCAGTATCCCGAAAAAACATTTCAGATTCTTGCAAAAAATACTACATCCCGTCATGCTGATAGTCTTATTAAAGCTGTAGGTCGCCTTTATCCGGCGCAATTATACTCTTATGCTCAGGCAAATAATAAATTAGGCTATTTAATCAGGTCAATAAAAGATGATGATTTTGTGAGAACCGTAGTTCAAATGTCGCAACAAAAAAGCGGGCAAATATATTTTCCTTTTTTAGACAACCTCGTAAAAGGTAAAATAACTATTGAGCAATTGGATAAGGCAAAAGATGATCGCGTACAATACTACCGCTATTTAGTAGAAACGCAAATTGACTATGCCCGTCGTGCTATCAGCGGTGATACAGCAGTAGGTTTTACCGACCTCACCAATCGGCTAAAAATCAAAGCCAGCGACGAGTTTGTTAATGAAATAAACGCTTTGCATGAGTCGCCTGCAGCTGTTCGATTTAAATGCCTGCAAAATCTTACGGCACAGGAGTTATACTACTTAGCCGTACTTACCGATGGATTGATTTATACCAGCAGTTATGTATCGGGAGTATTTCCACTAATGATGCAAAAGGTGAATAATCGGGGCGACTCATTGCTGCTAAGTGTTTACTTTGATCATTATAGAAAATTTATTAGTCAGGCAGCGGGCTATAATACGTTAAAGAGTTTTTTCGGCAATTTTAACCCGCAAGATGCGGTTAACCTGATGACTACTTTTGTAACCGGCTTAGAGAAATCAAAAGGGTTAGAAGACGGAGTGGATGTTGCCGACTCTTATGCCAGCCTATACGAAACCAATCAGGATTTGGCAAAGCAAATGCTTATAAATATTAAAGCAAATCTGCAAAGAAATAAGCGATCGCAAAACCAACGGGGCATCGCCATCTATAACATTCTTGATAAATTATTTCTATCGGCAGATGCCAGCCAAAATATCGACCTAACAAAAGAATTAGGGATACCGCCTGTTTACAGCATTCCTTTTAATAGTTTTAATAATGAAAAAGGAGAAATTATCACCCAAATGTTTTTTTACGGTGACGAAGATGGCATGACGGATTTTGACATTTTTGTACGCACATTTACCAATGATCCCAAATGGCGGGTAGATCAAAGCAATGGAAAGTTTGTGGTGGCAAAATCGGTAGAAGGTGTACCGGTTTATGTATATGCTAACCGCCCGTTGCCCAATACCGATGACGAAGATTATATTGCACAAACAGCTATGCAAGAGTATTTCGAAAAAAATAATCTATCGCCAACCGTAACATTTCATCGGGGGCACAGTTACCATGCACCTACCAGTGTTAGCTATGTTACACCCACTTCTCGCGTAGTTTTCATGGGTTCCTGCGGTGGTTATTTTTTAATTGATTCTATTTTAAAAAAATCCAGCGATGCACATATTATTTCATCAAAACAAACGGGCTATCGCGATATTAACTTACCCTTTATACGTATTTTTTTAGAAAATTTGCGACAACATAAAGATATTGATTGGATACCTTTCTGGAAAGAATTTAGAGAAGTGGCACATGTAACAGGTATGGAAGATTACGTACCGCCATACAAAAACTTAGGAGCCTTATTTATTAAAGCTTATAAAAAGGAAACCGGAGAAGATAATTTATAACTACATTATTCTTGTGCTTAATTGATAGCGTAACTTTATGATTTTATACCTTAAACTTTAGGTATCTTGCATACTTCATGTCAATAACAAAAAAATCTTTTTTCAATATATCAGGCCTCAGGCGCATTTTTACATACGCAGCACCTTATAAAAAAAGGTTTTACATTTCTATTTTATTGGCCATATTGTTGGCAATTGTTACGCCGGTGAGGCCAATGCTTATTCAACTCACTGTTGATAAATATATTGCGCACTCACTACCCCAAATGGTCATAAATATCACACTAATTCAAATAGGCATCATTCTTATTGAAACGCTTATGCGTTTTTGGTTTTCTTTTACTACAGCCTGGTTAGGACAAGCAGTTGTAAAAGATATGCGTGTGGCGGTATATAAAAAAATACTGGGGCTTAACCTGCGGCAGTTTGATAAAACACCCATTGGCACACTAACCACGCGCACCATTAATGATATTGAAGCTATTAATGAAATTTTTGCTAATGGTTTAATTCCTATAATTGCTGATGTACTTTCTATTATTTGCATTCTGTTTTATATGTTTTGGATGAACTGGCAACTCACCCTTATAGCACTCATTCCATTTCCCATCATGATATTGGCTACTTATTATTTTAAAGAAAGCATCAACAAGTCTTTTTTTAAAGTACGTAATGCCGTGGCTGCATTAAATGCATTTGTACAAGAGCATTTAAGTGGTATGGCTGTTGTGCAGGTGTTTGATGCGCAACAGCAGGAGTTCAATAAGTTTAAAGCTATTAACAAACAACATCGCAACGCCAATATAAAAGCTATTTTTGCGTATTCCATTTTCTTTCCTGTAATTGAAATTGTGCTGGCTGTTTCAATAGGGTTAGTAGTATGGTATAGTGCCGAACAGGCATTAGATTTACAACAAGGCCAGCAGGGCATTATCGTATCTTTTATACTTTGTTTAAACCTGCTGTTTCGTCCGTTAAGAATGTTAGCCGATAAATTTAACACCGTACAAATGGGCATTATTGCCAGCGAAAGAGTTTTTGCTGTTATAGATAATGACGATTCTGAAACTGTTCCTCCGGGAGGCTATCTTCCTGTAAACAGCAGAATGAAAGGTGTTATAGACTTTGAAAAAGTGTGGTTTGCCTATAGTAACAATCAATGGGTACTAAAAAATGTAAATTTTCAGATCAAACAAGGCGAAACAGTAGCCATAGTGGGGCATACCGGTAGTGGTAAAACTACTATTATTAGTTTGCTCAACCGTTTATATACCATACAAAAGGGGGCTATAAAAATAGATAATCAAGATATAAACCTGCTATCACCACAATACATCAGAGAAAATATTGGCGTGGTATTGCAGGACGTATTCTTATTTTCCGGGTCGGTATATGAAAATATTACGCTTAGAAATCCGGCTATTACAAAAGAGCATGTAATAGCTGCAGCTAAAATGATTAATATGCACGATTTTATTATGAAGCTGCCTGGCAATTATGATTACAATGTTATGGAACGTGGTGCCACATTATCTTTAGGACAACGACAATTGCTTTCGTTCATCAGGGCGTTATTATACAATCCGGCAGTACTGGTCTTAGATGAAGCCACTTCTTCAATTGACACCGAAAGCGAACTGCTCATTCAAAAAGCAATTGATACATTAGTAAAAGGCCGCACCTCCATTATTATTGCTCACCGGTTAAGTACCATACGCCGTGCCGATAAAATTTTAGTATTGAACAAAGGAGTTCTTATGGAATCGGGAACCCATGAGGAACTCATTGCCAAAGGCGAATATTATGCCAACCTGTACAAGATGCAGTTAGGAAAACAAAAAGCCATTAGCAGCCGGTTGTAATAATTTTATTTGATTGAATAACGTGAAAATTTTTAAAAAAATAATGATCTGGTTTTTAGGAATATTAATCATACTGTGTCTCATTGTAGCCCTGTATATGCAGCAGGAAAAATTTGGCAGGAAGCCCTCGGGAAAACGTTTGGAGCTGATAAAACAATCGCCAAATTTTAAAAACGGAGCTTTTCAAAACATACACCCCACACCCAATTTTGCTGAAGATGCCAATATTTTTTCAGCCTTAAAAGACTTTGTTTTCGGCCGCGATAAAAGGAATCAGCCCAAAGACAGCATCCCGTCAATAAGAACTGATCTGAAGCATTTAGACATCAGCCAAAACCTATTGGTTTGGTTTGGCCACTCCTCCTATTTTATGCAAATTGATGGTAAAACATTTTTGGTAGATCCTGTTTTCAGCGGAGCTGCCTCTCCCGTAAAATTGACCACTAAAGCCTTTAAAGGATCTGATGCCTATACCGTAAACGACCTCCCGGAGATAGATTATTTGTTTATCTCGCACGATCATTGGGATCATTTAGATCACAAAACGGTAAAGCAATTGATACCCAAAGTAAAAAAAATAATTACAGGCTTAGGCACCGGAGAACACTTGGAATACTGGGGTTATCATTCCAATATTATTATTGAAAGAGATTGGAATGAAACAATTCCTCTTGATGCCGGCTTTACAGTTTATACAACTCCGGCACGCCATTTTTCCGGAAGGGGATTTAAGCGAAATCAAGCCTTGTGGACATCCTGGGTTTTACAAACACCATCATTAAAAATATATATGGGTGGCGATAGCGGTTATGACACGCATTTTGCAGAGATTGGCAACCGGTATGGCCCTTTTGATTTGGCCATTTTAGAACACGGCCAGTATAACCATACATGGAAGTATATTCACATGATGCCCGGCGAGCCATTAAAAGCTATGAGAGATTTAAAAGCCAAAGCCTTGCTACCAGTACACTCAGGAAAATTTGCATTAGCCTTACATGCGTGGGACGAACCTTTAAAAAATATTACTGCCACTTTTAAGAATACAGATATTCGTGTACTAACGCCTATAATTGGTGAAAAGGTAAATTTACAAGACACCGCACAGGTTTTTACACATTGGTGGCAAGGATTGAATTAGTTTAAATACTTTAAAATTTCTGTGTCGTCCGGTTTTGTTTTTGGCGAGAAAGTAGCAATTAGCTCGCCTTTTTCGTTTATTAAAAATTTACCAAAGTTCCAGGTAACAGGGTCTTTAAACCCTTTTTTTTCAGCTTCCTTTTTAAGGTATTTATAGATGGGTGCCGTATTTTTACCTTTCACCGATATTTTTTCGGCCATAGGAAAACTAACACCATAATTTTTTTTACAAAATTCGGCAATCTCATCATTGCTGCCGGGCTCCTGCCCCATAAAATTATTGGCAGGGAAACCAACAATAACCAATTGATCTTTGTGCTTCCTGTAAAGCTGCTCCAGCCCTTCGTACTGGGGCGTGAGGCCACATTTACTGGCGGTATTAACAATTAGGATTTTTTTGCCTTTAAAATCACTAAAACTAATTTCAGAACCGGTAAGCCCGTTCACTTTAAAATTATAAATACTGTTACTCCCTGCTATCATGGCCGAAAAAAGTATGGTAATAATAAATAATTTCATTTGTTTTCTGTTTTTTTTGATAAATAATAATCGCTTTCTGTAATTAACAAAAGTATGTGCATAAAGTTACTTAAATATTGCTGGCATAACAAAGCGTTGCTATACTAATTTTTACGTCCGGGGCTGCTATCAAAGCATTGGCACAGGCTTCAATGGTTGCTCCTGTAGTAATTACATCATCCACCAATAAAATATGCTTTCCTTTAATAGCTTCAGCATCTACTAACAAAAATTTCCCTTCCATATTCTGCCATCTGTCTGTACGGTTTTTACGGGTTTGAGTTTCTGTAACTGCCGGCCTGGTTACAATATCTTCAGCAACCGGTAACAGCAATGCATCTGCTATGCCCTTACACAAAACCTGTGCCTGATTATAACCGCGTTTGCGTTTTTTGCTGATATGTAAGGGAACCGGAATCAGCATATCAATATGGTTAAACCGGTTACTTTCTAACAAACGGGTTCCCATAATCACGCCCAGTTGTTTTCCTAATTCTTTATCGCCCCGGTATTTAAACTGGTGCATGATGTGCTGCAATTTACTTTCTTTAACAAAATAAAACTGAGCCGTAGCATTTTCTACCGGTACTCTTCCGGCAAGTATCTTTTCTATAAGATTGTTATAGTATTTTTCAAAACCCGTAGCCGGCAGCTCGTATATACATTTTACACAAAGTTTACTACCGGCGGTAAGTGCATCAATACCACAACCGCAACAAACATTGGGAAAAAAAAGTTGTAGTAAAGCGTGTTTAATATTGTAGAAATGAGTGTTCATACAGTAAAGCAGAACACTAAAATAACAATTATTCTCTTTTACCCATCCGGTTAAAACATAAACTGAGCCCTTAAAGTAAAAATATTATCCTTTGCATCTTTTTCGTACCCGGTAATGGCTGTAGCTTCATTTTTGATATGATCGTACCAGAAAAATAATTTTAAATTACTGTTTATATGTCTTAAAAAACCAACGCCCAATGTGTTATACCGTATATCGGCTTCGGAAAAACCATTGACAGGGGTTACCTCTTTCGCTTTAACCTTGGTGTTAGGGTCGTACCAATCGTATTTAACAATAAACTGATTGCTGGCATTTATAATATTTTGTAAAAAATAAAAATAAGCACCATTAAAAGAGCGAGTGTATAAAGCTTGCTTAACGCCTTCCTTTACAGGGTAAGAGCCGGGTGTAACACTGGAGTTAGCAGTGCCTGTTTGTTGCCCAAAAATATATTCGGCTCTCAGTTCTGTACGCCAGTTTTTTGAAGGAGTTTTTATTTGAAAGTCGCCGCCAAAATATTGGCGTGCGGTAATTTTACCAATATTGGCAGAGGCAGAGTCTTTTACCATTTGCCATAAATTGCCATTATGCTGCATGGAATATAGTTTGGCTGTTTCGCTAACAATACCGCCAAGCAGCGCACTTACACCAATATTATACTTATAATCTCCCAGTTTTGCGTTTCTGATGGCTACTCTACTGATAACATCTTTCTTATTATCATACTCTGTGGGGCCGGCCATACCCTGCCCATTGTATATGCCAAGGTCTATTTGAAGATTTTTTAATTTTTGGGTTTCCAGTCTTGGATGAAAGGTGAGTAAGGCTCCCAAATCTCTTTCCGTTTTCATAAGTATTTGAGACATGCGGCCTCTTTCGGGCGTTTCTCTTGCCGAGGAGGACAGGAGTACTTCATAACCAAAAGGTCTTGCCATCATACCACCGGTGATGGAAAACATATTTAGTTTGTTTTCGTAATACCTACCCCAAAAATCCCGAATGTTAACGCCTTGTTCGGTACCATCAAACTGTAATACAAAAAAAGTAGATGGTGAACCATCTTTATGATAAGACATATAATCGGCTCTTAAGCGTCCGCGACGGAGGCGAAACCTGTTAGCCGAATTAGTGGCAAAAGCTCCTCCCTGATAATCAGCCGGAGCCCCTTTTTCCTGTGCTACCTGAAACTGCGGTTGAATGTAGCCGCTAAATGCCAGGTTTCCGAACTTATCTGATAAAATTTTTAATTGTTTTCCTTCAATGGTAGAGGTATCAATAACATCTGTTAATAGTCTTTGCGAAAATACCTGTGATGAAACAAATAAAAGAAAGAGCCAAAAAATACGCCTCATAATAATTACAGTTTTCTAAACCGGCAAAGTTGGGGAAAAAAACGGAGTTGTTCTTTATATTTTTTTTGCCAGTTCCTGTAAAGGTTTTTCCTCCAAAATAATTCTTTGCGAACCATTTACGGTTTTTTTCCATTTTATGAGTCTAATAAAATCGCCTTCTATTTCGATACCGGTTATATCACCATCCGAAAAACAACAACAGCCTGTATTGAAATAGGTAGGTGCATAGTTAGCATAATCAAGTTGAATGGTATCAAACCTTTTTCTGTAGGGTGCTACCATTTGATCAATTTTGGAAACCGTATCGGCATCATTCTCCTCCCTTGCCTGAAGCCATTGCCTGTTGAGTCTTTCAATATGTGTTAGCGATTCAAATACCGGCTGATGGGTATGCCCCGTAATTAAAATGGTATTATCCTGCTGTGCAGACCACTCATACATAATATCGTTATGAACTGTTTTTTTGTATTCATCGTTAGAAGGCTCGTTGGTATTAATACGAAGGTATGACTGAAAAGGTGCCCAAATACGGGCTATAAAAAGCTTAGACAACCAGTTGCCATCGCTTCGGGCATCGCCCTGATGACCATGTGTACAAAAAATTTGCAAGGGCTTCTCTCCATGTTTAAAATCAATAATTACACCTTCATATACTTTTATTTTTTCGCCAAATAGCATGTCCAGCTCTATAGCGGCTAAAGGATCGTTAGCCCAATATAAATCGTGATTGCCAAAAATTTTAATAAAGGATTTTTTTATAAGGAATTTCTTTTCCGCATTAAACACATCAGTATTGTGTTTTTTTACTTGTAGCAAGGTGTTCTCCCAAAGCTCTTCACAATCACCGAGATTGATAAAACAAAAATCATTTTCAAAATAATAATGAAGTGCAGCTAAGTAATTAGGCTCAGCATTCTTGAAATCATCTGCACCGTTTCGTGCTCCCTTGTGTTGATCAGAAAAAATAATAAACCGACCACCGTATTGTGCTGCCGGAATTACAATTCCTTTTTTATCCGATTGTTCTTTTATCCGATTGCTCAAATTGGTTAATGCAGTAGAAATTCTTTCCTTATCTGGTTTTGAATCAAACTTTTTGGAAAGCCATAACACGGGCTTTCTAAATAGGAATTGAAAAAATTTACGCATTAACCAAAAATAAGGTTAAATGGTAAAACCAACCCTTATTTAAAATTTAAAACGCAAAGAAAAATTAATACTTGGGGATATAAGGGCCGTATTTAAGCCGTTGCGGCTGTTTCTCGTGCAGCTTTCTATCAGGAAACATTATATCGGGTGCTGTTTCGTACCCCTGATTGGACACCTCTAAAAGTTTCTTCATAAGTTTATTTCTTCTGCTTAACTCACACACCAAACCGGTAACAGTTGCAGCCGCTACACCAATAGTTACAAAACCTGTAAACCTAATCACTGTTTTCATCGAACGAATTTTTTAAGGATACCTACCTGTAAATTATGCTTTTTTTCTGAGCTTTTATTATTCTGACATCAAAAAAAATACGCCACTAAAATAGTACTTTAATTTACTGTAGAAAAACACTTAACGGTAAAATAACAAATAAACAGGTTAATTGTTGTTTTCCTTGTTTAAGTTATTTGCCATTTTTTTAGAAAACAGCCATTTTAATAATTCCGGTTCTGCAAAGGCACTATCCCAGCTATTGTGATTGGCATTGGGGTATAATGTGAATTTCACATTAACGCCATTTCTTTTCATGGCTTTTACCATGTTTTCGGAAAACGTTGGTAGTACTACATCATCCTTAGCACCATGAAAAACCCACCAATCTGTATTTTTAATATTGGAAGCAATAGCAGGATTGGCACCGCCGCAAATAGGAATAGCCGCAGCAAAAGTTGTAGGCATACGGTTTACTAACTCAAAAGTTCCCATACCGCCCATGCTTAACCCCATAGCATATACTTGGTTTTTTTGAATTTTATATTGTACAAAAAGATTGTTTACTAAGGCAATAACCATTTTCATGGATGGCGACGCTTCTCCGCCGGCAACAAAATAAAAACTACGTTTCCCTTTATCATTCATCACGGTTTGTACATTACTCCAATAACAACGTACAGGGTTTTGCGGAAAAACTACAATAGCCGGGAAGTCCTTCCTGTTTTTTTCGTTTAAAAACAAAGCGGCTCCATGCGTTAACTGCCGTTCATTTTCGTTTCCACTTTCGCCACGGCCATGCAAAAAAACCACTAAAGGATACTTTTTTGAGGGATTAAAATTTTCGGGTAATAATATTCTGTATGGCAGCGTATCGCCATTTTGCATGAATTTACATTTTTGAAAGGCATCATAATTTTGCGCAATACCCTGCTGCCCAATAGCCAATAAAAAAATTGTAATTATTAAACCTATTTTTTTCATTTGTTTACGTTTTATCACCTGTAACTATTATTGTTCATCCTTAAAATACCAGTGTTGCTATAGAATGCGGTAAACTTATAACCGGTACAGCTTTACCACTTACCCATAAATGATAGTTTATAGTGTTGCTTCCTTTATTCATTACCACTACTGCAACTTTACCATCGGTATTAATAAATGCCGTGCTTAACAAATCGGTTCTGTTAGTTGATGCTATGATTCGCTTTGCTCCTGGTTTTATAAACTTAGAAAAATGCCCGATATAATAATAAGCATTGGTAAAAATTAGTTCTCCTGTTTTTGTATTGCCATGCACGGGTGCAAAGCAAAGGTTGCCTACATGGTTAGGGCCTCCGGTTTCGTCCAGCAGCACGTTCCAATCCGTCCATCCTACGGTACCTGCATTAAAATCGTTTATCATACTCATCCCATAGCGTTCGCCTAAGCTCCAGTTATGAATGCTGTCCATAGAAAATTTTTCTTTACAGCCTTCTGTAAAAATCAGGTTTTTATCGGGAAAGGCTTCTGCTGTTCTTTTAAGATTATTAAACATCATATCACTACCCGTCCAGGTCTCGTACCAGTGAAAACCAATCCCCCAAACATATTTAGCTACATCCGGATCGCGCAGGGTAGTGCTGGCACGCTGATAAATTAAATCTCTGTTATGATCCCAAATAATGAGTTTCTTTTTGTCTAATTTAGCTTTTTGTAAGGCCGGCCCCAAAGCATTTTTTATAAAATCGGCTTCATCTTCAGCCGTATAAATACAACTTTCCCAACGTTGGGTAGCCATGGGTTCGTTTTGAACGCTCAGCCCCCATACGGGAATACCTTCTTTTACCAATTCGTTAATATATTTTACATAATAGTCTGCCCAGGGTTTATAAAACTCTTTTTTTAATTTACCGCCTTGTAGCATATTGCTATTGGTTTTCATCCAGGCCGGCGGGCTCCAGGGGCTGATGTATAAACTTAAATTGCCTCCTGTGGTTTTTATAGCTTCCTTAATAAAGGGCAGTTTAAATTTTCTGTCCGGTTCAATATTAAAAGTTTTTAGTGTGCTATCGTTATCCGCTACATAGGTATAGCTGTTGCTCGAAAAATCGCAACTGTTCATGTTGGTTCTACCCAAGGTATAACCAATACCTTTTTCCGGGTTATATAAAGCATTGATAAAACTATCCTGAGCTGCTTTTGGTAATTTATAAAAAGTTTCCGCTGCGGCATCAGTTAAAGCACCGCCAATGCCTACAAAGGTTTGAAAGGTTTTGGCAGGGTCAACAAACACGCATACATCCGTTTCCAAGGGTTGTTGAAAATCTACAAAAGCTATATCATTTGCCGTTTTCGCAATTCTGTAACCCACAGTATCAGCCGTAGTATAAACTGTAAGTTTTTTATCTGTTACAGAAAAAAAACCTTTCAAAGAAGCACTATCGGTATATTTTTCGATTCCAAAAGAGAGCTTACCGTCATTGCCATCCTTGTCATTCATATCAAAACAACCTAATACTATTATGGCTGATAACAGGAGATACAAATATTTCATCTGTTTATATTTTTGATGTTTTGAATTTTATGACCGGCATTTATAAAGCGAACTGCTAATTTACTAAAACAAACGGTGGAAATAAAAAACCGCCTCAATATTTTGAAGCGGTTTTTTGTTTTGTGTTTTTTATTTAATTAGACGTAATTTTTGCTGCGTTTATATAGAACCAACCATTTGTGGTAAGGTTATTCGGTCCGGCGGTAACCGAAACCGTTATTTTACCGCTCGCATCCGGTGTAATGTTATTGATGCAGGCAATTTGAGTTGCATTAGATGCTGCATTAATACTTGAGCTTCCGGAATTGGTTCCTGTAACAGTATAAGTAGTTTCGCGGTTGTCGCTGGCTGCTCTGGAACCAAAGAAGCAGAAATTGTATGAAAGATTCGTTGCAAGCCCCTTTAATTCAAAAACGCCCTGCGGTGTTACCACACCACCAAATAAAGGTCCCCTTGCATTGCCGTAAAAATTACGTGCTGAAACATTATCAGGCATATTAAGAGGCGTTGTTGTTCCTGTTGCTCCATTTGTATTAATATTGTTGAACCGTTCTGTAATTGTTAATGATATACCCACAAATGCGTTCATGCTATCCTTCAGGTTTATTTTAGAACCTACTAAATAAGAAGACATCTGATTCCAGGATGGCGAAGGGGTGGCATTACCAAAATCAATCAATACAGGATATTGTAAGGGGCCCGCATCTACCTGAAACTCTGCCATAGAAGTAACTACAGAAGGATTTTGTACTGCAAAATGTGCTGCATTTTGGGCAACTTGAATTTCAAAGTTTGAAATATTGGTCGGTTTATAACTGGCTCCAACCACCGATTGGCCAAATATTGTTTCAAACCACGTACATGCTGCCGTGTATTTACCAAGTTCGTTTAAATGATAGCCATCACTCACGTTAAAGCTTTCTGATAAAATGCTGCTGCGTGCATCCTGAATGGCGGTACCAGCCGGTACTATTAAACTTGCATTGATTAAGGTTTTGGCCTGATTATAAGCACTTACTATAGCGTTGTACATGGTGGTTTGATTATTACCATAATTAGCAAATCCTGCATGAGTAGTAGTTGGCGCATAAGCCCAGGTTTGATGCAAAATATATTTTACATCGGGGTTAATTGCTCTTGCTTTTACGTAATCATACAAGGCCGGAAGCGATGCTTCAAACGTATTATACTGTCCGCTATTTTGGCTTACCTGCTGAAAACTGATATAGTCCCATTGCTCATCGGCCAACGCTGTAGCAATAGATGTTTTAGGATAGTTTTTTCTTATACCGGCTGTATCTATTTTACGGTATTCGTAAATAGAAGCATTACTATTGGCATTTTGTACATGTAGCTCCAGCGAAGCACCACCAATATACATATTACCAATAATTACTTTTTTACCGGCTGCTTTTGCCAGATCATACAAATGGCTTTCAATAGCATTTTCTGAAAAACTGTTGCCAATGGCCAGTATTCTTACCACGCCACTCATGGGTTTGCCCAAATATTCCGATTCGGCTACTGTAGTGGGTAATTTATTAGGGTTTCCGTCTTTTTTACAGGCATTTAATAACAACATAGTTAGAATGCTTGTAGCAAAGAGGAAAATATATTTTTTTAGATTTTTCATTTCTACTTATTTTTCTTTTTATAATTAATAGCCGGGGTTTTTTACAAGAACACCATTGCTCAAATCAATTTGTGCTTGAGGGATTGGCAATAATACATCCCTGCTATCTAAGAAATTGGTTTTACCTGCGGCATGCATGGAGGTTTGTGCAATACCCCAGCGCACCAGATCAAAGAAACGGTCATGCTCCATGGCGAGTTCAATTCTTCTTTCGTGGCGGATGGCATTGCGTAAACTAACCTGATCAGTTACAGTAATATCGGGTAACACACCCGTAGCAGCCCCTCTTCTGGCTCTTTCTCTTACAGAGTTAACGGCTGTAAGGGCTTCTGTTGCATTGCCTAATTCGTTTTGTGCTTCGGCATACATCAACACTACATCAGCATAGCGTAATAAGCGTACATTCATCCACCAGCAACCACGGCTAATGGTATTTCTTAAAGCAGGACTCCCTAATACTTTATGGTTATATTTCGGATTGGGTACCTGAGTAGGATATACAGGCATCACTTCTCCATACATGGATGTATTTTGTACCGTAGTTGTACTTGAATATAAAATGGTTCTCGCCTTACGGGGGTCGCCTGTTTCATAAGCAGCTTCCAACACATCACTGGGTACATTCCATCCCCAGCCATTGTTCCAAATACCGGAGCCTCTTACCCCCTGAATACTGGAATACTGAACACCATTAGATGTAGTAATAGTGGGGGTTGCAGTTGCTTGAACCTCAAATATCGACTCCTTACTATTCTCGCCCTGTTCACTAAAAATATCGGAGTAATTAACTGAAAGGTTATATTGGCCTGAATTCATAACGGCTTGCGCAGCGGCGGCTGCCATTGCCCATTTTTTCTGTGTGAGATAAACTTTTGCCAGTAATCCATTAGCGGCACCACGGGTAAGCCTTCCGGGAAATTTAGAGACATCCCAAGATTCAGGCAAATAAGTAGCCGCATTGTTCAAATCCTCCTCTATAAAAACATAGGTTTGAGCCGCAGTACTTTGCGGTACAACCGGTTGTGATGTAACATTTGCATAAATAGTGTCAATAATAGGTACATTACCAAATAAACGCACCAGCATAAAATAAGCATAGCCTCGAATAAGTCTCATTTCTGCTTTTGACTGCATCTTTATTTCGTCTGACGCAGTGATATTATTAAGCGTATCTATATTAATAATGGCACTATTACATTTATTGATTAAACTGTAATAAGCTACCCAAATATTATTACACCTGCTGTTTGTAGGTGTAACAGGAAAATTTTCCATTTCTGCAACACTAGAGCCTCCATCGGCAGGGGTACTGCCCTTATCTGCATCGTCACTACGAATACTGGTTGTAACAATAAATGCATCTGCATGTACATTATAACCACGCAAATCGTTATAAGCTCCAAATAAAAATTGATCATAAGGGCCAGAGCCTCCCGGATAAGGGTAGTTATCGGCTGTATAAGCCCCTTGGCGCTCTGTTTGCAGGAATTTTTTACAGCCAGTAAATACTGTCATGAACAGTATCCCCAAAATGGCCGTAGTAATAATATATTTATATTGTTTCATTTTTATAAAAATTTTCAGGGTGTTAAAAAGTAAGATTCACACCAAATGTATAGGTGGCCGGAACCGGATAGATGCCGTTATCTGCACCGCCACCCAAAATACTACTAATGGGAGCTTCCGGAGAGTAACCGGTTACTTTTGTCCAGGTAATTATATTTTGTCCACTTATATACACTCTGGCCTGTTTAATAAATGCCTTTCCTATCATATCAGTATTGAACGAGTATCCTAATTGCAGGGTACGAATACGGAAATAATCTCCAGGCTCCAGATAATAGCTGTTAAACAAGAAATTCTGTCCGCGGGTGGCATCTAAAATCGGTTCAATATTAGAGGTTCCGGGTCCCGTCCATGCATTTAAGCGATTGGCTTCATAATTTAAGGTTGCAAAATTGCTTGTGCGACGTTGGGTATAAATTTTATTGCCTGCTACACCCTGACCCTGCACTAATAAATCGAATCCCTTATAACCTACGGTAAAACTGGCACCAAAACTATAAGGAGGAAACGGCGTTCCGAGATAAGTACGGTCGGCCGTATTAATCGTATCGTTACCATCAATATCAGCAAAAATAATATCACCCGGAAGCCCGGCAGCATAGTAAGGCATGTTTTGCATTTGAGTAACCGATTGGTAAATGCCTATTTGCCTGTAACCGTAAAAATATCCTATTGAGTTACCGCTTTCAGTTTTGTTAACACCGCCGTTTCCTAAAATCTGGAAATTGATATTATCACCAATAGAATTTACCACATTTTTATTGTAACTGAAATTGGCATTTACACCATATTTTAAGCCATTAGAAAGTGTTTCATTCCAACCGGCAGAAATTTCAACACCCCGGTTAGTTATTTTACCAAGATTAGTAAAGTATCTCCTGCTATCATTAGGAATTTCCAAACTGGTTAAAATGTCTGTAGTGGTTCTATCGTACCAGTTAATTTCAGCATTTAATTTATTGTCAAGTGCTCTTATATCCAAACCTATATCAATACCTCGTACCACTTCCCAATGTAAATTAGGATCAGGAATATAAGCCGCTTGAACTGCTGTATAAATATTATCACCAAAAATAGCTGTAGAAGCATTGGATACACCCGGCTGATATAGATTATCAGCTACACCATTAGAATTACCAATTTTACCCCAGGCTGCTCTTAATTTTAAGAAATTAATTGGTTCAACAGATTTAAAAAAATCTTCCTGGCTGATTACCCAACCGGCACCCACACTTCCAAAAGTACCCCAACGATTTTCGGGCGCAAATTTTGAACTACCGTCTCTCCTGATGGTGGCATTTAAAAGGTATCTGTTTTTATAAGCATAACTGGCTCTACCGAATGCACCAACCAGAGAGCTTTTACCACCACCACCACCATTGGTTGTTACGTTATTGGCATTAACTACATCCAAATACCAATAATCAGGGCTATTAGGAATATTTAAAGTAGTATCTCTACGATAACCGTTTAAACTGGTATTATCAGTATATACTGTTGTAAACCCTCCTAAGGCCGTAAGCCTATGACCATTGCCAAAGTTTTTATCCCATGTAAGGGTGTGATCCTGTTGAAATTTTCTAAATTCGGCTGAACTTTGTGAAACGCTGGTGAATATTCGGTTATCATAAGTAGTATCTGAGGCACCGCCCATTTCGCCCAGATTAATAAAACTATAAGGAAGCGGGTTGTAATCTCTTGCATTGTTAAAGCCAAGGTCGGTATAGAATATTGATTTCCAGGTAAGGTCTTTCATCAGTTTTAACTCGGCAAAAATGCTACCCACAAAACGATAACCCCGATTAATGGACGTACCTTTATTTCTATTTAAAGTAGCAATTGGGTTGCCTACCTGTGCTCGTTGGAAGGATGGCATACTGTAATACAAACCATCTCCTGCCTGTACCGGAACAATGGGAGCAGCCCATAGGGCATTGGTAAGTGTTACCGATGTGGGATTTGTGTTCCAATAACTACCTGCTATATCACCACCTACTTTTATTTTATCACTAATACGAATCTCTTCATTTAATCTTGCTGTAAATCGCTCATAATCACCATACTTAACCACTCCCTCCTGTTTATTGTAACCAATATTCAAATACGTAGTTGTTTTTTCTGCTGTGTTGGATACGCTTAAACTATGATTGGTGAATAAGGCTCTCCTCAATATTAAATCCTGCCAATTTGTATTGGCGGTATAATTGGTATAATCAAAAGGTGTTGCACCGGTATTAGCTATTTGAGCGTTATACAACTTTTTAAACCCGTCGGCATCTGCTACAGCAATTTTATGCGACACCTCGCTAAATCCTACAGAACTTTGCAGGTTCACCCTGGTTTGGCCACGGGCAGCTCTTTTGGTAGTAATTGCTATAACACCATTAGCTCCCTGCAAACCATAGATGGCTATAGAAGAAGGATCTCGTAACACATCAACACTCTCAATATCAGCAGGATTTAAGTAATCAATATTGGTTTGTAATATACCATCCACCACATACAAGGGACTGGCACTATTGGTGCTGTTCACACCACGAATACGAACCGTGGGTGCAGCACCCGGCGTACCGGAGTTGCTAATAGTTAAACCGGCCACTTTACCCTGTAAGGAACTTACGGGGTTGGTATTGGGCATTTTTGCAATCTCTTCACCATCCACAGAAGCAATGGCACCGGTAAGGTCTTTTTTCTTTTGGGTACCATAACCTATTACCACAACCTGTTCCATGCTATTACGTGCGGTTAATAATACCACAGTAATATCGGTTGCACCGTTTAAGGGATATTCCTGCTCGGTAAATCCGATGGACGTAAATACCAGTATAGCATTGGCATCAGGAACACTCAGGCTAAATTTACCTTCGGCATTGGTAGCGGTACCAATGGTAGTACCTTTTACCTGTACAGAAACGCCTGCAAGGGCAGCTCCGGCATCAGACATAACGGTACCGGTTACAACCACATCTTTATCGTTGGACGACGTGCTTACAATGGCAATGAGCGTGTTGTTAATCTGCTTGTACTGTAACCCGGTGCCTGTAAATAAGCTTTCTAAGGCGTTCAACACAGAAGCATTTTTTGCTTTAAAATCTACTTTTTTGTTAATCTCCTTTACATCGTAATTGTACATGAAGCGATAGTCGCTTCTACGCTCAATCTCGTTTAACACTTTGCTAATCTCTGTATTCTTAAGATCCAGTGTTATTTTTTGAGCATGTGCATTAACGGCCTGTACCTGAAAAGCTGAAAGCAGTATTGTTATTACAAGTAGTTTCATAATTAATAACTTTTTCAGGAGCGGCCACGAAGAAGCGTTTCTTCCGGGACGTTCTAATTGTTTCATTTTATTTTTCTATTGTTTTATCGTTTAAAAAAAATCACTTTGATATTTCTATTTCGTTCACATTTATTTTATATGAAAAAGAGGCTATGGTTTGCAGTGCCTTGAGTGCTTCTTCTGCTGTTTCTTTTTCAAAAACACCGCGCAAACGGTAATTGGCTACCTGCGCATTTGTAAAATGAATTTTTACATTATACCATCTTTCCATTTTCACCGCCACCTCTTTAAATGACTCCCCATCAAAAATCAGCCTGTTATACATCCAGGAAGTTTCGGCTAATACCGAATCGGAAATATGACTGGGTAAGGCAGTAACCGTAAAGCCCGATAATTTATTTTCTTCATCGCCTAAGGAATGAACATCAGGGGCTGTAAACTCATTTTTTGTAATCACCAGCTTTTCATTAGCCACCAAGTGAATTTTTGGCGAGGAAGGTTTTATTTTTGAGCTCACCTCAATCAATCCCCGTATCAACGTGGTTTCTACATTTTCATCCTGCTCGTAAGATTTTACGTTGAAGGCGGTACCGAGCACACGAATATCTATAAGGTTGGTATGTACAATAAATGGCCTGTTGGGGTCTTTCACTACATCAAAAAAAGCCTCTCCATCCAATACCACTTCCCGGGTTTTACCATTAAAGTCATGATTGTAAGTAAGGCGGCTATCAGAATTGATCCAAACCTTTGTGCCATCAGGTAATTCAATACGGGTTTTAGAACCTTTGGTAGCCGTTACTTCATTAGCATGTATAACAGGATTAGTACTATTGCGGAAATAATAAAATATAGCAATCCCTAATACTATGGCCAATACAGCAGCAGCCATCTGTAATACAAATAATTTTCTACGGGGTTGTACAGGTGGTACTACTGAAACAGAAGCCTCTTGTATATTATTTTTTTCTTCTTCGGCTATTTCTAAAATGGCTTTAAAATGCCTGTCAGCCTGCTCTTTTACAAAAGAATGTTGATGATTATTGTTCCAATATTCCTGAAGCAGCGATGCAAAAAACTCATCCCCGGGGTGGGCTAATAACCATTCCTGAAGCTCTTTTTCTTCTTCCAAAGTAGCTTCGCCGGAAAGTTTTCGCGATAATAATATGGCAAGTCGCTCGTTCAACATTAAATGGCCTTTCATATAATATGACAGCCCATTTAAAAGATGACCCTAAGCGATTTTTAATTTTTTTTAACTTTTTTTCTGGGGAAGGCCTCAAAATGATTTTGCAGCTTTTCGCTAATCTTTTTAACAGCCAATACCATTTGGGCATCAACGGTTTTTACAGAGATATTTAGGATGTCTGCTACTTCTTTATAACGCAAGCCATCTTCCCTTACTAATTTAAAAACCATTTTGCATTTTGGAGGCAGCTCTTCTACAGCCGTTTGAATTTTATGATAGGTTTCAGAAAAAATCATATTTTGCTCGGGATTGTCATTCGCTTCTACGTAAATATCTATAAAATCAAAAGGCTGTGCAATGTTGTCCTTAGCTTTTTTTGAAAGATGGTTTAATGCTGTGTTTTTAGTGGCCTTGTATAAATAAGAAGTTATATTTTCAACAGTTGCAATGGACTGCCTGTTTTTCCAGACTTTTACAAAAACCTCGTCCATTATCAGTATCGCCTCATCCTCATCTTTAATAATAGCATAGGCAAAACGAGTGAGTTTTTCGGCAAAGTGGTCAAACAAAAACCTAAAAGCTTTGGTATCGCCCAAGGCTACCCTATCTCTACAATCTTGCAAAGACGTGGCGGTGGCGGCTGCCCCAAAAATTATTTTTCTTTCTGAATTGCTCAACCTATATAATGTTGTTTTTACTTCCTTTTTATTGCTGCCAGTTCACTTTTTTGCTTTTTACATCTTTGGAGTTGGTTCCTATCATTATTTCAAAATCTCCCGGCTCCCACACGTGTTGCAACTGACTATTATAAAATTTAAGATCGTTAGTAGTGATGTTAAAACTAACCGTTTTGGTTTCTCCTGCTTTTAACGATATTTTTTGAAAACCCTTTAACTCTTTTACCGGGCGGGTTACACTACCCACTACATCTCTGATATAAAGCTGTACAACCTCATCGCCATTGTACTGCCCGTTATTAGTAACCTTAATACTGGCTTTTAAGGTTTGATTGCCTTTTAAAGATGTGCTACTTAAAACGATATCGTCATAATTAAATGTAGAATAGCTGAGTCCGTAACCAAAAGGATATAGCGGCTCGTTAGAAACGTCTAAATAATTACTCCGAAATTTCTGAAACCATTTCCCGTCAGCCAATGGACGGCCAGTGTTTTTATGTGCGTAAAAAAGAGGCACCTGTCCTACATTTTGCGGAAAGGTCATGGTTAATTTTCCTGAAGGGTTTACATCGCCAAACAATACATCGGCAATGGCATTACCGGCTTCGCTACCGGCAAACCAAACGTTTAAAATGGCCGGAACATTTTTATCTTCCCAACTTAGGGTTAATGGTCTTCCTGTAAATAAAACCAATACAACCGGCTTGCCGGTCTTTAATAATTCTTTCAATAATTTTTGTTGTACATCGGGTATATTAATATCGGTTCTACTGCTGGCTTCGCCACTCATTTCTGCCGATTCGCCCAAAGCGGCTACAATTACATCGGCCTGTTGCGCTACTTTTACAGCTTCGGCACGAAGGGCTTCGGCAGAACGAGCATCCCGGTTTAAAGATTTACCAAACATGGTAGCATTGGCTTCTAACAAAGAATCTTTGGTAAGGTTAGTGCCCTTTGCATACAATACGGCATCTTTGTTCCCAAGGGCATCCTGTAAACCTTTTAACAAAGAAACAGAGCGATCCTGCACGGTTGCCACACTCCAGGTACCGGCCATATTATTAGCCGCATCGGCCAAAGGCCCAATCAAAGCAATTTTTCCCGATTTTTTTAAGGGCAATGTTTGTGCATCGTTTTTGAGCAATACAAAACTTTCGGTAGCAATCTGTCTGGCTGTATTTCTGCTGGCCTGCGTAAAAATTTCTGTTTTGGCTCGGTTAACATCCAAAAATTTATAGGGATCTTTAAACAAACCCAATTTGTATTTAGCCTCCAACACCCTGCGGCAGGCGGCATTAATTTCGGCCAGTGTTATTTTCTTTTCTGATAAAGATTTTTTTAAGGTCTTCAAAAACCCTTCGCCCACCATGTCCATGTCAATACCGGCTTTTAATGCCAAGGCTGATACTGTTTGTAAATCACCCATACCGTGGTCGATCATTTCGTTAATGCCCGTATAATCGGTAACCACAAAACCTTTAAACCCCCATTGTTTGCGCAGTACATCTGTCATCAGCCATTTATTGCCTGTTGCGGGTATGCCATCTACTTCGTTAAAGGATGCCATTACACTACCCACCCCTGCATCTACGGCTGCTTTATAGGGAGGAAAAAATTCGTTATACATTCTGATATGGCTCATATCAACCGTATTATAATCGCGGCCGGCTTCGGCAGCACCGTATAACGCATAGTGTTTTACGCATGCCATTATTTGGTTGTTTTTGCTAAAATCGCCCTGGTAGCCTTTTACCATCGCTTTTGCAATTTGCGAACCGAGGTAAGCATCCTCGCCGCTACCTTCGGAAACCCTGCCCCATCGCGGATCGCGTGAAATATCAACCATTGGGCTAAAGGTCCAGCTAATACCATCGGCACTGGCTTCTGTGGCCGCAATGCGAGCCGAGGTTTCAATAGCCTTCATGTTCCAAGTGGCTGATAAACCCAGCGGAATGGGAAAAGTGGTTTCGTAACCATGAATAACATCCATACCAAACAGTAAAGGAATTTTTAAACGGCTCTCCTCTAAAGCTACTTTTTGAATAGCTTTTATTTTTTCTACGCCTTTAATATTAAACAAACCGCCTACATTTCCTTTTTTCACATTGTTTCCAATATCGGAATTAGTAGCCGTTCCTGTAGTAAACTCTCCGGCACTGGGTAAATTTAACTGGCCAATTTTTTCTTCTATAGTCATCTTACTCATCAGGGCACTAATAAAAGCGTTCATCTTAGCATCAGTTGTCTTTGTTTGTGCCTGCAGGTTAGCAGTAAATATTACAAACATCATCACTGCTAAAAATTTCACTTGTCTCATATTTATCTTTTGAATTTATTTTTATTACTTGACCAACAAATACAATTGTTATTAAGTCGTTCTTATTTTTTCTTTGATTTTCTCAAATACGGCTTTATTACTTTTTGCCAAATGGTATAGCCTTGGGCATTCATATGCAAGTTATCGCCAACAAAAATATCATCCATCGGTTGCCCGTTGGCTTGTAGCATTTTGTTGAAAACGTCTATAAAGATAGCACTCTTTTGTGTTTTTAAAAAAACTTCAATCTGTTTATTTGTTGTTTCAAACTTTTCCATAAGGTGTTTTCTGGAAGGGCTTGGCTTCATACTTACATAAGCAAAAGGCACTGTTGGATATTTTGCCCTGATGAGCTGAAACAGTGTAATAAAACGGTTGGTTACAGTGGCCGGCGTT
This sequence comes from Niabella sp., assembly GCA_047975735.1. Taxonomy (GTDB): domain Bacteria; phylum Bacteroidota; class Bacteroidia; order Chitinophagales; family Chitinophagaceae; genus Niabella. The sequence goes on from JBKEEB010000091.1 coordinate 66,142, forward strand.
ATCGTATCGTTGGCGGCAAAATCATTTTCGCCACAATACATTACAATTTGCCTGGGCTGATAGGGATAAATTACCTCATACCGATAGCGGATAAGATCGGTTAATTGTGAACCACCAAACCCTCTGTTAAGAATATGATAGCCGGGAAAATAATCGTTCACATCTTTCCAAAAAGTAAAAGAGGAGCTCCCAATAAACAATATCTGGCCGGAGGCCGGAAAAGAAATACTATCCTGTTTTTTAAACTGCTGTATATCGTTCCAAAAAGGAAGCGATTGTGCCTTAGCATTGCTAACTATAAAAAAGATAAGTAAAAAATAAAAAAACCTTTTCATAAATACTGCTATGTTTAAAAATTAAAATTGATATCAGGGTACTTTTATCACAGAGGTTTGCTCACTTACACCGTTTTCGTTAATAGCTTGTATGCTGTAATAGTAAGTTTTTTGCGAGTCCATCGCCTTCATCCAATACTCATTATTACTATGCACCATAATACTGGTATATAATTTATCAGGATGTGTTCCATAAAAAATATTGTATGCAAATGCATTTTCTACCGGACGCCATTTAATAAATGCACTTCGCTTATCCTTTTCTGTTCTTAATACAATAAAGTCCTTTACAACATCCGGCCTTACACCATTACCGTTACCAAAAACCCTAAAGCCGCTAATGGCAAATTTTCCGGTGGGCATGTGAATGTTCTCTAACTTTATATATCGGGTTTGTACCGGTTTTTGTAATTGTACATATTCATGCGGAATATCTGTTGTGTTCTTGCTTTTATCGACCAATACTTTCCATTTTTTACCATCCAGAGAATAATACAATTTATACTGATGATACTGATTGTTCCATTTGCCAAGCCGATTTTCTTCTACATCCTGATCGGCATAATTTATTTGAATGGCATTCACGATTGATATATTTCCCAAATCTGTTTGAAACCATTCTCCGGGATTGCCTGTGTCGGCACTCCAATAAGTTTTAGTTATTTCATCTACCGCATTGTTAGGATAATGCCCTCCCAATGTAGATGATGCCTGTACCGGTTTGTTATAATTTAATAACATCCATCCGGTAAAATAGGGGGATAACCCATTTGTTCCATAAGAATTTACAAAACCCTTAGACGGAATATAATGCGGATAATCGCCCAAAGTAGTATTACACCACATTGTACCATCGGCATCAAAACCTGCAGGCCAAATTCCCAGTCGTCTTTCAAAAGTATTTTTTACCGAGACCACCGTGGTAGAAACATGCCAATAGCGGCCAAAATTATCGGTAAAAGTAGCCCCATGACCTGCCCCACGCACATAGCCACCTAATTTAATACTTAACGGATCGCTTTGTGCTTCAAAAGGTCCCAGCGGACCTGTGCCTACTAACAGCCCATCGGCATAGCCGCTAAATTCGGTGCCGGGTGCACCATATTGCAGATAGTATTTTCCATTATGCTTAGTCATGTGCGAGCCTTCTATAAAAGGATCTAAAAAAGTATTATCCATGTGTTCCCCAAAACGCTGCCACCCATAACGCCAGGGTTCCAGTACATACATTTCTTTACGAGTACCGTAAGGTTCCATCGTTTTACGATGCAGTTCAATACCATAAAACGGCCATTTATTGCTGCTGCCATTATACATATAAAACCTGCCATCGTCATCAGTAAAGAACGAAGGATCCCAACCTCCTAAAGCAAAACTATCAACTAAAGGTTTCCATTCGTTGGCTTTGGGGTTTGTACTCATCCAAATAGTAAAATTACTGCTGTAAGTAGAGCCAAATACTAATAAGGTATCGCCAATAATACCCAAAGCCGGTGCACAAAGCTCATCATACACACCAGCGTTCCAAGGGCGCAGGAATTTTTTGCTGATGAATTTCCAGTTCAACATATCGCTACTCCACCAATAACCCCATTGGTTGGTACTAAACAAAAAATAATCCCCTTTATAATTCACAATAACGGGGTCGGCAGTGGCGCGGTGCCTGCCCCAGGTACTAAAATTAGGAATGGGCGTATAGCCATAATCCAGATTAAGTGGATTACAATAAGTGTTGGCTTTTGAAACAGGCTGTGCCAATACGGTAGATACATTCATTAATATTGCCAATAACACCGCAGCAATTATAGGTTTGTAAAACCGGCAGACAGACTTATTGACTATATATTTTAATATGGCAACAACAGGCAACATCTATTTAATTTTCATAAATTGATTCAAAAATATGTTTCACATACACATTAACTACAAATGTAAAAACAAATTTTTATAGCAGTAATTGATTCAAATCATTAATAAATAAGAGTGCTGCTTTTTCCTTGCTGCTTAAGGCATAAAACCGATAAGAAATCTTTAAAAATGGCTATTTTATATCATCCATTGCCGTTCGCTTACGCTCTAATATAATTTTTTCAAAATCTTCTATGCTAATGGCATCGGCTACTGTAAAATTGCCAATACGGGTACGGCGCAAACTGCTTAAATAAGCACCGCAACCCAATGCTTTTCCAAAATCGTTTGCTAAACTTCGTATATAAGTGCCTGTGCTGCACACCACCCGAAAATGAATAAGCGGTAAATCGGCAGTATCAACGTCAAATTCCTTAATTGTTATGGCACGCGGTTCTAATTTAACATCTACCCCTTTTCGCGCCAGTTCATAAGCCCTTTTGCCATCTTTTTTAATGGCAGAGTGAATTGGAGGCACTTGATTTATTACTCCAGTAAACAGGCTTGTTGCCTCTACTATTTGCTCTTTAGTAAGATGTACATAAGGCATAAAGTTTTCCGGTTCACTCTCCAAATCATAGGTTGGCGTTATGGCACCCAGAGTAAAAGTACCGGTATATTCTTTTTCCTGCGCCATATACTCATTTATTTTTTTAGTGAACTTTCCGGTGCAAACAATTAGCAACCCCGTTGCCAGGGGGTCTAAAGTACCGGCATGCCCCACTTTTTTTATTTTAATAAGGTTACGAATTTTACGTACCGCATCAAAAGAGGTCCATTCCAATGGCTTATCTATTAACAATACTGCGCCTTCGGCAAAATCAATAGTTTGTAATTCTTCTTGCTTCATTGCGCAAATGTAAAACGGTTTTATAAAACAAATGTTCGGTGTATTTTTGTTTGATATGAAATCTTTATCAGACTGGAAAGAAACCATTGTAGCGTTGGCTACTCCACCCGGTGTGGGTGCTATTGGTGTTATTAGAATAAGTGGTAATGATGCAATTGCTATTGCCGATAAAATTTTTAAAGGGAAAAAATTAGCCAAACAAGCAAGCCATACCGTTCATTTCGGTCATATTGTTTCGCCTTCGGCGGAAATAATTGATGAAGTGGTGGTTACCATTTACAAAAATCCCAAGAGCTACACAGGGGAAGATACGGTAGAGATTAGTGGACATGGCTCTCCCTATGTGCTGGGAAAAATTTTGGAAACCTGCGTTCTTGCCGGAGCCCGCCCTGCCAAACCGGGAGAGTTTACTCAGCGTGCTTTTTTAAACGGCAAATTAGATTTAACACAGGCCGAAGCTGTGGCAGATTTGATTGCAGCTAATACGAAAGCGGCACAGCAAACCGCACTGAACCAATTGCGTGGTGGCTTTTCTACCGACCTGAAAGTATTGCGTGAAGAACTTATAAACTTTGCAGCGTTAATAGAACTGGAACTGGATTTTTCGGAAGAAGATGTAGAATTTGCCGACCGAAAAGCACTACGGGAATTGATTCGGGAATTAAAAACAAAAGTTGATGCTTTAATTAAATCCTTCAGCCTTGGCAATGTGATTAAAAACGGAGTGAGTGTGGCCATCATCGGCAAACCCAATGCCGGAAAATCTACCTTATTGAACGCATTGCTGAATGAGGAAAGAGCTATTGTAAGCGATATTGCCGGCACTACCCGCGATACCATTGAAGAAACCCTTAACATCAACGGTGTATTATTTCGCCTGATAGATACCGCCGGAATTCGTGAGCACAGTACCGACCAGATAGAAAATATGGGTATTGAACGCAGTAAACAGAACGCCGAAAAAGCCGATATCATTCTACACCTGATTGATATGACCGATGAAGAATCCAATGATTTTCCCTGGCTGAAAAACTTTACAGAAAAAACAATTGTAGTACATACTAAGTTTGACAAATGGTATAAAGAAATGGAAGCACAGGGTATATTGGTAACCCCCGATTTTAGTTTAAACCCCGTTGCAGCTAAAACGGGTTTTGGTATAGAGCAACTAAAAAACGTGATCTATGAAAAATCCGTGGGAGAAAATATTCAAACAGAAAACACAATTGTTACCAATGTCCGCCACTTAGAAGCCCTGCAAAAAATAGCGGATAGCCTTGATGCTATTAAAACCGGCATGAAACAACAACTCAGCGGCGACCTGCTCACCATCGACATCCGCCGTGCCCTGCATTATCTTGGAGAAATTACCGGACAGGTAGAAGTGGACAGGGATATATTGGGGACAATATTTGGGAAGTTCTGTATCGGAAAGTAATACCATCTAAACAAATCCAAACAAAATACATGTAAATCCAATATTAACGGTACTTACAGCTAATAATATTTGTTTTTCATTTGCATTTCCTAGTATTGTTTATAGATATTTTTTGTATCTATTTGTACCTCTTTTGTATCTTTAATGAAAAGTAAGCAAAAATGAATTCCATTGTTGGAGAAATTAGGTAATAAAAAGATACACTTTTTATTACTTTGATTCTAGCAGATATAAAAAATGATGATAAATGAGTGCATCAATTTTTAAAATAATAAAGGCTTGTGAGCATTGTGGCAACTTATTTGAAGCACAGAAAACAACCACACGTTTCTGTACCCACAAATGCAATTCGGCCAACTATAAGTTAAGAGCAAGGCTGGCTAAAAAGAAAGAAGCAGAACAACCTGTAGTCAATGTTCAAAATTTTAGACCGAAGACTACTGCATTAAATATTGAACAGATAAGACATAAAGAGTTTTTATCAGTACGTGAAGTAGCTACACTATTTCATTGTACTCCTAAAACAGTGTACAGTCTGATAAAATCAAACAGGTTAAAAGCCGTCAATATAGGAATAAAGAAAACCCTAATTAAACGCACAGAAATCGACAAATTATTTGCATAGCCATGAAAGTATCATTAAGACAAAAGAAACTCGCCAATGGCCGCTTACGGCTTTATTTAACGTGAGTTCGATAAGTAAATTAAAGAAATTCAGGTAGTTATTACTGGAAAAACAAAAGTTCAGCTTTAAATTTGTGATGTAAACAAAAAACACAATCTAAATGCTGAACTAATGACAGGTATAAAGTTAGTAGAAATTTTCGTTCAGTGCGATGATTTCTATAAGGAATTTGAAAAATTCCTACAGGCTAAGGGGCTTGAGTGCCCTTTAAAAAAAACTCGCCTCTAAAAAGTGCAGCATGTCTCCA
>JBKEEB010000065.1:0-2681 GCA_047975735.1 Niabella sp.
AATGATCGGCCAACTGCTGGTCTTTCGAAGATGCATGTCCCATCAATGTCCTGCCGGTAAGAACCAGGTCGGGGCGGGCCATAAACAAAGCTTCATCTATCAAAAAATACTCCTGTTCCCAGCCCAGGTTGGCCTGCACCGAAGTTACGCTCTTGTCAAAGTACTGGCAAACCTCTGTAGCGGCTTTGTTTACAGCCTGCAAAGCACGCAAAAGTGGCGTTTTATAATCGAGCGCTTCGCCGGTAAAAGAAATAAAAATGGTGGGGATAGTGAGTGTTGTTTCACTGATAAAAGCTGGCGATGTAGGGTCCCAGGCAGTGTAGCCACGTGCTTCAAAAGTTTGCCGGATACCTCCGCTTGGAAACGAAGAAGCATCGGGCTCCTGCTGCGAAAGCAGGCTACCTGAAAATGATTCGATCACTCCTCCGTCGGCGCCGTGAACGATAAAGGCATCGTGTTTTTCGGCAGTTCCGTCGGTAAGCGGGTGAAACCAGTGCGTGTAATGTGTAGCGCCGTTTTCAATGGCCCAGGCTTTCATGCCCTGCGCTACCTGGTCGGCCATTTTACGGTCGATGGTAGTGCCTTTTTCAATTGCATCGGTTACGGCTTTGAACGCCTCGCGCGACAGGTATTTTTTCATTTTTATTTTATCAAAAACCAGCATCCCGAAATAATCCGAAACAAGGTTTTCTTCCCTTACTATTTCATCCGGTTTACGGTTCAGCATCTCTTCCAATGCTTTAAATCTGAATTGTGCCATTGTGTGAAATATATGTCTGCTTTGTTTCTTTCAAAAATAATATTTATCCTGTGCTTCCCTATCAGTTATAGGGGCAGAAAGAGAAATATTGTACAAATTTTTCGTTCAGCTCCCCAAAACCGGCGATAGTATGGTTCAAAGCCGTGTTACGGCTGTTCCATACCCAAGGTCGTTTTATAAAACATGTTTGTTTTGATAAGGATAAAAAAGTGCCGGGCAAACCAAGTAATAAGCCCTCGTATATATTCCTAAAAATCAACCTATTACAATCGCAGTCAAAAAAAACTTGGTTTTAAACTTTGGGTTGTTTAACTTAGGGGCAAAACCGGTATTTACGGGTAGCCAAAAACAATCAACAATAAAACTCCTTACTTTCGATATTCACAAAAAGTTTATTTAAACGCCACCCTGCTATTCCCCACATAGGGTGGCAAAGGTTTTTTGCCGTTCGGCGCGGGGAACCCTTTTTTTGCATTTCAAAATAGTATTAAATCAACAAACAACTATAAAGTTTGAAATACCGTAGCAGGTTAACAGTGCCCAACTGCATATTTGCAATATGACAGGAACCCAGTTAAAAACCATTAATCTCAACCAAAAGGGAAGCGGCAGCGAAGTTATTAGTGGTAGTGAATTTACCGCCGGCATGTATTTATACAGCCTGGTATGTGACGGGAAACTTGTAGATACGAAACAGATGTTGTTAACAGAATAATTAAAAAAGACTATGAAAATGAAAATTTTAGTTTTGCTCACACTATTTATCCTCTCATTTGCAGGGTGTAAAGAAGACAATGACTCAACACAAAAAATTGAAAAAGAAAAGCTGATTGGGAAATGGGTAAATACACAATTAGAAATTGACACCCTGTTTTGGGATAATACGATCGTATTAAGAAACGATACTTTAACTTCATTGCCTAAGCACAGTTATAATTATGAGTTGATTGAGGATAGCCTTAGCCTTGAATATGATGGCGAATATTATATTTTGGCACCAAAATCCAACTTTAAATTAAGTATGAATAAAGATAAATCGGTTATAACCATCGAAGGCATTGAAGGTTATTTTCCAAAATATAAAGGAAACCAGTTTAAAAGAATAATTACTACTGATTAAAATAGTGACAATGAAAAAAATGGTATATATAGTAATAGTACTAATTCTCCAATTGTGTTATTTTGATGAAGGGTTTTCTCAAATAACAAAAAATGGAGAATTAAAAAGTAATAAATATTCGAAATTGTTAGAGGACGATGAGATACCTAAAATATCAATGCCTTCGTTTGATGCTAAACAAATGCTAAAAGAAGATAAGTTCGATGAAGAGAATGCTATAAAACCATTACGGTTTGCAAAAATGTTTGAAGTAGATATTGATATAAAAAAGAAGGTTTAAAGGAAAAAACAAACGATAATTCAGGAACAATCTGGCATTTAAAAATAGAATCATCCGGTGCATATTCCTTAAACTTTATTTTTGGGGAATATCAACTACCCGAGGGGGCTGAGTTATATATCTATAATAATGACAAAACTCAAATAATCGGGGCATTAACTGAAATAAATAATAATGATGCCAAAATAGTCCCGGTCCGGCCAATAAAAGGAGATATTGCTTTTATTGAGTATTTTGAACCATTAAATGTACCGTTTAAAGGAAGCCTGAAAGTGCGCAAAGTATTTCATATTCTACCCTTAGAGCGACCTGGACAACATCTGATTTTTCATTAGTTGAATTAAGCTCTGTCCCTCCAACTAACTTTAATCCGTATTGGAATGGCTGGAATAAACAGAATGTAACTCCATCTGCCCCGGTACGGTGTATCCATCACCCCTCTGCTGATGTAAAAAAAATATCAAGAGATGATGCAGCGCCATCAAATAATGGAAATTTATGGGGCGTGACTGATTGGACAG
>JBKEEB010000152.1:0-38432 GCA_047975735.1 Niabella sp.
ACTTTAGCACTCTACATTTATCAGCATGTTTACAAAAGAACAAACCATACAATTACAGCAGCAAACGCAATATTTTTTTAAGAACAATTTGCAGATTATTACAAATCCTGAAGAAACAGAAGTACTGCGAAATGTTTTACGTTTTCACGAATACCGGTATTATGTTTTGGATGACCCTTTAATTGCTGATGGAGAATATGACCAATTGTATAAATTATTGGAAAGAACTGAAAATGCCCACCCCACATGGGTTACGCCCGATTCCCCCACACAGCGTGTGGGAAAAAATATAACCGGGAATTTTGTTACGGCTCAACACCTGGTACCCATGCTGTCATTGGACAACTCTTACAATGCAGAGGATTTAAATGATTTTGACCGCAAAGCAAAACAGGCTGCAGATGTACAACAAATTGCGTATTGTGTAGAACCTAAATTTGATGGTGGTAGCATATCGCTGATTTACGAAAATAATTTTTTGGTAAGAGGTGCTACAAGAGGCAATGGTATAGCCGGCGATGACATTACCGGCAATGTAAAACAAATTAGAACCTTGCCGCTTTCGGCAAACTTTAGTGCCTATGGCTTGCAGCAGGTAGAAATTAGGGGAGAAGTGTTAATCAATAAATCGAATTTTAAAAAATATAATGAGGAGTTGGTGGAAAAAGGGTTACCGCCATTGGCAAATCCCCGTAATGCAGCTTCCGGCACCTTACGCATAAAGGATGCCGCAGAAGTAAAACGCAGAAACTTAGAAGCCTTTGTTTATCACATCAGCGATTATACTTTATTGCCCGGTAGTGAATTGCCCGATGCTTTAAAAACACATGAAGGGTCGTTACAACTATTGTGGGACTTGGGTTTTAGAAGCCCTGTAAGAGAAAAACAAGTTTTTGAGAATATAGCCGGCGTTATCAATTACTGTAACGAATTTGAAGCGAAAAGAGATGACCTACCTTATGAAATTGACGGCATGGTAATAAAAGTAAACAGAATAGCTTTGCAGGAAAAACTCGGCATGACCTCTCACCATCCCCGATGGGCCATAGCCTATAAATTTAAAGCCCGGCAAGCAACCAGTAAATTATTAAATGTGGAATTTCAGGTGGGTCGTACCGGCTCCATCACACCCGTGGCGAAAATTGAACCTGTGTTTATTGGTGGTGTAACGGTGAGTTCTATTTCTTTATTTAACGAAGATGTAATTAAAGAAAAGAATTTGAAAATAGGCGATACCGTTTTGGTAGAACGTGCCGGAGATGTAATTCCTTACATCGTAAAATCGTTGGATGAATTGAGGACCGGCGTTGAAACCGATATTGTTTTTCCAAAAAATTGCCCGGTGTGCAATAGCCAGCTTTTTAAAGAAGAAGGCGAAGCCGTATGGCGTTGTGTAAATATTGATTGTCCGGCGCAGGTAGTAGAGCGCATCATTCATTTTGTAAGTAAGGATGCGATGGATATTCGTGGTTTTGGCGAGGCCAATGTAAGAAAGTTTTACGAACTGGGTTGGTTAACGGATATACCCGGCGTATATAAATTGGATTTTGAAAAACTGGCCACGCTGGAAGGTTTTGGTAAAAAATCGATTGATAATTTACAGCAGGCCATTGGGCAAAGTAAAACACAACCTTTACACAGATTAATTTTTGGTTTGGGCATCCGCTTTGTGGGTGAGACCACCGCCAAAGTATTAGCACAGCAGGTGAATCATTTATTAGAGTTAAAAAATTATACACAGGAACAATTACAGGAACTGGAAGATATCGGCCCTAAAGTAGCCGGCAGCATTGTTCATTTTTTTAGTAATGAACAAAACCTACAGATGTTACAGGAATTAGAAGGCATGGGTTTGCAAATGCAAAATCTTAATAAAGAATTATCAACAGGCGGTAATTTGGAAGGGCAAACTTTTTTGTTTACCGGAACTTTACCAACGCTTAAACGCAGTGAAGCAGAGGCCATGGCCGAAGCGCAGGGTGGTAAAATTGCAAGCGGCGTAAGTGCTAAACTTAATTATTTAGTAGTAGGTGCCGATGCCGGCAGCAAATTAGAAAAAGCAAAAAAACTCGCTACCGTAAAAATAATTTCGGAGGAAGAGTTTTTGGGGATGCTTTAGGTTGTAAGCGATAAGTTTTTTATATTACGTATTTATTATTTGACTGGGTTTGCATACTTTGCAATCAAAACTTTTCAATACTGATTGGCTATTTTATTTTTGGAAATTGATTTTATATTCAGAGTATGTATTTCAATTTCTTTTATAACAGTATTGATTTTAAAATATTAGCTTCGTGCGATGGTCTTCCTTGTTTTGGGTTATGATAGTCTTTGATAATCCATGTTGACATTGATGCATGATGTTTATTTAATATTTCTGGATTTTTTTTGAAACTTTCTTGAATAAGATATCTTTCAAGTTCATTGATTTTTTTATTATTAATCTTTCCTTGTTTCTTGGGGTAGCATATAAATTGTATATGAATTTTTTTGTGTACCGATTTACTAAAATACTTTTCAATTTTTTTTAATTTATCGGAGGTAAATATTTCTTTTTCAAAGGATATTGATGTTTTACCCACATAAATAGGTATTGTACCTTTTCCTGCTTTTTTGTAAAATATGTAGCAACCACATTGGTTTAGTGTCCGTTTGTTTTGTGATACAAATTTCTTTAAAGCCTCGTTATTAGTTTGTTTACCATTCATGATTGATAAAAATGGCAATTCGAGTGATTTCGAGCATGTAAATTCGAGTATATTAGGCATAAGTGTTGTTTAACGATTTAGAATTTATAGTCGGGATACATATATTTTTTAGCTGAATAAACCTATTCGACAAATAGGATTATTATTTCATTATAGTTGGATTTACAATTGTGATTTTAGTTTCTGATTTGCTACATGAACAAAATATATGGAATAAAACTATTGATAGTAGTAATAATAACTTTTTGCTTAACTGTATACTTCTGTGTGTTTGAATGGTATCGTATTTGATCATACAGCAAAAATACTTCTACCTTATGCCAACTGCTGTCAAACATCTTTTACAAAAAAGTATTCTTATATTTTATTGCAGCTGTTGAGGTATGAATATTGGCACATTCCTGATGCAATTCGGCTACCCTGTTTTTTAGCAGTAAAGGTTTTTTTACCTGTACATTATTCATCCATTGAAAAATCCAGCCAACCAATTCCCTGTTAATACCACATTGTAAAGAGAGTAAAGTGTTCCCATTTTTCAATAGTTTAGTTTTTTGGGTATTGTGCCAAAAGAAATTTTTTATAAAAGCTCCCGTACCACCGGCAAACTCTAATTCAATGGAATAAATTTTATCGTTTATGTTTGGGCTAATGCCAAAATGTGCGTTAAAGAAACCTATTAGGCGACGAATATATTTTTTAGGATTAAAAATATCGTTGGTTGCGATAAAGGAGGCAAGCATGTCAAACGAAATGATTGATATGGCCTGTACATCTTCGTTGTATGCAAACAGGTGCAGCGAGCCACGGTGGTAATGTAGGGTGAGAGGTAATACGGTGTGCCCTGGTTTAATATTATTATAGTCAATATCTACATGTGGGCTAAAAGCCTCAATCATAATTTTTCTATGGTTTTGTATAGCCCAAATTAGCTGGTCAATTGTTTCCTGCTGCTCTTTTGAAAAACGAAATTCATAAAAACTTGAATTGTTCAAGGAAAGCCCTAATGCATCCGCAGCAAACTCAAATTTTCCTTTACTGGCTTGTTCATAAATTAAGGATTCGATTTTGCTAAAAGATGATTGCCTTAATTTGATAATTGACGACGGTAAAAAAATTTTTGATAAATAAAAACTGTTGATGTCTGCTAACGATAAATCTTTCTGGCTGTTATTATATACAAGCTTCCAAGTTTTTTTATTGTACTCGCCCTGTGTTACTTCAATATTTTCGCCCTTTATGGAAAGGCCTTGGGATAGCTCATCTAAATAACGGTATAAAGAGCGGTTTGAAAAAGTATAGCCGTTTTTGCGTTTCCAGTCTTCTAATAAATTAATGGTGCATGGCGATTGCTTAAGCCTTGCATATAGTTTTAAAATAATTTCGGATTTTTTTGGTTGCAGTACCATCGGTAACAATAATTTTTTATAAAATTATTGTTTTTGATTGACAGTTTTTGACAAACTACTTTAATCCTACTAAAAAGTTTTGTTGATTTTAAACTTCCATTGTCCATTGCCTAATACGCATACACCAACTGCTTATTCCATCCCTGTAAGTTAATAATCACTGTATTCATTCCGCTTACCCGAAAAGGTGTTATGTCAAAACTATATTTTTTTGAGATGTAGGCAAAACAGTCCTCTGTATTGGTAAATGATATTTTTGCATATCGCTGTGGTGGATAAGATTCTGCTATCATGCTATTACCTACTAAGGCTACCTGCCAGTCGTTGCCGGAGCAGCCACCGGATGTGATGGTGATTTCCAACTGATCGCCTTTGACCACACAACTACTGATCCTGAAATTATTTACCGGAATATTACTATAATGCTGGTCATTAATAATGGCGGTACTTTCGGTTCCATCGGCTTTTATATCCATACCGGATTGCTGCTGACGGGTACAGGAGGTAATCATTATAAAGGCAATTGAAATTAACAGGTATTTCATAAAAAAAGTTGTTTTGTGCGTATGTGTTTTATTGAGACGGATATCATCCGTTATACGCAACAATAGCGTAGTCCTTTTTTGCTGTGTGGCAACAGACTGTCGGTAATCTACTATCAACTACAGGCTATTAACAACGAACAACGAGTTGCCTATTGACAATTTTCATTTTCTTCTTCGTACTAATGTGCTTCCAACCAATTCTCGCCTTCGCCGCACTCCGCAATCACGGGAACATCAAAAGGAAGGAGCATAGCGGTTTCCATATTTTCTAAAATGAGGGGTTTTAGCTCATGTGCTTCTTCTTTTAAAGTGTCAAACACTAACTCATCATGCACTTGTAAAATCATTTTACTTTTCATGCCGGCTTTTTGCATGGCAGCATGTACTTTCTGCATCGCTAATTTTATCATATCTGCGGCAGTACCTTGTATGGGCGAGTTGATGGCGTTTCTTTCAGCAAAACCACGCACCGTAAAATTGCCACTGTTAATATCTTTCAACCAACGTTTGCGTCCCATCAGTGTTTGCACATAGCCATGCTCACGGGCGAAATTGATGGTGTCATCCATATATTTTTGAATGCCCGAAAATTCTTTTTTGTAACTGTCTATAATTTCTTTGGCCTCTGTTCTGGATATGCCCAAATTATCAGCCAAACCAAATGCACCTTGCCCGTAAATGATTCCAAAGTTTACGCTCTTGCTTTTGTAACGCATTTCCTTAGTAACCTCGGCCACGTCCACATTAAATACTTTGGAGGCGGTAGCAGTATGAATATCAATGCCGCTTTTAAAAGCCTTGCACATATTTTCATCGCCGCTTATGGCGGCTACAATTCTTAATTCAATTTGCGAGTAATCTGCCGAAAGTAATATATGGTCAGCATCTCGCGGAACAAAAGCCTTTCTGATTTCCTTGCCCCTGTCAGTTCTTACAGGAATATTCTGTAGATTGGGATTGTTACTGGCTAATCTGCCAGTTACCGCCACCGCCTGTCCGTAGGTGGTATGCACACGCCTTGTTTTAGGGTTAATCAGCTGCGGTAATGCATCTACGTATGTGGATTTTAATTTGGTTAGCTCTCTAAAAGTAAGTATTTCTTTAGCGATCTCATGGCCTTGTGCTTCTAATTTCAGCAGCACATCTTCGCCGGTTTTGTATTGGCCTGTTTTTGTTTTTTTGGCCGAGCTGTCTAATTTTAATTTATCAAAAAGTACTTCGCCTAATTGTTTGGGCGATGCCAGGTTAAAACGCACGCCGGCGATCTCAAATACTTTTTTTTCTGCGGCAGCGGCATCTTTTTCTAATTCTTTAGAGTAGGCGTTTAAAAAAGCCTCATCAATTTTAACGCCCTCGAACTCCATATCGGTCAACACTTTTACTAAGGGGTTTTCAACTTCGTTAAAAACTTTTTCTACTTCTTTGCTTTTTAGTAAAGGTGTAAATACATTTTTAAGTTGTAAGGTAATGTCTGCATCTTCGGCTGCGTAGTCTGTAATTTTTTCCAAGGCTACATCACGCATAGTACCCTGGGTTTTTCCTTTTTTGCCAATCAGTTCTTCAATATGTATGGGCTCGTACCCCAAATATTGAGCACTTAATACATCCATGCTGCGTTTACCATCAGGGTCAATTACATAATGTGCCAGCATGGTATCAAACAGCTTTCCTTTAAGGGTTACGTTGTACCATTTTAGTACCAAGAGGTCATATTTTAAATTTTGACCTATCCATGTTTTGCTTTCATCATTAAACAAAATAGCAAAAAGATTTAAGATCTCTTGGGTAGCTTTCTGGTCTTCCGGGCAGGGAATATAATAAGCGGTTCCGGGTTTTGTACTAAAACTTAACCCTACAAGCTGCGCCAGATTAGCATCTATATTAGTAGTTTCGGTGTCAAAGCAAATTTCATCAGCTTTCAACAGTTCATTTACTAAATCTTTTATTGCCTTCTCATCGGTAACGGCAATATAGTTATGTGTTACATCGGCAATAGTATTAATTTTTTCAAAACCGGGCAGCGTATCATCGGGCGCATCAATAATATTGGCTTCCTCTTCTTGCCCACCGCCAATTACGTTTCCAAAAAGATCAATCTGTAATGCTTTGGCGGCCGATTTTTTATTAGTAGGAGTGGAAGTGCCGGCTGAGGCAATATCTTCTCCCAGTATTCTTTTTGCCATTGTTCTAAACTCAAGGTCGGCAAAAATTTCTTTTAAGGCTTCTTTGTTCCATTCGCCCAAAGAAAATTCTTCTTCATGAAACTCAACCGGAACATCGGTAATAATGGTAGCCAGCTTTTTGCTGAGGATGGCCATTTCTTTACCCTCCTGTACTTTTTTCCCAATAGCACCTTTAATATTTTCGGCGTTAGCCACTACATTTTCTAATGTATCATATTCAGCCAACAATTTGGCGGCTGTTTTTTCTCCTACTCCGGCAATACCGGGAATATTGTCAACAGCATCGCCCATTAATCCCAGTACATCAATTACCTGGCTTACCGCTTTAATGTTCCATTTAGCGCAAACTTCTTCAGGTCCTAATATTTCTGCATCGCCACCCTGATACCCGGGTTTGTAAATTTTTATGGTATCGGTAACTAATTGCCCGTAATCTTTGTCGGATGTTACCATAAAAACCTCGTAACCTTCGGCGGCTGCTTTTTTACTGAGGGTGCCTATCACGTCGTCTGCCTCATACCCGGGGGCTTCAATTACCGGGATGTTAAAACCCTCAATAATGCGTTTAATATCCGGCGTAGCAATTAAAATATCCTCTGGTGTTTCCTGTCTGTTAGCCTTGTAGTCGGCATAATCTATATGGCGTTCTGTGGGTTCGTGTGTGTCAAAACAAACAGCCATATGGGTAGGTTTTTGTTTATTAATCAACTCTACCAATGTGTTGGTAAAACCAAACTGTGCGTTGGTGTTCTTATTTTTACTGGTAATTCGGGGGCTTCGTATTAGTGCATAATATGCACGGAAAATTAATGCATAAGCATCTAACAGAAATAGCTTTTTTTCCATAGATGCTAAGGTAATGTTTTGATGGCAGAGTTGAGAAAAATGCATTGGGTTGTCATTTACCCTAACTTTGGGTACTAAAATTTATATCCATGAAAATCTTTTTACGTTTTGTTATATATCCTTTTGTAACTGCGTTGATTTTGTTTTCTTGCTCAAAAGTACCTACAGCCATAACGCCTGTAGAGAAACCACTAATTGATACGGTTGTGATGCAGGAAAATTTTGAATGGAATGAAAAAGATGATTATACAAATCAGTTATTAGTACTAAAAACCGGGAACTGGATTTTTTCTAATGCTTTATTGGGAAGCAGTTCGGCAGATCAAAAAAATAATACGCAAAGTGCCCGGTTGGTAGCGGATGGGTCGGTAAGTATGGTACAACCTGTTTGGCTTGGAAAAACTACAACCGTTGAGATTTCGGTGGCTTTATACGGTACCGGTACATCGGGTAAGTGGGTGTTAATGGCTTCTAACAACGGTGGTGCTTTTGAAAAAGTGGGAGATACCGTTATCACTACTTCTGCTACTCTAACACAGCTAACAATCAATTATAATAAATCCGGGTGGACCAGTTTTGCTATTCAAAAAGGGGCGGGAGCCAGTCTAAATATTGACGATATAGCTATTACCACAAAAACAACAACTAATATTGCAGGATATATTGCATCGCCGGCCTATGTGTTTAATTATAGTACACCGGATATCACGCCTCCGGTTAGTACAGGAGTTGTAGGAAAAGACAGCCTTCAATACCCTGTTAGTGGGGATAATAGTAATTTACTTTTAGGCAACCCAAGTAATGCTGTGCAGGATGCTACCACTGCCCCCAATAATTATTTAATGATAAACCGGTACTATACCTGTTCTTATAGCCGGGACAGGGCTACACCAAACTGGGTATCCTGGCATTTACAAAAATCTAATTACGGAACTGTTAGCCGTACAGATAATTACCAGCCTAACCCCGATTTGCCAGAAGGTTGGTACAAGGTAATGGCATCCAGCTATAACGGAAGTGGCTATAACCGTGGGCATAATTGCCCCAGTGGCGACAGAACCTCTACTAAAGAAGCCAATTATGCAGTATTTCTCATGACAAATATGATTCCTCAAACCAGTGATAATAACGGTCTTACCTGGAATAATTTGGAAGTATATACCCGCACTTTAACCGATGCAGGTAATGAATGTTATGTAATCATGGGTTCTTACGGAAATAAAGGCACTATTGATAATGGAAAAATTACTATTCCCAGCAATATTTGGAAAGTAGTGGTAGTGTTACCAACCGGCAATAACGACCTTTCGAGGATTACTGCCAGCACAAGAGTAATATGTGTAAATACCCCTAATGATAATGGCGTAAGTAGCGAATGGCGGAACTACCGGGTTAGCTTAAAGGCTATTGAAGATGCTACGGGGTATAATTTATTATCCAATATAGATGCGGGCGTAAAGGCCGCCTTACTTAATAAAGTAGATAACTTGTAATATCAAACTCTCAAATAAAGAGGCTCGCCCTCTCGCCTGTTTTAGGTAGTGGTGAGTTGTAAAAGTATTTTTATTTTTACACCACTAAATCAACTTATTATGCCCCTGAAAAACATTGTTTTATGCTGCCTTTTTATGTCGGTTTTGCATGGCTCGGTAAATGCGCAAACAAATGAAGATACTGAGTTTACCAAAGGATTTGAGTTTTTATTAAAATTGAACAATGGCTTAAGCACCGGATTTAAAGCCGCAACGCCTGACTTATATGTTGGGGGCTTGGGCATTAATCCACAGTTTACTGTAGTTGCAAACATTTTAAGAGTAGGTGCCAATGCCGGCTTTGTATATAATGATAAAAAACTTTCCGGATTATTTGGACCCATGGCAGCTTTAAAACTTAAAACACTGGGTACGCAATATATGGGCAGCTATGCAAATATTCATCTGCTGGCCGAAGCCAATTGGGGTACCAATAAACAAAAAATGGCCGGTGGAGGTTTGGGAGTAGAGGTTTTTAAAAAGTTACATATAGCCGTTACGGCACAAAGGGATTATAGTTTAAATAACTGGTGGTTCCAAACCCATATCGCTCTAAAACTTAACAAGGCCAAAAGAAACAGTGATGACTAATGGCTAATTTTATTAAATACAAATCAACAAAACAATATGAAGCAGGCTCTTGTAATTAGCGGAGGTGGTTCAAAAGGCGCATTTTCTGTTGGCGTAGTAAAAGATTTGGTAAATACTTACCGTATCGATTTTGAAATTTTAGTAGGCACCAGTACCGGAGCTCTTATAATACCCTTAGTAGCGTTGGGCGAAATAGCAAAGTTAGAAGAATTATACACCTCCGTATCTACTGATAAAATCATCAAAAAATACAATTTTGGAGAACGGGTAATCAATGGCGATGTTTCTATTTTTACATTTGGCCCGTTAAAAGAAATTATTAAAAATATTTATACTGATGATTTTTTTACACGATTATTAAATTCCGGTAAAGAAATATTTCTTACAACAGTTTGCCTACAAACTGAGGAGTTAGTAGTGTTTACTACGGCGCAAAACCATCAGCCGGGCAAATATTACAAGGTAAAAAAGTTAGAAAATGGAGAGCAGTTCCGTGCGGCGGTATTGGCTTCTGCCAGCCAGCCGGTATTCACACCACCGGTAAAGGTTAACGCAAGTTTACCGTCAGACCCTCACCAAGATTTGCAATATGTAGATGGCGGTGTTAGGGAATACGCAGGAATAGCCATTGCGGCTGATGCAGGAGCACAGGAGATATTTACTATTTTACATGCTGCTAAAAATTTTGTTCCGGATTTATCTGTTCAGTATAAGTCTATATTTCCCGTACTTCAACAAACGCTGGCCATGTTTATTACCGATGTAGGCGATAATGATGTTTATTTGCCCTACCAGTACAATGAAGGATTAAAATACATCAAAGCCGTAAAAAAGAAGATGGAAGCAAACGGTGTGTCAAAATCGGCTATTGACAGCTATTTTACTTTACCCGATACAAAAAATGTATTTCAAAACCGCGAACCGTTTAAAATACATATCATTCAACCCGACCAACCCTTAGGCGGTGGCCCCGGAGGTTTGGATTTTAATCCGATTGAGATGCGGGAAATGGTAGTTAGCGGAAAGATGGCATTACAGGCTTACGTGGCCAATCTGCCTCCCGGCGATGTAGGTTGGGCATAAAAAAACTTACTTTTCGGCACCGGGCATTTTAATGTCTGCAACAATCATGTAATGATCCGAATAATTAGTGGTGATCGTTTTAAATTGATCAATCTTAATACTTTTAGCGGCAAAAATATAATCAATACGCAGCGTAGGAGCTATGGAGCTGTATGTACGGCCTATGCCAAAGCCTTTTTGAAGGAAAGCGTCCTGTAAATCTCCTTTAACTGTGTTGTAAATATAAGAGTTAGGCACATCGTTTAAATCGCCGCAAAGCACTACAGGATAGGGGCTGTTGTTGGTAATACTCTCAACCATATCGGCCTGTATGGCACGATGTTCAATTGCCGTTGACAGTTTTGAAAAAACATAAGGAGCATTGCCAAAAACACCTTTACCCTCTTTCAATTCTTCAATTTTTGAAATATCAGCTTTTTTAAACTGGTTCGATTGCAGGTGTGTGGTATAAACCCGTAGATAATTATCGCCATTTTTAATATCTACAAAAACCAGCGCTTCGGGAAGCGTTGGTCTGGGATACCGTACAAGGCCGGTATCGGCAATTGGAAATCTGCTAAAAATAACGCTCCCGTTAAAAAGTCTGTCTCCGTCCCAATCATGCGAAAAATAATAATATGGGTAGTTCAATCCCTTGCTCACGGCAACAATATTATTATACCAATCCGGGTTAATAGATGAGCTAAACTCCTGCAAACATAATATATCGGCATTGGCTTGTTTTATTTGTTGCAACATTTTGTATCGGGTTTGGCTTCCTTTGTTATTATTTTTAACCATTTCAATAAAACGGGCTACGTTCCAGGATGCAATACGAATATGGCCTTCTTTTTTAGTATTATTAAAACCGGACCAAAAATTAGGTGCAAGAAATACCAGTATTTGCCCTCCGCCAAGCAATATGGCTATCGCCGAAATTAAAGCCCATTTTCTTTTTACAAAAAGCCACCAGATTAAAAAGGCAATCACTATCAATAATAAATAAGGAAAAGCTAAGCCAATAAGTGATACTAATGGCCAGTTTTGCGGATTAATATTGGGATTGATACAAGCCAATAAATACCCTGCAACAACAATTATATTGATGATGAGTAAAACCCGGTTGCTTATTTTGCTAAATAATCCCATAATAATCTACAGCCCGAAAATACCTAAGTATGTACTGTTACCCAAATTTTAAGTTTTCAAAAATAAGGGCTAATCATTTGTAAAAACAAGGCCATTATAATATCTTTCACACTACAAAAATAAAGCCATGCAAAAATTACTGTTTATTATATTATTGCTGTTGTGCGCTACGGCATTTGCGCAAAAAACAGATTACAGGCTTGAAAAAAAGATAAAAGAACTCATAAAAGGTTTTAATGGCGATGTGGGCATTTATGTAAAGAGCTTACAATCAGGCAAAACCGTTACCATTAATGCAGATAGTATTTTTCCCACCGCAAGCATTGTTAAAGTGCCTATTTTGTTGGGAGTTACTCAAAAAGTATTACAAAAAGAAATAACGTACGATTCTGTATTTACTTATAATGATTCTTTATACTATGCCGGGGAAGATGTTTTGGGAGAATTTAAAGACGGCGGCCATATTCGTCTTAAAAAAATTATTATGCTGATGCTTACTACCAGCGATAATACGGCCAGTCTTTGGTTACAACATATTGCTGGTACCGGATTGAGCATCAATCGTATTTTAGATAGTCTTGGTTACAAATATACCCGCGTAAACAGCCGTACCCCGGGCCGTAAAGCTAACTGGCAACAATATGGCTGGGGGCAAACCACGCCGAGAGAAATGGCCAACTTGTTTGAAAGTATTTATTATCACAAAATATTTACACCGGCTGCCTGCGAAACCATGTTACGCAGTTTAGGAAGAAATTTCTGGGATGAAAACACGGCACTTTCGCAAATACCGCCATATATTGAAGTTTTTAGCAAAAATGGAGCAGTTGACCAATCGCGTAATGAAATATTATTAGTTAATGCGCCGCATCGTCCATATATATTAAGTATATTTACCAAAAATAATAAAGACCAAAGCTGGATAAACCAAAACGAGGCCTGGAGATTGACACGCAAAATATCGGCTGTTTTATGGAACTATTTTGAACCCAAAGACTGGTGGACAAAACCCTCAAATCCTTAGCAGAATTTATTGTGTTTTAAAACCTGATAAACATCATACCAATATATGACACAGAACAAATGCCCCCCCATTTATAGTTAGTAGATTTGCGCTACTACTAAATAAATTATTATTAACATAAAATCATTTTTTACAACTAAAACTTAATTAAGTATGCTACAACAAGACAATAAAAAAGTGTTGGATGCCTGGGTAGAAGAAATGCAGCAATTATTAAAACCTGCAAAAGTGCATTGGGTAGAAGGCACAAAAGAAGAGTATGACCTTATTTGTCAAGAACTGGTAGAAAAAGGGACTTTTATTAAACTAAACCCCGAAAAACGCCCTAATAGTTACGCCTGTTTTAGCGACCCTAGCGATGTGGCCAGAGTAGAAGATAAAACATTTATTTGCAGCCGCCGTAAAGACGATGCAGGCCCTACAAACAACTGGATGGAACCAAACGAAATGAAAGGCATTTTAAATGGTTTAATGGATGGTGCCATGAAAGGACGCACTATGTATGTAATCCCCTTCTGTATGGGGCCAGTTGGTTCCCCACTATCAAGATATGGTGTACAAATCACCGATTCTGAATATGTGGTAGTTAATACATACATTATGACAAGAATGGGATCTCACATTCTCCCATATATTTACGAAAATGGTTATGTAAAATGCTTGCACTCTATTGGTGCCCCTCTTGAGCCCGGTCAGGAAGATGTAAAATGGCCTTGCAACCCTACTGTTAAATATATTTCCCACTTTCCGGAAGACAGGTTAATTATTTCTTACGGTAGTGGTTATGGCGGTAATGCGTTAATGGGTAAAAAATGTTTTGCACTTCGCATTGCATCAGTAATGGGACGGGAAGAAGGTTGGTTGGCAGAGCATATGCTGATTTTGGGTGTAGAAAATCCTAAAAAAGAAAAGACTTATGTGGCTGCAGCCTTCCCAAGTGCTTGTGGTAAAACCAACTTTGCCATGATGATTCCTCCAAAAGAATTTGATGGCTGGAAGGTTACAACTGTGGGCGATGATATTGCCTGGATTCATAAAAATGATGATGGCGGTTTATATGCCATTAATCCTGAAGCCGGATATTTTGGTGTAGCTCCCGGCACTAATGAAAAAACAAATCCTAATGCCATTGCATCCATTAGTGCAAATACAATATTTACCAACGTAGCTATTACACCTGATGGTGATGTATGGTG
The DNA here is from genome assembly GCA_047975735.1 of Niabella sp. Taxonomy (GTDB): domain Bacteria; phylum Bacteroidota; class Bacteroidia; order Chitinophagales; family Chitinophagaceae; genus Niabella. The sequence goes on from JBKEEB010000152.1 coordinate 14,243, forward strand.
GGAAGGCCTTACCAAAGAAGTTCCTGACGGATTAACTGATTGGCACGGCAACCCTTACGATAAAAATAGTGGTAAACCTGCTGCACATCCTAATTCAAGATTTACAGCACCGGCTTATCAAAACCCTGCGATTGATCCTGATTGGGATAAGCCCGAAGGCGTACATATTGAAGCCTTTATATTTGGAGGCCGCCGCAGTACCGGAGTGCCTTTAGTATATCAATCCTTTAACTGGAACTTTGGTGTGTACTTAGCCAGTACAATGGGTAGCGAAATGACAGCTGCCGCCTTTGGAGAAATAGGTAAAGTACGCAGAGACCCATTTGCAATGCTGCCTTTCATGGGCTACCACATGGGCGATTATGTAAACCATTGGTTAGATTTTGGTCGTGATTTGCCCAATGCTCCACGTATTTTTGGTGTAAACTGGTTTAGAAAAGATAAAGACGGCAACTTTATATGGCCCGGCTTTGGTCAAAACATTCGCGTATTACAGTGGATTGTAAACCGTGTGCATGGTGGTGCAGGAGCAGTAGAAAGTCCTTTAGGTTGGATGCCACGCTACGAGGATATAAACTGGGATGGATTAGCATTTAGTGAAGGTGAGTTTGAACAGATTATGACTGTTGAACGGGAGCCCATGAAACAAGAATTATTTGGACATGAAGAATTATTTGAAAAAATGTACGACAAGTTGCCCAAAGAGTTCTTTTATATGAGAGAGTTGTTACTCTCTGCGTTGTGGAGGTCTCCGGAAAAATGGAGTCTGCACCCCGAAAGGGCTTAGCAGAATGCTCCCACAATTAAATTGATTGTTTTTTGTTTTGTTGATTTAGCAATATTACGGGTGTCTGATGTTCTCATCGGACACCCATGCTTTTTACGGGCTAAGGATAAAACAAATGTAAGAAATAGATTTTTAATGGAAACCGGAGCCTATTTTTGATAAAATAAAGATTGATGAAACAGATTATTACTACTACCATTTTCTCCATCCTTGTTATTAATTATACCAATGCCCAAAACTGGGAATTAAGAGCCAATGCGGGTGGGAATACGACGTTTGTGAGTGGTATTTATGCAGGAGTAAATTGGGGTGGAAGTTATCTGAATCCATGGGAATTGCCAATAGGTGTTGGAGGAGGGTCAACATATGAGGGTTGGTATCTATCAGACAATCCTAATAATAAAATAGGTTATTATGCAGATGGCGAAATCATCAGGCATTTAGGAAAGAACTGGTCTCTTTCTGTTTCTTTAGGGGTTAATAAAACGAATTATACTTATGATGTGCCATTGGGAAATCCTGATACAGCAAGTATGAAAGCAATTGATAAGCATTTTGGAGATACCAAATTATTTTTTATTAATTCCCGTTTTTTAAATGTCACAAAATCCTTTTCCAATTTAAGTTTAAGTGCAGGTCCGGTACTGAATCTACTAATTCATGATAACGGCGAAGGGAAAACATACACTAAAATTGACGATGATAATTATATGCAATATATATCATCACCCCTTCACAAGCCCAATAAATTTTTGTACGGCGGCAATATTACTTTGGGCTACAAATTGGCTCAACAACTTGATTTAAGAGTCGGTGCACAATATTATTTCAATTCTGTTTATAAAAAAGGAGAGAATATAGATGCCTCAACGGATAAGGACAAAAAAGTAAACCCCACACAAATCTCGCTGGGATTGAGCTATAGTTTAATGAAGTTTTAGAATAGTAACTCTAATCGTTGCAAACCCTATAAAACAATGGTTTTGTTGCCGGTTGTAAAGCTTTACCGTTACTGATTTGCTGCGGCATTAACCTGATATATTTTTTGAGTTTACGGTCATCATAATATTCATTAATAAACTCAGTATCCGCAATTTTTATATATTCGTTTTTTAGTGAATCGTATTGGTAGTTTTCTAATTTCGGTGATGGAAATGTTTTATAGTCGTTATTGGCAAACAGGTAATTACTATCTTTCCGTTGCTGCATAATTGTTTCTTTCAAATCAAGAACATCTTTCCAATTATCACCAATATTGGCAATATTTTGTTTTTCCAGAATATCTTCATCATAGCTACTGAATAGTTTAAGCATGGTTTTGCCCTTTTCAATGGTAACGGTGCCTATAAGGCTATCTATTTCATATAAGGGTTGGTTGTATATAACGATCAGGTCATTATATGGTTTTTCAATATTAAAATACCAGTCTTCATTAATATTTTGACTATAACTATCGGTGATGCTACGTGTAAATAACGCGATTGTTTGCAGTTTGCCTTTTTGTGTATGCAAATAAGGACTGGTAAAACAGTTTGCGCTCTTGTTGAATACAGGTCTTGTACTGTCGGTATTAAATGTTACATAATTATTACCGTTCTCAAAATTTCTGAAATTAACCCTGAGGCTATCTTTCAGTTCAGGATTATAGTAGCCATACATATTAAACGTACCGGGTTTGTAGGGTTTAAAATTGAGTACATTTTTATTAATAGTATAGTTACCGGGTATGATGGTGGCATACCCGTAAATAATAAACATTCCGTCTTTAAACAAACAAATGCCACTGGTAGCCGGACCGTATTGCCCTTCAATCTTTTCAATGTCTATTTTTTGCTGGGCATTAGCCAGTTGAAATAATAAAAAGAGTGTGATAATAAATACTACTTTCTTCACAGGATAAAAATTTTTATGGTGTAAAAATACAACTATGTAAAGTTGATTGCCCGTTTTACGCTATCAAAAATAAGTGATAGAATGTTTATAAATATTTAATTATTGACATTTTACAGATCCATGGAACATCATAAATAAAAAACCTGCCAAATTACGCTGCGTAGTAAGACAGGTGGTTGTTTTAATATGAAAAAGTTCGGCGATATACCATCGCCGAACTTGTATGATCTGCATTATATACCTGTATTAACTTTTAGTAACAACCACATCAATTTCGGCGAGAAAAGTATGGTTCGTAGTTCCAGTCTGGCTGGTTAATGCCGTTAACTTTATATACCGGTAAGCCTTATCTGATGAAACCGGAAAACTTTGCGCACTATTGCTAATGGCCAGTTCAAACTCCCCTAATAATTCAAAATTGGTGCCGTCTGTACTGCCTTCCAATTTGAATTTTTTCATCCCTATTTTATTAGGTTTAGAACCCTGCCTGTTAGTAACCATCACTGTTATCAGGTTATACTCCTTTTTCATATCAATCAAAACCCAATGTGGGTACGGGGTTACCACGGAGTAATCGGTATGCCAATAGGTGGCTATATTGCCATCAAGAACAGCAGTGGCTTTTCCCGTATTTTCCCAACCGTCGGGTGTTTCACTATCGGCCGTAGCCGTCCAGGAGGTTTTGTCGGCTAAAAGAGCAGTAGCATTATCTTTATACAAAACGGCATCTGCTTTACCACATCCTGCAAACAAGGTGAATGCCAGTGCAGCCGATATGGTAATTGTAAATATTTTATTCATTTTATTTTAATTTAAATTGAACTATTTTTTAATAAAAAGTTATGGGTTTTGCTGTAGATTGGTATTAGCTGATGCTTCTGCCTGCGGAATATAAAAAACCACTCTGGCATCGCCCGGTTGTATAGTTTGATTTACATTACCGGTTACCAAAGAATGTGTACCGGGGTAATTACGTACTACAGGAAGGCCGTTTCTAAACAGATCGTATGAACGATGGCCTTCAAATGCAAGCTCTAACCATTTTTCTTCCAAAACCACATCTAATGCCGACTTGCCGGCTAAGGCTACGCTTGCTATTGTGTAGGTAGGAATAGTAGCCCGGGTTCTAATAGCATTCACATCATCTAAAGCCAGTTGTGTGTTGCCCAGTTTGGCATTCGCTTCGGCGCGGTTTAAATACATTTCGGCCAAGCGTAAATATACCGGAGAGCTTAAATTAATTTCTCCATCCTGAAAATTATATTTCGTCATATAATGCATGGGCGTATTGGGGCTTAATTTTGTATTCATTTGTGTTACACCTCCCACTTTGTAGGTTGAAATAAAACTATGCCTGAGGTCGGATGGGTTTTGGTCTAAAAAGTTAATGTATTTTACTGATGCATAAATCTCGCCCCAGCCGCTAATAGCCTGATTGCCGGCCACACCATTGGCATTGCCACTATAATACATAGAACCGATGGCTCCCCATCCGCGATTGTCCGATTCCATATGCCTGATAGCAAAAATGGTTTCTTTATTAGCATCTGGTACCGTTTTAAAATAAGAAGGAAATTCTGAGCTGGAAAGCAATGCATAATTTCCACCGGAAACAAGCACTCCCGGCACCGAACTGCCAATTACCATATTGGCATAGTCGATAGCTTTTTGATTATCGCCTTTATATAAATAAACTCTTGAAAGTAAGGCATAGGCTACATCTTTAGAAGCAAAGGAATTGGTTTTCTTTACTGTCATTAAATCGGCAGCTTTTAAAAGATCGGCTATTACAAAATCATACACATCCTTTACCGGACTTCTGGAAACGGTTAGGGTTTGCTCATCAGTTAAATCATCACTTAAAATAGGAACCCCCAAACTGGTGCCACCGTTTTCGGCATAAGGTCTGCCAAATACACGCACTAAGTTAAAATGCATCATAGCACGTATGTATAGGTTTTCGCCTTTTAATTGTAACAGATCGGGACTGGCATCATCTTTTATGTTCCGGATGATCCTGTTAGCTGCAGAAGCGGCTTTATAAGATTGTTGCCAAAAATAAAGCGAGTGGGCAGATGTAAGCAAGTGGGTGTATTTATAACAGTTACTTAAATCATCGGAGGAATTTTGTCCCTGTGCTATTTCATCAGAAGGAAACTCTGTTAAAAAATGCATACTGCGTACATAGCCCTGGTCTTTAAATAAAGCATAAGTACCAATAGTAGCTGTTTCAATATCTCCGGCAGTGGAAAGTGCCGATTCTTCATCAATAGATGTTGAGGGTAAAAATGTTTTGCGGCAGGAAACCAGCGCAAGTGCCAGCACCGTAGCAAATAAAATTTGATGTATATATTTATTTTTCATTGTATGTAATTATTTAGAAGTTAATATTTAAACCAAACAATACTTTTTTGCCCGGGGGATAAATAAAAGAAGAGTTACCGCTGGATAGGTTTACTTCGGGGTCGGCACCGGAAAAACGAGTCCATGTAGCCAGATTATCACCGCTGATATATACTCTTATACCTTTTAACTTCATTTTTGAAATAATAGCGGCAGGCAGTTCATAACCCAGTGTTACATTACGCAATCTCATAAAAGAGCCGTCTTCTAAATAGCGTGTAGATGATTGGTGTGCCTGCCTGTTGCCTCCTAATTTGGGTAAAGGATGGGTGGCAATATCGCCCGGTTTTTCCCAACGAGACCAACCATCAGCCAGTACCATCTGGTTATAAGTGTCATACACACCATCATTGTCAAAATAATAACGGGTAGAGTGATAAATGGAATTACCCTTTACAAAATTTAAAAAAGCACTCAGCGTAAAGTTTTTATATTTTAAATCATTTAAAAGCCCTCCGGTGAATTTGGGTGCGGCTGATTTTCCTGTGTATTGCCTTGTGGCCAAATTATAATTATTAGTATAGGTTACATACTCTTTACCGGCAGCATCTTTTACAATGCTCTCCCACAACGGGTCTCCGTTATCGGGGTTTACACCTGCCCAAATTGGCAACGACCATTCGTACATATCTCTGTTTAAGCCGCGGGGTTGGCTACCGCCGGCATTTACTTCCATACGGCCATCGTTCAGTTCTAAAATTTTATTTTTATTGAAACTCATATTTAAAGAGGTTTCCCATTTAAAATCACCGGTTTCAACATTAATGGTGTTTAATACAAACTCAATACCTCTGTTTTGCACCTTACCTACATTTTCATAAATACCGGCATACCCACTGGTGGTAGGAAGGGGGCGAAAGAATAACAGATCTGATGTTTTTTTATCGTAGGCATCAATAGAAAGATTAATTCTGTTGATGATGCCGATATCTACCCCTAAATTGGCCATAGCTGCTTTTTCCCAGGTAAGATTAGGATTGGCTTTTTGCGAAGGTGCTGCGCCGGGTAAACCGGAATAACTTACGCTCAAACTATAAAGTCCCATAGATGCGTAATAGCCTATTCCTTCGGCATTACCGGTAGTACCGTAGCTGGCTCTTAATTTTAAGTTAGAAATACTTTGCAGGTTGGCCATAAAGTTTTCTTTGCTAAGGATCCAAGATGCCCCTAACTGAAAGAAAGTGGCGGCAGGATTGTTTTTTCCAAAGCGCGATGAATACTCATTTACAACCGATGCTACTGCAAAATATTTTCCGGCATAGCTATAGTCTGCCTGTGCCAGCATTTTGCTAAATAAAGAGTTGTCGTACCCTCCTGATGGTAAATTAGGGTTTTCGGTGCCCGTAGAAAAAGCATCTCTGCCGGGAGGCAGGTTAAATACCGAGGCATTTTCATTTTCATAATAAAACCGTTCTACCTCTACCACGCCAATGGCAGATAAACTATGCAAATCGAAATTTCTTGCATAACGCAGGCGGTTAGAGCTTAATAAGGTTTTTGAAAAGGAAGACCCTTTATAGGCTTCTCCATTATTAGTTGTGCCGGCTTTAGAACGCTTATCGTAATAGGATGAAGAACGGTAAAAATTAAAAGTTGCCCTATTATAGGTAGAAAGGGTTAGATCCTTTAATAAATTATAATCCAGATTTACATCTACGGCTACATTGGTGCTATTGGCTTTAGAGTAATTATATTGCATATCATATAAAAAATTACTCCTGTCTCTTCCAAACCAGCTACCGTAGCGGGCATCAACGGGGGAGCCGTCAATATTATAGGCCGGATCGTAAGGCATATTTAAAAAAGCACCGTACAAGGGGTTGTTATATCGGTCTTCAATATATCTGGTATTAAAAGCTGTCGTTAGTTTTAACTTTTCCGACAGTTTAGAATTTAAATTGGCCCTGAGGTTGTATTTTTTGGTGTTGTTGTCAACAATGGTACCTTCTTCCGAATAATAATTACCGGCCACGTAAAACTGATTTTTTTCGGTACCGCCGCTGGCTGACACGCTGTGGTTATTAATTTTAGCCGTCCGTAATGCCAGGCCTACCCAATCGGTATTATTGTTAAGAGCCGATGGGTCAACGGTTGTAAATAACTTTTGATAGTCATACAGTTCCTGCGAGTTCATCACCCTGAAATTTCCTAAGGATGCTTTTGAAAAACCTACAACCGGGTTTACGTTAATAACGGTTTTGCCGGCTTTACCGGATTTGGTGGTAACAATAATAACGCCGTTGGCAGCACGAGAACCATAAAGTCCGGTTGCAGAAGCATCTCTTAAAACAGTAATAGATTCTACATCCTGAGGGTTGTAAGTGCCGCCAATATTGCCATCAACCACCACTAAAGGTGCCGAGCTGGCATTAATGGTACCGGTACCGCGTATTACAATTGAGTTTGCTGCTGTGGGATCGCCCGAAGCGGATGATGATACCAAGCCCGGAACCTTGCCCTGAATTAAAGAGCCTAAATCGGTAGAGGTTACATCTCTTAGTTTTTCACCCTGAACGTAAGAGACCGCACTGGAAATTTCACTTTTCTTTTTAGTAGAGTATCCTACTACCACTAAATCGCTTAGTGTTTCTGCCTCCCTTACCATGCTAATGTTGTACACCCCGTTTGGTTCTACTACTATTTGTTGTGTAATATAACCTACGTGCGAAAATTCAACTACATCGCCAACGTTGGCATCAATGGTAAAAGAGCCATCGTTATTCGTAACTGTTGAATGGGGTTTTTCTTTAATACTGACTGTTACGCCTTGTAAAGGTTTGCCTTCACTGTCTAATACCGTTCCTTTAATAGGAACTAATACCATGCTAATAGCAGCGTTATGATTGGCATAAGTTTCGACGGGGACTACCCCTGCCAAAAATGAAGTTGCCACCAGCAATAAGTATAATTTCATTATACTACCAGTTTTTGTCATAATTTTTAGTTTTAATTGGTTTATGTGTGTTAGAAGAATAAGCAGTAATAATAATAGAGCACAAGCAGTTACCTACATACAAGCAGCGTTATAATTTTATTAACCGGCTAAGAAACTTAAAAATTTGTTTTGTTGAAAAATGGTTTAGGTCTCTTAAGCAGTTGTAACAAATATAAAAATATATAGGGATAAAAAAATACACAAACGATTGCACTAAAATAATGCTGTAAATGCCTCGTGGCTTGACTTTCAGCGGTTGATAGTGATGAAAAAAATCGTCAATTTAACATTTAAATGCACTAAATAATTGCGATACAATATATTAAATGAAATTAAAGGCTTTTGATGTTTTTATAATAAGAAATGAAGTGTGTTCTACTATTAATCTAAAATATTTCTAAAGAGGATTCTCGGGTAAGTTTAAGGGAGCTTATTAGCCAACAAGCAGATTAGTTTTTACAAAATCATCTTGCACCTATTATGGGTACTTTTTTCATTTTTTTAGTATTATTTTTTTTAGCCATCTGTCCAATAGGTTATTCACTTCAACTGCCTTTTTACTTTCCATTACATACATAATTCCTTCGCGTTCCTGTCCGCCTTTTACAGTAAAAATTTCGGTAATTTTTCCTTTAGAACAATATTGCTCAAACTGGGCTTTACTTTTTCCCAAACCATACCCAGCATTGGTATTGAAGGGTGCTACAACTTTCTTTTTCCAATTATTTTCATTTAAAAAAGTTTTAATTGGCGGCGGTAATTGCATACCCCAAGTTGGAAATCCTACAAAAATGGTATCGTATTTTGATATATCTATCTTGGTTTTTAGCGGTGGTAAAATATTGTGTTCATTTTGATACTGTACTTCATCCACATTTTTCTGATACTTTTTGGAGTACGGCGTTTGGGGTTCAACCGCTGCCAAATCACCACCTGTTTTTTTCTGAATCATTTCGGCAACGGCTTTGGTATTGTTGGTGCGGGATAAATAAACTATCAGAATATTTTTATTTTCAATTTTAGTTTTAACATTTTGATGCTGGGCGTTTGTACAAGCAGTCATCAAACTGAAGTATAACAAAAGAAAGCTAAATTGAATATAACTTATATTATTCATCATTAAAATATTGAAGCCACTGAATTTAGGATTATCCATTCGCCATTGCGTTTTTCTAATTGCATAATCTGTTGTAGCCGCCAATTATCCCGAGTACCCCAAATTCGGGCATCAAGAATGTTTTGTCCTTTAAATTCGGCTTTGTTCCCGTCAATTTTAATACGCTTACTAACTTCCTTTGCAGAATAGTATTTCATGCTTTCGGATGCTATTTCTTTTAACCATTCGGCTTTATACTGAACATAACCTGTAATATGTGTGAGTGTGAAATTCGCATCTACAATCTTGTTTATTGCGGCCGTGTCCCGTTCAATCATATATTGTGTTAGATTTTGGGTAATGGCAAGAACCGCTTGTTCTTCACGCTGCTTATTTTGTTCCATATCGGTTTTGTTTTTTTGAGCACATCCGGCCAAACTGCTTAATAATAATATAAAGAATAACAGTGATTTCATTTTATGTTATTTTAGAACTATTTACCTGTTTGTTCTTTCATATAGCCGCTATACCTGTCGCCAACAATCTTAACTTTGTTTAGTTCAGAAGTTAATTGTATTAATTCTTCAGTATTAAATTCATAATTGGATGCCCACAAGTTTTCTTGTAAATGGGCTAATTTGGTGGTACCGGGAATTGGAACGATAAACGGTTTTTGCGCCATTAACCAAGCAATGGCAACTTGGGCTACGGTAAGTCCCCTTTGGTTACCAAAGTTTTTTAAAACATCTATTAACTTCCAATTTTCAATAATGTTGTCAGCCTGATAACGAGGTAAATCCTGACGGTTGTCGTTTGCTGCAATATATTTTGTACGCTCGTTGATGTAGCCTGTAATTAATCCTCTGCTAATGGGGCTGTAAGCTACAAAACCAATTCCAAGTTCTTCGCAAAGCGGAATAACATCATGCTCTCGTTCTCTTGTCATCAGGGAATATTCGCTTTGAACGGCAGTAACGGGTTGTACGGCATGAGCTTTTCGAATAGTTTCAGTACTGGCTTCACTTAACCCAAAATACAATACTTTTCCTTCCTTAATTAAATCTTTAACAGTTCCGGCAACTTCTTCAATGGGTACAGTGGGGTCAACTCGGTGCTGATATAATACATCTATATAATCGGTCTTTAAATTTTTCAACGAAGTTTCTACCACTTGACGTATTCTTTCAGGTCTGCTGTCTAATCCCGCTTTGGGTACTCCGTTTTTAAAGCCAAATTTTGTTGCCAAAATAATTTCCTTTCTAAAGGGCTTAACCGCTTCACCAACCAAAACCTCATTGGTAAGAGGCCCGTATGCTTCGGCGGTGTCATAAAAATTCATACCTAATTCGGGTGCTTTTTGCAATAAGGCAATCATCTCTTTTTTATTAGGTATAAAACTTCGGTGGTAGGTCATTCCCATACAGCCTAATCCCTGTGCAGAAACTTTGAGACTTCCTAATTTTCTCGATTTCATTGTTGATGGATTTTTAATATAGCCAGTTAAGTTTTCTTTGGTAACGCTATTTATTCCCGAAGCAAGAAGCGGGCTTCCGAAAGTTAATCCTGCTCCTGCCAAAACAGAATTTTTAAGAAAATTTCTACGATTGTTGCGGTTTGTATTTTTCATAATCCTTTTATTTAAAAATGTATTGCAAAGATATTTTGAGGATGTTTTAGTTTTTGTATATGGATTACGGTTTGAATAACCAATTTTACTGATTCTGTTTTCTATGTATTGTATGGAAAAAATAATTGAATACTTTTGAATTGTAAATTAAAAGAAATGGGAAAAATAATCCACTTAAAAAGCGTAACACAATACAGCGAGCTAAGAGGTGCAGAAACGCTTCATCCTATGGTAAACATTTTGGATTATGCTTATGTGAAAATGTTAGAACCGGCTTCGTACAATTTTGGATTTTATTGTATTTTCCTAAAGGAAACTATATGTGGTGATTTACGTTATGGTAAAGAAACCTATGACTATCAGGAAGAGAGTTTGGTGTTTGTGGCACCGGGGCAAATTTTAACGGTTGAAAAATATTTACCCAATGTAAAGCCCAAAGGAAAAGTGTTGATTTTTCATCCGGATTTTATTCGCGGTACAGCTCTTGGTAACATTATGGAATCGTATTCTTTTTTTTCCTATTCGTCTAACGAGGCCTTGCATCTTTCCAAAAAAGAGCGGGAAATGGTGCTGAATATATTTGGAACAATTGAAAACGAATTACAACAAAACTTGGATAAACATAGTAAAACGCTGGTAATTTCGCATTTACAACTTTTATTGAATTATGCCACCCGCTTTTACGACCGTCAATTTATTACACGTGAGCACGTGAATAAAGGTATTTTAGAAAGATTTGAAAACCTGTTGAATATGTATTTCAAATCCGAAAAACCACAAACATTAGGATTGCCTTCTGTGGCTTTCTGTGCTGATGAATTGCACCTATCGGCTAACTATTTTGGTGATTTAATTAAAAAAGAAACGGGAAATTCTGCACAAGAATATATACAATCTAAAGTGATTGATGTAGCCAAAGAAAAGGTGTTTGACATCAATAAATCTATTAGCGAAGTAGCGTATGAACTCGGCTTTAAATACCCACAGCATTTCAATCGACTTTTTAAAAAGAAGGTGGACGTTACGCCTAACGAATACCGGAGTTTGAATTAGTTTATCAGGCACTCACTCTTTTTATATCTGCACCCAATTGTTGTAAGCGGGTGTCAATTTGCTGATATCCTCTGTCAATTTGCTCAATATTTTGAATAATACTTTTTCCATCTGCACTCAAAGCTGCAATAAGTAGTGAAACACCGGCTCTGATGTCGGGGCTGCTCATTGTAATGCCGCGCAATTTTTGTTCTCTTTCCAGCCCTATTACAACAGCACGGTGTGGATCGCACAAAATAATTTGAGCCCCCATTTCAATCAATTTATCTACAAAAAACAAACGGCTTTCAAACATTTTTTGATGTATTAATAAGCTGCCGTGAGCTTGAATAGCGGTAACCAAAACAATACTTAAAAGATCGGGAGTAAAGCCCGGCCACGGGTGATCATAAATACTTAAAACACCTCCATCAAAGTATCGTTGTATGGTATAGGATTCCTGTGGAGGAATATAAATATCATCGCCCTTAAAATCCATTTCAATACCCAATAATTTAAATTTATCGGGTATAACACCCAAGTCTTGTAAGCCTGCATTTTTAATGGTAATCTCGCCCTGTGTCATCGCAGCCATTCCAATAAAAGAGCCCACCTCAATCATGTCCGGCAGCATGGTATGTTCTGTTCCGCCTAAATAATCAACGCCTTCAATGGTTAGCAAATTGCTTCCAATACCACTAATTTTAGCTCCCATGCGATTAAGCATTTTACAAAGCTGTTGCAGGTAGGGCTCGCAGGCAGCATTGTAAATAATAGTTGTGCCGGTAGCCATTGTGGCTGCCATTACAATGTTAGCGGTACCGGTAACGGATGGCTCGTCTAACAACATATACACGCCTTTAAGGCCGTTGGCTGTTAAATGAAAAAAACCGTCTTCCTGATTATATTCAAAATGAGTTCCTAATTTTTCAAAACCAATAATATGGGTGTCTAAGCGGCGGCGGCCAATTTTATCGCCACCGGGTTTGGGAATAAATGCTTTTCCGTAGCGCGCCAGCATGGCACCGGCCAGCATAACCGAGCCCCTGAGCCGGCCACTTTTCTTTTTAAATTCCGGGCTGTGCAGGTAATCAATATTTACATCATTGGCTTTAAAAATACAAGTGCTGCGGCTTACCCGGTTAATGGAAACATTCATTTCGCCCAGTAACTCAATCAATAAATTTACATCCAGAATATCGGGAATGTTATGTACCGTAACTTCTTCCGGTGTTAATAAAACGGCACTAATAATTTGCAGGGCTTCGTTTTTAGCACCCTGTGGAATAATTTCACCTTGTAGTTTTTTTCCTCCCTGTACTTCAAAAGCATTCATTGAGTAGAATTTACTTTGTTATGAGTTGTTGTATTTATTTTACCGCAATCATGCTGATCTCAACATTTACAAATTTAGGTAAAGCGGCTACCTGTACGGTTTCTCTGGCAGGATGGTCTCCGGTAAAATACTGTGCATACACATCATTAATTTCGGCAAACCGCTTCATATCGGTAATGAAAATAGTGGTTTTAATTACATGGGTAAAGTCCATGCCGGCAGCTGTAAGTATGGCTTGCAGGTTTTTCATGCTTTGATGGGTTTCGTCCTGTAAGGTGGCATTGTTTAGTGCGCCGGTAACAGGGTTGATGGGTATTTGACCCGAAATATACAGGGTATTGCCGGTAAGTACTGCCTGATTATAAGGTCCGATGGGAGCCGGCGCATGGGGCGTATTGATGATTGTTTTGTTCATAATAACTAATTGAGAGCTGCAATATAAGTTCCTGCCGCAGGATTTCAAAATGCCGACAGGCATTTTAGCGTGAGGGATATGGAGGGTGCCGAACGATAGTGAGGCAGTACGAAGTACCAAAGCCCGTAACAGCCCGACCCGCCACGGCGGGGCACGCCATAAAAAATCACCCTATTTTAAAACTAAAATAAATACCATTTGGTTATATTTGTCCATTAATTCTGATAAAATCTGATAATGGAAAAGGAACAATTAAAACAACAGGTTAAAGAACAGATTGTAAAGTTTTTAAACCTTAACAATGTAAAACCGGAAGAAATTAAGGACGATGAGCCCTTGTTTGGCGAAGGATTGGGATTGGATTCCATTGATTCTATTGAATTGATTGTGATGCTATCCAGAGAATATGGTATTAATATTCAGGACCCTAAAGAAGGCCGTAAGGTATTAACCACCATTAACACGATGGTTGATTATATTGAACAACACCGAGTTAAATAACTTATTTTGAGTAGGGTAGTCGTAACCGGTATGGGAATGATTACGGCTATCGGGCATTCGGTGGCTGAAAACCGGCAGGCTCTTGTTGAGGGGCGTACGGGTATTGGTTATGCAAAACAATTTCGCTCAAAGTATCAAAGCTTGTTGCCTTTTGCTGAGGTAAGTTATACTACACAGGAACTTTTTAATGCCTTGCAGGTGCAGAAAAGCGGTGTTACGCGCACCGATCTTTTGGCTTTACATGCTTTTAATGAGGCTGTGGCCGATGCCGGGATTACCCCTGAAATGCTCCAAAGCACCGATACCGCTTTAATAGGGGCCAGTACGGTTGGCGGTATGTGCCTTACCGATGAAATGTATGAAGACGCTAATCGCAAAGAAGGAAATGGCTCGCAATACCTGAGTGCTTATTCCAATAGTGCCTGCACCTTGTTTTTACAATCTAAATATAAAGTTGGGGGTATTATTAATACTTTTAATACGGCTTGTTCCTCATCAGCCAATGCTATTATGTATGGTGCCAGACTCATTAAAAACGGACTGGCCAAAAGAGTGATTGCCGGTGGGGCTGACAGTCTGGCGAAATTTACGGTGAATGGTTTTAACGCATTGATGATACTTTCTAACGAACCATGCCGACCCTTTGATGCCAATCGAAAAGGATTGAACTTGGGCGAAGGGGCTGCTTTTGTGGTATTAGAAAAAGAGGAGGATGCCGTAGGTAAAACCATGTACGCTGCGGTAAAAGGATATGGCAACAGTAATGACGCTTATCATCCTTCCTCTACCTCTCCCGAAGCCGAGGGGCCTTACCTTTGTATGCGAAACGCATTGGAAATAGCAGGTTTGCTACCGGGCGATATTGATTTTATAAATGCGCATGGTACGGCTACCGAGAATAATGACGAAACCGAAAGCCTGGCCATGCAAAAGCTATTTAACCATCTGCCAAAATTTGCCAGTACTAAGTCATATACCGGCCATACTTTAGGTGCCGCCGGTGCTATAGAAGCTGTGTATAGCATTTTGAGTTTGCAGTATCAGGAAATATATCCTTCTTTAAATTTTGAAGAGGCAATTGAAGCCACTAAGTTGGTGCCGGTGCAACAATACGATACTCAAAAACTAAATTATGTAATGAGTAATTCATTTGGCTTTGGAGGTAATTGCTCCAGCCTGATTTTTGCAAAAAATAATTAAATAAAACAGCCATTGTATATTCATGAACATATTTGTATATCTCCACAACAAACTACGGGTACGGTAGATTTGGATACCGTAGTGTTGTCGAAAGAGGGTAAATTAGTTGCCGTGGAGCCAGCACTGGAAGGAGTGCCACCGGGAATGATACGCCGCATGAGTAAAGCAGTAAGAATGGGTATGGAAGCAGGCTTGCCTCTTGTAAAAAGCAATGTAGTTGATGGTATTATTATCGGCACCGCTAACGGAGGGATGGAAGACTGTATTAAATTTTTAAACCAGATTATTGATTATGAAGAAGGCCTGTTAACGCCCGGCAATTTTGTACAAAGCACCCCCAATGCATTGGCAGGGCAACTAAGTCTGGTTACTAAAAATCATAGTTATAATGCAACACATGTACACCTGGGACTGGCTTTTGAAAATGCTTTAACGGATGCACAAATGTTATTGCACGACCATCCCGGTACGCAGTATTTAGTGGGGGGTGTTGATGAAATTTCAAGCTATAATTATAATATTGATTATTTAGCGGGATGGTATGACCGTATGATTGAAAATACTACAATGTATAAGGCCGGTTTACCTGCAACCATTGCCGGCGAAGGGGCTGCTATGTTTTTGGTAAACGATAAGGCCGAAAGTGCTTTGGCAAAAATAGCTGCTATTGAAAATGTACATACCGAGGATGAGAAAGTAGTGAAAAAACGTTTTTTATCGTTTATAGAGCAATACGGAGTATCTGCTGAGGATACGCTACTGATTTCCGGAGAAAATGGTAACACCCGGCTTCAGCCCTTTTACAATGCGGTAGAAAATGAGGCGGCTAATATACCTGCGGTACATTTTAAACATCTTTGCGGAGAGTACCCTACGGCAGCATCCTTTGCGGTTTGGCTGGCCTGCTATGCTTTAAGTGAACAATTGTTGCCGGAGCATTTTTATAAAAATAACTTTCGCATATCACAAATAGAACAGGTAATTATTTACAATAACTATCATGGTAAACAACATAGTTTTATGTTGCTGCGTAAAGCATCATAAAGAGATGATTCTTCCTTTTTTCCTACCCTTGTAAAATAGCTTCTACCGCTTCCTCTCCGGTATTGATGGCACCTTCCATAAAACCCTGCCAGTCGGCCAAATGTTCTCCGGCAAAATGGGTATGTAAAAAACTGTTTTTTAAAACCGGCCTCAGCCCAAACCATTGACCAATGCCGTATAAGGCATACGCACCATGTGAGTAGGCATCATTACCCCAATAATAATTAACCTGGCCCTTAAGCAGGTTTTTGATATTGCCAAAATGCGGCTCTAAACATCGACAAATATCTTTGGCAAGATATTCGTTGGACTGGTTAGCATTGGCAGCAGCTTTATCACCAATACTATAGCTTATTAAAACGCCACTTTCTCCCGGTTGATTTTTGGTAGCATGATAGAAATAATGAGGTGCCTGATCCGATACCAGGTCAAAAGCCTCATCTTTCCAAAACCTTTTGCTATAATGTAGTGCATGTTTATTAATGCGGGCATATTGCAGCTGATTAATAGCATCAGACATTTTCGGAGGCAGTGCCGGAGACCATTGTATTTTTTTTAAGGCAAAAGTTGGAGCCGTACAAATAATTTTACTACCAATAAATGCTTTACCGTTACTGCATACTACGGTTACTTTTTCTTTTTGCTCAATGGATTTTACATGGTGTTGTGTTAATATATTTTGTTTTCCGATTTTTTCTAATAAAGCGGTTGCCAACATTGAGTTTCCTCCTTTTATTTTTAAATCCATTTCGTTTTTCTCGCTGCTTTCGGCATATTCTGCCAGAGCCGCAAATGCCGAAACATGCCGGATGCTTTCGCCAAAATCGGTACTGTCAAGTAGTTCCCTAATGTCTAAATCACGACCTTCGCAGCCCTTATTTACCAAAAAATGCCACCAGTCATATTGATCCAGTTTTATTTTATCATCATCGGAAAACTGGTCATAATCATCAATTATTTTTTTAAAAGTTTCATTCCATTCTTTACTATAGTCCCATTGTTTTGCCTGGCTGTATTGTCCTTTATAAATTAAGTGGGTGTCAAATTGGTTGTTCTCTAATGTAAGGTTTAATTCTTTACATAATTCCTGTATGCGGGTATGGGAGTTTCCTACCCATTCACCACCCAGTTCTATAACGAGGTTGTTATCTATTTGATGAGAAAATACCCTGCCACCCACACGTTTTCTGCTTTCTAATATGATAAAGTTAACACCTTGCTTTTTTAGTGCGTAAGCAGCAGCCAGTCCGGCCAATCCGCCTCCAATAATAATTACTTTGTCTTTGGGTTTTATGCTATACCAATTATATGTATCGGGCATTAAAAAGGCTCCGGAAGCCAAGGCGGTATTTTTAATAAAGTTGCGGCGTTTCATAATGATAGTGTTAGGTTCTTGTTTCAATACAGCGCAAGGCTTAAAGATCGTAAAAATGTTTAATATTTCAGAAACACCTTTAAAAATTGTTATCTCTGTAAACAAACTAAGCGGAAAGCCTGTTATATTTGCGTTCATTTAAGACGATTATGGCATTAATGGATTTTTTTGAAAAACGAAAAGAGGGTACCGGTAATGCGGACGAAATGTCGTTTATTGACCATTTAGAAGTATTACGCTGGCATTTAGTAAGGTCTGTAATTGCCGTAGTTGTTGGTGCCATTCTCGTATTCTCTTTTTCCAATTTTTTTGTTGACGATATTATTTTTGGCCCTACAAAAGCCGGCTTTGTTTCTATTGAATGGCTTTGTAAAATGGGGCGGGCTGTAGGTATTGGAGACGGGCTTTGCTTTAAAGCTACCGATACGCAGTTTATTGAAACAGCTCTTACCGGCCAGTTTATTGCTTCTTTTACGGTAGCTTTTGTTGGTGGGTTTATTATAGCTTTTCCTTATATTTTTTGGGAAATTTGGCGTTTTATAAAGCCAGCATTATCAGATAGTGAAAGAAAAGGCACACGAGGAATTATTTTTTGGGTATCGGTATTGTTCTTTTTAGGAGTAGCTTTCGGTTATTTTATTCTTACTCCCTTAATGGTTCAGTTTTATTTTAATTATAAGCTGAGCGAAGAAATTACCATCATGCCCACATTCACCGATTATTTGGAAAATGTAATTTATACCACTGTAGGTATTGGAGTATTGTTTCAGATGCCCTTGCTGGTTTTGCTGTTGGCAAAAACCGGAATTATTACATCCCAATTCCTAAAAAAATACCGTCGCCACGCATTTGTTATTATTATTATTGCTGCTGCTATTATTACACCAACCACCGACCCCTTTAGCTTAGCCGTAGTTACCGTACCTTTGTACATATTGTTTGAAATTAGTATCCTTTTGGCTCAAAAGGCCGAAAAGAAAAATAATGATACTATGGAGATTCAGGAGTGGAGTTAACATCATCCTAAATAGGTAACAATGGAAAATAATTTTAACCTTAGCAAGCCTATTGCTATTGGCAGCGACCATGCCGGCTTTGAAATGAAAGAATATGTAATTTCCTTTTTAGAGGGAAAAGGTTTGAAATTTGAAGATTTTGGAGCCTATAATACTGACTCTGTAGATTATCCTGATTTTGCACACCCTGTAGCTGCTGCTATAGAAAGCGGTAATTATGCCTTGGGCATTTTGCTTTGTGGCAGTGGCAATGGTGTTTGTATAACGGCTAATAAGCACAATGGTATTCGCGCTGGTTTGTGTTGGGATGATGAAATAGCCAGATTGGCGCGCAATCATTATAATGCAAATATTATTTGTATCCCTGCCAGATTCGTTTCTGAAACAATTGCGGAAGAAATGGTTTCGGTTTTTATCAATACTGCTTTTGATGGTGGGCGCCATGAAAATAGGGTGAACAAAATATCCGATTAGAATTGTTATACGAAACATATTTATAAAACAGACCAATGATACTTCGTATAATGCTCCCGAAAACATTCGGGACGATAGTCGTTTAGACCAATTACATTGGTCTATTACGAATATCCAAAATAATCATCCTACTTGATGAACGGTACGGCTATTTGCAGCGTATTTTTTACATTTACAAAAAACAATACATGAATAAAAGACAAACTGTTTTCTTAGTAATTTTTTTAGGAAGTTTTTTCATTGCTGATGCACAAAAAAAATCTACTCCTGAAATTTTTGCCAAAACAATTACAGCAAAGGATTTAAAAAAACAATTAACCATTATTGCCGGTGCCGAAATGGAAGGCCGTGATACACCCTCTCCCGGTTTGGAAAAGGCCGCAGATTATATTAGCGGGCAGTTTAAGAAATTTGGTCTTAAGCCGGGCAATAAAGGCAGTTACCGGCAAACCTATTCTTTAATAAAAGATTCTATTGCTGCCATAGCTTTGCAAATTGACGAACAGTCTTACACATCCTTTGAGGATATAGCGCCCTATTTTGTTAGCGACAATAATCTGTATTTAGATTTTAATGAATTTGCATTTGTTGGTTTTGGTATTAAAGATGAAAACAGAGATGATTATGCCGGATTAGATGTAAAAAACAAATTAGTTGTTTTGGTGAACGAAACACCTAAAAATTATACCTCATCTAAACAAGGAAGGTTATCGCCTGCATTTATTGTGAACAGAATAAAACTGGCTAATGAAAATGGAGCCAAAGCAGTGCTTGTTATTTCAGAAAAAATTCCCAGGCGGATTAACTCGGCACCAACCTACAAGCCGGCAGGTAACAATTCTTCCAAAGGAGTTCCTGTTTTTATTATTAGTGAACGGGTTGCTAAGGCATTTAGTGGAGAAACGTTTTCTGCTATAACAAATGCGCTTAACAATGGTACTGCTCCGTTAGGGTTGCACGATGTATCTGTAAAGGTAAAATATAATACTAACGAATCCCGGGCTACTGCATCAAATATAATTGGGGTTGTTGAAGGAACAGATAAAAAAGACGAGTATGTGGTTATCTCGGCACATTATGACCATGTAGGTAAAAGCTCTGATGGTAAAATATATTATGGTGCCGATGATGACGGCTCCGGAACAGTGAGCGTGTTAGAAATGGCCGAAGCTTTTGCTGCAGCTAAAAAAGCCGGTAAAGGCCCCAGGCGTTCCATTATTTTTATGACAGTTAGCGGAGAGGAAAAAGGGCTTTGGGGCTCTGAGTATTACGCATCCAATTCCATATTTCCTTTAGAAAAAACATCAGTAGATTTAAATATAGATATGATTGGCAGAATTGGAACCGATTATTTAAATCATAAGGATGCCAATAATTACATTTACGTAGTTGGTGATGACAAACTAAGTAGCGATCTTACGCCCATAACGGAAGCTGTTAATAAAAAATACACAAAATTGGTATTGGATAGAAAGTTTAACGACCCCGATGATCCCGAAAGAATATACTATCGCAGCGATCATTACAATTTTGCCAAAAACGGTGTACCTGCTATTTTTTACTTTAATGGTATTCATGCAGATTACCACCAACCTACCGATACCATTGACAAAATTAATTTTGATTTGTTAGCAAAACGTGCCCAATTGGTGTTTTACACTGCTTGGGAAATGGCCAATAGAAATGATATGCTAAAAAGAGATTTGGAATTACCTGCCCGAGGGCGTTAATTTTTTGTATTGCGTAGCCGGGCTTCTTCCAGGTCAAGTTCATATTCTTTTTCTTTGATTAGCTCCTCATCAAACTTTTTATTAAGGCGCAAGGATACCAGTTCCCTGCGCCTTACTGCTACCAGCTCCACAAGCATTTGGTGGTATTGGGTACTCATCAAACTACGTTCATTAAATTTATCTTCATTATCATCTGCAACATTCCTTTTGGTAAAGGCAATTATGTGTTCATACCGGTCTCTTATAACACGGAAGGGTTCACTATCCTGTAGCTCATTAGTATAATTAGTATTAATATATGCTAAACTGGCTTCCGCAAGTTGTAGGCGTAAAAAATATTCTTGCTTTTTTATTTCCCGGGCTGCTTCGGTATCCTCAATACCCAATAATTTTATTAAAGGAGATATCAATAGTCCCTGAAACACCAATGTGATGATAATAACTGTAAAAGTGATAAACAAAATCAGGTTTCTATAAGGAAACTCAATACCATCAGCAATATAAAAAGGAATGGAAAAAGCCATCGCCAAAGAAACCACACCTCGCATGCCACACCAGGAAATTAAAAACATCTCTTTATTAGTAGGAAGGTCGGCTTCCTGCTTTCTCATTTTTTTAAATGCTTTACGTAAATGAGTTACAACATATACCCATAAAATTCTGATGATAATGACGGCTATACTTATAATAACGCCGTATAGCAAGGCTTCTTTTACTGTGTTACGGGTAAAATTGTGAACAATATAAGGCATTTGTAGTCCTATCAAAATAAAAATAAAGCCGTTTAACAGAAAGCCCAGCGTTTCCCATAGCCCGGCCACATTTATACGCGATTCGTAAGTGAGGGTATCATGTGCATGATAGCTTAAAAAAAGTCCGCCGGCAACCACCGACAATACTCCGGAAAAGTGGAAATGCTCTGCTACCAAATACATCACAAAAGGAGCTAATAATGTAAGAGCCGCATCAATGGCTGTAGTGGTGGGAAAATAGCGGTGAATAACATAAATAACTGCGGCTATAACAAGGCCAACTAATATACCGCCGCCAGCCAACAGAAAAAAGTCCTTTGAAGCATTCCAGAAATTAAAAGTACCCGTAGTTACGGCCAGTAAAGCAAAGCGGAATACAACAAGGCTCGATGCATCATTCACCAAACTTTCTCCTTCTAAAAGACTCACAACATTGCGAGGGATTTTTAGATCTTTTAATACAGATGTAGCAGCTACTGCATCAGGAGGCGAAATAATACCACCAAGAACAAAACCCAATGCTAACGTAAAACCAGGTATGAGAGAGTGGGATAAGTAGGCGATAATGATGGATGTGAAAAAAACCAGCCCAAAGCCTAAAAGACTAATAGAACGCTTTAGTCGCCAAAAATCTGCCCAAGGGATATTCCAGGCGGCAGAAAATAAAATAGGTGGTAGAAAAATCAAAAACACAAAATCGGGTGTAATCCGTATTTGGGGAATACCCGGAACAAGGCTGATGAGCAACCCCGCTATTACCAAAAAAATGGGGTAGGAAATTTTTAATTTTTTGCTCAGCATTGTGAGCAGGGTAATTATAAATAGCATGCTTATAATAAGCAATAAACTCCTTTCTATCATACATTTGGGCTTACTAAGGTAAAAAAAAGTTATGGGATGCTCATTATATGCAACCCTTTATCATTAAGTCCGTAACTGTAATTGGTTCCTATCCAAAGCTGCTTATAGTTACGTATAGAATCGGGAAGCGGTAATGTTGTAGTTCTTAAAACCGGTATCTCATAATTATAGATGTTGGTACTATCGGTTCCCCATGCATAGTTGTTAGATATTCTAAAACTATGCCATCCGGTAATATCTATTCTGGTTTTAAAAGCCCCATAATAGTCAAAAACATAAATACCTTTTTGCGAATCGTACAAATACAGGTATTGGTTTTGGTCAAAAATTTTTACTGGCGAGAGTGTTTCGCTAAAAACCTGCCGGAGGTCGGGCGTTTTAAAAATGAGTTCTCCCTTGTCGTTTATTTTTTTAATACAGTTTTCCAACTCATCATACAGCCATATCTTGCCATCGTAACTAAGTGCTACTGCACTTACTCTAAACATATTGGATTTACGTAAATCAATTACGTTCTTTTGATTTAGCATACCATCTAAAATAACAATAGTGGCAAAGCTTTTGTAGTATAAAAGTATTTTAAGTGGGTTCGATGCATCTACCAGCGTAGCTTCACCAAAGCGTTTTATATTATTAAATACTGCTACCGAATCGCCTTTGTTATTTAATTTTTTTAATTGATTAGATGTTGATAGCAGGTAAATATTATCTAAGTTATCTACAGAAAAAGAACTGTAATTACCTGATACTATTTTAATAGAATGCAACTGTGTAGAATCGGCCAATTGCCCGATTGCATTAAAAAAAACAAGTAAAAATAATATGGTGATATAGTGCTTCAATAGTTTTTAATAATTTTTTCATCCATTCCCCGGTATGATAATAAGGATACATTTTCTCCGTTAAAAACTGCATATGTAAAATAATTCATCCATTCGCCCAAATTAATATAACGGCTGTTTTCTGTTAGACGATAATCAATGGGCAAATGTCTATGTCCGAATATAAAAAAGTTATACGATTCCTTTTCTAAAATACTTCTGCAGTATTGTATCAGCCATTCACGCTCCTCTCCCAAAAATATTTCTTCGGTATATACTGTTTTTAAGCGGCTTTTTTTACTAAAATAAGATGCAAGTCCTATGCCAATTTGTGGCGGTAACACCCCAAAAGCCCATTGGCAAAAAGGGTTGCGAAATATTTTTTTTAATCTTTTATAACCCTTATCTCCGGGACCCAGGCCATCACCATGCCCTATTAAAAATTTCTGTTCATTCCATTCAAAGCCAGCCGGTTGAAAATACACGGCCATATTCAACTCTTTCTGAAAATAATCTGTTACCCACATATCATGGTTACCTACAAAAAAATGCAGTTTAATACCACTGTCAGATAGTTCGGCCAATTTGCCCAGTAGCCTTGTGTAGCCTTTGGGTACTACATGTTTATACTCGTACCAGAAATCGAACATATCGCCTACCAAAAAAATCTCTTCAGCTGTATCTTTTATTTCGTTCAAAAACTGTACAATCATTCTTTCTCTGGCCTGACTATCCCGTAGGTTGGGTACGCCCAGGTGAAAATCTGAAAGAAAATATATGTTTTTACCTGCCTGCAAATTCACAAATTATATAATTAAGGATAAAAGTAACTGGTTTTTTTAAAAGCCAAAAATATGGCTAATTCTTTTTTTGAGGTGCTAAGCGAAGTATC
>JBKEEB010000122.1:0-2654 GCA_047975735.1 Niabella sp.
TCAATTGAATGAATTAACAATAAAGGAATCTGAGGTATCACAGTTGTATACCAAAGAACACCCTACATATAAGGCTTTAATAGAAAAAAGAAAGACGCTTCAAGATGAAAGAAATAGATTTAATAAGCGCGTATCAGCAATGCCTGAAACCCAACAAGAGGTATTACGATTAAGTCGTGATGTTGAGTCCGGGCGCGCTGTCTATATGCAACTATTAAACAGACAACAAGAATTAAGTATAGCTAAATCAAGTGCAATTGGTAATGTTCGTATAATTGACAGCGCAGTAACTCAGCCAAAACCTGTGCAACCTAAAAAAATAATTGTAGTGTTGGTTGGATTTATATTAGGCCTTGTCATTTCTGCTGGTTTAGTATTTATGCGAGTTCTGCTGCGTAGAGGGATTGAGTCACCGGAGCAGTTAGAAGAACTTGGTATCAGCGTATATGCCAGTATACCAGTTTCTGAAAACTTTGCGAAAAAGATGTTGCAGAACTCTGGTTGGAGTAAAAAGAAAAGACAAGAATCGGACTATCAAAATTTCCTAGCAGTTGAAAAACCGGCAGATTTGGCCATCGAGTCGATCCGAGGGCTTCGGACAAGTTTACATTTCGCAATGATGGAAGCTAGAAATCATGTATTAATGATTTCTGGTGCAAGTCCAAATGCAGGTAAAACTTTTGTTAGTTCAAATCTCGCAGCGATAATAGCTCAGACAGGGAAAAAAGTATTATTTATAGATGCGGATTTACGAAAGGGTTATACACACAAATTATTTAATGTAAATAACGAACATGGTCTCTCTGATATTCTTTCAGGAAAGTCAGATATCGAAAAATCAATTAAGCATTTAAATGGTCCTGGTTTTGATTTTATATCCAGAGGTATATCACCACCAAACCCTGCAGAATTACTGATGCATCAGCGTTTCGGTGATGTAATGGCTTGGGCTAATAAACATTACGATCTAGTCATAATAGATACACCACCGATTCTAGCAGTTACGGATGCGGCTATAATTGGCCACTATGCTGGTACAACACTACTAGTTGCTCGTTTTGAATTGAATACGGCGAAAGAAATTGAAGTAAGTATCAAACGATTCGAGCAAAGTGGTATATCTGTGAAAGGATGTATTTTGAATGGTATAGTAAAAAAAGCCAGTAGTTATTATGGATATGGATATAACCACTACGGTTATTCATATACAGATAAGTCGGAGTGATATAAATACTCTGCTAAGCTACATTTAGCAGAGTATCATCATGAATCGTAAATTATTGCATTTCGATTTAATAGGCTCTTTAATGAAAATAATGATATTTAATTCACTCTATTATCCTTATAGAATTGGTGGCGCTGAAGTATCTGTTCAATTGCTTGCAGAGGAGTTTGTAAAACAGGGACATAAAGTAAGAGTAATAACACTTCATGAGCATGAACAAAGAATAGTAAAAATGATAAATGGTGTAGAAGTCATTTATCTTCCGTTGAAAAATATTTATTGGCCATTTGATTATAAAGTTACTTCAAAAATAAAAAAAATGATATGGCATATTATAGATTGTTATAATTTTGAAATGAAAAATAGTGCTATCTCCGAAATAAATGACTTTTTACCTGATGTGGTACACACAAATAACTTAAGTGGTTTTTCTGTATCTGTTTGGGATGCAGTCAATAAAGCAAAAATCAGGTTAGTACATACATCCAGGGACTATTATCTTTTTCATCCGAATAGTACGCTTTTCAAAAAAGGCGCTATTATGTCAACAGAAGAAAGTAGTATTGTTTTGTGGTCTCTTATAAAAAAAATAAAAAGCAAAAAGGTAAATCACTACGTTGGTATCAGTGGTTTTATAAAATCTCTACATCAATCTTATGGGTTCTTTTCAAACGCAGAAAGTTCGGTTATTTATAATTCTGTATCTAAAATAAAGTCAAAAAATGGTTCTAAAGGAAAAGTTCGGGTAGGGTTTATCGGTAGGTTATCGATAGAAAAGGGATTTGATGAGTTTTGTAGAATCTCAAGTAAATATAAAGAAAACCTTAATTATAGCTTTATGGCTGCTGGTAATTTCTCTAATTCAAATGATAATGATTCTTTGAAAAATATGGCTAGCAACTGTAATGTATCGATCTCTGGGTATATGCCGCTAAGTGAATTTTTAGATAATGTAGATGTGGTAATTTTACCTATCAAATGGAACGAACCATTTGGGCGGACAGTTGTCGAATGCGCATTATCGGGTAAGTTGGTATTAACAACTCCTGTTGGTTCTATGCCAGAGTTAGGGAAAATATTTAAGAATGTGATTGTAACGTCTTCAATCGAAAATGATTTTCCACAGGTAATGCTCAGGCATGAAGAAATTTCAACTGATAATTCAGAGATGAACATTTTTGAGCCAGCGGAGATCGCAAGTGAATATCTAAGAGTTTATAATTAGCCGAGTCTAAAATGACATTAAATATGATAGAAGATAAAATAATAAAAATTTCACTTTTATTATTTCTGATATTTGAGTTTTTTGCTGGGCCTTTACGTTGGATTTTTCATATGGTAGGTGCTGAGATATTATTTTCATTACCTAAGATACTGATACTACTGACTCAAATTGTTTCCATCTTAGAGGTTCTATATAAAAAGAAAA
>JBKEEB010000115.1:0-20934 GCA_047975735.1 Niabella sp.
AAATTTATCGCTTAACCAAACACCTTTTATTCTTAGTTCATAAAGAAGTGTTTTCAACTCGGCGATCAATCCTAATTACTTTGCTTTGATCAATATCCCAATGGTTCCGGTTACTCTTAAGCCAGCATGTTTAGCGTAAAACCGCCCCATAGCCTCATCCAAAATAATCAAATCTGCCTCTTTTTCAGTTGCTAATACAATTGCTTCAGCTTCGCCATTGTCTAAATCCAAAAAGTAGGATAACGATTTTTGGTTTTGTATCTTCTCGATTTTAATCCATGATAATGCAGAAAGATCAGTATAAAACCCTTTGTTCTTCCCAACTTCAACTTCTTCATAAACTCCTTCCGGAATTATGATCTCATCATACATCTCTTTTAAAACTTCGAATTTCCCAATCTTTAGTAATGATATTATCGGAGTTGTATTAGAAACAATTTTAGGCATTTTCCATATCCTCTTTTAAATCAACGGTATTCAAAAAAGTAACATTATACTTTGATAGTAAATCTAAGAAATCAATTCTTGACATTTGTAAAACTTTGGCCGCAGTTCCAGATGAAACTTTGCCTAATTCATATAGCTTTACCAAAGCAGAGATTTTCACCTCTTTCCCAAAATCATTTTTATTCATTCGCATAGAGTTAGCCAAATAATCAGGATACTCTACTGATATAACTTGTGCCATTTTTTTCTTTTTTTATATCTCTAATTCCAAATTTAAAAAATAATTTTTATTTACTATTCGTTTCTAATACCTTCTTTTACATTTAATATGTTATACGGGGAATAGTTCTTCTGCCACAGCTACGCTTTCGGGCTTACCTACATCTATCCATCTATCATCAAAATGCTCCTGCGCTAAAATTTTTTGTGATTTTGCCAACTCCAGATAGACATCTATCAAAGAAAATTTTCCTGTGAACGGAATCAAGTCCAACACCTCATGCTCAAATATCGCCACACAATCGTAAGCCCTGCTTGCAGGGTTTTTAACAGGTATTGAAATTCGCTCTTCTCCTGTAGTATTATTTCGCCATCCGCAAAGTTGGTTATCCGCATCAAACATTAAATTTCTGGAGGTTTTTCGGTTGCTTACCGCCATTGAAATTAAAGGTTGGTATTGTTGATGGTAAGCAAGTAGCCGATTAATATCCAAATCGGTGAGTATATCAGCGTTGAGAGTAATAATTTTTTGCCCCGGATTAAATAATGGTTTTGCGTGTAACAGGCCGCCACCTGTTTCCAGCACGGCATTGGTTTCGTCGCTAATTGTAATATTACTACCCCAACCGTTATTTTCTTTTATGGCAGCAATAATTTGATTGGCAAAATGATGCACATTCACAATCACTTCTCTAATACCATATTGCTGCAAGTACTCTATATTTCTTTGCAAAAGGCTTTTGCCATTAATTATGGCCAGTGCTTTGGGGTGGTGGTTAGTCCAGGGTTTAAAGCGCGTACCCAACCCGGCACAAAAAATCATAGCTTGCAAAGAAGAGGCATCCTTTGTTGTATTCTTTTTCTCCATGTTCCATTTAATCTTTTACGGTTGTAGCTTCAATTTTTGTTGCTGCGGGTTCATTAATCCAGTTCTTTTCTTCTTGCACCCAATGATTGAGCGTTACTTTTACTTTAAATTTATTTTTCAGATGTCGCACCATCGCATCAGCAGCATAAACACTTCTGTGCTGCCCACCGGTACATCCAAAACTCACCATCAGGCTGTCAAAGCCTCTTTTAATATAGTCTTCCACCGTAATATCAACTACATCAAACACGCTATGTAAAAACTCCGGCATTTTGGTTTGCTGCTCTAAAAAATCAATCACTTCTTTATCCCTGCCTGTTAATGTTTTCATAGCCTCTATGCGGCCCGGATTTAAAATACCCCTGCAATCAAACATAAAACCACCTCCATTGGCATCGCCATTATCGGGTAATCCTTTTTTAAACGAAAAGCTACAAACTTTTACCACCAGCGGACAATTCTCCGTTGCCTGAACCGGCGTAAAACTTTCAATCACCTCATCAGCAATACAAATGTTTAATACTTTTTCAAATTCGGGTAAGGCAATACCCATTGGGCTTTTAGCAATGAATGATTTCAGGTTATTTAAAGCCAGCGGAATGCTGGTTAAAAAATGAGCTTTCCGTTCAAACAACCCTCTAAAACCATAAGCCCCCAACACCTGCAATAAACGAATTAGAACATAGCCATTGTATTGCCCCACAAAACTCATTCGGTTTAAAGGTTTACCCAATAGTGGTTCCAGCGCATTCATATAATCCTCCAATAATTTTTCTTTCCAATCTTCGGGGAGGTTGGCTCTGGCCTGCCACAACAAAGAAGCCGCATCGTACTGGGGTGCTCCGTTCATACCTCCCTGATAATCTATAAAATGCACCTGATTATTTTCATCGACCTGAATATTGCGACTTTGGAAATCACGAAACATGAAAAATTTATGATCGGTATGAGTGAGGTAGCTGCTTAATGCCTCAAAATCATCTATCAGTTTCTGTTTGTCATAAGGTCTGCGCAATGCATCTAAAAAATAATATTTAAAATACAACAAATCGGCCATAATGGCTTGTTTACCAAACTCACTATTGGTTAAGCAACGAGCATAATCAAGCCCTTCGTGTCCTTTTACCTGTAAAGAGGCCAGTTTTTCCAGACTTTGTTTATACAGGTTATATACATTGTCCACAAAGCCTTCATCCTCTAACCTGTTGATGAGGGAAATGGTTCCAAAATCTTCCTGCAAATAATATTTTTTGTCATTGCTAACCGCATAAATTTTAGCAACCGGCAGTTTTTTTTGTTGAAAATGCTCGCTGAAATATAAAAAAGATTCGTTCTCCTTAATATTAGCTCCGTAAGTACCAATAACCGATTTATCACCATCCCAAATTCTAAAATACCTCCTTTCGCTACCAGCCTGTTGCAATACATCAATGGCCGAAGGTTTTTTTCCCGCCCATTTTTCATATAAGCCGGTAATACTATTAATTTTATCCTGCATGGGACAAATGTAATGTTAATTAGGGAAAGGTAAAAAGCTACAGTAGTTTTAGTACTTTTACGGCTATTAAATATATTGATATGCCGGTAATACTACCTGTAAAAGGAAAGTTGCCCGAAATGGGAAAGGATTGTTTTATTGCACCCAATGCCACTATTGTTGGCGATGT
Source organism: Niabella sp. (assembly GCA_047975735.1). Classification (GTDB taxonomy): domain Bacteria; phylum Bacteroidota; class Bacteroidia; order Chitinophagales; family Chitinophagaceae; genus Niabella. The sequence continues at coordinate 3,202 of JBKEEB010000115.1, forward strand.
AATAATGGGCAACCAATGCAGCGTGTGGTTTAATGCAGTGGTTAGGGGTGATGTGAATTTTGTAAAAATGGGAGATAAAGTAAACGTGCAGGATAATGCCGTTATCCATTGCACTTTTGAAAAGTACCCAACTCATATTGGCAATAATGTTTCCATTGGGCATTTAGCTATTGTACATGGTTGCACTATTCATGATAATGTTTTGATAGGCATGGGGGCTATTGTAATGGACAATGCTGTTGTAAACACCAATACCATTATAGCTGCCGGTGCGGTAGTTTTAGAAAATACGGTATGCGAGGCCGGCAGTATTTATGCCGGCGTTCCTGCAAAAAAAGTGAAAGATATTTCTCAGGAACTTATTAGCAACCAGATTGAAAGAATAGCCGATAATTATATTAAATATTCGAGTTGGTTTAAATAATAAAGCCGGGCATTATGCAACGCCCGGCTCTTTATTTTATTAGTTCAAATTAGTAATCGCCTAAGGTTTCGGGTAATTGTGCCAGTGCATTGGCCAATTGCTCATCGCTGGGAGAAATGCCGTGCCATTTATGATCGTTTTCCATAAAATCTACACCCTTGCTCATAATGGTGTTCATCATAATAGCCACCGGTTTCCCTTTACGCGAAATATTTTTAGCCTCATCTAATGTGGCTACTACTTCATCCATATCATTGCCATTCATTTCCAGCACATGCCATCCAAAAACAGTAAACTTTTCAACCAAATTGCCCATGTCTAACACTTCGTAAGTGCTGCCGTCAATTTGCTGCCCGTTCCAGTCCACAGTTGCAATCAGGTTATCTACTTTATGATGGGCCGCAAACATAATAGCCTCCCAGTTTTGCCCTTCGTTTAATTCACCATCTCCATGTAAAGAATACACAAGGTGTTTATCGCCATTTAGTTTTTTTGCCAAAGCAGCACCAATGGCCACACTCATACCCTGCCCCAATGAGCCACTGGCTACTCTAACGCCGGGTAAATGCTCATGCGTAGTGGGGTGGCCTTGTAAGCGGCTGTTAATTTTTCTAAAGGTTGCTAATTCCTTTACATCAAAATAGCCTGAACGTGCTAAAACGGAGTAGAACACAGGGGAAATGTGCCCGTTTGACAAAAAGAACAAATCTTCATTCTTCCCATCCATATTAAATTCGGTTTTATGCTCCATTGCATTAAAATAAAGAGCCGTAAGAAAATCGGCACAGCCCAAAGAACCTCCCGGGTGGCCACTTTTGGCCTGATGTACCATTCTTAATATATCTCTTCTTACTTGTGATGCTATTTCCTGTAAAGTAGCCATGTTGTATTTTTTTGATTTGCTACAAATTTGCGAATATTTTTAACAAGTTGGATTAAATTCATCATATTTTATTAATTTGTGGTGCTTTTTTTTACGGAAACGTTTGTTTTTATAAAAAGTTCCAAAGCTACTGATTTATTAAAAAGTTCTCTTACCTTTGCCGACATAAACCTTATTGAATGCTTGAAATTCTAATAACAGCTATAATATCTTTTGTAGTTGCGTTTCTGGCAATTCCTGTTGTTATTCAGATAGCGGATAAAAAGAAACTGTACGACATACCTGATGAAAGAAAACTCCACTCCCATGCAATAGCGTCATTGGGAGGCATTGGTATATTTTTAGGCTTTGCTTTTTCAAGCCTGCTTACACTTAATATTGCTTCGCATCAGGAGTTTCAGTATTTTCTGGCAGCTTCCTTTATTATTTTCTTTATTGGTTTAAAAGATGATTTGGTATTGCTTTCTGCCACTAAAAAATTTATTGCACAAATTGCGGCAGCAGCTATTATTATTCATTTAGGCGGCATACAAATAGAAAGTTTTTATGGCCTTGGCGGTATGGAGGAATTAGATTCGATGATTGGAATTCCGCTTACCTATATAACCATCATACTTATTATGAATGCCTTTAATTTAATAGACGGCATTGACGGCTTAGCCGGAAGTTTGGGACTTATAGTAACGCTGCTTGGAGGAACATATTTTTACTTCTCCAATATGTTTGATTATGCTGCTTTTTCGTTTGCAATGGCTGCGTCATTATTAGCATTCTTAATCTTCAATTTCAATCCCGCAAAAATATTCATGGGCGATTCCGGCTCTTTATTAATTGGAACTATTGCTTCCATATTAGTTTTAAAGTTTATTAACGTTGCCGGTTCTCCGCAGGCCGCACTTCCAATAGCTTCGGCACTCGCCATTGGCATCTCTGCTATTATAATTCCTTTGGTTGATACTATTAGGGTATTTGCTATCAGAATCGTAAAAGGTCGTTCACCCTTCTCTCCCGACAGGAACCATGTTCATCATTTACTGTTAGACAAGGGGTTGGGACATTCAACCGTAACTATAACCTGTGTTGCTGCTACTATTCTTTTAGTTATAACAACCTATCTTACCCGGTTTTTCGGAAATACTTTTTTGGTTATTGCGTTGTTTGGCACCTGCTTTATTACATTAGGATACTTATACTTTACCCTTCCCAAAAGGAAGATGGTTATCCATCGTCAATACCTTGTAAACAAAGCCAGAGAAGAAAGATTGAGAACGCAATCTAAAGTAATCAATCTTACTACTAAAGAAGAAATGCAGGTTGAAAATATGAATCATTAGTATTCTTTACCACTTCTCTCCCATTATATCATCAGCTTTTCATTAGTTTTGTAGGCTAAAACATTATCTTATGCAAGATCAGATTAGTAATATTATCAATCAGAGTGAAGAAAGTATGAAAAAGGCCATTGGCCACCTTGAAAGCGAATTAGCAAAAATTCGTGCCGGCAAAGCCAATCCTCAAATACTGGATGGCGTGGTAGTAGATTATTACGGCTCGCCGGTTCCAATAAATCAGGTAGGGAATGTTTCTATTTTAGACGCGCGTACCCTTAACATACAACCCTGGGAAAAAAATATGCTTCAGCCGATTGAAAGGGCTATCATTGCTGCCAACCTTGGCATCAATCCACAAAATGACGGCGTAAATATCCGATTGTTTTTACCGCCACTAACCGAAGAACGCAGAAAAGAGTTGGTTAAGAAAAGCCATGCCGAAGGCGAAAATTCAAAAGTGGGTGTTCGTGGTGGCAGAAGAGATGCTATTGAAGCTGTAAAAAAATTGCAAAAAGACGGCTTGAGCGAAGACGAAGCCAAGGATACGGAAGACACAATTCAGCAACTTACTGATAAATATATTGCGCTTGTTGAAAAACATTTGGCAGCAAAAGAAAAGGAAATAATGGCCATCTAAATCAAGAGTTTTATTTTCCCAATTCTATTCTTTCAATTATAATATTGCCGTATTATGCCTACATACAATTTACACAAAATAAGTACCAGAGCCCCAAAGGACTTACAGAAGGAGAATACTAAAGCAGAAACCGAAAAAATAATTGAGGAACTAAATGAATTGCAAAACCTGCTGTATGCCGAAGGCAAAAATGCTGTTCTGATTATTTTGCAGGGGCTTGATGCCAGCGGAAAAGACGGTGCCATAAGGAAGGTGTTCGGACGCATGAACCCGCAGGGGGTAAACGTAGTATCCTTTAAAGTACCAACAGAAGAAGAATTGAAACACGATTTTTTATGGCGTATTCATAAAAACACACCAACCAAAGGATTTATACAAATCTTCAATCGCTCTCAATACGAGGATATATTGGTTACACGTGTACATGGCTGGTGTAATAATAAAACAGCCAAAAAAAGAATGGACGGCATCAATAATTTTGAAAAATTGCTACAGGAGCACAATAATACACATATCTTAAAGTTCTACCTGCACGTATCGGCCGAAGAACAAGCGGAGCGACTAAACGAAAGGCTTTCCAACCCCACTAAAATGTGGAAGTACAATAAAAGAGATTTTGAGGAAGCAAAACTTAGAGAAAAGTATTATACGATGTATGAAGATTGCTTTAAAAATTGCAACAACCCCGAATGGGTAATAGTACCTGCCGATCAAAATTGGTATAAAGAGTATGTAATAGCCAAAACATTAAGAGATAAGTTAAGGTCTTTAAAAATGAAATACCCTGCATTGTCAGCAGATAGTGAATAAATTATTTATAACATTTTCCAATATTCAATATACAACATTACTTTTGTTAAAACATAAAATAATTAAAAAATGGGAATGCTTAAAGATTTTAAAGAATTTGCTGTAAAGGGCAATGTAATTGATTTGGCAGTAGCCGTAATTATTGGAGCTGCATTTGGTGCCATCGTTACCTCAATGGTTGATGATGTAATTACGCCTTTGTTATTAAACCCCGCTTTAAAGGCAGCCGGTGTTGAAAACATTGACCAACTCACCTGGGGTGCTGTTAAATACGGCAAATTTTTATCAGCTATTATTAAATTTATCTTCATTGCACTTGTACTGTTTTGGATGGTTAGGGCCGCCAATAAAATGAACAAAAAAGCTGAAGAAGTTGCTCCCCCAGCAGAACCATCGTCAACCGATAAATTACTGGAAGAGATTAGGGATGCGCTTAAGAAATAGCTTTCAATTTTTTTTAATAAACATCATTACATTTGCAAAGTCCTGCGTTTCGGCAGGACTTTGTTTCTTTAATCATTCAAGAATTAAAATCTCCTATTTTGGCAAATACTACCTACCAAATAAAATTAGCACAATTTGAAGGCCCGTTTGACCTTTTACTTTTTTTTATAGAAAGAGATGAGTTAGATATTTACAATATTCCTATTACGCAAATTACCAATGATTTTTTAGATTATATTCACCATCAAGAATCATTGAATATAGAGCTGTCCAGCGAGTTTATTCTTTTTGTGTCAACCCTCATGCGCATCAAAGCCAAAATGCTTATTCCCCGTAAAGAATTAGATGCCGATGGCAAAGAAATTGACCCACGCGAAGAGTTGGTAAATAAAATTCTTGAATATAAAAAGTTTAAAGAAGCCTCTGCAGAAATGGCCGAAATGGAAGCACTGCGTATGTTGATGGTAAAAAGAGGCAACATTCAAAAAGAACTGGCATATGTAGGCGAAGAAGCCGGAGAAGGCACAGAAATACAAGCCATCTCCCTGTTTAAGCTAATGAAAGCTTTTGAAAAGGCGTTACAGCGATACAGCGATAAAATGAACACTCCTGTTCATACTGTAGTAAGATATAACTACACCATGGATGCCAGCAGGGAATACGTTGTTGGAATGGCCGCAGGAGAAAAAACCGTTTCTTTTGAAAAGCTGTTTGATGTAGCCGAAAATCGCGTACATGCCATATTCCTTTTCCTTTCCATATTGGAATTAGTACAGCAGAACTATATGAAAATAATGACCGGTGAGGGAAAAAATAATTTTATTTTAGAATACGTTGAACCGGAGGATAGAGACGAACCAATGTCGCAAATAGAATCTTCCTTCTAAATTAACATGAGTTTTGAATGTTATTTAACCCTAAAATATTTCAAAATGAACGTGATTGTAACAAGACCGATTCTGAATGCTTTCGGGATGGTTAAGGAGAAGTTTTTCAATAAAAAATGATGCAACAATTTCTCTATCAAGGGACTTCGCACACTGTTATACGAAACATATTTATAAAACAGACCAATGATACTTCGTATAATGCTCCCGAAAACATTCGGGACGATATTCGTAATAGACCAATGTAATTGGTCTATTACGAATATCCAATCGGTATTACACTCCACTCGAAATGATGCCCTGTTACCTCTCTTCATTTCTCCTTTCTTTTAAAAAGATAAGCAGAAATCTCAGAAAAATATAGAGCAATAATTAATCATTCGGCCAAATCCGCTCCACATGTACATATTCTGAAGTTCTTCCATATTCTGCCTGTACAGTTTCCCCAGCCTCATTATATAAATTACAAAGTATGCAGGACATAATATTCAGGCGTATATCATAATAAACAGCTCCTGAAAACCTGTATTTATCAATAACATAATCTGCCTGATTTCCATCCTTCTTGATTTCACTCATTTCAGCCTTTAACCAGGCAGGAACATTATTGGGAATGGCATAGGGGTCGGCCTCCTTTGAGCAGGAGAGGATGCACAATAATCCCAAAACAATCAACAACGTTTTCATATAGCTAATTTGAGATAAAGGTATATTAAAGTTCTTGTACCTGTAAATATTTTCACACCCCACATAAAATCTTAACTGCCTCTACCAGCACCTCATCCTTTTTAGCAAAACAAAGCCTTACTATCTTGTCAGAAGATGGATTTTTGTAAAACGCACTTAACGGTATTGTAGCCACTTTATATTCCTTAGTAAGCCATTTAGCAAAATCCAGATCAGGCAGATTACTGATGGCCGAATAATCATATAACTGAAAATAAGTACCGGCACAGGTAGTTAATTGTTGAAAGCGGGAGGAGCGCATACCATTCAACAACAGATTTCTTTTTGCCTGCAATAGTTTAGCCGCAGCACCTTGCTCGTATTTTTCAAGGTATTTTGCCAGTGCATACTGAGCCGGTGTATTCACACTAAATGTCAAATATTGGTGTACAGAACGGAAGGCTTCTGTAAGCACTTTGGGTGCTATACAATACCCTATTTTCCATCCGGTAATATGAAAGGCTTTGCCAAAGGAATAAATTGAAATTACTTTTTCGTTGAATGCTGTTTGTAAAAATCCGGGGTGATGTATGGCATCATCAAACACAATACTATCATATACTTCATCGGCAATAATATAAATATCACGTCCGGCAACAATTGCTGCCAACTGTGTCCAGTCTTCCTTTGTCCACATATATCCTGTAGGATTATGCGGCGTATTGATGAGTATGGCTTTTGTTTTTACAGTGATGGCCTTTTCAATACCAACCCAGTCAATTGCAAAACCATCATCAGCACATAGCGTAACAGCCACCGGCACACCACCATTAATTTCTATAGCAGGCAAGTAACAATCAAAAGCCGGTTCTAAATACAGCACTTCATCACCCTTGTTAATAATGGCAGTAAGTGCCGTATAAATACCATAGGTAGCCCCCGGAGTAATCGTAATCAAATCAGGAGAACAATAATCAGTATCATACCGTGCGTTCATTTCGTTTGCAATCACAGCTCTTAAATATTGCAGCCCGGGCATAGGCGCATACTGGTTATATCCTTCCGTTACAGCTGCTTTCAATAAATCGCCCAATTCCATCGGCACGGGATAATCTGGTAATCCCTGAGAAAGATTTAAAGCCTGCTCTGCCCTGGCAAGGCTGGTCATAATGGTAAAAATATTTAAAGGCGCAGCACTATGTTTTAATGTGAGGCTCATTGTTACTTGTGTTGTTCTTTTAATTAAACTGTAAACAAAGAAACATACAAGTAAGCAAAAAATGTATTAGAGTCGGTACTATTTTTTATTGTCCGCTAAATGGGGATTATTTTTGAGCAGGAGCCATTTCTTTAAATTTTTCCAGTGCTGCGGCATGTATGGCTCCAACTATTGTACCGGTAGCTTTTAACGCTTCAATGGTTTTACCGGTATAATGCCAAATCCAGCCATTCACATTATGATTCTGAGAACTGATAAACTCCTGTAGTTCATCGGAGCTGCATTCAAGCGGAAAGGTCTCTGAAATAATTAACGGTTTATCGCTCACAAAAGCATTTATTATAGAGGCACTTTTTTCAACCTCACCTGTCTTTGGATAAATATGTGTAGTACCCATTCCCAAAATAGCTGTAAATTTTCCCAGTGTTGCAAATGGCAAAAAGCCAACTGTGATCAAATAGTCGGTATCTTTTTTTCTGATTGCCTGTGTCATCACTGCAATCCAAAACTGAAAGATCACATCATTGGTGTATCCATTTTTGTTTAGTGCAATATTTTGTACAAAATAATAGCCTCCATACGCTGTTCCCGGGGTCCAACCTTCTTCAGTATTTACAGCCGCAACAGGCTCATTCATCAAATCATATCCTAATAAGGCATTACTCTTTCCAATGGCTCCGGCAATGGCTTCCCAGTAAACAGCCTGTGTGGTCCATCGCGCAGAGTCAGTCATTGAAGTGTACCACGCTGGTTGCTGCTCTTTTACAAAAGCATTAGTTCCGCATAACAATATATAAAGCCCTTTTTGCTCTGCAAGGCGGAACAGCTTTTTGAGTTGGTTGAGTTGGTGCTGATCAGGAGTATTGGCGTTTGTCATAAACGGCCAATATTGAATATGCAAACGAATACAGTTTGCTCCATACCCTTTCATTTCCTCAAAATCTCCCACAATTGTATCCCAGTTATTATCCCAGTATTGCTCTATTAACAACGGTGCCTCGTAAATACCGTAATTGAAACCCCATGCCCTGAATTCCTTCCCATCTGAAGTAAATAATTTACTACCATGAGCCTGTATCGGTAAAAGAGCAGCCACTTTATCATTTTCTTCTGAATCATTTATCTGATTAATTCCTTTTTTACAAGAATACAGGAATAGCTGTAAACAGCATACTATTACACAAAGAATAATTTTATTTTTCATAATAGTAATTTTTGTGAATAAAATTTAAAATGGGAAATTAACAACATCGTCTCACTTTTTCCTCACCAATTACCATGATTTATAATACCCTCTAAGCATGATTTTTATATGTCATTTTTCATCGATAATGATTAACCATAATTCGTGAAAACAATATTTCCCTATAACATTTAATATCATCAGAGCAGCTATGTGCCGCAGTACATCTATCTTTGCAGGATAACAATGAACATGAGTATCACAATAGAAACAATACTAACAGCAGCCGATAAGTTAAAAGATATTGTCCACGAAACCCCATTACAACTTAACGCTAATCTTTCGGTAAAATTTGATTGTAACGTTTACCTAAAAAGAGAAGATCTTCAAGTTGTACGCTCTTATAAATTGCGTGGTGCATATAATATGATGAGCTCCTTATTAAAAGAAAATTTAAACAAAGGGGTAGTTTGTGCCAGTGCCGGTAATCATGCACAGGGTTTTGCATACAGTTGTAAGGCTTTAAATATTAAGGGCGTTATTTTTATGCCTTCTATCACGCCCAAACAAAAAATTACCCAAACCGAGATGTTTGGCGGTGATAATATAGAAATTATTCTTACCGGAGATACTTATGATGATTGCGCCGCTGCCGCCAAATTATATACCGCCAAAAAAGGAATGACTTTTGTTCATCCTTTTGATGATGAAAAAATTATTGAAGGCCAGGCTACAGTGGGTTTGGAAATATGGGAACAGCTTAAAAACATCGATTACATTATTGTTCCTATAGGCGGTGGTGGTTTATGTGCCGGTGTAGGCAATTTCATTAAATTAGTAAGCCCAAACACTAAAATTATTGGTGCCGAGCCCGAAGGAGCCCCTTCTATGACGGAAGCCATAAAAGCCGGACATCCGGTACAGTTACCTGCCATTGACCGCTTTGTTGACGGTGCAGCCGTAAAACGTGTGGGCGATATTACTTTCGACTGGTGCAAAAATGTATTAGATGATGTTATACTGGTGCCAGAAGGAAAAATTTGCACCACTATTTTAGAGCTGTATAATAAAGATGCTATTGTTGCAGAACCTGCCGGAGCCCTATCAGTAGCGGCACTTAATTTTATAAAAGAACCCATAAAAGATAAAAACATAGTGTGCGTTGTAAGCGGCAGCAATAATGATATTGACCGTATGCAGGAAATTAAAGAACGCAGTTTACAATACGAGGGTTTAAAATTATATTTCCTCATCAGTTTTGCCCAACGCCCCGGTGCTTTAAAAGAATTTGTAAATCATGTATTGGGACCCAACGACGATATTACCCGCTTTGAATACATGCAAAAAACTAACAAAGAAGCAGGTCCTGCATTGGTAGGCATTGAGTTAAAAAATAACAATGACTATGACAGTCTGCTCAAACGTATGCACCAATCGGGAATAGCTTTTACCGAATTAAACAAAAACGATACATTATTCAGTTATTTGGTATAAAAAAATTGCTTTTAAATCAATAAAAAAATAATTATTTTCTAAAACATAAAGCTGTTTATTAAAAAATATTCAATTATTTTAGAGTATTTGTCAATTTGCACAATAAAAGTATATTTTTCTTACCTTTATAAGCTGCGATTTGCCTCCCCATTTTGAAAAGCCAAAAAAATTTAAAGTAAATTATTGTAAAGTACTTATGACAGAGAAAAAAGGACTATACGACCCTTCGTTTGAACATGATGCCTGCGGTATTGGTTTTGTTGCCAATATCAAAGGCAATAAAAACCATCAAACAATATCAGACTCATTAACAATACTGGAAAATATGGAGCACCGTGGTGCCTGTGGTTGTGAACCAACTACCGGTGATGGTGCCGGTATTATGATACAGATACCTCATGAGTTATATTACGACGAATGTGTGAAAATGGGTATTAAATTACCGGCAGCAGAAAATTATGCTGTGGGTCAAATATTTTTTCCTAAGGAAATTCGTTTAAGAGAAGAATGCCGTGATATTATTGTACGCGCTGCAGAAAAAATGGACATGAACGTTATTTGTTGGCGGCGTGTTCCGGTAAATAATGCGGGTATCGGCCCATCAGCACTTAGCGTAGAACCCAATATGGAGCAGGTTTTTATTGAAAGGCCGGCGCATATTAAGGATGCTGATGAATTTGAACGTAAACTCTTTGTATTACGCAAATACGCCACACATATTACAGAGGCCGCAGTAAAAAAAGACCCCATTGGGTTTTACATTTCTTCTCTTTCCTGCCGCACCATCATATATAAAGGACAATTAACCAGCAGCCAGGTTAGAGAATATTATAATGATTTAACAGACGAGCGCACGGTAAGTGCTTTTGGATTGGTACACTCCCGGTTTGCTACCAATACTTTCCCTTCCTGGAGGCTGGCACAACCTTTCCGCTTTATTGCTCATAACGGAGAAATCAACACGCTTCAAGGAAATTTAAACTGGTTAAGTTCTAACGAAAGCAGTTTCGAATCGCCTTTATTTACCAAGGAAGAAATGGAATTACTGGTACCCATCGTAAGTAACAATCAGAGCGACTCGGCCTGCCTCGACAATATGATTGAATTACTAACCCTTACAGGACGCTCCTTACCCCATGTAATGATGATGCTAATTCCCGAAGCCTGGGATGGTAATGAAGATATGGATCCGGTAAAAAAAGCATTTTATGAATTTCACGCTTCGCTGATGGAGCCATGGGACGGGCCTGCATCTATATCATTCACTAACGGTAAAATTATTGGCGCTACGCTTGACAGAAACGGATTGAGACCTTCGCGTTACTGTGTAACTACTGATGACCGTGTAATCATGGGTTCCGAAACCGGAGCCTTACCCGTTGACCAAAGCCTAATAAAAGAAAAAGGAAGATTACAACCCGGCAAAATGTTCCTTGTAGATATGGAACAAGGGCGCATTATCAGCGATGAAGAATTAAAACAGCAAATCTGTTCGCAAAAACCTTATGCAGATTGGTTAAACAAACACAAAATCCGTTTAAACGAACTGCCCGAACCTCGTGTAATGTTTACGCACCTAAGCCAGGAGCAGGTTTTCAAATACCAAAAAGCATTTGGCTATACCAGTGAAGATCTGGAGAATATTCTTGCACCTATGGCCGTTGATGGTAAAGAACCAATTGGTGCTATGGGTACAGATACACCACTGGCAGTACTTAGCGATCAACCACAACATTTAAGCTCTTATTTTAAACAGCTATTTGCACAGGTTACCAATCCTCCAATCGATCCGATTAGAGAAAGAATGGTAATGTCCTTAGCTACTTTTGTTGGTAACAATGGCAGTATGCTTATTGAAGACGAAATGGATTGCCATGTATTATCACTAAAACAACCCGTGCTAAATAATTATGAGTTAGAAAGGCTCAGAAGTATTGATACCGGTGTATTTCAGGCCAAAACATTACAATGCTATTATCAGGCTACCGGCAAACCAGGCGATTTAAAAAAAGCAGTTGACAGGATTTGCCGTTACTCGGAAGATGCCGTAAACGAAGGCTTTGAGGTAATTGTATTGCAGGACAGGGCTATAGACAGCGACCATGCTGCCATCCCTTCATTATTAGCCGTTTCGGCTGTTCACCATCACCTTATACGTAAAGGCTTACGCGGTAAAGTAGGGTTAGTAGTAGAAGCCGGAGACGTTTGGGAAGTGCATCATTTTGCATGTCTGCTTGGGTTTGGAGCTACGGCTATCAATCCGTATATGGCATTATCCTCCATCCGGGATATGAAAGAATCCGGTAAAATAAATACAGAACTCTCCATAGACCAATTAGAATACAACTACATTAAAGCCGTGAGTAACGGTTTGTTAAAAGTATTCTCCAAAATGGGTATTTCCACCCTGCAATCTTATCAGGGTGCACAAATTTTTGAAATTATAGGATTGAACGAAGATGTTGTTCGCAGGTATTTTACCGGAGCAACATCCAGAATACAGGGTATTGGCTTAGATGAACTGGCTAAAGAATCGCTGGCTAAACACCGATTTGCTTTTAGCAAAAAAGATGTTCCCGTTAACCAATTGCCCACCGGTGGTGTTTATCAGTGGAAACGCAAGGGCGAAACACATATGTTTAACCCACAAACCATCCATTTATTGCAGCATTCAACCAAAATGAATGACTATAATATTTTCAAAAAATACACCAACCTGATTGATCAGCAAGGCGAGAAAGCCATCACCTTACGTAGCCTGTTAGATTTTAAACGCAGCCGCCCTTCAATTTCTATTGATGAGGTAGAACCTGCTGAAAATATTTATAAAAGATTTGCTACAGGTGCCATGAGTTTTGGCTCTATCAGCTGGGAAGCACATACCACGCTGGCAATGGCTATGAACAGGCTGGGCGGTAAAAGTAATACCGGCGAAGGTGGTGAAGATGAACAACGTTACACTCCGCTTGAAAATGGAGACAGCATGCGTAGTGCCATTAAGCAAGTTGCCAGTGGCCGCTTTGGCGTTACCAGCTTATACCTTACCGAGGCCGATGAACTGCAAATTAAAATGGCTCAGGGTGCTAAACCAGGCGAGGGCGGACAATTGCCGGGCCATAAAGTAGATGAGTGGATTGGGAAAACCAGGCACTCAACTCCTGGCGTTGGGTTAATTTCTCCTCCACCGCATCACGATATTTATTCTATTGAGGACTTGGCACAGTTGATTTTTGATTTAAAAAATGCCAACCGCCATGCTCGCATCAACGTAAAACTGGTGAGTAAAGCCGGTGTAGGAACTATTGCAGCCGGTGTTACCAAAGCCAAGGCCGATGTGGTTTTAATTTCCGGTTATGACGGGGGTACAGGGGCCTCACCCGTGAGTTCCATACGCCATGCGGGCTTGCCATGGGAGCTGGGTATTGCCGAAGCTCAACAAACACTGGTAAAAAACAAATTGCGCAGCCGGGTAGTATTACAAACTGATGGGCAGTTACGTAGTGCCAGAGATATTGTAATTGCAACCATGTTAGGCGCAGAGGAATGGGGTATTGCCACAGCCGCATTAGTTGTAGAAGGTTGTATTATGATGCGTAAATGCCACCTTAATACCTGCCCGGTAGGTATTGCTACACAGGATCCCGAACTAAGAAGCCGCTATAATGGCAAGGTAGAGCATGTAGTAAACTTCTTTAAATTCATTACACAGGAATTAAGGGAGCTGATGGCAGAACTTGGTTTTAAAACCATTAATGAAATGGTAGGCCAAACTAATGAGTTAAGAATGCGCGAAGGCATCGATCACTGGAAATATAAAAACCTCGACCTGTCTCCTTTATTATATCAAGAAAAAGAAGGAGAAGAAACAGGCATATTCAATTCTGAAGAACAGGATCACCTGATGAGTGAGATACTCGATTGGAAATTTTTAGAAGCCGCTAAACCTGCTTTAGAAAAAGGTGAGAAAGTACATGCCAGTTTTAATATTTTAAATACCGACAGAGCCGCCGGTACTGTGCTTTCCCATGAGCTTACCAAAAAATACAGAGCCGAAGGATTACCGGATGATACCATTCATTTTAATTTGAACGGTACGGCCGGCCAAAGTTTTGGAGCATTTTGTAACAAGGGAATTACTTTAGAATTAGAGGGCGATGCTAACGACTACTTTGGCAAAGGTCTTAGTGGTGCCAGGTTAATTATTTACCCCGATAAAAAAGCCGGATTCGTTCCAGAAGAAAACAGTATTATTGGTAATGTGGCTTTTTACGGAGCCACTAACGGTGAAGCCTTTATACGAGGCAAAGCGGGTGAAAGATTTGCCGTACGTAACTCCGGAGCTACCGTGGTAGTAGAAGGCGTTGGCGACCACGGCTGCGAGTATATGACTGGAGGCAAGGTAGTTATACTGGGCGAAACCGGAAGAAACTTTGCAGCCGGAATGAGTGGCGGTATTGCTTTTATTTACGATGTAAATCAAAAGTTCACCAATAACTGCAATATGGAAATGGTAGAATTGGATGAATTAGAAGATGAAGACATTGCATTCCTGCATAATAAAATCAACAAGCATTTTGAATATACGCAAAGCACAGTGGCTAAATTCTTATTAGAAGACTTTGACAATCAGGTTAAAAATTTCGTAAAAGTATTCCCAAGCGATTACAAGCGAATATTAAAACTAAAAGCCGAAGACTCAAAAGTACAGAGCCTTAACGCTAAATAAATTAAATGTGTATGATGTTTTAACGCCTGCAAAAGGGCTAACATCAATAAAACTAAAATTAAATTTATGGCCAGAAACGAATGTTAGGTTTCCGGCATTTAAAAAAATCATACAATGGGTAAACCAACAGGATTTTTAGAATTTACGAGAGAATATCCCCAGAAAAAATCTGTAGAAGAAAGACTGAAAAACTATAATGAATTTGTATCGCTGTTTCCGGAAGAGCAATTGAACAAACAGGCGGCACGATGTATGGATTGTGGTGTTCCCTTTTGCCATAGCGGCTGCCCCTTAGGTAATGTAATACCGGAGTTTAACGATGCCGTATATCGTAAAGACTATATGGAGGCCTATAATATACTTACCTCCACCAATAACTTTCCGGAGTTTACCGGCCGTATTTGTCCGGCTCCCTGTGAAAGTGCCTGTGTGCTGGGTATTAATCAGCCACCGGTATCTATTGAAGAAATAGAAAAGCATATTATAGAAATTGCTTTTGAAAAAGGTTTTGTAAAAGGCAAAGAGCCTAACATACGTACCGGCAAAAAAGTAGCGGTAGTGGGCAGTGGGCCATCCGGACTTGCAGCTGCGGCTCAATTAAACTATGCTGGCCACAGTGTTACCGTTTATGAAAGAGATGAGCAGCCCGGTGGTTTATTGCGATACGGCATTCCTGATTTTAAGTTAGAAAAATGGGTGATTGACAGGCGTATAGCTGTGATGCAGGACGAGGGCATTACCTTTAATTGCCACGCTAATGTGGGTGTAAATGTAAGTATTAATGATATGCTAAGGCAGTATGATGCTATTGTATTAGCCGGTGGCAGCACTAAGCCCAGAGACCTCCCCATCCCGGGTAGAGAATTTAACGGCGTGCATTTTGCAATGGATTTTTTAAAACAAAACAACAAACGTGTTGCCGGAAAAGATTTTCTGGCTAATAAAGATGTTGAAAGCAATATTTTAACAGAAGAAGTTTTGGCCACCGGAAAAAACGTTATTGTAATTGGTGGTGGCGACACCGGTAGCGACTGTGTGGGAACCAGCAACAGACATGGAGCTGCAACAGTAACGCAGTTTGAATTATTACCCACCCCTCCTACTGAACGTACCGATTTAATGCCTTGGCCTACCTATCCTATGCTGTTAAAAACAACTACCAGCCACGAGGAAGGTGCCAACCGCCATTGGAGTATTGCCACTAAAGAATTTATTGGCGATGAAAACGGAAAATTAAAAGCCTTAAAGGTGGTTGATTTGGAATGGACAACACCTGCACCTGGGCAACCTGCCAAATTTACCGAAGTTGCAGGAAGCGAAAGAGAAATGCCATGCGAACTGGCCTTATTGGCTATGGGTTTTGTGCATCCACAACACGAAGGCATGTTAGAAAAACTGGGAATGGAGTACGACAACCGTGGCAATGTAAAAGCATCCGACAAAGATTATGCTACACCCATTAAAAAAGTTTTTGCCGCAGGTGATATGCGCCGTGGACAAAGTTTAGTAGTATGGGCTATTAGCGAAGGTCGTGAATGTGCCAGAAAGGTAGATGAGTTCCTGATGGGCAGTTCTTTATTAGAACAAAAAGAAACCTCGTTGATGTTGAGTTTTGAGTAACATAATTTGTAATCTTCATTTAGTTTATTCTATCCTATCATCTTTTGGGCGAAACCCTAAAACCGCTTTACACAGGAATCCTTGTTGGCAGTAGTTGTTTATTCAATAGACATTATTTTGTTATCTTTTAAATTGATTTTTAATCCGTGTTCTTCATCCCAGCTACAGTCAAAATGTAGCTCTAATTCATCATTTTTATCACCAAATTGAATAGTGTCAATACGTAAATTCCGTTTAATAAATTCTTCATTTGTGAATGTAGTTTTATGCAAAATCTCCATTGTCTTTTTTGCATATTCATAATGTTCGGCAGCAGCATAAGCTCCGTTATTTCCAAATGTATAATCAACAATAAAATCCAATATTTTTTTTTCTATCTCAACTGATTTTTCTATAAATTCGGTTATTGTTTGAAAATCAAGAATTTTTTCTGGTGAATAGAAAGAAATCTTGTCAGTTGTTGAAAATGGTTTTTCATAATACTCATAAACATCAGATACATCATACCATTCAGGACTATTTTCAGGATCTTCAAAATTTTCAGGATTATATAAATTGTAATATACATTCCAGTCTTTGCAGATGAAATTATCGACTTGTATATCTATTTTTGTAGAATTTTCATTTTCTGCTTTTATTTGTTCTAAAATAGAGTTCATTTCTCCTTTTGTCATTTGGTTTGGTCTAATTACCGCCAACGCCCCGTGCGTTGGCGAAGTGGGCATTAAAAAAATTGGTGCGTGAAATTCAGTTTTTTCAAAAAATATTGTTTACAGGGTAAATTTAAACTCTAAAGACAGATTCTCCAATTTTTTTATAAGGACACGGGAGCCATTAGTGGCTCGGCGTTTTGTTTTGTTATTCGTTTAGTCTCTCCTGCAATAGTTTTTCGAGATCTGCAAAGTTATATTTTAGTGTGTTTGAACTTATTGAAAGCGGAGTTCCATAAGTATTCATATTCCCTTGCATCATTTTTCTTTTATTACCTTTCGCATTTTCAATGACTTTGTTTGGGTCTTTCACATAGAGAAACAAAAATATTGATTGTGGGATTAATACCGATTGGATATTCGTAATAGACCAATGTAAGTGGTCTAAACTACTATCGTCCCGAATGTTTTCGGGAGCATTATACGAAGTATCATTGGTCTGTTTTATAAATATATTTCGTATTACTTTGGACTTTGTAGTAACAGTTCTATAGCCAATAAAACAATGCTCATCGCAAAAAAATGTATATTCCCCATATACACAACCAATAGCAATCCTTTAACTATTTACCAGCAACTCACCTACTTTCAATAGGTTTAAAAGCTATGTATTTATCCATTAAATTAATAATAAAATTATACTGAGAGATGAATTTTATCCCCAAAGATCCATCTGTTTCTGGTTGCCAGTTAGCGTTG
>JBKEEB010000051.1:0-97445 GCA_047975735.1 Niabella sp.
AAATAATACCGTAAATGTAATTTTCGCAAATATTAATTTACCCCTTGTATCATTTCAATAAAAAATATATACAATGGTAAAGCTATATAACAAATAACAACATTTAGTATATATATTATTGCTATATATTATGCTTTATTAATGAATAATATATATATCAAATTAATCATCATAGTGCCAGCTTGGATATATTTTAGCAATTAAAATTGTAAAGTAACGCAATAGCGCAGAAAGCAACTATTGCCTTAACGGTTTGTTTAGTGCTTGTTGCTGTTAGTTTTAATAGAAAATGCCCCAATTAGAATTAACTAATCAGGGCATAAAATATTTTTTATGAAAATACTGCTATATCTGCACGGCAGAAGAACTTTGTCTTCCCTGAATACGACCGCTTTTCATCAAACCATCGTATTGCCGCATCATCAACTGTGTTTCTATTTGTTGAAGGGTATCTAAAATTACACCTACGTTAATTAGCAACGAAGTACCGCCAAAGAACATGGCAAAACCTTGTGTCATACCAAACATTAATTGAATAATGCCCGGTAAAATACCCACAAAGGCCAGTAATACGGCACCCGGGAAAGTAATTCTAT
Organism: Niabella sp.; assembly: GCA_047975735.1. Taxonomy (GTDB): domain Bacteria; phylum Bacteroidota; class Bacteroidia; order Chitinophagales; family Chitinophagaceae; genus Niabella. The sequence goes on from JBKEEB010000051.1 coordinate 597, forward strand.
CCATAATAACGCCAATATAATCTGCCGTAGGCTGACCCGGTTTTACACCCGGAATAAAGCCGTTATTTTGTTTAAGATTATCACTTATTTGTTTAGGATTGAAGATAAGTGCTGTATAAAGGAAAGTAAAACCAATAACAACAGCTGCGTAAATTAACATGTACCAACCGCTTGTATGATCGGTAAATGCACGGCTTAAATTTGTATTGGGGTTGCTCATAGTAAACAAAGTAGGTACAAACATTATAGCCTGAGCAAAAATGATTGGCATTACACCGGCACTGTTTACTTTTAAGGGTAAAAACTGGCGAGCACCACCAAACTGCCTGTTACCAACAATTTGTTTGGCATAATTAACCGGTACTTTTCTTACACCCTGTATAAGCAAAATACATCCCATATTAATAGCAATAAATAATGCTATTTCAATAATGAAAATTAAAATATCGCCGGTTCGGTTAGAACGCACGGTAAGTTCCTGCGCAATAGATTGCGGAAACCTGGCCAATATACCCACCATAATGATAAGCGATGTACCATTACCAAGACCTTTATCGGTAATTTTTTCGCCTAACCACATTACAAATAATGTACCGGCAGTTAAGATAATTACAGTAGTTAATACAAACATAGCCGGTGGATATGCCGACATGATTGCCGGACCCGATGTTTGCCTTAAGTAAGTAACGTAAGCAAAAGCCTGAACAAGGGTTACCACTACAGTGATATACCTTGTCATTTGGTTAATTTTTTTACGGCCACTTTCGCCTTCTTTTTGCATTTTTTGGAAAGTAGGCACTAATACCGTTAACAACTGCACAAAAATGGAGGCGGTAATATAAGGCATAATACCCAGTGCAAAAATGGAGGCCATATTAAAAGCACCACCAGCAAAAGTATTAATCAAATCCAGAATACCTGTTTGCGCATTATTCTTACTATGTTCTTCTAAAATGATGGGATTAATACCTGGCAGTACGATATGTGCACCAATTCTATATACTGCTACAAGTAGCAAAGTATAAAGAATTTTACTTCTCAATTCCTCGATGCTCCAGATATTCTTTAATGTTTGTATAAATTTTTTCACCTGATATTGTTCTTAAATTGACAAGTCCTAAAAGTTACATGACGCACCTAAGCGCGTCAAAAATATTTTTGGAATTATTTTACAAGCTCCACGCTACCGCCTGCAGCTTCAATTAGTTCTTTAGCTTTACCGCTAACAGCATCTACCTTAAAGGTAAATTTACCTTTTACCTCACCAGTACCCAAAATTTTTACTTTATCAGTTTTGCTGGTTAGCCCTGCTTCGTAAAGCGTTTCAATCGTAAATTCTTTAATACCGTATGCTTCGGCCAATTGGTCTAAATTACCTACGTTAAACACTTTGTATTCAACCCTGCCAGGGTTTTTAAATCCTCTTTTGGGTACACGGCGTTGAATGGGCATTTGACCACCTTCGTGTGCCATTTTTCTTTTATAACCGGCACGGCTTTGTGCACCTTTATTACCTTTGGTTGAAGTACCGCCATAGCCACTTCCTTCCCCACGTCCAATTCTTTTTTCTTTGTTTACAGAACCTTTTGCAGGTTTTAAATCATGTAGTTTCATTGTAAAATTGCTTATTGTTTACTTTCGCCCCAAAGCGTGGAGCTCGCTTATTAAAATGCAAATGTAAAACTTCAAATATTGAATGAAAAACTTTTTTTGAATTCACTCTTTATTTTCCATTTTACAGGAATGGTTGATACTAAATTTCTTCTACCTTAATCATGTGTTCCACTTTGCGGATCATTCCCAAAATTTGTGGAGTAGCTTCAACTTCTTTGCTGCTGTTGGTTTTATTTAAACCCAGTGCCTGCAAAGTTAATTTTTGTCTTTGCGGGCGATCGATGGGACTTTTCACCAACGTTATTTTAATTTTCTTCATGATATCGTTGTTTGCTGTTAATGTTTCTTTTTGTAGAAAGATGGTTTATATAGTTGATGCTCTATAAACCGCATCATCATTAACTTATTATCCGTTAAATACTTTTTTTAATCCGATAGTACGTGTTTTTGCCACACCAACGGGCTCACGCAAAGTTGCTAAAGCTTTAAAAGTAGCTTTTACCACGTTATGCGGATTTGCCGAACCCAAAGATTTTGCAAGTACATCGTGTAACCCTGCAGCTTCTAACACAGCACGCATACTACCTCCGGCAATTACACCGGTACCGGGAGTTGCAGGCTTTATCATTACTTTAGCGGCACCTTCTTTGCTCCACTGGTCGTGCGGAATAGTTCCTTTAAAAATAGGTACTTTTATCAGGTTCTTTTTAGCATCTTCAATACCTTTTGTAATAGCTTCCTGAACTTCTTTGGCTTTACCAAGGCCGTGGCCTACAATACCGTTACCATCGCCCACTACTACTAAAGCAGAAAAGCTGAAGGCACGGCCACCTTTTGTAGTTTTTACCACACGGTTAATAGCAACTACCTTATCTTTTAATTCAAGATCGCTTGCTTTTACTCTGTTGAAATTGACTGTTGACATTATTTCAATTTAGAATTATATACTTTTTTTAAAACTGTAAGCCACCTTCTCTGGCTCCTTCTGCAACGGCTTTTACGCGGCCGTGATACAGGTAACCACCTCTGTCAAATACTACTTCTTTTACTTTAAGATCGGTTGCTTTACGTGCAATAGCAGTACCTACTAACTTACTTTTTTCGGATTTTGTGCCGCTTTGCGCTTTAATATCTTTGTCTTTAGTAGATGCTGACGCAATTGTTTCGCCTTTACTATCATCAATCAGCTGAACATAAATATCGGTATTGCTACGAAAAACCGCTAAGCGTGGTTTTTGCGAAGTACCGCTTATCTTCCTGCGAATGGTGTGGCGGATTTTAGTTCTTCTTGTTGCTTTTGCGTTTGCCATTTTTTATTTTTTATATGCCCGATACTGCCGGGTCTTTAATACGATTAATATTATACCGTAAATGGTTATTATCAGCTTATTTACCGGCCGACTTACCGGCTTTTTTACGAACAACTTCACCGGCAAAACGTACCCCTTTTCCTTTATACGGTTCAGGCTTACGAAGGCTGCGTAATTTAGCACATACTGCACCTAATAATTGTTTGTCGCTACCGGAGATTGTAATGGAAGGATTTTGTCCTTTTACAGTCTCGGTAGTTACCGTTAATTCTTTAGGAATTTCAAAAATTATATTGTGCGAGTATCCTAAGGACAGGTCTAAAACATTTCCCTGATTAGAGGCTTTAAAACCTACCCCAACCAATTCCATTTTCTTTTCAAAACCATCGGTTACACCTTTTACTAAATTAGCCAGTAATGCACGGTACAAACCGTGTTGTGCACGATGGCCGATTTGATCTGAAGGGCGGGTAACAATTATCTCACCATCTTTCACTTCTACCTTAATTTCGGGATTAATTGCTTGTTTTAATTCGCCTTTTTTACCCTTTACAGTAACTACATTATCGCTACCTACTGTAACTGTTACGCCATCGGGAATAATAACGGGTTGTTTACCTATACGAGACATGTTGTTAAATTATTTAATGATAAAATTTTTGATAATGTGTAATAATTGTGTTCAGTTTCCGTATAGAGAACTTATATTATCAACCATTACTTAGTGTGCTGTGGCAGCCCATTACCCATACTGCCAATATTTTTAATAGATATGGCAAAGTACCTCGCCACCTACATTTTGTGCTCTGGCTTCTTTATCGGTCATGACACCATTGGAAGTAGATATAATTGCTACGCCCAAACCCTTTTTAACTCTGCGAATGTCTGATGGTTTAGCATATTGGCGTAAACCCGGGCGGCTAATTCTTTCAAGGCTTTGAATAGCAGGCTGCCTGGTATCAGCATCATATTTCAACGCTATTTTAATAACACCTTGCTTATTGTCATCTTCAAATTTATACTTTAGGATGTAGCCCTGACGGTATAGAATTTCAGTCATGCGCTTTTTAAGGTTAGATGCAGGAATATCTACAATACGGTGACCCGCCATTTGGGCGTTACGTATTCTTGTTAAAAAATCTGCAATAGGATCTGTTACCATTTTATTTAAATTAATGTCGATTCTTAAATAGTGGGTGATTTTTTTTAAAGCCCATACCCTGTCTTACGGCTTCATTTTAGTATAACATATTAAACGGTATTCCGGCTGTTTACCAGCTGGCTTTTTTTAGTCCGGGAATTTTTCCGTTTAATGCCATGTCTCTTAAAGTTACCCTTGAAATACCAAAATAACGTACATATCCTTTTGGACGACCTGTTATTTGGCATCTGTTTTTCAATCTGACTTTAGAAGAGTTTTTTGGTAGCTTGTCTAATGCGGCCCAGTCTCCTGCTTGTTTAAGCTCTTCTCTTTTAGCGGCATATTGTTCTACCAATTTTTCTCTTTTTACCTGGCGTGCTATAATAGATTTTTTTGCCATGTTTAAATATTTCGCGTTTTTTTATTTACTTCTTAATGTTTTTAAACGGCATTCCCAACTCTTTTAAAAGCTCGTAAGCTTCTTCATCTGTTTGAGCTGATGTTACGAAAGTGATATCCATACCGGTAATTTTATTTACCTTATCAATATCAATTTCGGGGAATATAATTTGCTCGGTTACACCCATTGTATAATTACCGCGGCCGTCAAAAGATTTTTCGTTAATACCTCTAAAATCGCGTACACGGGGAAGTGCTACGGAGATAAGCCTGTCTAAAAACTCGTACATTCTTTCGCCACGCAGTGTTACTCTGGCACCAATAGGCATATTGCGGCGTAGCTTAAAGTTAGAAATATCCTGTTTTGAGTTGGTTATTACGGCTTTTTGTCCGGTAATGTTACTTAACTCATCTACGGCAATATCTACTAATTTTTTATCGGCTACAGCACCATTTACACCACGGTTAACACAAATTTTTTCAAGCTTTGGGGCTTGCATTACACTTTTGTAAGCAAATTTTTTAACCAGTGCAGGAGCTACTTCCTTTTTGTATTTTTCTGCTAATCTGGGTATGTATTTTGTTGTACTCATGATTCCTTTTATTTATTTGAATCGCAAACCTGCCTTTCGGCAGACAGTGATTATATTTTTTCTCCGGATTTTTTAAACACCCTCACGGCTTTACCGTTTTCGCTGCGCTCACGTTTTATTTTAGAGGGGGCTTTAGCTTTTGCATCCCAAAGCATTACATTGCTGATGTGAATGGGTGCTTCGGATTTAACAATACCGCCTTTTGTATTTTGTGCAGAGGGCTTGGTATGCCTTGTTTTAATGTTTACACCTTCTACCAGAACTTTACCTTCTTCTACCAAAACTTCTTTCACAAGGCGGGGTTTAGTAAGATCCTTACTAGCACCGGTAATCACAACTACCTGATCGCCCTTTTTGATATTATACTTAGGTTTAAATCTGTTGCTCATATTATTTTGCTTTTTGCCTTAGGCTTTAGGCTTTAGGCTTTCTAATGTATTTTTAAAATTTATCTTTCGTTTGGCGTAAAGCATATAGCCAACTATTTTATAAAACCTCTGGGGCCAAAGAAACGATTTTCATGTATCCTTTATCGCGCAACTCTCTGGCTACAGGGCCAAAAATACGGGTACCTCTGGGTTCATCTGCTGCGTTTAAGATTACTACGGCGTTATCGTCAAAACGAATGTAAGAACCATCTTTACGGCGTAATTTGTTTGTAGTGCGTACAATAACGGCTTTGGCTACTGTACCTTTTTTAATACCACCGGCAGGCATAGCATCCTTAACGGTTACTACAATTTTATCGCCTATTCTGGCATAACGCTGACCGCTGTTTCCAAGTACACGAATACAAAGTACTTCTTTAGCACCACTGTTATCGGCTACGTTTAACCTGCTTTCTTGCTGTATCATTTTATTAATTTTGAATTTGAATTAGCATGGCGCATTTGCCATTAACAATTCAACTTTTTAATAATTATTTTACTTTTTCTACTACTTCTACTAACCGCCATCTTTTTAATTTACTTAAAGGACGGGTTTCCATAATTCTTACGGTATCACCAATATTGCACTCATTTTTTTCATCGTGTGCATGAAACCGGGTTGTTTTTTTCAGAAACTTACCATAAATGGGGTGTTTAATTCTTCTTTGTACCGCTACTGTAATGGTTTTCTCCATTTTATTGCTGGTTACAACACCTACCCTGGTTTTTCTTAAATTTCTATCAGACATTTTATTTACCTTTTGGCTTTGACTAATTTATTGTTACGCTTTTTCAGCAACTGATTTTTGTTTTAAAAGCGTTTCAATCCTTGCTATATCTCTGCGCAAATCGCGGATAGACATTGGATTTTCCAACGGGGAAATAGCATGGGCAAATTCCAGCTTTTTCAAACGCTGTTTGGATTGTTCTAACTGAAGTTTTAAATCTTCAATGCTTAATCCTTTTATACTATTGATATATTCTGTTTTCTTTGACATAGTAATGATTTTTAATTGGTGATCAAATCCCTGCGCATGATGAATTTGGTCTTAATTGGCAATTTACCGGAGGCTAATGCCAAAGATTTACGTGCCACTTCTTCACTTACACCATCAATTTCGAAAATGATACGGCCGGGTTGTACCACTGCAGCCCAGTACTCAAGGTTACCTTTACCTTTACCCATACGAACCTCGGCGGGCTTTTTGGTGATAGGCTTGTCCGGGAAAATACGTATCCACACATTACCCTCTCTTTTCATACTACGCGTAAGTGCCTGACGGGCAGCTTCTATTTGACGGTCTGTGATCCAATGAGAATCCAGTGCTTTTAATGCATAAGAACCAAAAGCAATAGTTGCCCCTCTTTTAGTGTCGCCTTTCATGCGACCTTTTTGCATTTTCCTGTGCTTTGTCCTTTTCGGTTGTAACATTTTTTATATAATTTGACAATTAGACAATTTGATAATTTGACAATCTTTTAATCCGACATTGGTGCCGAATTGGCAAATTGCCATCTTAATTTCTTCTATCCCTGCGGCCGCCTCTTCTATCATCGCGTCTATCTCTTCTGTCGTTACCGCCTACACCTTTTTCGTTTCCTGAAATAAAGTTGGGATTCAAATCTCTTTTAGTAAGTACTTCTCCTTTACAAATCCATACTTTTATACCAATTTTACCATATACTGTTTGAGCAAAAACATTGGCGTAATCAATATCCATACGGAAAGTGTGCAATGGAATACGGCCTTGCTTAAACTCTTCGCTACGGGCTATTTCGGCACCGGCTAACCTACCGCTTAACTTTACTTTTATACCTTCGGCACCCATGCGTAATGCAGAAGCGATAGCCATTTTGGTGGCACGTTTAAAGTTGATGCGGTTTTCAATTTGGCGTGCGATGGTGTCAGCTACTATCATGGCATCCGTTTCGGGACGACGGATTTCAAGAATGTTGATTTGAACATCATCGTTGCCGGTAAGTTTTTTCAACTCTTCTTTAATTCTATCAACCTCGCCACCGCCTTTACCGATGATGATACCGGGCTTGGAAGTGTGGATGGTAATGATGAGCTTTCCTAAAGTTCTTTCGATTACAATTTTAGAAATACCTCCTTTGTTAATACGTGCGTTAAGGTAGTTTCTGATTTTGTTGTCTTCAATTAATTTAGAAGCAAAGTCTTTTTTACTTCCATACCAGTTAGACTCCCATCCGCGAATGATGCCTAATCTGTTACCAATTGGATTTGCTTTTTGACCCATATTTATTGGTTATGCTTTTTTAGTTTCTTTTGTCTTTTTTACAGGAGCTTTTTTTACCGGAGCTTCAGCTTTTACTGTTTTAGCGTCCTTTGCCTTCTCTGCTTTTGCTATAGCTTTCTGCTTTTTGGCGGTTTTTTTATCTGCACCTTCATCTACAATTAAGGTAACATGGTTGCTGCGTTTGCGTACTCTGTAACCACGTCCTTGTGGAGCGGGACGCATACGTTTTAAGGTTCTGCCTTCGTCCACAAAAATTGTTTTTATAATCAATCCGGTTTCGTCGCCGCCATCATTTGCCTGTTTCCAGTTATTAATGGCACTTAAAACCAACTTGCGTAATGGCACTGCGGGATGCTTAGGATTATGCTCCAATTCGGCCAATACCAAATCCACTTTCTGGCCACGGATTAAATCGGCCAATAGCCTCATTTTTCGGGGCGATGTTGGATAATTTCTAAGTTTTGCTACTGCTTCCATTTTTAAGTTTCTTATTTGCTGCCTGTATGTTGTACTAAGGCAATTTAATTTTTTGAGTTGTTGATGTTTAACAACAAACTACTCTTCTTATCAATTATTATTTTCCGCCTGCATGGCCTTTGAACTGGCGTGTAGGTGAAAATTCACCTAATTTATGTCCTACCATAAACTCTGTTACATATACGGGAATAAATTTATTGCCATTATGTACTGCGAAGGTATGGCCTACAAAATCGGGTGTAATTGTGGAGCGACGGCTCCAGGTTTTAATTACTGATTTTTTAGTACCGCCTTCGTTCATTGCTAATACCTTTTTTTCGAGGTGGGTAGCTACATAAGGACCTTTTTTAATTGAACGAGCCATATTGTTTATAATTTACAACCTGTCTGCCGACAGGCTGGTTAAATGTTTATTTTTTTATTTAGCTAATTTGCTGCCATCTTTACGTTGAATAATTAGCTTATCGCTTGCTTTGCCTTTAGTTCTGGTTTTTTCGCCCTTAGCGTATTTACCAGTTCTGCTGCGTGGGTGTCCACCACTGGCACGGCCTTCACCACCACCCATTGGGTGATCTACCGGGTTCATGGCTACACCGCGGTTACGTGGTCTGATGCCTTTCCATCTGTTTCTACCCGCTTTACCTATGCTTTGCAGGCTATGATCGCTATTGCTTACCACACCTACGGTTGCTACACAGTTTATTAATATTTTTCTTAACTCTCCAGAAGGCATTTTAAGAATAGCATATTTTTCTTCTTTGTTGGTTAACTGTGCACTGGAACCTGCACTGCGTGCCATTACACCACCTTGCCCGGGATGCAGTTCTATATTGTGAACATTGGTACCTAAAGGCATGTTTTTTAACTGTAATGCGTTGCCAATTTCTGGGGCTACTGCATCACCACTTATTACTTTATCTCCTACTTTTAAACCTTGAGGTGCAAGGATATAGCGTTTTTCACCATCGGTATATTCTACTAAAGCTATAAATGCGGTACGGTTAGGATCGTATTCAATAGTTGCTACAGTAGCTTCTATATTTTGTTTGTTTCTTTTAAAATCAACTACACGGTATTTCTTTTTATGTCCACCACCTCTGTACCGCATGGTCAGGTGCCCGGAGGAGTTACGTCCACCAGTACTTTTTTTAGTTTCTACCAGACTTTTTTCCGGAACATTTGTTGTAACCTCGGAATATGCGTTACCAATTCTCCATCTGGTACCGGCTGTTACTGGTTTAAATTTTTTTACTGCCATTTTAAAATTTCGTTTTGCTTAAAAGCATTTCTGTTTCAACACTTCGCGGCGGTTGGTTGCCTTTCTTTTAGTTTATGGGTGATGGTTCATTATTCATGGGTAAGAACTACTTTCAACTATGAACCATCAACTATGAACTACTTAAATATTTGCGTATAAATCAATTTCTTCACCTTCGGCTATGGTTACATAGGCCTTTTTATAAGAAGGCTTACGACCCTTAATAAATCCTGCTTTAGTATAGCGAGTTTTATTTTTAGCCGGAGATACTACTGTATTTACGGTAAGTACGGTAACACCATAAAACGCTTCAATAGCTTTTTTAATTTCAAGCTTGTTTGATTTTTTAGCAACTTTAAAAGCGTAGCAACGCAGTTTTTCCTGCTGTGCATTAGCTTTTTCGGTAATTATCGGCTTTATTAATATTTCGCTCGGTTTCATTTTCTAATGTGTTTAAAATATGTCCCGATAGCCATCGGGATGAAATTTGGATTAAGCTTCTACGGGTTGTTCTTCCTCACTAAAAATTTTTGCTGCACTTTCCGTTAACACTAATACTTCGGAGTTCACAATATCGTAAGTATTTAAATCGCTAAGAGATACACCTAATACCGAAGGAACATTGCGTAATGACAATTCTATATTATCATTGGGCTCGGCCAAAATAAACAATGATTTTTTATCGCCTACCTTCAGGCTGCTTAAAATGCCTGTGAAGGTTTTTGTTTTGGGTGTTTCTAAATTCACATCTTCTACAACTACAATAGCATTATCCTTAGCCTTGTAAGACAAAGCAGATATTTTAGCCAAATCTTTTACTTTTTTGTTCAGCTTAAAATTATAGTCGCGAGGTTTAGGCCCAAAAATAGTACCACCACCCTTGTATAAAGGGTTACGGATATTACCTTTACGGCTACCACCGGTTCCTTTTTGTTTGTGTAATTTACGGCTGGCACCTTGTACTTCGGCACGTGTTTTTACTTTATTGGTACCCTGACGTTGCGCTGCCAAAAATTGTTTTACAGCCAAATAAATCACATGATTGTTAGGTTCTGCACCAAAAATATCATCTGGTAATTCAACTGAACGACCTGTGGTTTTACCTTGTATATTTAAAACTTCAACTTGCATTTTCTATTATTTTATTTGTTCTTCTTCAAAGGCATCCTTTTGTAAGGATGATATTTTTAGTTCTGAATAAAAACGATGGAACCAATATGACCAGGTACTGAACCGCTAACAAGGATGTAATTTTTATCAGCAAAGATCTTCACTACTTTCAATCCTTTAAGTTTCACCCTGTCGCCACCCATACGGCCAGCCATACGCATACCTTTCATAACCCGGCTGGCATCAGAAGAGTTACCCAAAGAACCCGGAGCTCTTTGGTGGTCGTGCTGTCCGTGAGATTGTTCACCCACACCATGAAAACCATGACGCTTTACAACGCCCTGGAATCCTTTTCCTTTTGAAGTACCTACTACATTAACTTTTTCGCCTTCGGCAAAAAGGTCAACGGTAATTTCTTCACCAATATTTTTTTCGATGGAAAAATCGCGAAATTCTTTTGAGATTTTTTTAGCAGCGGTGTTAGCTTTAGCAAAGTGGTTTTTTTCGGGTAGCGTAGTGCGGCTTTCTTTTTTATCGCCGTAAGATAATTGAAGTGCGTTGTAACCGTCTGTTTCTTTCGTTTTCACCTGTGTAACAACGCAGGGGCCGGCTTCTATGATGGTGCAGGCAATTTGCTTGCCCTGAGGATCATAAATGCTGGTCATTCCAAGCTTTTTCCCAATAATTCCTTTCATCATTTTAAAATTTAATGCCTTCAGGATTATCGGGACTTTGCGGCATGATGATGCCATAATCGATCCCTTCCGATGGTTATCGGAACTGCCAACCTTTTCCTTTATTCCATTGCTATGCCTGGATTGGAAGTACTAGCAGTAAACAAACCCTGAACGGCTTGTTTTATGTTAATAGAACCCGATGGGTTCTGATTTTAATTAGCGCTCTTTTAGTCCGCCAAAGGCGAATTTGAGAGATAACTTTTATAAAGAACTAATTACAACTTTTAGGTTAGTTGCCACCCGCCTTTTAGGCTTTTATTTCTACCTCAACCCCACTTGGCAGGTCTAATTTAGACAAAGCATCCACAGTACGGGAAGAAGAAGTGTAAATATCCAACAACCTTTTATGGGTTGCCAACTGAAACTGCTCACGGCTTTTTTTGTTAACGTGAGGAGAACGCAATACAGTAAATATTTTACGGTGTGTGGGTAAAGGAATTGGGCCTGTAACCACAGCGCCGGTACTGCGTACGGTCTTAACGATTTTTTCGGCTGATTTATCAACCAAATTGTGATCGTAAGATTGTAATTTTATTCTGATTCTTTGTGACATTATAATTAACCCGTTTCAATTTGGGAGTGCAAAGGTAAGGGGAAGTTTTTAAAAAATCTAATTTACTGCCTAAAAAAATGGCGTTTTTTTTCAATATTACATTGATAATGGTTAGTATAGGGCAAACATGCCTATTTTAAAGCAGGTGGTTTATTTATATATCAATTACAATACCAATTCCCCTAATATAGGTTCATTTATATCATTTGTATAGAATTTTAATGCACACTATACCTTAATATACACCTTGCGTTTATCCATCCACCAGGCTATCAACCATAGGAGCAATACGTATATTATGGCGTACATTAAAGAAGCGTTTTGCTCTTTAGAAAATGCCTGAACACAAATATGATCATAAAACCAGCTTAAAGGATTGGTATATTGCTGTACCCCACTCTCAATATGGGTGGGTATTTTTATTAACCACATAAGTCTGGGGATTACAGCACTCAAAACATAAATAAACAGTGGGTTTTTACCAAACGCATCAAAGAACTTACTCCCCCACCCTTTTACATTTTTTATTTCAAAAAAGTAAATCAGTATTGATAATAATATGGTGGCAAGTCCTGTTGTGAGCAACACGTAACTGCTGGTCCAAATTCTTTTATTAATTGGGGTGTAGATATTGGCAAAATAGGCCAGTGCAACTAATGCGGCTCCGGCAAATAATAACTGCACCACCAGTAACGACTTTTTCCCCAACCGCTGAATGTGCCAACCTACAAAATAACCCAATATTACCTGCACAACGGGCGTAAGCGAACTGGCAAAGCCTTCCGGCTCAAACAACACACCACGTTCTTTGTACATGTGCGACTCGCCTATAATGGAAGTATCAAATGCTACACCAAATGCATAAGGATTATTGCCTGCATCATAATAATAACAAATAAAACCATATACCAACAAAATAAGAACACTAATAATTAAAGCCCCCCTGTTCTTAAAATAATAAATAATAAGTGATGCCAACAAATAAGCAATAGCAATACGCTGTAATACCCCCATAATACGCACATCATGCCACGGTATCCATTGAAGTGAATTGCCACTCCAATATACAAATGGGAACCAAAACATAAATAAGCCAATTAGAAAAATAAGCGCAAAACGTTTGAACACTTTTTTAAGAAAAACTGCTTGTCCGGCTGCCTGCAAACGAGGCATTACAAATGATAAAGCATTACCCACAGCAAATAAAAAGAATGGGAAAACCAAGTCTGTCAAAGTCCACCCATTCCAATAAGTATGCTCTAATTGCTCATAAGTATGCGACGACCCCGGATTATTCACTAAAATCATAAACGCCACAGTTATACCCCGAAATACATCTAAAGAATAATACCGTTCCTTCATTCTGTTAGTTTTATAAAAGTTATGATAATTACTAATTATAGAGTATTTTTTCAGCGGCTTCCCCTAAAAGGGTATCTTTTGCTTTGATTTTAATTTGATGAAATTCAATTTTATGGTAGTGTAGATGGGTCCAAATTATTAAATATAGATATTTTATAATATAAATATTTTGTATGATTAATCTATTAAATATATATATTACATTAAAATATTTTATATTGGATTTATATAATATTTGTATATGCCTTACATTTGCACTAAGCAGTCCGATGGTGTAACTGGTAACATATCTGATTCTGAATCAGAAGAATTCAGGTTCAAATCCTGGTCGGACGACAGGTGTACCCAATAAAGAAAAGCCGCAATACTTGAATTGCGGCTTTTCTTTATTTAAGCGTTTTTTACGAGTATTTTTATATCCTACGCTTTTGCAAAATTTGGTGTAACTACCTGACCATGCTGTTTTACAGATTGACCAATAGCGGCTTTTACAAAATGAACAAAAATGGGGTGTGGATTTTCTACGGTACTTTTCAGTTCGGGGTGATACTGTACTCCCAGAAAGAAAGGATGCGAAGGGAGTTCCACAATCTCTACTAAGCCGGTTTCCTTATTCTTACCACTGGCTACAAGACCAGCTGCCTCCATTTGTTCAAGGTATTTGTTATTAAATTCCCAACGATGCCGATGCCTTTCACTAATCAGTTCGGTGTCATAAATATCAAAAGCCAGCGTACCGGGTTTTATGGTGCAGGGGTATGCTCCCAACCGCATGGTGCCTCCTTTGTTGGTAATTTCCTTTTGCTCTTCCATTAAATCAATGACAGCTTCAGTAGCGTGCTCATCCATTTCGGTAGAATTGGCCTCTTTAATACCCATCACATTTCGTGCAAACTCAATTACCGACATTTGCATGCCTAAACAGATCCCAAAAAATGGCAGATCATGTTCCCGGGCATATTTTACGGCAGTAATTTTCCCTTCTACTCCTCTAAGCCCAAAGCCGGGGGCTACCAAAAGGCCGTTCAAACCGTCTAACTTTTCTGCTACATTTTCTTCTGTAATATATTCGCTATGCACGTTTACTACTTGTACCTGACATTCATTAACAGCACCCGCATGTACAAAGGCTTCTAAAATAGATTTATAAGCGTCCTGCAACTCTAAGTATTTCCCTATTAGCCCAATTCTAACAACAGATTTCGGGTATTTTAATTTATCTAAAAAGCTGCGCCATTTGCCAAGTTCAGGTTCCAGAGCTTCGGATATTTTCATTTTCTTCAAACAAATCAAATCCAGTTTTTCGCGTAGCATGGCCATCGGCACTTCGTAAATGGTAGGTTGATCGGCAGCTTCTATAACAGCTTCCGATTTTACATTACAAAACTGGGCTATTTTACGGCGCAGTTCCGGTGTAAGCGGCTTCTCGGTTCTACAAACAATTATATCGGGGCTCACGCCTTCCTGACTCAACATTCTTACACTATGCTGTGTAGGTTTGGTTTTAAGTTCTTTAGCGGCTCTTAAATATGGAATGAGTGTTAGATGAATTACAACCGTATCTTCTTCGGGAAGTTCCCATTGCAATTGCCGGATGGCTTCTACAAACGGCAGGCTTTCAATATCGCCAATGGTTCCGCCAATTTCGGTAATCACAATATCATAATCGCCTGTGCCGCCCAGCTCCAGCATGCGGCGTTTAATCTCATTGGTAATATGCGGCACCACCTGCACCGTTTTTCCGAGGTAAGCCCCTTCCCTTTCTTTATTAATTACTGTTTGATAAATGCGGCCGGTGGTTACGTTATTGGCCTGCGAGGTTGAAATATTTAAAAACCTTTCGTAATGACCCAAATCCAAATCGGTTTCTGCCCCATCATCTGTTACATAACACTCCCCGTGCTCATAAGGATTCAGCGTACCGGGATCTACATTAATATAGGGATCGAACTTTTGAATGGTAACACGTAACCCACGCGCTTGTAATAATTTTGCCAACGATGCTGCAATTATTCCTTTTCCGAGAGAAGAAGATACACCACCGGTAACAAATACATATTTGGCCATTTTGTATAAAAATTTGTATAAAAAAATAATGTTTCCTACCTAATTAAAAATCAGGGAAGAAACTAAAAAAAGTCTTGATCTAAATGACCAACTTAAAATTCTTGGAAAAAACTTTGAGAGGTCATGCAAAGATAGGGATTTGCCATATCCATTCAAGCCTTAGTTTTAATAAAAAAAGGATTTGTGAAAAACAAGTGGATTAATTGCATGATTTAAACTACTAATCCTTCAATATCTTATTATAACTGGTAATTACACCCCTTATAAGAGAGGAGCTAAAGCCTTGGTGTTCCATTTCATTTAGCCCTACAATGGTACAACCTTTGGGTGTGGTTACTTTATCAATTTCCTGTTCGGGATGGCTGCCGTTTTTCAATAAAAGTTCCGCAGCCCCTTTTACAGTTTGGGCAGCTATCAGGCTGGCGGTTTTAGCATCAAAACCAATTTCTATTCCGCCTTGAATATTAGCACGAATATACCGCATGGCATATGCAGTACCACAGGCACCCAGTACTGTAGCGGCATCCATTAATTTTTCATCAATCATAGCCACTTTACCCAAATTACTAAACAAATTTGTTACATACGCCACCTGCTCTTCTGTTGCTTTTGCATGGCTGATGCAGGTTATGCTTTCCCTAATGGCAATGGCCGTATTAGGCATCGCCCTAAAAACAGGTAATTCTTTTTGCACCATTTCACCTAAATCGGTTATACTAACGCCGGTAATTACAGAAATAAGGAGGTGCTTTTTGGTAAGATGTTTTTTAAACCCTTCAATAACAGCCGCCACCTGATAGGGCTTTACGGCAAGAATCACAATCTGGCTATTTTTTACGGCCATACTATTATCGCTAATAATATTCACACCCTTTACTTTCCAGTCTTTTAATGTCGTTGTATTTCGTTTTGTAATTGTAATATTTTCAGGTTTGGCAAATTTACTTTTTACTAACCCTTCAGCAATGGCAGTACCCAAGTTGCCGCCTCCTATAATCGCTATTTGATAATTCACTTTATAATAATTTGGCTAAAAGTACAATACTCCCCTATTAAAACCAATTTTTAACTATTTAGCGAGCGTTTATACAAACCTTTACAAAAGAACAGCCGCAAAAACTGTGTTACTTTCAAAAAATGGGGCATCTGCCCTATTTTATAACCCACCGCTTATGGGTAACATTGCATTTCAACAACAAACTAAAAATTATGAAAACAAGACTACTGATTTGCGCTGCCGTTCTTATCAACATTTCTACTACAACCTTTGCCCAAACCTTAGGCGATTTCAAACCGGGAAAAGCCGGTCCTAAAAGTTTGGAAAAACCAAAATTCGACAACAAAAATGTCTATATCGCCGATTTTGCCGTGAATTATCAAGTGTATAGCGAGAAATCTGCTTCTAAAAAAGGAGGTTTGGGTTCTTTTGGAGTGATAGGTGGAGCAAAAGCCTCACTCGCAGTTGGCTTGGATATTTCGGAGAAAACACTGCAAAAAATTACCGACAAAGTGTATGCTGATTTTGTGGCGGATTTAAAAGCACAAGGTTTTAATGTAATGAGTGGGGATGAAGCAAAAAACACCGATTTTTATAAAGGATATAAATACAGTACAAATTTGGGTATGACCCCATCAAACACAATGGAAGGTGCTGTTACTGTCCATCCGCAAAACGTAGGATTTTTTTACAAAGAAAAAGGCGTAAATACGAATACTACAAAGCTCTCAAAAGAACTTAACGATGCAACTGTTGCCCGCATTGATTTGTATGTGGAATTTGTTGAAACCAGAAGTTCTACCAAAGGTGGTATTGGAGCAAATGTAGTCGCCAGAACCAATTTGGTTATGTCAGACAACAATACAATCGCACATTTTATAGTGGGACGAAACAAAATTGGCGGTTCCCCTTTGGGCGAATATCAAGGCGTTCTGAAAAAAGATTTGGACATTGATGGCGTAATCAAAGAAGAAAAAATAACCAGTTATGTGGAATCTGATTACGACAATTGGGGGACAAGCACCGCATTTGGAAGGGTGTATTCTGCCCAAAACAAATCGGCGAAAAAAGCAGCCATTGTTCCTGCAGATGCCAGTAAGTACGAAAAAGGAGTGGGAATGGCAGTTGATACTTTCCTAAAACACCATGTGAGCGAGTTTAAAGATAAGTTTTATAAATAATTCAATAACTATCCGTATTTTAGAATACTGTTAATTTTTCTTCGTCATTTCAATCCGCCCCGGCGGAGTGAAAGATTCTACTGATTGAAATGATGTTAAGGGTTAATTAGTATTCCAAAACACGGATTGCCATTAATTATTCAATATTAAAAAACATCAAAATGAAAAAACCAATTGCACTACTAACCGCCTTGTTCTTTATTCTGAGAACATTATCAGCACAAACTGAACCCGGAGCTGAGGAATTGAAAAGAGGTGAAGACCAATCCACAAGAAAAAACTACCAGGAAGCAATGAGGTGGTACAAGTTAGCGGTTGAAAAAGGAAATACTACCGCAATGTTTAATGTGGGATATTACTATTCTATGGGGTATGGAGTAACGAAAAATGACGCAGAAGCGATGAACTGGTATAAAAAAGCGGCTGATAAAGGGGTAACCGCAGCTATTTATAACATAGGATATTATTATGAAAATGGCCGAAGTGTTCAACAAAGTTATGCCGAGGCCATGAGTTGGTATAAAAAAGCGGCCGACAAAGGATATGCCAATGCTCAATTCAATATAGGTGTTTTATATGCCAACGGAAACGGAGTTACCCAAAGTTATACCGAAGCAATGAAATGGTATAAAAAAGCGGCTGAGCAAAAAATGGCAGCTGCAGAGCATATACTTGGTGTAATGTATGCTAATGCCCAAGGTGTGCCGCTCAACTACACGGAAGCCATCAATTGGTATAAAAAAGCCGCAACACAAGGATATGCTAAATCTCAATATAATCTGGGTGTTATGTATTATAATGCACGTGGTGTTGACCTTAACTACGCTGAAGCCATGAACTGGTACAAAAAAGCTGCCGAACAAGGATATGCAGATGCGCAGTACAATTTAGGCGTAATGTACCACGATGCCAAAGGTGTTCCACTCAACTATACCGAAGCAATAAATTGGTATAAAAAAGCTGCAGCACAAAACCATGCCAAAGCTCAATATAATATGGGCGTGATGTATTATAATGCACGTGGAGTTGACCTTAACTACACAGAGGCCATGAATTGGTATAAAAAAGCTGCAGCACAAAATTATTCCGGTGCCCAGTATAATTTGGGCGTGATGTATCATAATGGGCAGGGTGTAACAAGAGACTACTCAGAAGCCATGAAATGGTACAAAAAAGCTGCCGAACAAGAGCACGCCGATGCCAACAATAATATTGGAGCACTTTATTATCAAGGTTTGGGAGTAGAAGCAAACAAAGAAGAAGCCAAGAAATGGTTTTTAAAAGCTGCTGAATATGGTAGTGAAACAGCAAGAGGCGTTTTAGAGAAATATTATTGATAATCCTTTCATAATATAATACTCCGATTATAAAACGATTGGTCTTTAGAAAAAAAATTTATGTAGGTAGATAGCAATGTAAGTAGAAATACAGAGTATGATTAACTTTTACCCAAAGGGTATATAAATAATACAAAACATATTTGTAAAATAGACCACTAATATTTCGCATAATACCTATTAAATAATCCTTTAGAGCTATTGCAGGGGGCTATTACGAATATCATATTGGTATGACTCCTGTGTGCCTACAATAAATGAAAGCAATCATTAAAATATTAGCACTACTCCTACATTTTGTAGCAATCGCACAGGACAAAGAGTTATATGTCAGCTATCAAGATTTTGGTTTTCACAAACAACCAAAAACAGTTACCAAGGTACATTACGAATTTCTTGATAAAGTAGTAGATCAATCCAAAGAAGTTTTTGAATTTGACACCGAAGGAAATATTACAACCTATACAAAGATTAATTTCGCCAACGACAATAAAACTACGAAAAACATATTTATATACGAAAACGGGTTGTTGGTGGAAGAACGACAAGTACTTCCAACACCTGAAAAATCAAAGTGGAACACCACCACCTACGAATATAACCAACAAAAACAATTGGTGAATAAAGTAAAAATCTACGATAGAGGCGTATTGGACAGATATTATTACTACTACAAAAAAGGGAAAATCATCAAGCAAGAGAAAGTCAGTTTGAAAGGCGCAACAACCTTAACGCAAGATTATCTTTACAACAAAGAAGGCAAGCTGTATCAAGTTAATTTAAAGGAAACAATGCACCTGAAAGAAAACAAACATTGGACAGCATCCTATCTCGATGGTTTTAAAATTTTTGAATTAGACGACGATCATAAAAGCTCTTTCCTTTATACGTACGACGAGAATATCGAAATTCAATATATCATAACAGGAAAACAACTTTTACAGGATTTGCAGGATGTACAAAAAACCCTTTCTAAAAGTGACTATACAGGAGCTGATGAATTTCAAGAATTGCTGTTTGATACTAACCAGTTGTATGCAAACAATCAAAAAATGATAAACCGAATGAACTATCACAAGAAAAATCAATACGAAGACATCATTACAACCGTTGGAATTATGTATTCCGCAAAAAACAAGACAGAAAATATTGCTTTCCAAGAAATTATTTATGCTGACGGAAGCAAAAGCGGAACAACCGATTTCAACCTAATTATTTACAATGAAATGAAAAAGGTTTTGAATTAAGAAAATACGGCAATTACCGAATGGTTTTATTTGTATAAAAACGCACACTTGGGAAAAATATCGATTATGAAAAAATTAATTGACTTAGTATTTATCAGTTTATTTTGTATAGCCTCATCTGCACAAGATTACAAACCCGTCAATCAATCCTATCAAGATTTTGAATACAAAAAACAACCGGTGAAAGTAGAACGAATGAGTTATGAGTTTAAAGACAAATTAGTAACCGATACCGAAAAAGAAGTGCTGGAATTTGACGAAAAAGGAAACATCAAAAGTTCTGTGATTACGAGTTTTTTGGACAACAATGCTCAAATCAAAATTACCTACGAATACAATAACGGATTGCTCGTAAAACAGCGTCAGGAAAATTCCACCACACCGCATTTGCAATACACCATTACTTATTTTTACGACAAAAAAGGAAATTCGAAAACTAAAAAATTGAAAACTGATGACGGCGTTACGGAAACCTACACATACGAGTACAAAAACGGAAAATTAGTAACAGAAAAGGCGAAATTTTCACCAAAAAAACAAACGATTTATACCTATTTATACAATCCGTTTGGAGAATTGTACACCATAGAAGGCAAAGAAAATATAGACGGGAAAGTGGCTGTATTTTACGACCTCTATCACAACAATAAAAAAGTAGCTGATTATGACGAACTGGGAGCTTCGGGAATGAACGCCTATCTCTACACAGAAACCCCGAAATCCAATATCGAATACCAAGTTGTAAAAAAAGAAATGCTGGAAGAAATCAAAGAAATGCAAAAACGATTGGGGGAAATCAAGCACGATTCCGAACCTGCAATGAATGAAAACCTATCCTTTCTCAACAAAAATTTACATTACATAAAACCTGTTGTTGCGAAGTATTTCAAACGGAATGAAAACGGCGACATCATTGCGGCGACAGATGTATATCAACCTTTTAAAACCGTAGAAAATATAGATTTTTATAAAATCACATACAGCGACGGAAGCGTTTCCGGCGATAAGAACTTTGACATTTTTACCTACAACGAATTGCAAAAATTATTGACCGATGATACCCTTTAAGAATACATTTCGTGCCGTTTTTCTTGTATTGATTTTCCTTTCGCCGGGAATTTCTGCAAAAGCCAATTCCGCACAACCCGGAATTTGGAATGCCGGAGGAAAAGTCTATACGATGATGTACCCCGAAGATTCGGCTACTTTCAAGAAAGTGCAGATGCAGCAGGAAAAAATCTACATCCAGTTGTACAAAGGTTACGCCGTAGTAAAAGGTTGGTACAAATTCAAAAATACAACGAGCGAAAAGTTGAAATTCAAAATGGGTTATCCCGTGAACGGAATTTATTCCGGCGGCGAAGTCTATCTCAACCAAATAGAAATGGACTCATTGAGTAGTTTTAAAATTTTTGCCCAACAAAAACCGTTGGAAATCATCAGACAACCCATAAGAAATGAAGACGGAGAATTGCAGTTGGACGATGATGGAACAATGAGAACCCTTAGTGAAAATTGGTTTGTTTGGCAAATGGATTTTGAGCCCAACCAAACGCAGGAAGTGGAAGTCTATTTCATTGTAGAAACCAACAATGCGGGAATTTCCAAAGGATATAATCAAGAAAAACACAACGCTTTTATTTATCTTTTGGAAAGTGGAAGCGTTTGGAAAAACCCGATTGAACGAGGCGATTTTTATGTGCAACTCATAGACGGACTCACAGAAAAAGAAGTTCACGGGTTTTCGGACGGATTCGGAATGAAATACAATGAAAATCAGCAAATATTTTGGGGACAAAGAATGAATCTCACGCCAACACGGAAAGACAATCTGGTTTTTACCTATTGGAAAAAAAAGGAAAAATTCGATTACCAGTCGGTCTTGGCAAAAACCGAAGATTTGTTCCAAAAAATAGATACTTTTAGCAAAACCAATTTCGAGCAACTCAGTTTTGTACTAGCTGAAGCCAAAGATCCCTACGAAGTTGAAACTACGTTTTGGGGAAACTTTCCGGCACTACTTACAATATTTGTAATTTTTGCACCTTTTATTATTGGAGGCTTTCTTTTACTCATACTAATTTGGACTATTACAAAATGGGTTAGATTACAAAAAAGAAAAAAAGGAAAATTATAATAATATGATTGCGTTGGCATTTTTATTTATCATTGTTTTGGTATTGCTATGGGTTATAGTAAGATTGCTCAATAATTATTTTGATGCTTATTACCTTATGCACAAATCAAAACAAAACAGCAACATAGCAATTCTTCAACTTCGCCATTTAGAAAAAAAGACACATACAGAGAAGCTGAACGCTGCCATAAAGACAATTATTGAAGAAAGAAAAAAGCGATTAGAAACAGGCTTTGATATTTTAAAAAAAGACGCAGAAAATAATACCCACAACAAAGATATTCTCGCAAGTTCACTAAAAAACCTGCTACTATCTGATATAACCCTACTACAAAATAACGGATGCATATCCTCTTTTACAAGTGTGCAAATTTGATAAAGAGTAAGAATATGCAAAATGAAAACTACAATAGGACTCATGCCCAGAGGATAAACAATATAGGCCAATTTTCACTATTGCTACATCGTTCTATTTATTTGTATGCCAATGGCATTACACGAATTTGAAATGTGCCCAAAAATTAAACTACCTGTTATTGGTTATGCATCCCATCAAAATGGCAATTAACCCCTCATCAAATCTCTGCTAATTACAATCCGCTGCACTTCACTGGTTCCTTCATAAATTTGGGTAATTTTAGCGTCACGCATTAAACGTTCTACATGGTATTCTTTTACGTAACCATAACCACCATGTATTTGTACAGCTTCCACCGCTGCCCACATGGCCGTTTCGCTGGCCTGCAATTTAGCCATTGATGAAGCTACAGTATAATCCTGCCCATTATCTTTTAACCAGGCGGCTTTTAAACATAATAAACGGGAGGCCTCTACTTTCAAAGCCATATCGGCCAGTTTAAAACCAATGGCCTGATGGTTGATGATTTCTGTACCAAAAGCCTTACGGGTTTTAGCATAAGCCGTAGAGAGTTCCAATGCACCGGCAGCAATGCCCAATGCCTGTGATGCTATGCCAATACGCCCGCCCGAAAGTGTTTTCATGGCAAACTTAAATCCAAAACCATCCTCACCAATTCGGTTTTCCTTAGGCACTTTTACATCTGTAAACATTACCGTATGGGTATCACTGGCTCTAATACCCAACTTATTTTCTTTAGCGGCTACAGTTACCCCCGGCCAATCCTTTTCTACAATTAGGCAGTTGATACCTTTAGTACCCTTAGCAACATCAGTTTGCGCCATTACCAAATAAGCAGAAGCCGTGCCGCCGTTTGTTATCCAGTTTTTGGTACCGTTTAATAAATAATGGTCGCCTTTATCCTCGGCAGTGGTTCTTTGGCTGGTGGCATCGCTGCCCGCTTCGGGCTCACTAAGCATAAATGCGCCGATATATAATTGACCGTCTTTTTTTCCTTGTGCTAACGGCATTAAATATTTTTGCTTTTGTGCTTCGGTACCAAATGCCTGCAATCCATAGCAAACCAAACTATTATTCACACTCATCACCACACTGGTACTGGCATCCACCTTTGATATCTCTTCCATCGCCAACACATAACTAACGGTATCCATACCGGCACCGCCATACTCGGGGCTTACCATCATACCCAAAAAACCAAGATCGGCTAATTTCTCTACCTGCTCTTTGGGAAACAATTGCTTCTCATCCCGTTCAATAACACCCGGCAAGCATTCCTGTTGCGCAAAATCCCGGGCAGCCTGTTGTATCATTAACTGTTCTTCTGTAAACTGAAAATTCATATAGCTATTTTATTTGCAAATATAATAAAGCCAGAGTTTTAACTAACAAGTGTTAGAAAATGAGCCCACTTTTGCAACCCAAATCCCCAAAGCAATTGTTCCTAAAATTTATTCCCAAAATGATTATTACCAAGTGTAGTTTTTATTATGACCCATATCAAAAAATGGGGCATCTGCCCTATTTTTCGGAATAAGGCTTATGGGTAATATTGCAGTATCAACAATTCAAATAAGAATGTTATGCGAGCAAGACTAATTTATCGTAACCGGACTTTTAATAGGAGTACCTGCTGTTAATACCCAAATATGAGGTTATTTTAGCCAGAAAAAAAACAGAAGTGCATGTGAATCAAAAAAATATGCTTCCAACATCTCATTCTTTATGAAACGGGTTTACCAAAAACGGGAAAAAGCGAAACGGCAGATTCGTCGATTTATTAATAAATAGAAAAACATGCTTATATTGACCAGAGAAAATGCACAGCAATTTTTACACCAAATTAATGCATATAATGCTAAGAGGCTTTGTAAAGGAACACATTATCTCGTATTGTGTATAATACAATTTATTTAAAAACGGTTATGCCATAAAAGTTTTTCCTATAAGTAATAGTACTGATACAATGTATAAACATACCATAGAAAGAGCTTACAGCAAACCCAACCAATGTGATAAAATGAAACATGAAAGACTGTTTTTAAAACCCTATTCAAATACTTCAATGATGAAAAATTTTGTACCCCACAATGTATTAGTTTATAAAAATACTGCTATACTTAAATCAGCAGTTGCATATAGTGCATTTGTATTATTCCTTGTTATTGGGTTATCGGTTTCTGCTCAGGTAAAAACCCAAGCTTTGGATTTTGGATTTCCACCAAATACCATAGGAGAAGCAGTAGATCTACTATCCAAATATGATACAAGTAAGCGGGAAATAAAATTTTTATATAGTAATCATTACATGTTTAACAATAAGGGACAGCTCACAGAACACAGCGATACTTTAAGCAAATTATTATCTAGTAAAGATATTTATAAGTACGATAGTTTCGGAAAAATTGCAACAATAGAATATGGAGTGAGCGAATTTGGTTTCCTAAATATAAATAATAAAATTAACAGATTTAGTAAAACTAATCATGGCGACACAGCTATCTACACAAAAAGTATAAACGATACTATAGTAGAAAAAATTATAGAAATACAACGAAGAAATGGAGTATTGGTATCTAAAACATTCTATGATGCTAAGAACAATAAAACGCAAAACATTATTTATGGTAAAAAAGGATATAGTATAAAAAAATATAAAAATGATTTATTTGTATCCGAAACAACGTATTTCAATAATAAAAAGGGAAAAGTTGAAAAGGAAATACTTTTTACAGAACCCTTAGCTAAAATATCAAATGAGCAGTGGACTACTTATGAGTATAATGACCAAGGAGATGTGATACGAAAATTAGTATATGAGAAAAACAAACCTGAGGAAACTCCCAAATTGAAAAGCACCGAATATAGAGAATACCTATATGAAGGTGAATACTGGGTAGCATCTATGTATTATACGATAGAGAAGAATAAAGACACAGAATTCTATGTTAAGACTCGACGCTTTATTACCACCCAAAACAAATATGCACTAAAGGAAGACCAACAAAAGAAATTTTATACACAAGTGTATCAAAATTATTTGAACCTAATAAAATAAACAATCATGAAATACTCGCTTTCTATTTTCTTTATCCTCACAGTATTTACAGTACGTGCACAGTTTCATGAGCACATCAGTCCGCCTAAAACATACTGGCAATCCTATGATTTTCAAAAACAGTTGGAATATTCACAAACTGTGTATTATAAAAGTGATAGCCAAGGGTACGAACCTAAAATGGTAAAAATCGTTTCCTTTAATAAAGAAGGATACATCATACAGGAATACTCTCGAATTCTTGGAAAATTTGGCAGTGAGACTGCTCATAATTATGTTTATACAAACGGGGCTTTGGATAGTATCAACACCGTAGCAAGTGCAAAAAATTTTAATACTACCCAAAAATTTCATTATAACGAAAAGGGCGTGTTGCAAAAAATAGTTTCCACAGGCGTGTATGCCAACTATACGGAATCATATACTTATGATGATAATGGAATGGTACTTTCTATAGTACGAAAACATCAAAAAGGAGGCGGCAATCATGTTACATACGATCACCGTAAAAATATAGTTACGGAAATACAAATCAATACCAAAGGGGATAGTACTATACAATTATATGTGTATGATGGAGATGACTTGGTAGCTTTTTTTAAAAAAGAAGATAAACCCCAAATCACATTTTATGATGACTACCGCCGTATTTATTTTAGGACTGAAGTGAAAGAGGACCCCTTAGAGTACATTTTAAAAATGCGAAGACTAAAACAGGAAAACCAAAAGGAGTTTAATAACCAAATAGCCGATATAATGGGAGCGGCAACGTCTAAGATCCTTTTTGATATACCCGCAGAATCACGAAATGCGGATGGGGATTGGATACGTAGATTGCAAGTTGACCGCCGTTTCAGCAAAGGCGAAAGGCGCTTGGCGTTTCAAAAATTAAAATATGCTGATGGAAGCACAAGCGGTAGTACCGATTTTGATTTAATATTTGATAGCAAAGTGAAAAACCTTAAATAATATTATTATGAAAGCCATTATAACTTGTACAATATTGCTAATAGGCATGAGTACTTTTGCTCAAAAAACAGACTTAGTAAATGCACCGGTGAACCCGATTGTTTTAAAGTACAAGTTAGAACATTTTAATCTGAAAGGAGATGTTTTTCAACATGATTCGAAGTATTTTGATAAAGATGGGAATTTGCTACGAAACACAACCAGAGGCGAAAAATACAGCTACAATCAAGGAAAAATTCTAAACTTCACAACAAATAACGATGGGTATATCGTAAAATTGGGAGTTTTTGAATATACATACAACAAAAATGGACTCTTAATCCTGTCTAATGAAAGAAATGTCACTCTAATCAAATACACATACGACAATCAGGGAAGGCTGACATCAGAAGAAAAAACTATAAACGGTACACCTACAAAATCTTCGACCTTTACCTATAAAAAAATTGGCGATAAACTTCAAGTTACTGAAACAATAAAAGCAGCAAATAAAGAATCATACCAAGAAGTAAAGCTCTATAAAAACGGAATGATGGTGTATTCTAAAAGCAGCAATGATAATATAGCCTTAGAAATCAAATCGAAAATAGATGCAAAAGGAAACAGTATTCAAGACGATTATGTAAGTATAAACACAACTAACAACAAATCTGTTACCGACACATTTGACTACACGATAGTTTATTATTCGGATGCACTAAAACCATTAACATATACCGTAGTGCTTAAAAAAGGGTATAATAATAAAATGTATCAGCATATATACAGGAATGGGTCATATTTTTCTTCAAGTCTTAAACATCAATTGGTCAATAGCAATGATTTAATTTATTACGATGAGCTAACGCAAAACTATTATCTTGCTAAAGATGTTTACAATAGCGAAAAACCAGAAGGGACAGTATTTAAAACTGAAATAGTCAATAAAGGAAATCCAACATTGTTATATATAAATGCCAATAACAATGTTATGGTATTTAATAATGGAGAAAATCTTGGGGCTAAAGCAGTTACATTCAGTGTAAAGGAATTCAACAATCAAATTTTTATTTATTATACAGATAAATACACACGCAATGCTTATACGCTTCATTTCCCTTATGCAAACAATAAAAAGTTTATAGCAGGGGAACTGTTAGAACCCGGTACCGACAATTATTATTTTTTCTACGATAGCAAAAAAGAAGGTGTTGTTTTTGTTAAAAATGGAGAAACTGTAGCAACCAATACCTTTTCCAAATATGGAGAAACCGAAAAAGGCGAACTGGTAGCCTATATGAACAACAAACCTTATTACAAATTCCCTGATTATAGAGTGAGTAAAATGGATAAGGTTTTTCCGGCAAAATATTTTGACCCTAAGGTGGATAGGTTGAAAGAAAGTACAAAACCGCCAACCACCACCACTACGGCAGGTTCAAATGCTTCAAAGCAAACTAATGTTCAAAATGAAATAGCCGAAAAACCGGGAGCTTCGTTTAATTCAAGTCTGCCGTTATATGTAAAAGAAGTGAGTAATAATGTGTTTTATTTTTACCAGAACAATAAACGCATTCAAGACCCTATATACCACCAACCAAGCTCTATGCACAAGAATAAAGGGGTAATATGCTACTACAAAACCGATGCGGACTACTATTTTTATGTACCTGGGTCAGAAGACCCGAAAGCTGATGGTAAATATCCTATGTACAGATTGCGTGGAAGACACGTTTATACCACAATATCCAAAGATGAACAAAAATTTGTATTTGAGGGCAAAACGCTAAAACCGCAGGAGTATGACTTTATTGTTTCGAGGGCGAAGAAAGAATATGGAGGTCTGTTGGTCTTAAAAGACAAAGGAATGATGTTTCATATCCAATCTTATTGTTTCCCTCAAAAAGACGAAATCGCAACAAACAGTGCTTCCAACAGTGATGCTTTGGGCAGCAATAGTAATATATTTATTGTATTTAAAGAGAATGGAGAAATGGTAATCGTCGAAGCAGGGAAAATTCAGCCCAAAGCCGATTGGAAAATAATAAACGAAAATGACAGAAATTTTTTGATAAATAATGTTGATGGTAGAAAGTACCGTGTAGGTATCTATAAGCTCACAACAATAGGTGTCATCGAGCCAAATTTTATTAACTTTGTTCAATAAAAAACAAAATGAACTCAATCATCCAACATATTGTCATCATCATTACTTTGCTATTCTGCACTTCGGCATTTGCCCAAAGTAAAATTCCCACTACACCCACTACTGAGCTGTACGGCTATTACCAAAAAGGTGAAAATGCAGAAGAAGCTAAATTTATGGGCAGGGAGTATGCGCATAGAAGGTATGGGCCGAATGCACATAGTCAGCTTACAAATCTATTTGCAAACCCAGGTACATCAAATTTCCAAAATGGTTGGTATGCAGGTAATGAAAGACGTAGCTTCGAATTTGTTCATATTCCAGCAGGCTTCCTACACGATATTATTGACAATAACGCCTATAATCAAAATAATGGATTGAACGATAATATAGTAGTTGATAGTATTCAAGGTTTCACTATTGGGACTATTTTTAGCCAATTAGATGGTAGTACTCAAAATGCAGGCTCGTTAATTAATAAACTTCAAAACGTTATACCTTCGGGAGTTACCAATAGTACCGCAAACTATATTCTACTTAAAAATACCTACGGCTACTAAATTATTTTGACATGAAAAAGATAATCTTAATTATAGCATTGAGTTCTTTGCTTTTGGGATGTGACCCCAGCTCCGATTTCCGTAAAATCTTTCATAATAATAGTAAAAACCAGATAGGGGTTGTTTGGTATTCTAATTCAAATACTGGGATAATGACACCTGTTGATACAATAATTATTAATCCCAACAAGACGGAAACCATTTTTTCCGGTTCAGGTATCGGCGGTTTTTGGACAAATAAGGATTGTGCAAATCCATACAATGTTGATTCTATCGAAGCAATTGTGCTTGATAATCAAAGTCTAAAACTATCGATAGATATTAATAAAAGTGATGCATGGTCTTTTACTGAGAAAGGAAATAGTACTAAAGGATATATCATGCAATGTTTTATAACCATTACCAATGCTGACATAATCCACAAATAACTGTTACGTTTTACAATAGCCTACGGTTTAAACCGTAGGCTATTGTAATTCAACGGGAAACGGAACTGCTTTGTCAATTTCCAAAGAAAATCAAACTAATTCTCCAAAAAACATCCCCACCCTTCAACAAAAGCCCCCATCAACTGTTACAATAAAAACAATGACAATATTTTGACGTAACTTTGCGCAAATTTCGAGTTTACAATGAAGAAAATTCATATAATATTATTAGTGCTGGTTGCTGCCTCAATAGCCGTTTTGGTGAGTTTTTTACAAACAACCACTACTTACGATACGGTTGCAACGGCTAAAGCAAAACCCGGAAAATATGTTCATTTAATGGCAAAATGGGACAAATCGGCTCCCCTTTTATACGATGCCATTAAAAATCCCAACTATTTAGAATTTACAGCTATTGACAGTCTTGGTGAAAAAATAGATGTGGTATATCATAATCCCAAGCCGGAAAATTTTGAGTTGAGCGAGAAATTAGTGATGAAAGGCAAATATGAGGACGGCAAATTTATGTGCCAGAATATTCAAACCAAATGCCCCAGTAAGTACAAGGATCAGGATGCATCAAAGCATCCGGGGCAAATGCCTCCTGCCAAAACATCTGAAACCCAAACGCAGCCCGCTGCCATTGTTAAACAATAATATTTAAAATGACCTATACGGGCGAGCATTTATTACCCGGCCAGATTGGCCATTTTTTTATCCTTCTTTCTTTAGTCGCTTCTCTTGTAGCCAGCTTTGCTTACTTTAAAACAGTAAAAGCAGTAAACCCTTCCGATAGGAAGGCCTGGCTAAAGCTGGCCAGACTATCGTTTATTACCGAGGCTTTCTCGGTTTTTACCATTTTTGCCATACTTATATACATGATGTTCAACCACCTGTTTGAATATAAATATGTATGGCAGCACAGCAGCCTTTCGTTAGAGCCTAAATATATTTTAAGTGCTATTTGGGAGGGTCAGGAAGGAAGCACCCTGTTATGGACCTTGTGGCATTGCGTATTAGGGCTTGTTTTTATTTGGCGCGAAAAAGAATGGGAAGCACCTGTTATGAGCATTGTAAGTTTTGCTCAGTTCTTTTTAGCCACCATGATTGTTGGCATTTATATTTTTGATGTAAAAATAGGCTCCAACCCATTTATATTGTTAAGAGATTCCGGTGTTTTAGATAACGCGCCGGCCATGCATATTGATTTTGATATTACCCAACCGGTTAAGCCGGATTACCTTTCTTTTATTACAGATGGTAATGATTTGAATCCTTTATTGCAAAATTATTGGATGGTAATACATCCGCCCGTTCTGTTCTTAGGTTTCGCATCTACCTTAATTCCCTTTGCCTTTGCTATGGCCGGTTTATGGAAACAGAATATTGGCGGATGGATTAAACGGGCTTTACCCTGGACACTGTTTAGTATTGCCGTTTTTGGTTTGGGTATTATGATGGGCTCCAAATGGGCGTACGAATCCTTAAACTTTGGCGGTTACTGGGCTTGGGATCCGGTTGAGAACGCCTCCTTAGTTCCCTGGATGATTATGGTGGCCGGGCTACACACCATGATTATTTATAAAAACACGGGCTACTCTCTAAGGGCTACTTATATTTTTCTGGCACTATCATTTATTTTGATTGTATATGCTACTTTTTTAACCAAAAGCGGTGTATTAGGAGAATCATCCGTACACGCATTTGCCGATATTGGTATGAACGGCCAGTTGTTTTTATTTATGATTGTTTTTGTATGGCTTACCCCTTTTATGGCGGCAACTACCCAAAAGCAAAAAATTACAATTGCCATTACCACAGCCGTACTCTCTTTAGCCACTTATTTTTTGGCCGATGTTATTCCCGGTTTTCCCATGTATGTAATTGTAGGTGGTTTTATTACATTTATTGTTTTAATGAACCGGCAGGTACCGGCAGTTAAAAAAGAAGAAAGTGCTTCCTCAAGAGAATTCTGGATGTTTATTGGTTCGCTGGTGTTTTTTTTATCGGCCATGATAATAATTATTCAAACTTCTTTACCCGTATTTAATAAACTCTTTAACATTAATACGGCACCCGGCGAAAACAGTGAATTTCAATACAACCAGATACAGGTTTTGGTTGCCATCATTGTTGGTACTTTAACAGCCGTTGGCCAGTTCTTCCGATATAAACACACTCCCAAAAAAGTATTTTTCAAAAAAATATTATGGCCCGCTATCATCAGCGCAGCTGTTGCTGCATTTGTTTTAGTGGTCATTCAAATTAATTACGACAAAGAAGGCATCGGCTTTCTAATTAATATATGGATAGCTTTGGTTGCCGGTGTTTTTGCCATAATAGCCAATGCTATGTATATGTTCACCGCCTTAAAAGGTAAAATAAAAAATAGTGGAGGCTCCATTGCACACTTGGGCTTTGGTTTGGTATTAGTAGGCATTTTATTATCATCCGGAAAAAAAGAAGTACTTTCTATTAACACCAGTGGTATTCCGGTAAATTTTGGCCCAAACAGTAAAGAAATTACAGGAGAAAACCTCACACTCGTAAAAGGACTTCCTATGAAAATGGGACCGTATAAGGTTACTTATGTAGCTGATTCGGCTCATCCAAAAAAACAATTAACTTATTTTAAAATAGACTTTACATCAGACAAAGAAAGCTTTATACTAACGCCAAATGCTTTTGTAAATTATAAAGGCAATAACGAAATGATGGCCAATCCGGATGCCAAACATTATTGGGATCATGATGTATTTACATACGTATCGGCTCTACAAAATAGAAGCAATGATACAGATACTTCGAAATTTGTGATGAACACAAAAGCAGTAGGCGATACGATTTATTACAGTAAAGGATATATGATATTAGAGAAATTGGTGGGAAAAGATAAGCTTCCTGTTGAAGGCTTTGCCGCCACTGATTCTGGCTATACGGCATCTGTAAAAGTTCAGCAACTGAACGGCTCCTCCTATCAAAGCGACCTGCTAATGATAAGAGGCAGTGGCCAAAAAATGTTTCAGTCGGAGGATACCGTTTTCTCTCAAAATTTAGTACTAACACTAAATGATGTGAAAGGCTCTCGCGCTGAAATTGGCGTAAAAGAATCGTCAGACATTACGCCTTGGCTTACACTAAAAGCCTATAAATTCCCATACATCAACTTGTTATGGTTAGGTGTTATTCTTGCTGTAATAGGCTCTTTAATTAGTATGGCGAGCCGTATAAAGCCCGCTAAATAAAATTATTTTGGGTACATTAGGCATAAACAATATGCCAAAACTTACAATAAATTATATAATTTAAGCATACACATTTACTATTTTTAACATTCTGTACAACGCATTTATACCGTATTTCCGGAATAATATATTTTCCTGTACTACCTTTGCAGTAGTTTGAAACCCTACGTAAAATATTATTTATTAGTAACATTGATTACTATAATACAACTTTTTTGCAGCAGCAGTAGTATGGCGCAGAAAGTGGATTCTATTTTTCCTGATATTCCCCCACGCCCTTCCTTGCAAGAAATTATGAAAGACTGGGGCCCTAACGACAGTTTAAAAGTGGCTGCTATTTGGTACGGCACCCAATACGCCGATTTTAAAATGATTCCTTATACTTTAGAGGAAGACATTTGGCTTTCCAACCTTCCTTTACATATTCTGGCAAAAATAAAAGCAGAGCATGCCCGGTTAAGAAATGCGGTGTATGTAACATACCCTTATGCTAAAGAAGCTGGCAAAGTAATTAACGATATTAATAAACTATTAGAAAATGTAGATAATAAAAGAGCCCGAAAAGCCATCATCAAATCAAAAGAAAAAGAATTAAAAGAAAAGTTTGCCGATAAAATTAAAAACCTTTCTGTTTATCAGGGCGAGGTGTTAATGAAACTGATTAACCGGCAAACAGGTAATAACTGCTACGAATTGTTAAAAGAATATAAGGGAAGTTTCAACACACGTGTTTATCAAACTACCGCCTGGGTATTTGGCGGCAATTTGAAACAGCCTTACGATTTAAACAATAAATTTGACAGGCAAATTGAAATATTTGCCAGAGAAGTGGAAACCAGTTGGTATAACAATCCCTTTAGAAGATAATCTTATGAAGCAGGATTTGTAATCAACTTAAAAAAATACAACTTAAAAGGCTGCCTGTAACGGGCAGCCTTTTAAGTTATTTAACACAGTTCTGCGACTATTCGTTGATCACTTTTATTGTTTTAGATACAGATTTCACACCATCTACATCCACCTGTTCTATACGGATATATTTTATGTCATTGCTGCTATGGGCTTCAATGCCCTTATTTTTATTACAAGACAGCATAATAAATATGCCCGATAAGCATAAAGCGGCCAAAACCCCGTAAACCCTGCGGCGTTTCCTACCGGCACCTATACTTACCATTAATAAACTTAATAAAGAAACTCCCATTACAGCTATCAAACCGTTACTGCTAATACTTACACTATAGTCAGTCTTTCCGGTAAACTCATCACCTACATGTTTAGAATTTACTACAGCCAGTGTAGTAAATTCCTTAGCATCTGTTGATGCCTGGATATTAAAATAGCTGTTATTGTTTTCAGTAATGGTCGAAAAATCAACCGTTAGGGTTTCGCCGTTTATATACGCTGAAATAGGGCCGTAAGCCACCGGTAGAAATCCGTTAATTTGCATAATCACCTGGCCTTTGTAACCCGATGCTGCCGTACCATTTTCATTACGGCCACCGCCGCCGCCGCCGGGGTCGCCGCCGGTAGTTTGTGCATTACCACCGGCACCACCGGTTCCTATTGCTGCCCCGCCCGAAGATCCTGTGCCATTATTGCCGGCTCCAGCAGGAGATGCCGAGCCACCACCCCCACCACCATTGGGATTTACAGCCGCAGCACCGCTACCGCCGTTATATGCATTTGCATACGTATAGGTAAGCCCTGATGGAGCTGTAGGCATTACCCCTACTCCTCCGGCACCCGGTGTTCCAACAGTTGAAGAACTGCCACCGGCTGCTTGAACTAATACATCGTAACTACCGCCACCGTTCACTCTTCTAAAAATGGTGGTTTGTCCCGGTTGGCCGGCAGCCCCCTCATTACCTACAATAATTTCATAGGTTCCCGAAGGCAAAGTGGTTGAAATTTCGGCAAATGCCCCGCCACCGCCACCGCCTGTGGCCAATGTGCCCGCATTGGTAGCCCCTCCTCCGCCACCACCGGTTAATTGTAAAGTTACCCGCCAGGAATATCCGGTTGGAATGCTAAATACAGAAGATTCCTGAATTTGAGCCTGACTGGTATGGGTTAAAAAAATAAATGAACACGCAAGGGCTATAGCCCCAAAAAATGAAAGTCCGTTTTTCATAATTTAAAGTGCTTTTGGTTGGTTAAAGGAGCAATTTCTCAAACCAAAAATAACAGTTTATTCTGTATAAACATCAAACTCATTAAAAATCACACAAATGTGTGATACCCTTACTTAATGTATAAAGGTTATAACAAATTTATCCTATTCAATATTTTATAGCATTTAACAGGTTTGCCATCCTTTCAATATTTATTATTTCATTAACAATCAATCACAAACTTTTAAATATTAAAACGTCAATATCCCTATTTTTGCTAACATCAAAACATATTTCATTTATGAAGTTTAGAAAAATAAATAACCTTACAGGTTGGGCGGTTTTTGCTATAGCCATGTTAACCTATATGTTTACTCGTGAAGCACGCGGCTCTTTATGGGATTGTGGCGAATTTGTAGCCAGTGCTTATAAAATGGGAATGCCCCACCCTCCCGGCGCACCCGTATTCACATTATTGGGCAGGTTGTTTATTGTATTATTTGGAGATAACCCCATGACGGCAGCCAATGCCGTAAACTTTATGAGTGCCGCTGCCAGCGCGGGCACTATATTATTTCTTTTTTGGAGTATTACACACTTTGCCAGAAAACTTTTTGTAAAAGCCGGAGAAGCATTAAGCGGCAACCAAATTCTTACCGTAATGGCAGCCGGAGTAATAGGTGCTTTGGCTTATACATTTTCAGATTCTTTTTGGTATAGTGCTGTTGAAGGTGAGGTGTATGCATTATCATCCTTTTTTACAGCCTTACTATTTTGGGCTGCTTTAAAATGGGAGCATGCCGATGAGCATGCTACTAATGAGGATGGCCGCTATAAAGCCGACCGCTGGATTATTTTTATTTTCTTTATGATGGGTTTGGTAATTGGTGTTCACCTGTTGGGTATCCTTACCATTCCTCCTATTGTAATGATATATTATTACCGCCGTTACAAACCTACCCTAAAGGGAAGCATTTGGGCTTTTTTAATTGGTTGTGCCATTACCGGTCTTGTACAGGTGGTGGTAGTGCAGTACAGCATGAAGGCTGCCGGATTGTTTGACGTGTTTTTTGTAAATACATTGAACATGCCTTTCTTTTCCGGTTTTGCGTTTTACTTTATTTTGCTTACCGGATTAATAGTTTGGGCAATACGTTTAAAACCCAATGTATCGCAAACTACCTTAGCTACATGGTTTGCCCTGTTTTTTGTGGTTGCCTTTCTACCCTTTGCCTTTGGCGGAAGCATGGTTATTGGAAAGATAATTGTTTTAGCAATTGCAGGTACGGCCATTGGTTATTTTATTAAACCTACAGCATTACGAGTAATTAAACTGGCTATGTGGTGCTTTGCTTTTATTATGCTTGGGTATATGATGTATTTAACGTCCATCATTAGAAGTAATGCCAACCCTGCTATTGATATGAACAATGTGGACAACCCTATTAATCTGGTTTATTACTTAAGCCGTGAACAATATGGTAGTGCCCCTCTTATTTACGGACCCCACTTTGCGGCCGAAGTGGATTATGACGAAAACGGAAGTCCGTTTAGCTTAGGCGAAATGAGGTATGTAAAAGGCGATAAAAAATACATCCCTATTGGCAGAGACAGAGAAGTCAATTACAAAAGTTCCGACAAACAATTGTTCCCCCGCATTTGGGATAGCAGCAACGACCAGTACCACGCCCAGTTTTATGCAGACTGGCTGAATCTGGAACAAACCCGCGACCCCAATACCGGGCAAACAAAGTACGGCGCACCCACCTTATTTAATAATATAAGCTGGTTTACCACTTACCAAACCAGTTTTATGTATATGCGCTATTTTATGTGGAATTTTGCCGGTAAGCAAAACGACTTACAAGGTTATGGCAACAAGCGCGATGGTAACTGGATTTCCGGTATATCCGTTATTGATAATGCACTATTAGGCGATCAAAGCAAAATGCCGCAAAGCCTTAAAAACAATAAAGCCCATAACAAATTATATTTACTACCCTTTATTCTTGGTATTGTTGGATTGGTTTATCAATTTATTAAAAACAGAAAAGACTGGGTGGTAAACTTCCTCCTTTTCTTCTTTACCGGCATGGCCATTGTATTATATTTAAACCAGCCAGGTAATCAGCCTCGTGAACGGGACTATGCTTATGTGGGCTCTTTTTATGCCTTTGCCATCTGGATTGGTTTGGCCGTAGTGGCTTTTGTAAGATTAGCATTAGAAGTGAAAGACAAAGAAGCCTTCAAAAAAATGATGGTGTATGGTGGTGTATTAAGTTTTGTGATGATTGCCGCCAGCAGTATGTGGGGGTCAGCCGGGCCTAACTTCATTGCAGGCATTGTAGGTACTATATTATTTTTAATTGTTTTGGTATTGGCAACTTATATTACAAGGCTTGCTGCCGGCAAAGCAGCCAACTTTAAAATGGCAGCTCTCACGGTTTCTATACTTTGCGTATTGGTACCAGTCTTAATGGCACAGCAGGAATGGGACGACCATGACCGAAGCCAGAAAACACTGGGACCCGATCTGGCAAAAGACTACTTAGAAAGTTGTGCACCTAATGCCATCTTATTTACTTTTGGCGATAACGATACATACCCACTTTGGTATGCGCAGGAAGTAGAAGGCGTGCGCCCGGATATACGCATTATTAATACCAGTTTACTGGGAATAGATTGGTACATAAACCAACTACGCTATAAAGTAAATAATGCCGATTCGGTAGATGTAATTTGGACTCCCGAACAAATTGCAGGGCATAATAGAGAAGTGGTTTATATTACAGAACCGGCTCCCGGGCAAAACATCAATGCTAATAATTTTTATAACTTGTATGATGTAATGAAAACTTATTTGGGAGCTCCTGCAATTGATTCGGAAACCGGGCAGGATGTAGGACAAATGAGATTGCCGATTACCAAATTTATGATACCTGTAAATAAAGATGTAGTATTAAAAAATGGTACAGCATTAGCCACCGATAGTTTACAGGACAATATGGCATTTGAAATTCCTCACCGCGCTTTACAAAGAAGCGAGTTGATGATTTTGAACATCATCGCATCCAATAAATGGCAGCGTCCAATTTATTTTACATCACCATACGGTGAGTTAGGATTTGGCGGTTATATCCGTAAAGACGGCTTAAGTTACAGGTTAATACCATTCCCGGCAAAAGCACCGCAGCAAGACTGGGTATTAGATCAAGCTGTAAGACAAATGGGAGCCGGTGGTACTTCTATACGTGATAATAATTTAACAACCATTTACGACAATCTGATTAATAAATATGCCTTTGGCGGAGCCAATAAACCCGGTGTATATTTTGATGAAGAAAACCGCAGGCATTTGCTAAACATTCGTGGTATTTTTGCTGAAGCAGCCGGTAATTTGGCTGATGCTGGCAAAACAAAAGAAGCCGAAGCTATTTTGGAAAAAGCAGAAAAAGGTATTTCTACCGAAAATCTTCCATATGGCATGGCCAGCCGTTACAGCCAACATAACCAAACAGGACTGATGCTGGCAGAGGCTTACTATAAGACAGGCAAGTTGGATATGGCCAGAAAAGTTATAGCTGCTGTAAAAAAGGATATAACAGAGCAAACCAACTACTACAACTATCTTAAAGCAGATAAGCCTCAATATTTCACGGGTTTGTCCACCATTGAGGAGCCATTAATTAATGTGATGTCGGCGGCTGCTGAAGCCATAGAACAGAAATATGATCCTTTAAAGAAAAAAGAGCAAAACCCTGAACAGGAATTAATTCCGCAGTTATTACAGCAGGCGGCTGATTCCGGTGCTGTAAAAACAGTTACTGATTCTGGAAAATAAAATATCTTATACTAATTGTAAAGAGGCTGCCGTATGTAGCCTCTTTTTTATACCTGTCAAAATATAATAGATGAACAGCCGTAAATCTCAATTAAACGGGTGTATTTCAAATTTTCGCTTTGTATAAGACGCATTTGTTTGATGTCATACGCCTCGGCGTACAGGTTTCGATCCGCCACGGTGGAGAGAAACCTCCTCATATTAGTAATGAGATGCCTCTTCCGAAAGCGTTCGGAAGAGACATGAACTGTGGAAAATTTGAAATGCGCCCAATTAAACCTTTAAACACTAAACTTTGTTAACTTTAAGTATGCGTGGTTATCATTTTTCTAAGTTTGATGAGAATAATCAGGGTTCATCGCCCTTTGACAAATTGATGAACCTTTTTTTGCAATTACTTACTTATACGAGTGGCGATGCCGGCGAAGCCCTGCAATGGCTGAACGAATTGGATAAAGAATATAAATTAACCGATGGCGACTACGGAATGGGCGATTTTCTTGACGACCTGAAACAAAAGGGATATCTTACTGAAGATAACCAAAAAGGAGAAATAAAAATTACGCCTAAAACCGAACAAAGCATACGAAAGAAAAGTCTGCAAGAAATTTTCGGTAAACTAAAAAAAGCCGGCAAGGGAGATCACAAAACTTTCAAACCCGGTCAGGGTGATGAAATAAACCCCGAAACCAGACCATTCCAGTTTGGCGACATGCTGGAACAAATTGATTTTACCGAATCTATCCGTAATGCGCAAATCAATCACGGCATTGACAGTTTTCATTTAAGAGAAGATGATTTAAGCATTAGAGAAACCGATTTTAAAACACAAACCTCAACAGTTTTAATGATCGATATTTCTCACTCTATGATTCTGTATGGAGAAGACCGTATAACTCCGGCAAAAAAAGTAGCCATGGCATTAAGCGAATTGATTACCACCCGATACCCAAAAGATACTTTAGACATTGTGGTGTTTGGCAATGATGCATGGCCGGTAGAAATTAAAGACCTCCCCTATTTGCAGGTAGGCCCTTACCATACCAATACCGTAGCCGGGCTTGAATTGGCAATGGATATTTTAAGAAGAAGAAAAAATCCCAACAAACAAATTTTTATGATTACCGATGGCAAACCCACCTGCCTAAAAATTGGTAAACGATATTATAAAAATGCTTTTGGCTTGGATAGAAAAGTAGTGAACCGCTGCCTAAACTTAGCAGCACAATGCAAAAAACTAAAAATACCCATCACAACCTTTATGATAGCCACCGACCCCTATTTACAAAGGTTTGTTCAGGAGTTCACAGAAATGAATCATGGTAAGGCATACTTTGCTAATTTGGACAAACTGGGAACGTTTATTTTTAAAGATTTTGAAAGTGGTAAGAATAAGACAGTGTTTTGAATGAATATTTGGTAATTAATAATGAAGAATTAAAATATATGGAGCAAACAACATTAGGACAATTAAAAGCATCGGGTTATATATACAAATGTGTTAAAGAAGAAGTAAGACAAAATCTAATAAAAAAACTAAAAGCCGGAGAAGATACTTTCACCGGTATTGTAGGTTATGAAGACTCCGTAATACCCGAAACCGAAAGAGCCTTATTAAGTCGCCACAATATCCTTTTCTTAGGGCTTAGGGGGCAGGCCAAAACCCGTATGGCTAGGCAAATGACAGGATTGTTAGACGAATGGGTGCCCATTGTTGCCGGTAGCGAAATTCATGACCATCCGCTTCATCCTATATCAAAATATGCTATTGACCTGGTTGGCGAAAAAGGGGATAACACTCCTATTGAATGGATTCATCGCGACCAACGTTACGGAGAAAAACTGGCAACACCCGATGTGTCGGTAGCCGATCTGATTGGCGATATTGACCCTATAAAAGCAGCTAATTTAAAATTAAATTTTGCCGACGAAAGAGTATTACATTATGGCATTATACCCCGCAGCAACCGGGGCATTTTTGTTATTAATGAGCTGCCAGACCTGCAGGCCCGCATACAGGTAAGCCTGTTTAATATTTTAGAAGAAGGCGATATACAGATTAGAGGGTTCCGGTTAAGAATACCCTTAGACATTCTTTTTGTATTTACAGCCAACCCGGAGGATTATACGAACCGGGGCAGTATTGTTACACCACTAAAAGATCGCATACAAAGCCAGATACTCACACACTATCCAAAAAATATTGAACACGCATTGCAAATTACAGAACAGGAAGCCACTATCCACAAGGAACAAGAAGCTACTGTAAGCGTTAGCGACCTTGTAAAAAGACTGATAGAACAAATAGCTTTTGAAGCTCGCAACAGCGAATTAGTGGATAAGAAAAGCGGTGTGAGCGCACGGCTCACGATATCTGCTCTCGAAAATGCAGTTAGTGCAGCAGAACGGCGTGCATTAATGAATGGAGATAACCATACCCCTATCTGGATTAGCGATCTGGCAGCCACCATTCCATCCATCACCGGAAAAGTTGAATTGGTTTACGAAGGAGAGCAGGAAGGTCCTTATCAGGTAGCCATGAACCTGCTCAACAAATCTATCCGCACACAGTTTGTTGAATATTTTCCCGACCCGGAAGCACTTAAAAAAAGACGCAATACAGGCAAACCCTCCTCACAGGAAAAAGCCAATGAAAACCCGTACCGCCCTATTATAAACTGGTTTGACAAAGGCAATAACATATCCATTTATTTTAACACAAAGGATGCCGATAAAGTACAACAATTATATACTGTGGACGGATTACATGCGTTGGTAAAAAAATATTTCCCCGGTGTTAACGAATTAGAAGCCGGCTTATTGATGGAATTTGTTCTACACGGACTGGCATCCTACTCACTCATCAACAAACAGCTTTTTGAAACCAAAATAGAATTTAAAGATTTATTCGGCAGCATGATGAACAGCAGTTTTTCGCAGGAAGATTTTGAAATTGATTTTGAGGATGAGGAGTAAATGAGTTTTAAAAAATCAACAAGCTATTTATCAATTCTATAACAGATAGAGCCTTATTTTTGCGACCAAATTCTACAACATGAATAAAATAGTAAGTATTTTCTTTTTTGCATTTGTATTGACAAATGCTTTGTCCGCACAAACAAAAACCACAGCTAACCAGAAAGCTACCGCTACTGCGTCTGCTTTTAAAAACTTAAAAGACTCTGCCAGCTATGCGCTGGGATTAAATATTGCGCAATCCTTAAATACCGAATTTATTGCTGAACTAAATACTAAAATCATTTTACAAGGATTGCAGGATGTTTTTGATAATAAAACCACGCTGCTTAATGATAGTACAGCATATGTTTTACTTAGCACCTACTCTGAAAAAATAAAGGAGGAAAAAGATAAAAAATTTATCAATGAAGGCGTTGCTTTTCTTGAAAAGAATAAAACAAAACCCGGTATTAAAACCACCGCCAGTGGTTTGCAATACGAAATCTTAAAAGAAGGTAGTGGTGAAAAACCCGGTGAAAACGACTCCGTAACCGTTAATTACAAAGGCACTTTACTTGACGGAACCGAATTTGACAACTCCTACGAAAGGGGCGAACCGCTTACCATTGAATTAGGAAACGTAATTAAAGGCTGGATAGAAGGTGTACAACTAATGAGCAATGGAAGTAAGTATAAATTTTACATCCCTTATGAATTAGGTTATGGCTTGCGAGGTGCTCCCCCAACTATTCCCGGCGGCAGTACTCTTATTTTTGAAATTGAATTGTTAGATGTAAAGAAAGGGCAATAAAAAAAGCACAGCACTGCACTACAGTTCAA
The DNA here is from genome assembly GCA_047975735.1 of Niabella sp. Taxonomy (GTDB): domain Bacteria; phylum Bacteroidota; class Bacteroidia; order Chitinophagales; family Chitinophagaceae; genus Niabella. The sequence goes on from JBKEEB010000051.1 coordinate 43,323, forward strand.
TTACAACAATTTTAATATTATCAATTGTAATACCCACAGGAGTATAATATCTATAAGTATATCCGTCAGCCACTTTAATGTTCTTTACACTTCCCAAGCCACAGCACCCTGACGGTTTGTAAGAATAATTGTAGGAAATAGTGAAAGTTTTTGATGAAGCCGTAATATATAAATTATTGATGCCCGATTGAGAGTTATCGTTAATGTAGATCATAGACTTCAGGCTATCCACTCCGGAAATATTAGTAAGCAGTAAGTTATCATTTTGCCGGTTGGTAACTTTTACACCCGTTGTATCAAAACTTTTATTGGCTACCAAATCCGTTCCGGTTTTTTTATCAACCAATTTTATATAAAAAATTCCGTTAGCCGGCATACAATCCACAGTAGCGCAATCATCGGTTATAGTTTCTTCCTTTTTTATGGTACAAGCTGTAGCTATTACGGCTACGCAAAAAAAGAATAGCATTTTCATTATAATTATTTTCATTGGATCTAAACTATAATACAAACAAATATCCTTTTTTTTAGCAACAGTTACAATAACAGTTACAATAATTTGAATCAACATACATTATTTTTATATATTTGTCCACATTAAACTTAAAATTTCAACCTAATGACACTAAGAAAAAAGCTAGCAATAAGTATATTAGTCTTATTAGGTATCATATATTCTTCCATCTCTTACTCACAATCTTGTACGCAGGGTGCTGTTTACGGTGTTAATAATGACGCTATAACTTCAGGGCCTTTAGCAGCAGGTTACAGAAGGGGTTATATCTAATTAATTCTACAACACAAGCGGTTACACGCATTACTCCTAATCTTTTTGGAGGTGGATCGGCAGCCAGTGTACCGGAGGCTGATAGAAATATACGAGCTATTGCTTTAGATATGAACACTAATATTATTTGGTTTTGCACAAGCGGTTATACGAGTGGAGCTCCAAGAATTTATTCATATAATATTAACAACGGAACGTATGGCACTACCTCTGCAATATTTTAAATAAGTAATTTATTAAAATCGATGATTCGCTGAGAGAGTTCAACCAACTTAATTTCGAGTCAAAAGTTGAAAGTAGAACTACTATTATTTTATCTCTCCCAAAACGGCATCTCTGTTTCAATTTATCAGCCTAATAAAAGCAAATGCCTAAAACTGGAGAATGTCCTCAAGAATTATTTTCGATTGAAAAACAAATAATCTACAATAATTCATGTGTTTGCTTTACAATACCCATTACAAAAATACTTTGTACATGTCCCATATTCTCCACCTGACTGAGTTTATTTACATGAAAATCATAATAGCCTGCCATATCTGCCGCCATTACTTTTAGCATAAAATCAAACTCTCCTGAAATACTGTAACATTCGGTTACTTCACCTAATTGATTAATAGCATCAATAAATTTAAGCCCTGCCTTTTTATCGTGCTGGCGCAGCGATACATAACAAATGACCATTAAGCCCTTGCCCAATTTTTCGGGGCTTAACAATGCAGCGTATTGTTTAATAATACCATTTTCCTCTAACCGCTTAATACGTTCGTGTACGGGCGTAGCACTCAGGTGAATGGTATCGGCAATTTCCTTTACCGTAATACGGGCATTACTTTGCAGCAATTTTAAAATAGCCAGATCCTTGCTATCCAGTGGGATTGCCGACGAAGCCTTAAAAGTGTTTTCTTCTTTCATATACTCATTATTAACAGTAAAACAGAACTAAATACTAAATATATATATTTTTAAAGAAAAAACAACCAAATTTTTATATAAATTATAGCATTTTATACTATTACTGTACCTTCGCACAGCAAAAAGGCCTACTTTTAAGCTCTTTCGCCCTTTAACTTAGTATTAAAGTATGATCGGGGCGATGCAGTGAGTAACACCCGCCTGAACGGACGGGCAGGCCCGCCTGAACGAACGGGCAGGCAACGAGGATGATAGTAGTAAAAAGCTGGTTTCATAAAAAAACAGAATACAACACACAAATTCATAACTTATAATAAAATAAAAATGTCAACAGTAACCAAATCGCAAATCGACTTTGACCTGAAATATAAAGTAAGGGATATTAACCTTGCCGAATGGGGTCGTAAAGAAATTAATTTAGCCGAAGCCGAAATGCCCGGCCTGATGAGCATCCGCAACGAGTACGCTGCCTCTCAACCATTGAAAGGTGCTCGTATTGCAGGTTGCTTACACATGACCATTCAAACGGCAGTTTTAATTGAAACCTTAGTGGCTTTAGGTGCCGAAGTAAAATGGAGCTCATGTAATATCTTCTCTACACAAGACCAGGCTGCTGCTGCTATTGCTGCCGCCGGTGTGGGTGTTTTTGCCTGGAAAGGACAAACGCAGGCCGAAGCTGACTGGTGCATTGAACAAACCTTATTTTTTGGTGCCGCAGATCGTCCTTTGAACATGATCTTAGATGATGGTGGCGACCTTACCAATATGGTATTAGATGTATATCCCGAGCTGGTTCAGCATGTAAAAGGCATCAGCGAAGAAACTACAACCGGCGTTCACCGTTTGTACGAAAGGGTAACAAAAGGAACCCTGCCTGTTCCTGCTATTAACGTAAACGACTCTGTTACCAAATCTAAATTTGATAATAAATACGGATGTAAAGAATCGTTAGTTGATTCTATCCGCCGTGCTACTGATGTAATGTTAGCCGGTAAAGTAGCCGTTGTAGGTGGTTATGGCGATGTAGGCAAAGGCTCTGCTGCTTCTTTACGTGGCGCAGGCTGCCGTGTAATTGTTACAGAAGTTGATCCTATATGTGCCTTACAAGCGGCTATGGACGGATACGAAGTAAAGAAAATGATTGATGCCGTAAAAGAAGCGGACATAGTAGTAACTGCATCAGGTTGTAGAGATTTGATTACCGGCGAGCATTTTAAACTGATGAAGGACAAAACCATTGTTTGTAATATTGGGCATTTTGATATTGAGATTGATGTGGCCTGGCTGAACGATAATTTTGGCAATACCAAAGATACCATTAAACCACAGGTTGATATTTACAATGTAAATGGCAACGATATTATTTTATTGGCCGAAGGCCGATTGGTAAACTTAGGTTGTGCTACCGGGCATCCCAGTTTTGTAATGAGTAATTCCTTCTCTAACCAAACATTGGCACAGATTGAATTATGGCAGAACCATGATAAATACGAAAACAATGTATATGTACTGCCTAAGCATTTGGATGAAAAAGTAGCCAGATTGCACCTTAGCAAAATTGGTGTAGTATTAGATGAGCTCACTGATGCACAATCAGCTTATTTGGGTATTCCTAAGGAAGGGCCATTTAAGCCGGAAATGTACAGGTACTAATCAATTACAGATTTGCAAATTACAAATTGCAATTAGATTTTTTATATAACATGAACCCGCCGGATTCGGCGGGTTTTTTGTTTTTGACTTTAACCACGATGAGCTCAAAGATTTTTCACAAAGTGCACAAAGATTGCTCCTATGAACTTTGTATTTTTTTCTTTGCGCTTCTTATTGCCTTAGCGCCTTGCGACCATATCTCTTAAAAAAGCCTTTTCAAAACCTCCTCTTTATAACTGAAACCGATGGGTAGTTCTTTGTCGGCTACATGTACCATATTCCCTTCCAGCGCATTTACAGCATTTACATTTACAATAAAGGATTTATGAATCCGCATAAATACATCTTCAGGAAGATCTTCTTCTAACTTTTTTAATGAGCCCAGCGAAATAATACGGCCGCTTCGTGTATGGTAAGCCACATATTCTTTCATACTTTCTATATAAATAATATCTTTAAAAAAAATGCGGTGCGTTTTAAAATTAGCTTTTACTAATATATAATCCTTTGCAATGCCAGCCGTAGTGGTTTCTGTTATGGATTCGATTTTATTGCTTTCGGTTATTTGCATTAAACTGCTTGCTTTATTCAAAGCCTGTAAAAACCGTTCAAACCTAAAAGGTTTCAGCAGATAGTCAACTACATCTAAAGCGTATCCTTCCAATGCATATTCTTTATAAGCAGTAGTAAAAATTACTTTCGGCTTTTGTGTGAGTGCTTTTAAAAATTCTAGTCCGGTAAGCTCTGGCATCTGAATATCTAAAAAAAGAATATCTACGGATTGTTCCTGCAATATTCGTATAGCTTCAAGCGGATTGGCACATTTACCAACAATATGTAAATGAGGCACTCGGTTGCAATAGTTTTCAACAAGGTCTCTCGCCAACTCCTCATCATCTACAATCAGACAGTTTATTTTCGTCATAATAACTGTATTTTAAGTTGCACCTCAAATTCCACATCACTATTTTTAATCATCAGCATATGCTGATCTTTAGGATATAAAAGCACCAAACGTTTTTTTACATTCTCCAACCCTACGCCACCTACCTTATCTTTTGTAAAATTAACTTGAGGAATGCTATTTGTTACGTTAAAACTAATGGCTTTTTCATCAGCGTTCAAACTAATATCAATAAACCCATCTTTTCTGTCTTCAATTTTACTATGCTTAAATGCATTTTCTACCAAAGGCGAAAAAAGTAGTGGGGCTACCAAAATATCTTTATCAGCGCAGTTAGTTTCAAAATTAATATTCAAGCCCTTGCTGTCTTTCAGTGACATAAGCCTAATATAGTTCTCAATATAATTCACTTCGCTTTTTATAGGCACTTGTAGCTCGTTTGAATCATACACCATATAGCGCAAGATCTCTGAAAGCTGCATCACCGTGTCGGGTGTTTGTGGTGCCTGCATTACTGCCTGACTATACAAATTATTAAGCGCATTAAACAGAAAGTGTGGATTTATCTGAGACTTTAAGAACTTCAACTCTGTTTCTAACTTTTCTTTTTCTGAACGGATCACCTGCTTCTCCTTAATACTAGCGAAGTGTGATATTTCCAATAGTGTATTGGCCAAAAAAGCAATTAAAAAAGGAGTGATGCGACCTATCCATCTGATGCCGTCGTTGGGCACAGGTGGATTATTATTAAATGCCTGTCCAGTATTAGGCCTTGGACGATCTACAAACCAATCAGACCAAAGGAAAGGCGACTCATACAAAACATAGGCTGTTAGCAGGATCAATGTAGCAGATGCTATGATGTAAAGAATATATTTTTTTTGAAAATAGAGTTTTGGTAAAAGCAATTTTACATTTACAAATAAGATAAATGTAACGCCAATAACCACCGGTATCATCCGCAGAAAAAACCGATCTGATTTTTGCCAGCCGTTTGATAGAAAAAAAATGATTGCCGCCCACCCTATTGTTATTAAAATGGATTGCAATAAAAAATTATACTTCCTGATGCCTGTAACTGCCATAGTGCAAAGTTGCAGATATAAACGGAAAACAACTGCCTTTTTCAATCAACATACATTTTATATCAATGAACATGGCTTTAGCTTCAATATTATTGTTTAGCTATAAATATTAGCAGTTATTGAGAAAATTCAATTCTATATCGACAAAAAAGGTATTTATGTTGAATTTACTTTTCCCGACTTAAAAAAAGGATCATGTTTGCATCAGAATTAATCAAATAACAATTTAAAAAAATTGAAACATGAAAACAAATAGGATTAAAAAATTTGGAAGTAGCATTTTGATGGTCGCATTATGTCTTGGTTTGTCTTACAGTAGTTTATTTGCACAGAGCAAAAACCCTGACACCAAAAAAGCAACGGTTAAAAAGGAAACAAAAAGCAATGGCAGCACCCATAAGAATAATGCGGTAAACAAATCAAAAAATGCCAATTATAAGAATGGGGTTAATCGCAATAAAAATAATACGAAAGTAGCCAGATTGCCTATTGGTAAAGAAGTGAAAGCATTGCCCCAAGGCTGTAAAACCAGGAAAATATCAGGGAAAACCTATTACCAACATGGCGAGAATTATTACAAAACAGTTTACAAATCAAACGGGCTTAAAATGTACAGAGTAGTGAAAGTTTAAAAGAAAAATCAATTTTCAAAAAATCAATCATAAATAAAAAAATCAATCATGAAAATAAGTATTAAATTTATAGTAGTACTGGCATTATTCTTTATTACGAGTACCCATGTATTTGCACAACCAGGACAACTTAGAACAGAACAGCGTTTGGCGGAACAACCTCCTGTTAATCCCATTGCAATGGCAGAAAGGCAAACCGATCAAATAGTAAAAAAATTAAAACTGAATACTGAAAAAGACGCTGTAAAAATTGGCAAGATCAACGATATAAATGTAGGCTTTGCTCAAAAAATGATAGTATCAAAAGAAAAAGGCGAGAAGCCCAATATGCAGATGATGACGAAACTTCAAGAGGATAAGAATGCAGCGATGAAATCTGTATTATCCAAAAAAGAATACAAGACATACAAAAAGATGCAGGATGATAGAATGAAAAATGACAGAAGAGGATCCAACCACGATTACGACCGTGAAGACCGTGGCGATATGCCTCCTCCTCCAGATGGCGGTCCCGGTGGCGGTATGCCTGGTGGTGGCATGGGTGATTGGTAATTGCAGAGTGCCAGAAGTGGCAAATAGTACCGCAAATATTTCGACAAAAGGCTCACGATTGACATCGTGAGCTTTATTGTTTTACGCCATAGGCATATACATCTTAATGAACTTAGTAATTTTCTATTACACTGGCACCACCACCTCCTCCCTCTTTTTGGTTTTTAATAACGGTAAAATTTTTTGCTGAATTTCTTTTTGCAACAAAGTCAGTATATCCGTTTTTACAAAATGCTTATGAACCAGCAACGAAATACTGCGCACCGGAACGGGCTGTGGCAACAAGGATATTTTTGCAATCTCTTCAGGAAGAAAATCAAGCGTAGCTAAATAAGGTAACAGCGTAATGCCGTTATTTGTTTTTACAAACCGAATTAAACTATCAATAGAACCGGCTTTGAAATCAAAATTAAGGCTGCTATTGTGCTTACAATTATCCAGATCGCAAATACGGCTTACTTGTGTTCTAAAACAATGGCCTTCTTCTAACAACCAGAATTTTTCCATTTCAATTTCATCAAGGCTTCTGTATTTTTTTTGTTTCCCTTTTGTGCCGTCATACAAAACAAAAGGCTCGTTATAAAGAGGTATCTCATCCAAAGTATCTGCTTCTACGGGGCCTGCCAAAACACCAATATCCAATTCTCGCTTTTGAAGCTGTTCTACAATATGGCCAGTAGGCATCTCACTAACAGTAAACGTCATCTGAGGAAATTGTTGCACAAACCCGTTTAAAAATTCGGGTAAAATATAAGGAGCTACTGTTGGGATAATACCAATTTTTAAACTACCCGACATTTCGCCTTTTAAGGTTTGCACCAAATCTCCCAAAGCAGTTACTTCTTTCGCTATTAATTTTAGTTGCGTAATAATGGAGATGCCTTCATTGGTTAGGGATACAGGCTTGGTTTTACGGTCAAAAATTTGAATTTTCATTTCTCCCTCAAAACGGGCAATCATAGTACTAAGGGTTGATTGTGTAACAAAACACTTTTCAGCAGCCAATGTATAACTACCGGTTTCGCTCACCGCAAGGATGTAATATATTTGTTGTAAATTCATTTACAAAATCAATAGTATTATTGAAAATATCGTTTTTGTCAATCAAAAATAATAAATAAATTTGTCATGCACGTATCATTAGTTAACCTTAGGAAAATCCCAACTTTAATTCAGAAAATAATTAAATAATTTAAAAATCAGATTTTATGAGTACAGATCTTCAAAACGATCAGGAAAACCAAACAAATCAGGCTGGTGCTAAAGAGAGTAAATGCCCTTTTACCGGAGCCATGTCTCAATCGGTATCTGCAGGTGGTGGTACAAGAAACAAAGACTGGTGGCCTAACAGATTACCCCTAAACATTCTTCGTCAAAATTCAAACCTAACCAATCCTATGGATAAGGATTTTGACTACAAGAAAGAATTTGAAAGCCTTGATTTGGATGCTGTAAAAAAAGACCTTACGGCACTCATGACAGATTCGCAACCATGGTGGCCTGCAGATTTTGGTCATTACGGTGGGCTCTTTATTCGCATGGCATGGCACAGCGTAGGCACCTACCGCATTCAGGATGGCCGTGGTGGCGGCAATGCCGGCATGCAGCGTTTTGCACCCTTAAACAGCTGGCCCGATAATGCCAGCCTTGATAAAGCCCGCAGACTATTATGGCCCATCAAACAAAAATATGGCCGTAAAATTTCCTGGGCCGATTTGCTGGTTTTAACCGGTAATGTAGCCTTAGAAAGTATGGGCTTCCCCACTTATGGTTTTGCCGGTGGCCGCGAAGATAAATGGGAGCCGGACGAATCGGTTTACTGGGGAAGTGAAAATATATGGCTGGGAGATAAAACCCGTTACAAAGGAGACCGTGAATTAGACAATCCTTTAGCGGCGGTACAAATGGGATTGATTTATGTAAACCCCGAAGGCCCCGGTGGAAACCCCGATCCGATAGCTGCAGCTAAAGACATTCGCGATACTTTTAAACGAATGGCTATGGACGATGAGGAAACCGTAGCCCTCATTGCCGGAGGCCATAGTTTTGGTAAAACACATGGTGCCGCCCCGGCAGACCATATAAAAGCCGAACCTGAAAAAGCCGGAATTGAAGAGCAGGGCTTGGGTTGGCATAATACGTATAAAAGCGGTGTTGGTGCCGATGCCATTACATCGGGATTAGAAGTTATTTGGACTAAAACCCCTTCAAAATGGAGCAATAACTTTTTTGAAAATTTGTTTAATTACGATTACGAGTTAACCAAAAGCCCGGCAGGTGCCCACCAATGGATAGCAAAAGATGCGGAAGAAGTAATTCCCGATGCGTTTGACGGTACAAAAAAATATCGCCCGGCTATGTTAACTACTGACTTATCGCTACGCTTTGACCCCGCATACGAAAAAATATCCCGTAAATTTTTAAATGATTTTGATGCCTTCACAGATGCGTTTGCCAGAGCCTGGTTTAAATTAACACATAGAGATCTGGGGCCCAAAAGCGTGTATCTCGGTAAAGAAATTCCTCAAGAAGATTTGTTATGGCAGGATCCCATTCCGGCAGTAGATCATGAATTAATTAACGACAATGATATACAAAAACTTAAAGCCAATATTCTTGAAAGTGGGTTAACCGTTAACGAATTAGTAAGTACGGCCTGGGCATCTGCATCTACCTATCGTGGTAGCGACAGGCGTGGTGGTGCCAATGGTGCCAGAATACGTTTAGCCCCGCAAAAGTTTTGGGAAGTAAACAATCCTGCACAATTAAATAAGGTATTAAACCAACTTGCAACTATTGCCAATAGTTTTGGTAAAAAAGTTTCTTTGGCCGATATGATTGTTCTGGGTGGTTGTGCTGCAGTAGAAAAAGCAGCCAAAGATGGCGGACATGATATAAATGTTCCTTTCACTCCCGGCCGTATGGATGCCAGTCAGGAACAAACCGATGTGGAAGTATTTGCTTACATGGAACCCAGAGCAGATGGCTTTAGGAATTACCTAAAATCACACCAACTAACATCAGCCGAGGCTTTGTTGATAGACAAAGCCAACCTGCTCACTCTTACAGCCCCGGAATTAGTAGTGCTGCTTGGCGGATTGAGGATGCTGGATACCAATTGGGATGACAGTGCACATGGCGTATTTACCCACAAAAAAGGAACTTTAACCAACGACTTTTTTGTAAATCTTTTAGATATGAACACGGTGTGGAAACCTGATACCGAAGCTGCAGAAACATTCACCGGCTTTGACCGTGCAAGCGGAACTAAAAAATGGACAGCTACCCGTGTAGATTTAATTCCGGGTTCTAATTCAGAATTAAGGGCATTGGCCGAAGTGTATGCCTGCGCCGATTCCGGAGAAAAATTTGTGAAAGACTTTGTAGCCGCTTGGAACAAGGTTATGAACTTAGACAGGTTTGATTTGAAATAAAATACAAGTAAAAATTAGAAGAGAAAAGGTGGTTTTAATAACCGCCTTTTCTTTTATAGTATTTATAAGTTTAACTTTATCGGCTCTTGCTGATCTTGTTAGCTATTGGAAAGAATCGTATTTACGCTGGTGATACGTCGTATAACATCTTCATTATCCGGCAAATATTTCAAGGCCGTTTTTTCCAGAAAGTTCTTAGCTTCTTTATACTTCTTATTACGGATATAATAATAATACACCTGTAAAAATGCTTCCGTATAATACGGTCCGGTTTTCTTTAATAGCTCGCTATGTTGTTGCATTAGATTGATTAACTTCATAAGCGACGCATTCCCATCTTCCCATTTATCGCTTTCCAGCAATTTTGAAGTTTTGTACGATAACGCCCAAACATAATACTCCCCTAATCGTCCGTCCATACTTAAAAAGGGAAATCGCTTAAAATATTCATCTAATTTAGCCAACACATCTACACTTAGTGTTAAAGAAGCAGGAAGTAATCCTAAAACAGTATTTTCTACCAGTTCCTGCAATAAAAGATCTTTGGTGTTTAAATTGTAAGCAGAGTCCAGATAAACCAGCGAAGAATCTTCTTTATGCTTAATATCGAAATAATGTGCTGTACTATAGTAATAATTATATTTAAATTTATTAAGGCTTGCAGAATCTGTTACATAGGGTAACATTTGAGAATACACCTTCTTGATCATATCCGGGTCAGGTGATTTAAAATAATACTTATCCAATAAATCTCCCCATAAATCGGTAACCAAAACAGCGCTTTCGGGGTCATTATTTAATTGTGCGTATCTTACGTAATATGCCCAGGGGTTTTTTCTATTCTCTTCCTTTTTTTCATAAAAAATACTTAATAAGGTAACCTTAGTAAGAAACTCAATACGTTTTGAAGGGTATAGCAGATAAGCTTTTTCAAAATTCTTATACGCCTCAAACAAATCTTCATTCATTAAAGCATCAATACCCAAATTATAATACAATAAACCCGCAAGTTGCGTATTACTTACTTTTTCATCGTCTTAAAAATATTTTTCAAACACCTTGCTCTTTTTATCGTTACGAGCTTCTTCTTCTGTAATAATTTTATTCTTTTGTAAATAATTAAGATATTCATGCTGGAATTTTTCGTTCATTTGAACCGATTTCATTCCGGGCGTAGTGGTTTCAAATAATACATTTGCACCGGCAGGATCGGCAACTATATATACATGAGTAGGCGTTTCTCTAATCTGATAAGCTATACCTATTTTGTCAAGAATAAAAGCATATAATGCAGAAGCCGTGGCACAGTTATAATTACCGGTTATAAATATTTCGGAAAACCGGGGATTGTCAATATACTTTATTAAAAACGCCTTGTGCACTTCTTAGTAGAGCTTTTTTAAGGATTTGGCGTTATAAGATTTTCCTATTAATCCCTGATCTTGAATAAAAGACTCCACCTTTTTCATGGGTAAATCGTTTAAATTTCCCCCTCCTGCCATTAAATATAAAGACAGTGTGTTATTAGTACTTTGAGAGAAGTCCACAACCATATCCCTTTCTGCATCACTATCAAAAACATCTAAGGTGCTTAACAAGGCTTTATCAGGCATCATACTTTTATCCGTCTGTGCTCGAAGTAAAATACAGACAAACAAGACAGCTATCAATCCGATAAACTTTTTCATCTTTCTTTAATGTTATGCCAAAATAATCAAAAAAAAGAACATACTCAAATTAACAATCGCTTAGTTAAACCGGGTTCTAATTCAACAACTCATTAGCAATTATCATATCAATGGGGTGTGTGATTTTGATATTATTTTTATCTCCTTCTACCAAAGACACTTTTAATCCAAACGCTTCTACAACTGATGCTTCGTCTGTAAAACGGTCTTTATAGTCAATATTATAAGCAGGTAATAGTATTTTACTATGAAACACCTGCGGGGTTTGTACCATAACAATTTTTTCCCTGTCCAACGTATCACTTCCTGAGCCTGTTAATAATCGTAAACTATCGCTGCTTTTTATTACAGGAATGGCACTACCGGTTTCTACCGCCGTATGATAACAACGCTCAATTAAATTTTTTGTTACCAAACAACGTACCGCATCATGCACAAATACTACTGAATCTTCATCAACAAGTTTTAAACCGTTTTTTACCGACTCGAACCTTGAAGCACCACCGATTGTAATTTTCACGCGGCTTTCATCAAAATAGGCATCAATAATTTCTTTGCCCGTCTCCATATATTCCTCGGGTAGTACCAAAATCACTTTCATATCTGGGAATGCAGTTAAAAACACATTCAAAGTATAATAAAGCAAAGGCTTGTTCTTAATTTTCAGAAACTGTTTGGGCAGTTCACCTCCCATTCTTTTTCCGGCACCGCCGGCAACTATTACTGCAACTTTTTCCATAATAATGAGTGCCAAAATTATGAAACTATATTTTAAAGATTATGATTTTTTTGTTGCCAATCCAATATGTTTGCATACAGTTTGTTGTAGTACTTTTAAAGTTTAAAAACGGGTTATGAATTATTCCGAAGCGGTTGATTTTCTTTTTTCACGACTTCCCATGTTTAGTCGTATTGGCAGCGATGCCATTAAAAACGGCCTCACCAATATTATAGCCTTATGTGAGGCTTTAGGCCAACCGCAAAACAAATGCAAATATGTACATGTTGCGGGCACTAACGGCAAGGGCTCTGTTAGCCACATGATGGCTTCCGTATTACAAACCGCAGGATATAAAACCGGACTATACACATCTCCCCACCTTAAAGATTTTAGGGAGCGTATAAAAATTAACGGAGCTGAAATTAGTGAGGAAGAAGTAATTCTTTTTACCGAAAAACTAACTCCTTTAATAGAAACACTACAACCCAGCTTTTTTGAAATAACGGTAGCGATGGCGTTTAATCATTTTGCTTACCACCACTGCGATATGGCTGTTATTGAAACCGGCTTAGGTGGCCGGTTAGACAGTACCAATATTATTACTCCCGAAATTTCCATCATTACAAATATTGGTTACGACCATGTACAAATATTAGGAAACAGCCTGAAAGAAATTGCCACCGAAAAAGCCGGTATTATTAAAGCCGGAAAACCCGTGGTTATTGGAACATCGCAAGATGAAACAGAAAAAATTTTTATTGAGATAGCTGAAAAAAATACCGCCCCCATCTTTTTTGCCGATAAGCAATGGCTGGTAAGCAATTGGTATTACGAAGCAGAAGATTTAGTGGTTGAACTGGCCGCAAAACATCAAACCGATCACCACAAATACACAATAGATTTAACCGGCTATTACCAAACCCAAAATATTTTACCTGTAATTACGGCCTGTCGTATTTTACAGAACGAAGGATGGAACATCAGCGAAGCTGCCATAAAAAAAGGATTAGCGCATACTAAAAAAAATACAGGGCTGCACGGGCGATGGGAAACCGTACATAAAAATCCACGTATTATTTTAGAAGTAGCACATAACCCTGACGGCATTCAACAGGTATTAAACCAGTTAGAGATAACCAGTTATCATAAACTACATTTAGTTATTGGTATGGTAAAAGACAAAGATGTAAAAAAAGTACTTTCTATGTTGCCGGCCAATGCAACTTATTACTTTACCAATGCCCATGTGCCGCGGGCTATGGCCGGTAGCCAACTGCAGACCAATGCTATTGATTATAACCTATACGGCACTGTTTTCCAAAATGTAAATGAAGCAATTAAAAACGCCCTGTTTCATGCCCATAAGGATGATTTGATATTAGTTTGCGGAAGCGTATTTTTAATTGGCGAAGTAAGTTTACCATTTTAAGTAAGCCATTATTATATGGCAATATGGGTTTTAGATGTTTGATATTGCAAACCAATAACAAATATCATTATGTTGATTTGCCTCGGCGGAGAGACATCTCCTGCCTATGTTAAGAGGTTTACCTACGATGGCTAACGAGCGATTGGATATTTGCAATAAACCAATTATTTGGGTTAAACGACTACCATATCAAATATTTTCGGGAGCATTATACGAAGTATTATTAGTCTATTTTATAAATATGTTTTGTATAACATCCAAAACTCACATTATATCAAACCTGTTTTTTAAGGAGCTACCCTTTCCCAAACTACCTTATCATACAATAGTTTTTTCCTAAATATCCCTCTGGCTTCAATTGTATTATTGCCTAATTGCAAGGGCACATTTTCCCAGATAGCTATTTTTACACTGTCAGGTTTTTGGGTAGCCAAAGATTTGCCATTAACAAAAAGGGTAACCTTTTCCATATTCGTATATACTTTAATATTAACAGTAGCCTCTTTTCTTTTATCATTGCGTCTTTCGGCTATATAAACCATATCTTCCCGATTCCAGTTAGCTTTGTAAAAAAAGAAAGCATCTTTTTTTATTTTCCTGTCATAGGTAATCAACCCTTTATCATTAATACCATTACGATCTCCTTCTGTGCGAATGGAGGATGAAAAATCGGCAAAAGCCCAAATATATTTTCCCCAAATAAACGGTCTTTCTTTCAATTGCCTCCAATGGGCTTCATGAAAAGCGGTTTGCCACTCTTCGGGATGAAATTTTCCGGTGGGTGTAGGTGCTTTTAAAATTTCAATATGGTGAAAAGGACTGGCACCGGCACCGTATTCACTAATTGCGATAGGCTTATCAGGTAATGTTTGATGGGTTTGATTGGCCCAGGAACCAATTCTTTCAAACGAACCTCCGTACCAGCCAAAATACTGGTTCCAGGCCATTGCATCACTCACCTGTGTAAATTGATTGGCTCCTAAATTACTGGCATAGGTTGTAATACGCTGCGGATCCATTTCTTTCACCATGGCATTTAGTTTCTGCAAAAATGGTTGAGGGTCGTCAAAATCAATTTTCAACTCATTGCCCAAGCCCCAAAAAATAACAGACGGGTGATTGTAGTTCTGTTTTACCATTTCTTTTGTAACCTGAATAATATGGCTCTCTAATTCTTTTGTTTTTACATAACCTGTTCCGGTATATCCTCCGGGACCCACAAAAGGAATTTCTGTCCATAAAACAATCCCTTCCCTATCGCATCCGTCATAAAAATATTGATTATGCGGATAGTGTGTAAGACGCAATGACGTTGCACCACTCTCCCGTATCAATTCAAAATCCTTATTGTAATCTTCGGGCAAAGCAGCGGTCCCCTTATTAAAATAATCATCGTGCTTACCAAAGCCATATAAATCCAAATAAGACTCGTTAAGAAAGAACCCTTTGTTTGCATCCAGACTAAAAAATCGCAGTCCCAGAGGCACTGCTACCTCGTCAATTACTTGTCCATTAGATTGCAACTGTGTTTTTACCTGATACAGGTATGGATCTGCAAAACCGTTCCACAAATGCGGTTTATTTATTTGTAATTGTTGTAACTGTTCCGGAGCATTTTTATTTACGGGGCTTGTGGCGGTTGCCACTACCGTGCTATCTTTATTTAGAATAATAGTTTTTAGTGTTAACCCATCTGCCTGCTCTTGTATTGAAAGTACTGTTTTTACTAACAAATCGGCCATCATTTTTGTAACAGACTTTTGTTGAACATAAACACCTGCAGCTCCGTAATCCAAGGGTGTAATACAATTTTTGGAAGTAACAATAAGTGATACCGGCCGGTGTAAACCGCCATAAATATTAAAATCGCCATGTAAAGGCAATACATCAGTACGGATGGCGTTGCTAACCATTACCAGCAAGCGGTTATCGCCGGGTTTTAATTCTTTTGTAATTTCTATTGTAAATGCAGTATAACCGCCTTTATGGTTAGCTACATACTTATTATTTACCCAAATATCTGCAACACTGTTAGCCCCTTCAAAATGCAAGAATATTCGCTTCTCGTCCCACTCTTTTCGGTAAGTAATATTTCTTTCATAATAACCTGCGGTACGCCGGTACTCCATTACGCCGTCCATTATTTCTGCTACGTTCCAGGTATGAGGTAAGGTAACGAATTGCTTAGTTGCTTTTCTTTCAAAATTATAGGCATCGTAGTATTTCCAGTTATCATTTATTACAGTTACTTGCCTTTCCTGGGCACGGGTACTTATAAAATAAAAAATAACGATAATGAGGCTTAATATTTTTTTCATCTTTTTGAGTTTTGGTAATAAGGGAGCTTGTTTACAACAAGCGGTTTTTTATAGCAAATCACAAGTGCTAAAATACGGCAAAGTATTTATTCGTCATAAAAAAACGGCCCTTTTCGAAAGGCCGTTAACATTTTTAGAATAAAATCATCAGGGCTTCATTACAAAAGTATCCATGAATTTTGTATTGAAATTTCCGTTAATAAAATCCTCGTTCTTCATTAATTGCAAGTGAAAAGGAATTGTTGTTTTAACTCCCTCAATTACATATTCGCTTAAAGCACGATACATTGTATCAATAGCCTCTTTACGGGTACGGGCTACTGTAATTAATTTTCCTATCATAGAATCGTAATAAGGGGAGATGGTATAGCCTGCATATACATGGCTGTCCACCCTTACTCCGTGACCTCCGGGTATGTTGAGGTTGGTAATTTTTCCCGGAGAGGGGCGAAAATCGTTATAGGGGTCTTCGGCGTTAATACGACATTCAATTGCATGCATTTGCGGATAATGGTCTTCTCCGGAAACCTTTTCTCCGGCAGCAATTTTTATTTGTTCTTTAATTAAATCGAAATTAATCACTTCTTCGGTTACGCAATGCTCTACCTGTATGCGGGTATTCATTTCCATAAAGTAGAAGTTGCGATGTTTATCCACCAAAAATTCGATGGTTCCCACGCTCTCATACCCAATAGCACTGGCAGCTTTTTTAGCGGCCTCTCCCATTTCCCAACGCAATTCATCCGTCATAAACGGCGATGGTGATTCTTCCACCAATTTTTGGTGGCGGCGTTGAATGGAGCAATCTCGCTCACTTAAATGGCTTACATTGCCGTATTGATCCCCGGCAATTTGGATTTCGATATGGCGAGGCTCCTCCACAAATTTCTCCATGTAAATACCGTCGTTTTTAAAACTGGCGGCTGCCTCCATTTTTGCTGTATCGTAAGCTTTTTCCAAGTCATCCTCCTGCCATACAATACGCATACCTTTACCACCGCCACCTGCTGTGGCTTTTAAAATAACCGGATAGCCGATTTCTTTTGCAAGTGATTTGGCCTGTTCTACACTTTCCAACAATCCTTCGCCGCCAGGAACCACAGGTACGCCGGCTTTTATCATGGTTTCTTTGGCGGTTATTTTATCGCCCATGGCATTAATCATATCGGCCGTAGGCCCAATAAATTTTATTTTACTCTGGCTGCATATTTCGGCAAATTTTGCATTTTCCGCCAAAAAACCATATCCCGGATGTACGGCATCGGCATTGGTAATTTCAATAGCCGCCATAATATTGGGAATATTTAGATAGGAATCGCTACTTGCCGGACGGCCAATGCACACAGCCTCATCAGCAAATCTTACATGCAGGCTCTCGCTGTCAGCTGTTGAATATACAGCTACGGTTTGAATACCCATTTCTCTACAAGTTCGTATAACACGTAATGCTATTTCTCCCCTGTTGGCAATTAATATTTTTTTAAACACGATAATAGTTCTATTTGATAGTTAAAAAACCTGTTTGTGAATTATGTATAGGAACTGGTTTTATTGCGAACCTACTTCAACAAACAAGACTGTTTTGAATCCTTATGGTTCTACCACAAACAGGGGCTGGTCAAATTCAACCGGAGATGCATCCTCTACTAATACTTTTATAATTTTCCCACTCACTTCACTTTCTATTTCGTTAAAAAGTTTCATGGCCTCAATTACGCAAATTACTTTTCCCGGGGCTATTACATCACCCTCATCAACAAAATTAGGCTTGTCGGGAGATGGTTTGCGGTAAAAAGTTCCAATCATAGGACTTTTAACTGTAATGGTATTTGATGGGGCTTCTTCGGATTTAGCTTTTTCGGCAGGTGTTGCCTGGGGCTGAGTTGCAACAACCGGTTGCTGTACTGCCGGCATTTGTAAGGCCGGTGCCTGCAAGGGTGAAGACTGGAGGATCTGCGTTACATTTTCTTCTTTTTGTCGGATGGAAATTTTAAAATCTTTTTGTTCAATCGATAATTCACCAATGTTGGACTTATTAACAATTTTAATTAAGTCCTGAATTTGCCTAAAATCCATAATTACAAATTTTACAGGTTTTGGGTTCAAAAATTTATTTCAGAAAACAATATAAAATATAGAAAAGCTAAGGTAAGTAAATCGTTTGCATAAAAATACAATTTTTGCGCAATTTTATTCAAAAACATCAACTTTTGACAGAAAAAGGCTTAAAATACGGTTGTTTTTAAGCCTTTTTTATTAAATGTAGTACAATTATTCTTTTACTCTTTCTACGTATTCACCAGTTTTTGTATTCACGCGAATAAGTTCCCCTTCATTAACAAACAAAGGAACGTTTACGGTAGCACCTGTTTCAACAGTAGCAGGTTTTAAGGTACGCGTAGCCGTATCGCCTTTTAAACCCGGCTCGGTATAGGTTACCAGCATTACAATTTTATCAGGTAATTCTACACTTACAGGCAGTTCGGTTTCGGTATTAATGGCTATTGCAACCTCTTGACCTTCTTTTAAAAATTGTGGGGCATCAATCAGACTTTCTTCTACAACCATCTGTTCAAAGGTATTATTGTCCATGAAATTATACCCGGTTTCATCTTTGTATAAATACTGATAATCTCTTTTTTCAACTCTTACAGGATGAATAGAATCTCCGGAGTTCCAAGTCTTTTCAATGGTACGGGTATTATCAACCCCTTTTAACTTTGCCCAAACTTTTGCAGCAGCTCTGGCGGTTTTGTTTTCTCCAAACTCTACTACAGAATACAAACTGCCATCTAATTTCAATATCATACCTCTACTAATATCCGAAGTATTTGCCATATCATTTTATTTATTTAAGGTAGCAAAGATAGGGAGTCTGACATTTTGAACCTTGAGTGAAGTAAAAAATTGTGCTTCAATAACGATATTTTTTGCAAAATCGTTAAAAGCACTGATAAAGATTATTATATGTTGTACGTCCCTATAATTAATGACATTGCAATTGTTGCTTTTCTTTTTACCTTTCGTCTTTAACATTACCGCTCAATCTTTGAATGAAACGGGCCGTTGAGAGTTTATGAAAACCTTCCCTTAAGCCGTTGAAATCGCCATCTTCATTATAAAAACTGCAAATTTACTTCTACAAATACCAAGCTAACTCCTGCAATTATATACATATTAGTAAAAATAATATGTATATAATTTTTATAAAAAATTACAAATAATTAAAATACTGCCCTATATTTACACAAATAATATTTTATTTTATATTTATATATAGATTTTTTATAGTATTTATAGATATATAATATATTATAATATAACTTTTGCTTCTTGTTTGAAATTTTATTGTTCATTAAATCTATTAAAATGAGAAAAATTCTATTTCTTACATCAAGTACAGTTGTAATGTCCACTGCCCTGTTTGCGCAAACAACTGAAGAACCCACTACTGAAAAAGGAACACTACAAATTAACGGCTCGGTAGATGCTTATTACCGATACAATTTTGCAAATGCAAAATCGGTTCCTGCAACCAACAATTACACAAGTTTTACCAATTCGCAAAACTCTATTGAACTTGGTATGGCTTCTTTAAAAGCCGCTTACACAAATGGTAAAGCCGCTATAGTGGTTGATATTGGCTTTGGCTCCAGAGCGAGAGAATTTTCCTATGCGGAAGAGCCCGACGGATTAGGGAACGGCTCTTCTCTGTTACAGGCTGTAAAACAGGCCTATATAACATACGACCCTACCGAAAACATTAAAATATCTGCCGGTAAATGGGGCACTCATCTTGGTTATGAGGTTTTAGACCCCCAATTGAACCGTAATTACAGTATGAGTTATATGTTCTCTTACGGGCCCTTTTCGCATACCGGCTTAAAAGCAGACTTTAGCTTTGGTGAAGGATTTGGCTTGATGGCAGGCGTTGCCAATCCTACTGACTATGTATCTGCATCATTTGCAAAAAAGAATGTAATTGCACAGTTCAGCAAAACATCGGACAACTTTAATGCCTATTTAAATTACGTGGGTGGTAAAGACCTTGATGATAACAATATTAATCAGCTTGGATTAACGGCAACCGGCACCATTAGCGATATGTTATCGCTGGGGTATGATGGTACTGTAAAAATGGTTGACTTTAGCGGCGGATCTTCCGGTAAATGGTGGGGTTCTGCATTGTATATAAATATAGACCCTACAGAGAATTTTGGACTTACACTACGTGGCGAGTATTTTGATGATGAAGATGATAATATAACAGGGCTTGGTTCATCTATTTTTGCAGGTACATTATCGCTCAATTTCAAACCCGCTAACGGATTAGCCATCATTCCCGAATTTAGATTTGACAATGCCAAGGATGCTGTTTTTTATAAAAGCAACGGAACTATGATAAAAAACACCGGAAGTTTTTTGGTAGCGGCAGTTTATTCTTTCTAATATTCAAAAAATTGCTTTATCATAACTACACAGGGTATTCAAATGAGTATCCTGTGTAGTTTTTTTTAAATCGCTTGCAATACCGATTGGATATTTGTAAAATAGCTTTATAAATAATTACAATTCCACTGCACAATTAATCCACTCCCCGTCAAATGAGGCGTTGTATTTTTTGTAAAAATTAATAGCAGGTTCGTTCCAATCCAACACCTGCCAAGCAATACGCTTCAATCCCTTTTCTGCAGCTTCATCATATAAACGCTCAAATAATAAAGTGCCTATTTTTCTATTACGCATTTCCTGCGTTACTAAAATATCTTCCAAATACATGGTTTGTCCCTTCCATGTTGAAAACCGTATATAGTAAAGTGCAAAACCTACAATGGTATTATCTACCTCGGCTACAAAAGCCCACCACACGGGGTTTTTACCAAAACCACTTTGTATAAAATGATCCAAACTTACGGTTACCTCATCCGGCGCACGCTCATAATCTGCCAACTCCTGTACTAATTCTAAAATTCTTATGCAATCTCCCGCAGCAGCTCTTCTTATATTTATTTTACTCATACAAAATATTATTAAACTGAAACTAAGCTTCAACAAAAATTAAAAAAAGAAAGCCGCCATTACAGACGGCCTTCAAAAAACCTTATGTAAATAATTATTGTAAACTCATTGAAGTTATAATCGCATCAATTTTAGTGTCTAATTTTTTATTAACAGTATCAAATTCATCTGTATCAGCAAGATTTTCCTTGACGCTGAAATAGAATTTTATTTTAGGTTCTGTGCCACTGGGGCGGGCAGAAATCAGCGAGCCGTCTTCGGTTACAAACTGCAATACATTTGATTTTGGCAGATCGATTGTCCACTCGTTACCGGTTTGCGGATTAACACCTTTGCCTGTTTGATAATCCAACAACTTCACTACTTTTGAACCAGCAATTTCTTTTGGTGGATTATCCCGAAAGCCTTGCATCATAGCTGCTATTTGCTGCTGACCATCCATACCCTTTTTTGTAATAGAAATCAAATTTTCTTTATAAAAACCAAATTTTACATATAACTCCAATAGCTTTTCAAACAAGGTTTTTCCTTTTGATTTTTCGTAGGCAGCCATTTCGCAGAGTAATGCAACTGCACTAACGGCATCTTTATCACGTAGCTTATCGCCTATCATTAGTCCAAAACTTTCTTCGCCCCCAATAATGTAATTCTCCTGCCCTTCTTTCTGCCTGATGAGCTCTGCAATCCACTTAAATCCGGTAAGTACCCGGTAGCAGGAAACATCATAACCTTTTGCCAGCTCATCGGCCATGCCGGTAGTAACAATGGTTGTAATGATCATATCGTTGGACTTTGCTATACCTTTTTCCCTTCTTGCTTCTAATAAATAATTAAATGCCAACACCGCAGTTTGGTTCCCGTTCATCAGCACCCACTCGCCATGATTATCTTTTACACCAATACCAACACGGTCTGCATCGGGGTCGGTTCCTAATAAAATATCGGCATCTAACTCTTTGGCTTTATCCAGTCCAATGCTCATGGTTTCTTTTTCTTCCGGATTAGGATAACCTACCGTTGGAAAATTACCATCAGGAGTTTTTTGCTCATCCACAATGGTTACGTTTGTAAACCCAAATCTTTTCAGCACTTCGGGTACTAATGTAATACCGGTACCATGGATGGGCGTATATACAATTTTTAAATCATGTTGCTTTTCTATCACCTCCGGATAAACACTTAACCCCTTCACCATTTCAATATATTGCTCATCCATATCTTTACCAATAATGGTAATTTTATCTTCTCCGCCATCCCATTTTACATCATCTACTGATGTAATTTTTTCTACTTCCTTTATTACGTTTTTATCATGCGGCGGCACAAGTTGGCCGCCATCATTCCAATAAGCTTTGTAACCATTGTATTCTTTAGGATTATGAGAGGCCGTACACACAACGCCCCCCTGGCAGCCCAATGTACGAATAGCAAAACTCAACTCAGGTGTTGGTCGAAGGCTTTCAAACAAAAACACTTTAATGCCATTGGCTGCAAAAACATTTGCGGTAGTTTCTGCAAAAAAACGACTGTTATTGCGGCTATCGTGTGCTATCGCCACTTTTACTTCTTCAGCAGAATATACTTCCTTTAAATAATTGGCATAACCCTGCGTAGCCATGCCCACCGTATATTTATTCATACGATTGGTGCCTACGCCCATAATGCCTCTAAGGCCTCCGGTTCCAAATTCGAGGTTCTGATAAAAAGAATCGGCAAGTTCTGTTTGGTTTTCTGCCTGCAGCTTTTGAATTTGATTTTTAGTATCCTGATCGTAGTTACCTGCTAACCATTGGTCCACTTTTGATTGAATTGCACTGTCCATATTTATTTTATTTGAGCCTTGAAGTTAATGATTTATTCTATTGTAAGATTTGTTTTTTACGGAATCGTTTGGAGGGTGCTTACGTTATTGCATAACATACGCTACAAACAGCTAACAGGATAGACTGTAACCATCCCCTGCTCCAATATGAATGCAATAAATACTTTATTTTTGCCCATTAAATGAAGGGATATTTTTTATACTTTATAATACCGCTATTGTTCTTTTGCAACATTTCTTACTCTCAGGACATGACAAGAACGATATCGGCTGATACGCTTAGCACAATTAATTTTGATAGTATAAAAAACGCACTCCCTAACAAAATTACTATTGACAGCAACATTTACAAACAAAGACAAAAAATAGTTGGCTATGGCAGCATTGCCGCCTATGGCGGATTATTATATACCTTAAATAAGGCATGGTATTCAAAACACCCCCGCTCCGGATTTCATTTTTATAATGACAACGGCGAATGGAACCAAGTAGATAAAGCAGGGCATGGCTGGACGGCTTACCAACTTACGCGTGCTACATATAGTACCTGGAAATGGGCAGGCGCATCTGATAAAAAGGCTTTACTGTATTCCGGCATCAGCGGACCGGGATTTTTAACCGTAATTGAAATTTTAGACGGCTTTAGCGATAAATGGGGCTTTAGCTGGGGCGATATGGGGGCTAATGTTTTTGGCAGTGGACTATTTATTGGTCAGGAAGCATTATGGAAAGAACAACGCATCAGTTTTAAATTTTCTTTTCATCATAAAAATTATGATGATGCTCAATTAGAAGCCAGGGCTGACGATCTTTTTGGTAAAAGCTGGAACGAAAGAATGCTAAAGGATTATAACGCCCAATCTTATTGGCTAAGTGCCAACCTGAAATCCTTTTTTCCTAAAAGTAAATTACCGGCCTGGTTAAATGTTGCAGTAGGCTACGGTGCTGATGGCATGGTGGGTGGCTATAAAAACGAATGGGCAGATGACAACGGTAACATGATTACAAGATATGATATTAGAAGAACCCGACAGTTTTATTTGGCTCCTGATATTGACCTGACAAAGATTAAAACCAAGAGTAAATTTTTAAGAACCTCTTTTTTTCTGCTAAATAGTTTAAAATTCCCTGCTCCTTCAATTATGATAGACAATACAGGAAAGCTAAAAGGCTATTTTGTATATTTCTAACTTCGCTTAGCAGCCGAGTAAATAGCCGCTTTTTTATGCCTTATTCTTTGTTTGGCAATATTAATAAATACCACGCTTAATAATATAACCGCCAGCCCGGCCAATTGTAATAAAGATATTTTTTCCTGATTCAACCATACGCCCAAAAGTACCGCTACCAATGGGTTGACATAAGCATAGCTGCTCACCTGTGTAGGATTACGGTGTGCCAGCAAATATACATAAGCACTAAACCCAATAATTGAACCAAATACAATTAAATAAACCATACTAAACCACCCTTCTGGAGGTACTGCTTGCCATTGCGTATTGGCAAAAGAATGATTAGATACACCTACAATAGTAAACGCAGTTGCGGCAGCAAGCATTTGCCAGGCAGAATTTACAGTAGGCGAAATATTTTTCACTTTATACTTAGACACAAGGGAGCCCATTGTCCAGCCAACATTACCCAACGTAATAACTAATAAGGGCAAAAGAGAAACAGCCAGGCTGCCTGCGGTTAACTTTTCATAAAACAGCAAAACCACACCTACTAACCCGGCAAAAACTCCCACAAGTGTTAACTGGCTTGAAAAGTTTTTTTGCCATTGGGGCTTATCTAACACCAAAAACCAAATAGGAGATGAAGCTAAAAATATTGCCACAAAAGAGCTTTGCAAATACTGTTCTGCCCAAATTACGGCGCCATTGCCCACAAAAAGCATTAAGATGCCACTAATGAGGGAGTATAACATGGCTTTTTTATTCCATAATTTTTCTCTCCGCCATGCTGCCCAAATCATTAAAATAATTCCGGCAGCCCAAAAGCGCAATGCCCCTATTACCATTGGCGGGAAATAGCGCACTGCCCTTTCAATAAAAAAATAAGTAGATCCCCAAATGATATACACTGCTGCAAAAGCCAGTACAATTAATAATAACGATTCAGGTTTTTTAGATGCCATACAGGTTTTTAAGCACTGCAATTACGCATTATCTTGCGGCATTACCAAATACACGAGCAGTTGTTAGTTAACATGTTAATGTTTACCGGTAAAATGCTACTCCACTAAAAGATTCTTTATTTTTGCAACTCAACAGAAGGAACACTTATGCAATTAAAATATTTTTTATCTGCCATCATTTTCATAAATCTGGCTTCTTGTAAGAATGATGACAAACCGGCTGATAACCCGGTTGTCGGCAATAATAATTCTATTGCCAATATCAGCTATTCCATTGTAAATACTTTTCCGCACGATACAGCTTCCTTTACACAAGGACTTGCGATTTATAAAGGGCAACTATACGAAGGTACCGGTGGCGATGATGCTGATAAAGTAAGCAGCAAGGGCTCCCGACTAATGAAGGTAAACCTACAAACCGGAAAAGTCGAAAAAGAATTAAAGCTGCCCGGCAATGCTTTTGGAGAAGGTATTACAATTGTAAATGATACCGTTTATCAATTAACATGGAAAAACAAAATTGTGTATGCTTATACCTTACCCGATTTTAAAAAGATAAAAGAATTTCCTATTAATACGGAAGGCTGGGGTATTACCACCAATGGCAAAGATTTAATTGTAAGCGATGGCAGCAGCAATATTTACTTTTACGAACCCGGCACTTTCAGGTTATTAAGAACGCAGTCTATCACGCAAAATGGAGAACTATCCTTTAACCTAAATGAACTGGAATATATAGACGGGTATTTGTATGCCAATCAATGGCAACAGCCCTATATTTTTAAAATAGAGCCGAATAGCGGGCAGGTTGTTGCGAGAATAGATCTTTCGCAAGCATGGGCTCGAATTAAAAATATTGACCCGTATGCAGATGTACCTAATGGTATTGCCTACGATGCAGATACTAAAAAAATTTACATTACGGGTAAAAAATGGCCGGAGTTGTACGAAATTCAATTAGGCCAGTAAATAATTAGTTTGTTTTTTCAATTACATAAATTACCGAGCTACATTCTTCTACTTTGTCAATCGCATTAATATTGGAAGACAGCCCGTGTAATATTGCCGAAGGATAATTAATTTTGCCTGTTTTATATCTACTGCTGAGCATTCCTACATAAAAGCTATCAAACCACATAGGCAATTTTTTTATAACGCTAAGCCCATGTTGCTGCATGAGTACATCCATACTCTTTGGAGAAAAATGATACAGGTGCCTGGGAACATCATAAGCTGCCCAATATTTACCATAGGATTTAGCATCCTTGCTGGTATAATTAGGAACGGCAATAAACAGTTTACCACCCGGTGCCATCAATTTTTTAAACTGCGCCACATACTCATGTAATTGATGTACGTGCTCCAACACATGCCATAATGTGATAGCGTTGAATGCTTCGGTTTGAAGTGAAAAAATTTCATGAGAAGGCAATACCTGTAAACCATGTAATGATTGAGCAACTTGGCGTGCATCAGCATCCGGCTCCAACCCAGTAACCCGCCAACCCTGTGTTTGCATGGTATATAAAAAACTGCCAGTACCGCAACCTATATCCAACAAAGCCCCTTTTTGTAGCCTCGTATATTTTTTTACGATGGCGAATTTTTGTTGCATTGTAAGCTTACGAACTTTCTTATACAACTTATTAACCAATCCTTTTCCATTATCTGTATGAGAAATATAGTCCTCTGATTTATAATATTTGCCGATGGCATCCTGTACCGGTACATCCTGTGTAAAACGCAAAGAGCAATTACCACATTCAAGAATTTGAAATTGCTCACCACTAACAGTATAGTCTTTGACAGAAAAAACACCGGTATTTTTATCAGACTTGCAGGCCGGGCAATGGGAATAGTGTGTGGTTTCCAAAATTAAACGGCAAAACTTGTACCGCAACCGCATGTGCCGGAAGCGTTAGGGTTAGCAAAAGTAAATCCACGGTTATTTAGCCCTTCTTCCCAATCAATTTCAATACCGGCAAGGTATAACTCATGGGCTTTATTCATCACGCAGGGTATGCCTTCTATTTCAAAAACCTTATCATTGTCTTCTTTTTTATCAAACCCTAATATATAACTCATACCGGAACAGCCACCACCTTTAACGCCTACACGTAGAAACTGAGAGCCATCAAAAGAAGGATCGCTCATTAATTTTTTTATTTCTTTTATAGCACCGGGTGTTAAAGTAACCGGACTATCAGTTATTGTTTCATTCATGATGCAAAAATACTAAATTAGACGCTTTCTTCAGGACTATCTATTAGTTTTTACAGTTAGCTTTTACATTACTATTACATTAGTCCACTACTACGGTATCAGGATTATTGATAAGCATTCTGTCTTCTGTATTTAAATCAATATCGTTAGCTATTTTTTCTTTTGATGGCAATAAGACAATAAACAATAAAATGGACGTTGCGGTTATTCCTACAAATAAATAGTTGCCCGTTAACATAAAAGCTATAATAGAAAAGATAGCCGGTGCTTCTAAAAGCATGCTCCGCATAACAAATATGCCTCTATAAGCCATTAGCTTCTCATTCAGTTGTTCTTTCTTCTTCAACCTAAAGCACTTTTTACGATATATAAAATAGGCGGCGAGCACGCAAATACCAAATATTAATGGCACAAGAATCTGTAAACTACCATTCAGGCTCCCGTTTACGGCACCCGCCCCTCCTGTTAATCTTAAAAATATCATTATCATTGTAAACAGGAATAAACCAATTATAAATGCAACCTGCATTACATACAATCCGTTAAAGTACTGTTGTGAGTTTAGTTTCTGAATAGCCATACTGCCAGTAATTTTAGGCGAATTTAAAGTATTTTCGCTTTATTCATTTTCACGCTTACTTTAAGTTAATTAATTTATATGAAATACTTTTTTTTACTTTTCGGTTTATTTATTTATTCACAAATAAATGCTCAATTACCAACCTTTATTACTGACAGTCTTGATAAATATATTGAAAGAGGTATGCGCCAATGGGATGTACCGGGGTTGGCAATTGCTATTGTTAAAGATGGAAAAGTTATTATACAAAAAGGTTATGGAGTAAGAGATATTCACAAAAAAGGCAAAGTTGATGAAAATACACTTTTTATAATAGCATCCAACTCCAAACTATTTACCGGTACTGCGTTGGCAAAATTGGAGTACGACAAAAAACTGTCTTTAAATGATAAAGTAACGCAATATATTCCCTGGTTTAAATTATGGGATAGCACCAGTACGCAATTAGCTACAATAAGAGATGTAGTTACACACCGCTTGGGAACAAAAACCTTTCAGGGAGATTTTACTTTTTGGGACAGCAACCTGCCTAAGGATTCTATTATCTGGAAAATGCGTTATTTGAGACCTTCCGGTTTGTTCAGACAGGACTACGGTTATTGTAACTCGGGATATGTAGTGGCTGGAGAAATCATCAAACAGGTTAGCGGCCAAAGTTGGGAAAATTTTATCAAAGAAAACGTATTACAGCCGCTGGGCATGAGCAATACCTATATGAACACAGCCGGTATGGCCGAAAGAAACAATGTGGCATTGCCTCATAACAATACTTATAGTAATTTAACTGTAATTCCATTTGATCAGGTAGATAATTTGGGGCCTGCTACCAGTATGGTAAGTAATGTAAAAGATTTGAGCAAATGGTTGTTATTACAACTTGATAGTGGACGCTTTTACTCCAATAAAGTATTGCCTTGGGCTGTATTGCAAAAAACCCGCGATGCTAACATCACCGTAAGCAATCGAAAAAACAGTTATTACCCTTCACATTTCAGAACTTACGGACTTGGTGTATTTTCGACCGACTATAACGGCAAACAAGTATTTTGGCATACCGGCGGTGCCTTTGGCTATGTAACTAATGTATGTTTTGTACCGGAGGAAAATTTAGGGATAACCATACTAACCAATAATGATAACCAAAGTTTTTTTGAAGCATTGCGTTATCAATTATTAGATGCCTTCTTAGGCGTTTCTTATACAGACCGTAGTAAATTCTTTTACCAATTTGCCGCTAATAGTAAAAAAGAACAGGAAACCAGTCTGCAAAATTTAAACAACAGGGTAAACAAGAATAGCAAGCCCCCAGTAGCTTTAAACGAATATGCCGGCGATTATTTCAATACCGTGTATGGGAAGATTACAATTGCAAAAACAGACCGACCGAATACACTTACCGTACATTTTCAGCATCACCCCCAACTAACAGGCTATTTGGAATATATGGACAATAACGAATTCAGGATAACCTACACACCTATATCCTACGGTATTTTTCCGGCAAAATTTTCCCTGCAAAACGGGAAGCCGATTGCTGTAGAAATTAAAGCCAGTGATTTTGTAGAGTACGATACCTATTTATTTGAAAAAGACCCTTACGGATTAATGATAAAATAAGCTGTAAAAACTGTTGTTAATAAATCGGCATATATTACATTTGAGGCGCAAGATCAAGAAAACAATACAATGAAAATAGCTTTTTTCAGTTCTAAGAACTATGACCGAATTTCTTTTACTGCCGTAAATAATGGGCAACATCAATTAGAGTTTTTTGAAGAACAATTAAACTCACGCAATGCATTTTTGGCAGAAGGTTATGATGCTGTATGTGTGTTTGTAAACGACAAAGTAAACTCTACAGCTATTGCAGCAGTTGCAGAACTTGGTATTAGAACCATTGCTTTCCGCTGTGCAGGATTTAATAATCTAAATATCGAAGCTGCAAAAAAAGCCGGTATGCAGGTGGTAAGAGTCCTGGCCTATTCGCCACAGGCTGTTGCCGAACATGCCGTAGCGTTAATACTTACTCTAAACCGAAAAATCCATAAAGCTTATAACAGGGTTAGGGAAAATAATTTTTCTATTGAAAACCTTTCCGGCTTTGATATTCACGGAAAAACGGTTGGCGTTATTGGCACGGGGCTTATTGGTAAGGCTTTTAGTAAAATAATGAAAGGCTTTGGATGTAAGGTTCTCGCATACGATATTTACGAACAGGAAGAATTAATACAAGCCGGCATTCAATATGTAGCCTTAGAAACTTTATTAAAAGAAAGTGATATCATATCGCTGCATTGCCCGTTATTGCCGGAAACGCATCATATTATTAACAAAGATTCACTAACTATCATGAAAAAAGGAGCCATGCTGATAAATACCAGCCGTGGTGCTTTATTAAATACACAAGACGTAATAGCATCATTAAAAGCAAAGCACCTTGGGTTCTTAGGCATTGATGTGTATGAACAAGAATCCGGTATTTTTTTTAACGACCTTTCCGAAACTATTATTGAGGATGACAGTATTGCCAGATTGATGACCTTTCCTAATGTAATCATCACCAGCCACCAGGGTTTTTTTACTAAAGAAGCCTTAGAACAAATAGCTGCAACTACCCTAAAAAGCCTTACCCACATTGAAAATGATATTCCACTAAATGACAATATAAAAATAGTGTAAACTTGAGAGCATTTTACTTCAGACAAATTTTCTTTTACCGAGTACTTCTTTAAGTTAAAGTTATTACAAGTATATAACCAGCCCTTTATTTAAAAAAGAATACCTTTAATAAAAAAAGTTGGCAATATCTAATTACATAAAAGCTAATAAAAAATACTGGAATGATACCGTTAGTGTACATACTGCATCTTCCTTTTATAACATGGATGACTTTCTTAGAGGAAAGTCTTCCTTACAACCAATTGAGCTAAGTTTATTGGGCAATATCAAAGGCAAAAGCATATTGCATCTTCAATGCCATTTTGGACAGGACAGTATATCCTTAGCAAGGCGGGGAGCAATGGTTACGGGAGTTGATTTTAGCGACAAAGCTATTGATTCCGCCAAAGAACTTGCCAGAAAAACAGGTACTTCGGTAAAATTTGTTTGTTGTGATATATATTCACTACCCGAATATTTGGAAGGTAAATTTGATATTGTTTTTACAAGCTATGGCACCATTGGCTGGCTACCCGATTTAAAGAAGTGGGCCTTTATCATATCAAAATATTTAAAAGCCGGAGGTTTTTTTGTAATGGTCGATTTTCACCCGGTAGTTTGGATGCTGGATAATGATTTCAAAAAAATCACATACAGGTATTTTAACGACAAACCAATTGTTGAAGAAACGCTTGGCACTTATGCTAACCGCAAAGCCCCGATGCAACATAAAACCATTAGTTGGAACCACAGCATCGGCGAAATATTAAACAACCTCATTAAAAACGGATTACAAATTGATGCCTTTAATGAATACGACTACTCCCCTTACAACTGCTTTAAACACACTGTTGAAATAGCACCGGATAGGTTTCAGATAAAACATTTGGGCAATAAAATACCCATGATGTACAGTATAAAAGCACTAAAAAAAAATTACCGTAAAAAATCGGGCAGCAGGGGAATATAGTTTTATTGTTTGTTTTTTACAGCTCTTAAAATTTCCCGTTTCCCGGGAGGACCAGGAATTTTTTCAACAGTAAAACCCACAGCCTGTAAGTTTTTTCTCACCGCAGATTTTGAGAAATAGGTTACCAAAACACCACCGGGGTTTAGCGTATTATATACTTTGGTAAACATTTCTGCCGTCCACAATTCAGGTTGGTCATCGGGTGCAAAAGCATCAAAATAGATGATATCATATTCTTCCACAAACGAATATGACAGCAGGTTACTTTCAATTTTATTCAAATCAAAAAAGGATGTTATACTTACAGGTTGTTCCCACGGAGATGCTGTAATTTTTTTATACAACTCCGGTACTTTTAACAAGCCGGCATAATTCAGTTTCAAAAACAAATCATTTGGTAGCGGATGTAAATCAATTGAGTAGTATGAGATGTGTGTATTTATTCTGGATGCTTCTACCGCTGTAAGCAGAGCGTTTAAACCGGTGCCAAAACCCATTTCAAATATTTTAATAGCCCTACAATTTGGATAACTATTTTTAAAATATAACAGTCCCGTATTAATAAATACAATTAAAGACTCCTGTATTGCCCCATGACGGGAATGAAAAGTTATGCTTGAATCTAAAACCTGTAGTGAGTGAGAGCCGTCTTTACTGGTAATAATGGTATAATCCAAGCTATTCATATTTGTTGAAATATAGCAACTGCTGTTGATTAAATCGTTTCGCAATATTAGGTAAATATATTATATTGCGGTTTAACATTCATTTACCTTATTTAATCAATTAACGATGGCTGAACATTTTTTCCCAAATGGATTTGAATCATGGCAAAAAACACATTATGAAGTGGTAGAAGTGCTAACATATTTTCGGGAACTGGACGAAGATCGTCAACCCAAAAAATTTTCTGAAATGGTAAACCGTAGTGGTACTGACAAATTGTATAAAATTGCCATTGAGCTAACAGACAAGTTTGAAAAACAACATCCCAGTGGTACGGGAGAGCAAACACTTTTTGATGCTATTGAAGAATTTTTTTTAGAAGAAAAAGATTCATTTTAAATAATTTGCAGAAGGGATTATCCCTATTTACTGTAAGAACACATTAAAATTATAATGCCTGTCTGACAATTAATTATCAGGCAGGCATTATAATGTGGAGGCGACCGGGATCGAACCGGTGTCCAAACATATCCTCCAAAAGCTTTCTACATGTTTATTTTCTTATTATTTGTAGGCAATCAACAGGGAAGAAACAAACCGATCGATCACTTAGCTGTCCCGATAGTTATCGGGAGTCTTTTATTGTACTCACAGCCTTGTACAATAGCATCCTGCGCTTGTTTTATAAGTCGGCGGCGGAGCGAGGCGGCAGAACAACCGGCTCAACGCGGCCCTAATGACTACTTAATCACTGATTAGGCAGCCATGGCATACTGAGTATTGCCATTTAAAATTTGAGTATTCAGATTAACGGGCTAATTACACAACGCCCGACATGCTTACACTTTCAAAGACCTACGCTGTCAAAACCAAACGCCCCCGTACTTTTTACACGCTTTATACAAATTTATTTAAAAAAATTTACCAAGACCTACGCTGTCAATCCCGATTGCTATCGGGACAAACGCCCCCTATTTCATTCTCACGTTTTTAATTCGGCTACAAATATAAAATATCCTTTTTGATACTAAATACTAAGGAATGGAATTAACTATATCTAGAAATTAATTTTTCACTAATCTCAGGAAATACTTTTAGATTTTTAAGATACGTTACGCTTTTCATCTTTTTTAAATGCTTTTCTATTTTCCTTGCTGCTTTATATTCCAATTCACCAATTTCGTAAAACAACTCCCAATCATCAAACTTGGAAGTAAATGAATCCGGATATAATTTATTTTTGTGAGCAGATATCCGCTCAACCAAATTTAAGCAACTTCCTATATAATACTTATTAGCCTTCAGCGAATACAATACATACACTACTGCCATCAACAATTTATTTGAAAAATATTTGCCAAGACCTACGCTGTCAATCCCGATTGCTATCGGGACAAACGCCCCCGTACTTTTTACACGCTTTATACAAATTTATTTAAAAAACAGCATTTACTGTGTTTCTCTACTGATTTCTACAGGTAGTTCTACTTGAACAATCTGAAAATATCTAACCCTAAAGCATAGGCCATCAACCCTAAAAGCAATACCATGCCCACCATTTGGGCATATTCCATAAACTTATCGCTGGGTTTGCGGCCGGTAACCATTTCAATTAAAGTAAACAGTGCATGGCCACCATCTAATGCAGGAATGGGTAATACGTTCATGAATGCCAAAATTACCGAGAACAAACCCGTCATTAACCAAAACCGATGCCAGTCCCACACGCCACCAAAGGTTTTTCCAATAGAGATCAGGCTTCCCAGGTTATCCTGTACTTTATGCTCTTTAGATGTAAATAGTAGCTTGATGCCGTCGATGTACTCTGTTAACTTATCGTTAGCAAACCTTACGCCCGCCGGGATAGATTCAAAAAAACCATATTCAATTTTTTCGATACCCAAAATTTCCGCAGGATCAATCGGTACAAATTTGGTGGCTGTTCTATCATCGGTTTTTACTTTTACAGCTGCCGAGTCGCCATTGGCTCTTACCACGTGCAAGGTAATTTCCTGATTTGTTAAATCTTTTTTGGCTGCAATATATTCATCAAAATATTTAAAAAAAGTTTGATTGACACCGACTACCGTATCTCCTTTTTGTAGTTTTCCGCTTACATATTTCACATCGGCATCAGATGAAACCACTACCGGAAACCTTGGAGCCATTAATTGTTTGGTTTCGCTTTTGGTAAGTTTGCTTAAAAACCCTGAAGGCATTTTAATAGACGTATCTTTACCATTCCTTACAATACCTACAACTTTATCTTCGTTAAAAAATATAGCTTTGGTGTAGTCGCCTACATACCGGAGGTCTTTTCCGTTTACCGATTTGATCATATCCCCATCCTGAAAACCGGCAGTTTTAGATAAGGAATCAAATGCAAAGCCGTATTTGGCATTTTGAACAGGGAGTTTTTCTTCGCCCCAAACAAAAAGCATCATGGCAAAAATGGCAAAAGCTAAGAGTATATTTAAAATAACGCCAGCCAGCATAATAATCAGTCGCTGCCAAGCCGGTTTTGACCGAAACTCCCAGGGTTGCGGCGGTTGTTTCATGGCTTCTTTGTCCATACTTTCATCAATCATACCACTTATTTTCACATAGCCTCCTAATGGAAGCCAGCCAATACCATACTCAGTTTCTCCAATTTTTTTCTTCCACAAAGAAAACCAGGGGTTGAAAAATAAATAGA
Source organism: Niabella sp. (assembly GCA_047975735.1). Classification (GTDB taxonomy): domain Bacteria; phylum Bacteroidota; class Bacteroidia; order Chitinophagales; family Chitinophagaceae; genus Niabella. The sequence continues at coordinate 78,211 of JBKEEB010000051.1, forward strand.
ACTTTTCTACACGGCAGCCAAACCATTTGGCAGTAATAAAATGGCCAAACTCATGTATAATGATAAGGATTGAAAACGATAAAATAAACTGGCCTAAATTAGCCCCGAAAGCCTGCCAGTTGAACGCTAAAAGTGTCATATTTAGATAATACAATTCTATTAAAAAATGGTTGCAAAGATAGTAGTTTGCAAGTAAGTTTGGAATTTAGTAACTGTTAAGCCTTTTGTATTGATTTTAACACACATAGTACAGCCTTGCAGGTTTGCTTTTTTAAGTTGCTTTACAATTTAATAATATCGGCAGCCAGTGTACGGGCAGCGGCATCACTTTCAAAATAATCTTCCAACCCGGGTTTTTCTATAAACTTTACTTCTCGCATTACTTTTTCAATTACATCGGTCATTTCTAAAAAACCCGTACGGTTTCTTAAAAAAGCATATACAGCAATTTCATTAGCGGCATTCATAATGCAGGGCAGGTTACCACCTGCTTCCAATGCTTCTATAGCCAAGGCCAAGTTCCTAAAGGTTTTAATATCGGGGTCTTCAAAAGTAAACGTATCGTATTTTTTAAAACTAAACCGGGGGTATTCATTTTTTATTCTTGCCGGAAATGCTAATGCGTATTGAATTGGCAGTTTCATATCGGGAACACCAATTTGAGCCTTAATGCTCCCGTCTTCAAACTGCACCATACTGTGTATAGCACTTTGAGGATGTACCAATACTTCTATTTGATTGGGTTTTAAGTTAAATAACCACTTGGCCTCAATCATTTCCAACCCTTTGTTCATTAATGTTGCCGAGTCCACCGATATTTTGGCTCCCATATCCCAGTTGGGGTGTTGCAGGGCATGTTCTCTTTTTACATTGACCAAGTAATTGGGTTTTCTTCCAATAAAAGGGCCGCCGGATGCTGTGAGGTATATTTTTTCAATTTTATTGCGTGTTTCACCCATCAGGCATTGAAAGATGGCAGAATGTTCCGAGTCAACAGGTATTATAGGTACACGATTTTCAATTGCCTTTTGCATTACAATATCACCGGCAACTACCAATGTTTCTTTGTTAGCCAGCGCAACAGCTTTTTTGTTTTCAATAGCTTTTAGTGTTGGTTTAAGTCCTGCAAAACCAACAATAGCAGCCAACATCAAATCATAACAATCCATAGCAGCTACATCTTCCAGGGCTTTTTCTCCGGCAAATACTTTTACATTAGTATTAGCCAATGCTTTTTTAACCTTTTCGTATTTACGCTCGTCTGCAATAACCACTATATTGGGATTGAACTTTATAGCTTGTTCAATTAACAGATTCTCATTTGTATTGGCTGTAAGTATTTCAACACAGAACTGTTCTGTATTAGCCTTAATTACATCTAACGCCTGCGTACCAATAGACCCCGTTGAACCAAATATTGCTATACGTTTTACCATGTTTTTTTTAAAGTATTAGTTTGTAACACAAACTCAATAGTCATTTATTCTTTTAATTACAGATTATTTTTTCATCCGGTATATGTATAATGAGAAAGGTGCTAAACTTGCATTTTACATTAAGAATAGCATACATTTTACTCATCATCTTTCCATTGTACCAATATGTTGGCAAGCTTTCTGTCGTTACTTAATCGGGGTACTTTATTTTGACCTCCCAGTTTTCCAACAGAGCGCATATAATCTATAAAAGCGTTTTTTCTTAACGAATTTATTTTCAGAGGTTGTAAAATTATCCCTGTAATCAAATCGTCGTAATATACATTTTTCTTACGCAGGTTTTCATCCACCTTAGCGGCAAATTGTTTCATATTATCCGGTTTATTTTCAAATTCAACAAACCATTCATGATAGGATTTTCCGTCTCCCTCACTTACAAATGGAGCTACGGTAAATTCTGTGATGTTTATGTTTTCTTCTTTAGCAGCCAATAATAAACTATGTTCTACTTCTTCGCCAATTACATGCTCGCCAAATGCTGATATAAAGTGCTTAGTACGTCCTGTTACAATTAGCCTGTAAGGATTAATGCTTACAAATTTCACCATATCACCAATATCGTACCCCCAAAGACCGGCATTGCTATTTATAATAAGCGCATAATTTACCCCCGTTTGTACATCTTCTAAAAAAACCCTTTGGGGATTTTCTTTTCCAATTTCTTTTTCGGGAATAAACTCGTAAAAAATACCGCTATTGGTATTTAATAGTAAACCGGGTTCTGTTCTTGTATCCTGAAAAGCGAAAAATCCTTCCGAAGCCGGGAAAGTTTCGATACCGTCAATTTCTTTGCCAATAGTATTAAAGAGCTTAGCTCTATACGGTTCAAAATTTACGCCACCATACACCATAACAGAAAAATTAGGAAAAATTTCACTAATTTTTTTTCCGGAACGGATGGTTAGTTCATCAAAATACATTTGCATCCACGGGGGTATCCCGCTAATTAGGGTCATATTGCGATTGATGGTTTCATCAACAACTTTATCCAACTTGGTTTCCCAATCTTCAATACAATTGGTTTCATAGGTAGGTAGTTGATTTTTTCGCAAGTATAGCGGAATATGATGGTTCACAATCCCACTAAGTCTGCCTGTAGGTATGCCGGCAATACGCTCTAAAACCGGCGAACCACTTAAAAAAATCATATTACCATCTGCAAATTTGGTATTACCTGTTTCAGCCATATAGCATAAAATAGCATTTCGGGCAGAATGTATGTGATTATCAATAGAATCTTTTGTAATAGGTATATACTTAGTACCACTGGTAGTGCCAGAGGTTTTTGCAAGATAAATGGGCTTGCCTTTCCACAAAATATTATGCTGTCCTTGTTTAATCAGTTCAACATAATGCTTTAACCCCTCATAATCCCTTACAGGTACAGCCTGTTTATACTGCTCGTAATTTTGAACCGAAGACAGATTGTGCTGTTTCCCGAATTCAGTATTTTTACCGGTTTTTAGTAAACTTTTAAGTATAGAGGTTTGGTCAGGTACCGCATTGAGCATACCTTTTTTTATATTTTTAGATACAATAGAAGCAAACGGCTTCGCAAATAATGACTTGATTTTCATTACATTACGTAGTTTATTCGGCAATATAAGCAAAAATGTGAATTACAAAGATAATACCTCCCGGTAAGATATGGGTGCCATTTATAAAAGTTTACTGTATCTGTATGGAAAAATAAAAAAAACTTCTTACCTTTGCCGTCCTAATTTTTTTAACAATGATAGCAGTAATTAAGGTAGCAGGTCAACAATTTAAAGTAGAAAAGGATCAAACCCTTTTTGTACCTCATCTTGCAGGTGAAGCAGGAGACTCTGTTAATTTGGATGTTTTATTATCCGCTGTGGGTGATAAAGTACTTGTTGGCACAAACATCGCTACTAAAGTAAGTGCGGAAATTCTTGATCATGTAAAAGGCGATACTGTAATTGCCTACAAAACCAAAAGAAGAAAAGGTTTTCATAAGAAAAAAGGACACCGTACTGCTTATACAAAAATTAAAGTAACAGATATAGCTTAATTTAAAAATTAGCTTAATCAAATAAAAAAAACATTATACCATGGCACATAAGAAAGGAGAAGGTAGTGTAAAGAATGGTCGTGACTCAGAAAGCAAAAGACTTGGAGTAAAAATATATGGCGGCCAGCCTGCTACTGCCGGTAACATTATCATACGTCAGCGTGGTACAGCATACCACCCAGGAAAAAATGTTGGTGTAGGTAGAGATTTTACGTTATTTGCATTAACTGACGGTGTTGTAGAGTTTAAAAAAGGAAGAAAAAACAGAACCTTTGTTTCTGTTAATGAAGCCACCGCTTAACGTGTTTATATTTGCTGTTTGTATAAATTGTGGAAAAAAAATTTGAACGGATTAAAAAATTTTATATTTTTACTTACGAAATCCATTTTTTACTAACAATTAAATTCTAACAAATGGCAAAAGCAGCAAAAAAAGCAGCTCCTAAAAAAGCAGCTAAGAAAGCGGCTCCTAAAAAAGCAGTAGCAAAAAAAGCAGCTCCTAAAAAGGCAGCAGCAAAAAAAGCAGCTCCTAAAAAAGCAGCAGCAAAAAAAGCAGCTCCTAAAAAGGCCGCAGTAAAAAAAGCAGCAGCAAAAAAAGCAGCTCCTAAGAAAGCAGCAGCAAAAAAAGCGGCTCCTAAAAAAGCAGCCAAGAAAAAATAAGATTTAATTTTCTTATATATAAAGCCTTTCCTGTAGGAAAGGCTTTATTATTTTAACCCCTTTCTGGTTACTTTGAAATTTTCTGATACATGAACAATTCGCAAATAGCCGATCAATTTTCCATGCTGTCGAAGTTGATGGATATTCATGGAGAGGATGCTTTTAAATCTAAAACCTATTCTATTGCGGCCTATCATATTGAGAGGTTACCATTTACATTATCAGAAGCCAATCGGGAAGAAATTACAAAAACTAAAGGATTAGGCATATCCGTAGCCGAAAAAACAAATGAATTATTAACAACCGGAAGCATAATTGCCCTGCAAGCATATGTACGCAATACACCTCCCGGAGTAATTGAAATGTTACAATTGAAAGGTTTGGGGCCTAAAAAAATTCACGTCATCTGGAAAGAAATGGGTATTACATCCATCGGAGAATTAGAGTACGCCTGCAATGAAAACAGATTAACCCGCTATAAAGGTTTTGGAGAAAAAACACAAAACAATGTGTTGGATGCTATTGCCTTTTATAACCAAAATAAGGGGTATTTTTTGTACGCTCAAATTACTCCCCTTTTTCCGGTTATTGAAAATTACCTACATAATTTATTTGGAGAAAAAAATGTGTTACCTACAGGGAGTTATAGAAGGCAGCTACCTACGATTAAAGAGTTGGAGTTTGTTATAAAAGGAGATGCAACAACTATAAAACCGGCTTTTCAGACAGCATATCCTCCGGAGCTTTTGGAAGAAACTACTAATACTTTGTTGTACAAATTAAATAACGGACTAAGACTGAAATTATATTTGGATAATGAAAATATTTGTAAAAAGCAATTCCTCACATCTGCATCAGATTTTTTTTTGGAAGGTTTTTTTGAACAATACAATCAACAAAAATTTGAAAACTTAGCACCTCAAAACGAGACAGATATTTTTAAAGATGCAAAACTCTCCTATATAAAACCCTGCTTGCGGGAACATACATACATACTGGAAGCTGCTGCAAAAAATACTTTACCGCAATTAATAGAAAAAACCGATATAAAAGGAATTATTCACAACCACAGTAATTGGTCTGACGGTGTAAACACTATTGAAGAAATGGCCAAGACTCTTATTCAAAACGGGTACGAATACTTAGTTATATCGGATCATTCAAAATCTGCAACATACGCTAACGGGTTATCAGTAGAACGGATTAAAGAACAACATATTTATATTGATGACCTAAATAAAAAGTTATACCCTTTTAAGATTTTCAAGAGCATTGAATGCGATATTTTAAATGATGGTACATTAGATTATGAAAATAATGTATTAAGTAGTTTTGACCTTGTAATAGCCTCTGTACACAGTAACCTTTACATGAGCGAAGATAAAGCCATGTACCGGCTGTTAAAGGCTATTGAAAACCCTTACACAACTATTTTAGGACATCCTACAGGACGTTTATTATTAAGCCGTAACGGTTATCCTATTGACTATGAAAAAATAATTGAGGCCTGTGTACAACATAATGTAGTAATCGAAATTAATGCCAATCCTCATCGTTTGGATTTGGACTGGAGTTATATTGATTATGCTCTTCGTAAAAAAGCAACACTATCTATTAACCCCGATGCCCACTCTATTGAAGGATTAAATGATATTGAATATGGAGTATTGGCATCTCAGAAAGGGGGCTTAACTGCTGCTAATAATTTAAGCAGTTTTTCATTAAAAGAAATTGAAAAATTTCTGGCCGATAGAAAAACTCAAAAGAAATTATAATGAGGCTAAAGGCAACTTAATATAAAAGGTAGTTCCTTTTCCCATCATGGTATCAAACCATATTGCCCCTCCCATTTGTTCTACAATAGCTTTTGTCATAGCCAGACCTAACCCGGTACCGGATGTTTTAGTAGTAAAATTGGGCTGAAAGATTTTATTTTTCATTTCATCACCAATACCAGTACCATTATCCTGCACACTTACTACAACAAAACCTTCGTCATCCACTTCCTCATAAATTGAGATCATACATCGTTGATTTTCTCTTTTGGCATCAATTGAGTTCACCAATAAATTTGTAAACAGTCTATTTACTTGTGTTTTATCGGCATAAATAAGCAGCGGCGTTTCTAACTGGTTCCATTCAATATCAACATTGGGATTATTCCTGTGTAAAGCATGCAACTGCGAAATGGCATCATTCAAATCAAAATACTCATTATTAACGGTGCCTATGTTTGCAAACCGAGAAAAATCTGTGGCTATTTTCGAAAGGTGGTCAATCTGTTCTACCAGTGTTTTTGATACATTAGCCGTTAGTTTTTCAATATCTTTTCTATTTTCATCAATAGCTCTTTGCAAATATTGCAAGCTAAGTTTCATAGGGGTTAGCGGGTTTTTAATTTCGTGTGCAACCTGTTGTGCCATTTCCTGCCAGGCACTTTGCCTTTCTGCCGATGCAAGTTCAGCAGCACTTTGCTGAAGTTTTGTAACCATCCTGTTATACTCGTTAACTAAACTACCAATTTCGTCATCTCTATTCCATTCTATAAGCTCGTTATTCTTAGTGAAAGTAACGGCATTCATTTTATCGCTAATTAATTTAAACGACCGTGTAATCCTATTTGTAATAAAAAGTGCTACTAAGCCAGTGATGAGAAATATAAATGTATTTAAATTAATAAGGGTTACCAAAAAGTTAGAAATTTCCTGATTGAGCTGGTGCTGTGCAGTAAAGTAGGGCACCCCAAGGTATCCAAAAAGTGCTCCGTTTTGATCCCTGAACGGCGTGTAAATACTGGTATAAGAGAGGTCTGAAATTGCCTCTGGTTGAATATGTTCTATGCTTCTAAGCCGTAATAAATTGTAGTATGCCCTTGGCTCCATTCTTGTACTTATGATGCCTCTTTGGTAAAGATCCGGCAAGCTGCTCGCTATCAAATCTCCGCCAATATCATATACATTGGCATCCATACCATGTATATCAGATACTTCTTTTACAATTCCGTTTAGTTCTGATAAGAAATCTACTGTGTCGGTATCTAACCTTTCTCTGTAAACCAACTTTACAATATCAGATCGCATTTGCAACTCATTCAGCATCACATTCATTGTATGGCTAAGCCTTTCATTATTAGCTATACGAAACCTATCTGTTACAAAAGAAATAGTAGCTACACCTACTACAACAAAAGACAATACTGTAATTAAAATAAAAGTATTGTGAATTTGACCTCTGATAGTTGACTGGAATATACTCTTGCTTTTAAAAAACTTAAATTTCAATAACCTGTCTAGCAAAAGAATAAGTAAATTCAAAACAGTTAACAATACAAGGAAGGCACAAAAAATATAGGAAAATAAAGTAATAGTTTCTAACAAGGGCTCGCTTTTACGAGCCATTACAATTACTGTTGATGGATTGGGCTTATACCAAAGTTCGCCATACCCTTCATTGCGGCGTTGTTCATACCGCATTTCGGGAACTTCGGACTGTATAAGCGTTGATGTAAAAGGATATTGCTTGGTTGACGAAACAAGTAATTTATTTTTATATACAGCGTAATAATAAACAGATGGATGAGATAGCTCCCAATGGCTATACTGTTTAAACAAATCTGCATTGATGTTTGCATGTGCAAATCTTTTGGGATCTGACAGAATAATTACGGTACCATAAAATTTTCCTTTGCTATCATAAATAACTCTTCGGGTAATATATGAAAACTTATCGATGCCTGTTTCGTAAAGAAACATATCGGGGACAGCGGTTGGTTTAGATTGGGTTTCAATAATAGTATTCAAAGATTCCAACGTCAAATCTGAGGTGTTAAATATCGGGGCATTTAAACTGTCAAATAAAAATAATTTTGTAGTATAATTGTTTTGATAACTGATATAGCTGCTTCTTACAATACTATCTCGCAATAGCAGGCTGGTGCTTTCCTGCTCAAACCGCTGAAAATTGTTAATAAAAAAGTGATTGTCTAAAAATTTATTAGACAAGCCAATTACCCTGGTACTGGCTTCATCATTTTGCGTAGCTAATTTTTGAACATAGCGCTTTCGCTGTACCAGTTCCTTGCTTCGAATTTCGCTAAGCATCAACATAGAAATGCTGATAGAAAAAATAAATATCCAAACAATTACACCTGTTATATTAATTGTAAAAACAGAATTTATGTGATGTTCATTAAAAAAAAACGCAGTGTATAACAATAACCATAGCAAACACGGTATATAAAAAGAAACTGAAGGTGGTGGTGCTACAAAAGTTGTATATAAGAGACCTATAACAGCTATAATAATATATACATAAAAAGCCCTATCCTTAAAAAGCCGTATCAAATATTTAAAAAGAAAACGAGAAGCATAATAAAATCCTAATGCGATTGCTGCTAATATTATAAAGCCAACAACGGTGTATATACTAAGGCTAAAAAAGTTTGTAACATCGAATGATATATTAGACTGAGCCACCAGACTTTTAATAACAGTGGCTAAGGTAAATGTTCCCATTACCAGTATAAGTATCATAAAAACACCGTATAACCAACTTGTAAAAGATGAAATTTTTTTTACATTTATTACTTCTTTTGCTGATGAACGGTACCAAATAAATGCGGCTATACAACAAAACAAGATACTGTTAATTAACAAATCGCCCAAATCATGCAATAACAATCCGGAATCATACATGGCCGAATTAAAAAGTCCGAAGGATTCAAAATTTGTATAATATCCAAGTATGTATAACGTTATTCTGAAAGCTAACATACAGGCTACAAATACATATATATCCCTTACTAAATTTTGTTTTGTAAACTTTTCGTGTAGCAATAAATAAACAGCAATAAAAAACAAAAACAACCCAATTATTCGTAGTGTAATTGACAGCGTATTATCCTTAAATAGTTGTACCCCTGGTTTTTGCTTAAGATAAAATAGCACCTTACCGCTTATAGATTTTACCGGGTTAGCCGTAGGTGTAAAACTAATAGAAGCAATATTGTTAATACTTTTGTCAAAGGGGTACGATTCCTTTAAATAATCGGTAGGAATAAAATATTCCGATTTTATGAGAAGCATGCAATACGCTTTTGTAAGGCTATCCTGCGGCAGCCTCTCCTGAAATATATAATAATACCCATTGGAGAGTTTTGCGAACATTTCCTGCTGCTCATCATTATTAAGGATACTGTTGGGTGGTAATACCTGTGAAGTATTCCAAAATCTTAAAAAATCTTTTTCCTTACTATCCTTATACAAAAAAAAATAGTATGGCTTATGCCATAATTCCATCATATCGTCCTTTCGCTCGGTAACGGTCAGCAATCTTTTTACTAAAATAGAATCGTTTAAAACAGTTGTTCTAAAATCGTTAACCTGTGTTTTTATCTCATTTTCAAAAAAAACTGCATGATTTGCCAATGAGGCCTTATCAATAACATATCGCATCATTATAAATGATGCGATTACCATAATTAGGGAAACGGCCAATAATAAATACTGCCAAAAAAATTTGTATGTATTTTTTTGTTTCATTAAACCTTTCTCAACTTAATTTCATTCCAAACTGCATCCATTTCTACCAAAGACATATCTTGTAAAGATTTTCCGCTTTCTACAGCATACTCTTCAATTTTCGTAAAGCGATATATAAATTTTTTATTGGTTCTTTCCAATGCAGCTTCTGCATCAATTTTTAAGAACTGGGCGTAGTTTATTAATGCAAATAATAAATCGCCCAACTCATCCTCCTGCTTATCAGTATCTCCATTGGCAACAACTTCCTTTAACTCCTGCGTTTCCTCCTCTACTTTTTTCCATACATCATTAATATGCTCCCACTCAAAACCAACTTGTTTAGCTTTTTCCTGCAAACGCATAGCTTTTACAATAGCAGGTAATGATACAGGCACACCACTCAACACCGATTTTTTGCCTTCTTTTAGCTTTATCTGCTCCCAGTTACGTTTTACATCCTCCTCAGACCGAACTTCAAGTAACTCTTCCGATTGCTCTTTTGGTGGATATACATGCGGATGGCGGATGATCAATTTTTCACAAATACCATTTATTACATCATTAACAGTAAACCTGTTTTGTTCCGATGCTATTTTTGAATAAAATACAATATGCAATAGTAAATCTCCCAACTCTTCCTTAATATGTTGCCAGTCCTCATCCAATATTGCATCGCCCAGTTCATAGGTCTCTTCTATAGTCATTTGCCTTAAAGACTGTATGGTTTGTTTTTTATCCCAAGGGCATTTCTCCCGTAAATCATCCATAATGGATACTAATCTTTCAAAGCCTGTATGTTCCATATAATAATATGATTAATATTTTTTGAAAGATAACAATATTATGAGAATTTATTCCGGCCTATCACTCAAAGGAGACTAAAAACATAAGAGCAATAATAAAGTTCTCCTTATTATTGCTCTTATAAAACGATAAACCTAAAAGACGGCTACTTACTTGTAAAAAATCTGTTCATAAAAAGAATTTGATAATACACAGCGTTTTCCCAATAAGGCCAATTGTGCTTCCCCGGCCTAGTAATATAATCATGTTTAATATTACGGTAGAGCATTTCTTGATGCAATCTTTCATTAACACCGAAGAAAAAATCTTCTGTACCGCAATCAATAATAATTTGTAGGGTGTTGGGTTCAATTAAATGCAACATATTTATCACTGTATTTTGCTCCCATCTTTCGGGGTACTGAGAATATTTGCCCAATCTTTTTGCCATATCCCAGTTATTAGGAAAAGGCCTTATATCCACGCCCCCACTCATACTGCCACAGGCACCAAAAACATCAGGATGTTTTATACCTAAATACAAACCACCATGGCCGCCCATACTTAAGCCCGAAATAGCCCTGCCTTTTGGGGAACGAATGGTTGCATAGTTTTTATCTACCCAAGCTGTCAACTCCTTTGCAACAAAGGTTTCGTATTTAAAGGAAGAGTCAACCGGACTATCCCAATACCAACTGCCATAACCACCATCGGGGCAAATAAATATCATTTGATACAGATTGGCACCATCCCTTACAGCTTGTGCCTGTACCCAGTTTGCATAATTGCCGCTATACCCATGCAACAGGTAAAATACAGGAAGTGCTTTATCTTTAGTATAGTTATCCGGTACTACAACTACTGTTTTAATATTTTTTTTCATAGATGGGCTATATACCTCCAATGTATCTACTTTAGACGCTAAAACGCAAAAAGTATTTATCAATAGCACAACTAATAATATTATTCTCTGCTTCATGACATAGTGTTTTTATAATAACTGTTATATTTTATTCTTTTGAAAAAAGATACTGTCTGTTTTTAAGTTTCTTGCGCTCCTTTTTAGAACCGATAGCTTCCTGTATCAATTTTTCCATAACAGCATATCCTTCTATAGTAGGATGTACGCCATCCTTAGCGTATTTTTCCGGCAAGCCATTCCTTTCGTCTTTTAAAGCAGAATGATAATCTACATATACAATCTTATTTTCTGTTGCATAAGCCTTAATCATTTCATTCAGCTTTATAATATCGTTATCCGGTGTTAATTCCTTGCGCCACCCAAATTGATAAGCTGGTAAAACCGAACAAAGTATAGGCCTGATATTGTTAACCTTGGCCAGTTCGCACATTGAAATAATATTGTTTAAAATATTTTCGTTGGAGATGTAGCCATTGTTTTGGGCAATATCATTTGTGCCCGCTAATATTACTACGGCCTTAGGTTTTAAACTAATAACATCTGGCCTGAAGCGAACCAGCATTTGTGAAGTAACCTGGCCACTAATTCCTCTGCCGATATAATTATTTTCTGCAAAAAAAGCCGGGTGAGCCGTTACCCAACCTTGCGTAATAGAATTACCCATAAATACAACAGCCCCTTGCGCAGCAGTATCATTGGCTTTGGCATACTTGGCAAAATTAGCCCAGTCGTTTTTTTGCTGAGCAAAAGATGCACCAGCCGCCAAACAAAACATCAGAAGAAAACAAATATGTTTCATAAATATTTTTTATTAGTAAGGTGTATAAAGATAAAAACAATTACACTTAACACTGTAATTGTTTTTATTATTGTGTAAACATCCTGTTATGCAAATACTAAAGAAATGTTTTCCTAAGGTTCTATTCAGCATTCCTCGACAGGTTCAGGATGGTGCTTTTTAAAACCTATTAATATCATGATTCGACAGGCTCCCCATGAAACGGCCAATTCATCCTTACCTTACTTACTCATTGAAAAAGGTTGCGCCGCTTTTGTTGTGTTCCTTGTTTTATTAGGCGATGCCGACATGGTGAAATTTAATACACCCCCTTTTAATAAATCAAAATGCTCTACATAGTTTTTTTGTAATGGTTTGCCATTAAACGTAGCCGCTGTAACGTATTTATTTACCATACTGGTTTGTGGAGCGTTAATGGTAAGTTTTTTACCGTTCTCAAAATTAATTTCAATTTTTTTGAAATAAGGTGTGCCAGTAACATATTGTGTGCTGGCCGGTGTAACGGGATAAAAGCCTAAGGCCGAAAATACATACCAGGCACTGGTTTGCCCGTTATCCTCATCACCACAATAACCATCGGGAGCACTATGGTATAAACGATTCATAATCTCACGCACCCAATACTGTGTTTTCCAAGGCTGAGAGGTATAGTTGTACAAATACGTCATGTGTTGTATGGGTTGATTGCCATGCGCATATTGGCCAAAATTCATAATTTGCATTTCTCGCATTTCATGGATGATTCCTCCATATTTAGAGCCGGAAAAATCCGGTGGCATAATAAATACAGAATCCAACATAGTAATAAACATTTTATCGCCACCCATTAATTTCCTTAGCCCTTCTATATCCTGAAAAACACTCCAGGAGTAATGCCAACTGTTGCCTTCGGTAAAATCGCCACCCCATGCATAAGGATTAAAATACGAAGCAAATTCACCGTTCTTTTGACGTGGTGCCATCAACAAATGTTTTTTATAAAAAAGATTTTTATAATTCATCGCCCGTTGTTTATAAATATCAATATCTGATGCAGACTTGCCTAATGCTTTACCCAATGCATAAATTGCATAATCATCATAAGCATACTCCAGCGTGCGGGCTACATTTTCATTAATACCTACATCATTAGGCACATAGCCTAAATCATTATAAAACTGCACGCCTTTTCTTCCGGTAGCATGCGGGCCTTCGTTATTAGCACCATGTATTAAAGCCTCCCACAGTTTTTCAATATTGTAACCGCGTGCGCCCTTTATATATGCTTCAGATACAATAGAGGCTGAATTATTGCCAATCATAATACCCCGATAACCCGGAGAAGACCACTCTGGTAACCAGCCACCGTGTACATAATCATTTATTAATCCTTCCTGCATTTCTTTGGCAACGGAAGGAAATACAAAGTTTAAGAAAGGATATAATGCTCTAAAAGTATCCCAAAAACCGGTGCCTGCAAATTTGTAACCATCTTCTACCTTACCAGTGTATGGGCTGTAATGCACCCATTGACCTGCAGCATTTTTTTCGTGCATTTTTAAAGGGAAAAACACCATGCGATACAGACAGGAATAAAAAGTACGAATTTGCTCGTCGGTACCACCACTTACTTTAACACGTCCTAAGGTTTTATTCCATATTTTATACCCTTCGCTTTTAACGGTTTCAATGTTTTTGTTAGCAATCTCTTGCTTCAAGTTCAATTCAGCCTGCTCAAAACTAATAAAAGAAGAGGCTACTTTTGCAGTAACCACATCTCCTTTTTTTAATCCTTTAAAACCAATAACGGCACCGGCATGTTCACTTTTTACTTCGTCATCATCAATGAATTTATCAACGCTCCATGATTTATCAAAGTCAAATTTTTTATCAAACTGAACGACAAAATAATTTTTAAAATCCTTGGGAACACTTCCGCTGTTTCTGGTGGAGTAGCCTATAATTTTATTTTCTGATGGAATTATTTTTACATAAGAGCCTCTGTCTATCGCATCCACAATGATGGATCCAGTATCGGCTGTAGGAAAAGTGAATTTAAAAATAGCGGCTCGTTCTGTTGGTGCAATTTCAGTAGTAACATCGGCATCTGCCAGATACACTTTATAGTAATAAGGTGTGGCAGTCTCCGCTTTATGACTAAACCAGCTGGCTCGGTCATCTTCTTTAAACTTTAAACTTCCGGTAGCAGGCATTATTGCAAAATAGCCATAGTCGTTCATCCAAGGTGAAGGCTGGTGGGTTTGTTTAAATCCTTTATTTTATCGGCATCATAGCGGTACATCCATCCATCACCCATTTTACCGGTTTGTGGCGACCATAGGTTCATTCCCCAAGGCAAACCAATGGCAGGATAAGTATTGCCGTTAGAAAGTTCGAACTTTGACAATGTGCCCATTAGAGGATTTACATAATCAACAGGCTGTAAGGACTGTGAAAAACTTTCAAAAGAGAATGCAATTAGCAGAATTGGCAGATAGTATTTTTTCATTTATTTATTTTAAGCAGATTACTGGAAAGTTTAGAAAATAAAAAAGTATTCCTGAAATAACAAAACAATTGCTGTGTTTGCATATGTATCGGAATGCTTTTATAAAATAGTTTTTTTGGCTAATAAAGCAACTCCGGCTTCTCCTCAAAAGTTTTCCATAACAATTCACCAAATAATGTATTAGCCCAAGCAAACCATTTACGGGTAAAGTTTTTAGGATCGTCCTTATGGAAAGATTCATGCATAAAGCCTGTACCGCCATGCGTCTTTTTGAGCGTTTGAATACACCATTTTATTTCATCATCTGAGGTTGCTGTAAGCCCTTTTATTGTTATACTCATAGGCCAAACCATATCTAACCCAATATGCGGGCCGCCTATTCCTTCTGCCGCCGTGCCTTTAAAAAAGAATGGATTATCATCAGACCAAACAAACCGCCTTGTATTTTGATATATGGGATCATTAACAGGAACGGCCCCCAAATAAGGCATTGCTAATAAACTGGGTACATTGGAGTCATCCATTAAAACACAACTACCATATCCGTTTACTTCAAAAGCATAAATTTTTGCATACTTTTCGAGAATTGTTGTTGCATGAATTTTTAATGCGTTTTCAACTTCTTTTGCCAAAGCACTAAGCCTTGATGCCAAACCCGCATCTTTTAAAATAACATTAACCATTTCGGCAGCCTGTTTTAAACTGGTTACCGCAAAGAAATTAGAGGGTATTAAGTATGCATAAATAGTAGCATCATCACTGGGGCGGAACATGGAACATATTAAACCATTAGGTTTTACCGGATAACCATATCCTGCCATTGGTATGCCATCGGTAGCCCATGCCGTTTCTCTTTGAAATTTATAAGGGCCAACCCCATCTTTACGCTGCTGCTCTTTAAAAGTTTGCAAAGTTAATTCAATGGCTCTTTTCCATGCTGCATCAAAGGGGCTGATATCGCCTGTTACCTTCCAAAACCTATAAGCTAACCTGATAGGATAACAAAGCGAATCGATCTCCCATTTTCTTTCATGAATACCGGGCTTCATATCCGTGATATCCGTTTCTTTCCATTTGCTCACTTTTGCATCATCATTATAAAAAGCATTTGCATAGGGATCTTTTATAATAAAATGTGTTTGCTTATTTATAACGCCTGCAATGAGTTTATGCAAAGCATTATCGTCTTTACAAAATTGCAAATAAGGATATACCTGTGCGGAGCTGTCTCTTAACCACATGGCATCAATATCTCCGGTAATTACGTAGGTATCCGGTTTGCCGTTTTTTTCTTCATAAAAAACAGTTGTGTCCAACGTGTTAGGGAAGCAATTATTAAACAACCAACCTAACTCTTTATCAGGCACTTTTGATTGAAAAGTTTTAATGGCTTTCTCAATAATAGCACTCTTAAAATTACGTTGGCCTTCGGCTACACGAACTACGGGAAATTCCTCAAAACGGTTTGCAAATGAATAGTTTCCCATTACCAAACCTGCCCCTAAAATACCCGAGCTTTTTATAAAAGTTTTTCTTTTCATATTATGACAATTGATAACCAAAAGTCATAATAATTAATCATAAAACCAAAGGAGCTATTAAATATAACTTAATTACGCCTTTACTTTACTGCCGTTTAATGCATAATAAAGTATGTAAATGAATAACGGGATAGGAACAAAAAAGCCTTTACTCATGCCGTACACGTCAGAAATAGCACCCATAATGGGAGGAAATAGTGCACCGCCTGCAACTGCCATTACGAGAAATGATGCGCCCTTCTTTGTTTGTGGGCCCAATCCTTTTATGGCTAATGCAAAAATTGTGGGGAACATAATTGACATAAAAAAGAAAACCCCGTATAGAGCGATTAAAGATACCCAACCAAGGTGTGAAGCCACAACCGGTAATAGTAAACAAACAGCTAAGGTATAAAACGCTAACAATTTAGAAGGCTTGAAATACTTCATTAAAGCACTACCGGATATACGTCCAATCATAAACAGAAGAAACCCTAAGGATAAAAAGTAGGGGCCGTTTACCGACTCCCATCTGGGGTACTGTCCGTGATCTGAAACAAAATTAATCAAATAACTAAACACACCGGTTTGAGCTGCCACATAACAGGCCTGTGCAATGAAGCCCGTTTTAAAATGTTTGTTCTTCCATAAAGGTTTTTTAGTAATATACCTTGGATTGGCAGGGTCATCAGACACTTCTATCTCCTCATCTCCACTTAAGGTATGAGCTATACCATGAGCCGCATTCTCATCTTCCTCTGTAATTTCAGGTAATTTTAAACGCATGAAAATAAAAGCTACAATTAATACTGCCAAGCCAATCAGAAAAAACGGCAATACAATCGACATCATTTTCTCCCCTTCTTCATGGCTACGATTACCATAAACATATAGTGCAATTAAAGGGCCTATTGTCCAGGCAAGACCATTAAATGATTGAGAAAAATTAATTCTTCTTTCCGCCGTTTCGGGTGGACCTAATTTTGTGGTATATGGATTGGCAGCTGTTTCGAGTACAGTAAGCCCGCTACCAATAATGAGCAGACATAACAAAAACAAAATAAAAGACTGTACAGGTGCAGTGGCCGCAGAAAGCAATGCACCTGCAGCAAAAAGTAATAATCCAAAAATAACCCCTTTTTTATACCCAAATTTTTTCATAAATATACCTGCCGGTATAGCCATAATAGCATAAGCCCCATACAAAGAAAATTGAATCATGCTTGATTGCCATTTATGCAAATGCAGCATTTCCTGAAAATTCTTATCCAATGTATCAAGCAGCCCGTGAGCTATACCCCAAAGGAAAAATAATGCACTGATGGCAGCAAAGGGTTTTGCGTAGTTAACGCCATCTTTAATAAATAATGATTGTTTTTTGGCCATTTAATTGTATTTGTAATCGTTAATAGTCAAGTATTGAAATAGCAGTTCAAATTAACAGAAAAAAATAAAACAATTCGCATATTAACCATAGTTTTTATAATAACATGCACAAAATGTTTTTTATGCTGCATTATCAATGCTGCTTTTCCCTTTAAAAATAATTTTCCGTATTTCGGTTAACCTTATTATTTATTCAATGTAATTACTTGTATAATGGCCCATATACATTACAAGCCCTATAGTCGCTACTCTCGGTATCCATCCCAAATGAGGCCCATGCTGAAGGACGGAAGATTTTTTCTAAGTCCACATTATGCATGCATACAGGAATACGAAGCATGGATGCTAATGTAATTAAATCGGCTCCAATATGGCCATAGCTTATAGCACCATGATTAGCACCCCAATTAGCCATTACACTATATACATCTTTAAAAGCACCTTCTCCGGTTACATTAGGAACAAACCATGTTGTAGGCCATATATAATCTGTTCGTTTATCAATAATATCATTTACTTTTTCTGGTAAGTTTACGGTATAACCTTCAGCAATTTGCAAAACAGGGCCCTGACCTTTTACAAGATTTACCCTACACATAGTTACAGGCATTTCGCCTTTTGTTAAAAATTTTGAGGAGAAGCCGCCGCCTCTCATATAATCTCTGTTGGAAGGATGAAAAGTAGTTGCCTCCACACAGGCCTTAGCTTCTTTTTTACTGATTTGCCAAAAGGGCTTCATAGCAGGTTGGCCGTTTATATTTTGCCTACCAGTTCCATCTAAAGTTGCCGAGCCGGAGTTGATTAAATGAATAAAACCATCCTTTGCTCTACCATCGGGTCTCCAGCCAGTTACTCTTTCTGTAGCATCCGGACTCCAGTAAGTCCGCACATCTGCAAAAATTTGAGCGGTGTTTGTTAATAAATAATTAAACAACATGGACACGCCATTTAACGAGTCATTTTCGGTAGCAACGATAAAGGGTTTGCGAATACCATTCCAATCAAAAGAAGAATTTAATATTGCTTCAGAAAAATCGCCATTGGGTTTATAATCCGTCCATTGCCTTTGTCCCTGAAAGCCTGAAACCAATGCATTGTGCCCATGAGCTTCTTCAAAAAAGCCCATTTTATGTAGTTGCTTATTTCCTATCATTAAATCGCGAATAATGAGTGTTGTTTTTACAACAAATTCCCAATCTTTATTTAAATCTTTTCTCGACTTTTTCTTTGCATTAAAATCCTTTCCTTCTTTACAATTTTCTTTCACCCATTTCAGTGCTTTGGCGTATTCGGCTTTATCATAAATCTCCAAATCTATTCTTCGCAATACTTCTGAGGAATCTACATACTCATTACGCATGCCTAAGTACTCCTGAAAGAAATCGGGATTTACAGCAGACCCTGCAATACCCATAGAAACAAAACCTATTGCGAGGTAGGATTCTCCTTTCATTATAGATACAGCAAGGCCTGCTTTTGCAAAAGAGAGTAGTTTACCTTTTACATCATCAGGAATAGTAGCATCTCCCATGTCCTGTACATCTTGACCATAAATACCAAAACAGGGTAGTCCTTTTTGATTGTGTCCTGCTAATGTTGCCGCCAGATAAACAGCCCCCGGACGCTC
>JBKEEB010000077.1:0-37121 GCA_047975735.1 Niabella sp.
AAATGACGTTTTAAGCGTGTTCGTCATTTCGACAATACCGACCATCGGGAGGTGAGGAGAAATCTGAAATACAATTGAAGTAAATGTTTTTTGTTGGGGATTTCTCATTCCGTTGCACTCCATTCGAAATGACGGTTTAAGCGTGTTCGTCATTTCGACAATACCAACCAACAGGAGGAGAGGAGAAATCCCTATAAAGATTTGATAAGTAATTGAAATTAGATATGACGACGAATATTATTTTCGCTATAATTTTAAAAAAATGACAGGCAGGCATTTTTATATCAGATTGGGTAGTGAGGATAATTATTACGCCTCCTGTAATATTTTAAATGACGAAGGTTTGATATACGTGTACCTGTTACATCCGCATATAGGTAGTTTTACATTTACAATGTATTTTGATGAGAGGGAATGTAAATACCTGCCAAGATTTATTGTTCCCGGCCTCCGTAAAAATGATATCGTTCTTATTAACGAAGCTGTGTTTACTACATCATCTGATGAACCGGTTACTTCTGATAATTACCGCTTGGCAATAACAGGGGAGGAGTATGGTTATATTGTTGTAAACAGGATGTTTGAAAAACTGAACGGAACCACATTTCCTTCGGGAAAGTTTAATATATTTTATGAAGATTGGAATAGCTATGGCGAATACTTGTGGAGTTCGGAAAACGGATTGTATATAAAAGTTGGCGACCCACCTCCCGACAGAACCAAAGTTTTGATTATGCAAACTATTGCAGACATGGAAAAATAAAAAATGCCGCAAATAATAAGAAATTGTTATTTGCGGCATTGTATAAAACGGTAAAAACCTATCTCATTTTTTTATACATATTAATCAATTCGTTTGTGCTGCTATCATGAGCAGTAACAACCGAATCATCTTTTAATTCGGGTAAAATTTTATTGGCTAATTGTTTGCCTAATTCCACGCCCCATTGGTCAAAACTAAAAATATTCCAGATTACTCCCTGTACAAAAATTTTATGTTCGTATAAGGAAATCATTTGTCCTAAAGTAAAAGGCGTAATTTCTTTTATTAAAAAGGAATTGGTAGGTTTATTGCCGTCAAACACTTTAAAAGGTGCTAATTTGTTAATGGCCTCTTTGCTCATGCCGGTTTTCTTTAACTCGGCTTTTACCTGTGCTAAAGACTTTCCGTTCATCAATGCTTCTGTTTGAGCAAAAAAGTTGCTCAATAATTTTGGGTGGTGGTCGCCAATAGGATTATGGCTTATAGCCGGGGCAATAAAATCGCAGGGGATTAATGGCGTACCCTGATGTATTAATTGATAAAAAGCATGTTGCCCATTAGTACCGGGTTCTCCCCAAATTACTGGGCCTGTGGCATAATTTATTTTTTTACCATTTCTGTCAACGCTTTTACCGTTGCTTTCCATATTGCCTTGTTGAAAATAGGCGGCAAAGCGGTGCATGTATTGGTCGTAAGGTAAAATGGTTTCGCTTTCTGCTCCAAAGAAATTGGTGTACCATATTCCCAGCAAGGCCATTATTACAGGAATGTTTTTATTAAACGGCGTACTTTTAAAATGTTGATCCACATCGTAAGCTCCTTTTAAAAGTTCTTCGTAGTTGTTAAAACCAATTGTTAAAGCAATTGATAAGCCAATGGCCGACCAAAGAGAATAACGGCCTCCAACCCAGTCCCAAAACTCAAACATATTTTTAGTGTCTATACCAAATTTCTTTACTTCGGTTTGGTTGGTGCTTAAAGCCACAAAATGTTTGGCCACAAATTTTTCATCTTTCGCTTTCTTTAAAAACCATTCTCTTGCTGTATGTGCATTGGTCATGGTTTCCTGTGTAGTAAAGGTTTTGGAAGCAATCAGGAACAAAGTAGTTTCCGGATTTACTTTTTTCAATGTTTCTGCAATATGTGTACCGTCAACGTTCGAAACAAAATAAGTTTCAATACCTTTTACCCAGTATGGCTTTAGGGCTTCTGTAACCATAAATGGGCCTAAATCGCTTCCTCCAATACCAATATTTACAATTGATTTTATTTTTTTACCGGTATAACCTTTATGTTCTCCATCATGTATGCGAGTGCAAAAGTTTTTCATTTTTCTTAAAACCTTTCTTACCTCAGGCATTACATCTGCACCGTTAACTTTTACAGGGTCTTTGCCAAAGTTCCTTAACGCAACATGTAAAACCGATCGGCCTTCAGTTTGGTTAATGGCTTCGCCTTTAAACATGGCTTTGATGGCTTCTTTTAATTTGGCTTCATTGGCTAATTCAAAAAGCAGTTTTATCGTTTCATCGGTGATGCTGTTTTTCGAGTAATCAAAATAAATATTGCCATGTTGTATGGCATATTTTTTTCCGCGATTGGCATCCTGCGAAAATAAATCCCGCATGGCAACACCTTCAATTTGCGCTGCATTTTTTTGTAATTTTTTCCAGGCTTTTGTTTTTGTGGGATTGATAGTTGGGAACATATTTTTTAATTTATACCCTATACCTAACATAGGGTGGTTTAATAATTAAATGGCACTTGAGCCAGGTTTACCGGTTTAGTGCATGAATTGTTTCAATGGTTTTAGCAACCATATCGGTAGTAATATCTAAATGTAAAACTAATCGTATTCTGTCTGGAGCAATGGCATAAGCCAGTATATTTTTTTCTTTCAAAACTGCTACTAACTCCGGAGCCGTAATACCTTCCGTTTCAAAAATTATAATATTCGTTTCTACCGGTAATATTTTTTTTACAAAGCTTTTATTTTCTAACGAACTTGCGATAGCTTTTGCATGTTCATGATCCTGCGCTAACCTTTCAATATTATTTTGTAAGGCATAAATACCTGCAGCTGCAAGAAAACCTACTTGCCGCATACCGCCGCCAAAAGCTTTTCTCACACGCCTTGCTTTTTTTATAAAGTCTTTTGTTCCTAATAATAAACTGCCAACAGGGCAACCCAGACTTTTGGACAGGCAAATAGAAATGCTGTCAAATAGTTCACCATATTGTGCCGGCGTTTCGTTTTTAGCAACAATCGCATTAAAAAGTCTGGCACCATCAATATGATAAGCCAAATCGTTTTGATCGCAAACCTGTTTTATTTTTTGTAATTCTATAAAATCATAGCAACTACCACCACCTCGGTTACTGGTATTTTCAATACACACTAATTTGGAATAGGCTTTATGTACATCATCTTTCTTATTGATGCATGCCAACACCTGCTGTTCATTAATCAATCCTCTTTCTCCGGAAATGAGCTTGACAGAGCAGCCGGAGTTAAAAGCAATACCACCACCTTCGTATTGATAGATGTGTGCGTCCACATGACAAATTACTTCATCGCCGGGTTGGGTATGGCACTTAATTGCAATTTGGTTGGTTTGTGTACCACTACTGCAAAACAAAGCGGCATCCATACCAAACATGCCGGCCGCCATTTTCTCTAATTGATTTACAGTGGGGTCTTCTCCAAAAACATCATCGCCAACCTGCGCAATACTCATAGCCTCTAACATGGCTTTTGAAGGCTTGGTAACAGTGTCTGAACGAAAATCTATATACGTTGACATAAAATTAAAAGTAGCCAAACTTACATAAAAAATCTCATCCATAAATAACATGAGGGGCAGGTAAAAAAAATTATGTAAGTTTGACGTTTCTGATTCACTATATTAAAAATAATACCATGCCATCTTTTGATTTTGTAAGTAAGGTAGATGCACAGGCATTAGATAATGCCGTGAACGTTGTAGGTAAAGAACTTTCTAATCGTTTTGATTTCAAAGGCTCGCACTTAGTGATAGACCTTGATAAAAAAACCTATGTGTTGAAGGTAGAAACAGACGACGATATGAAGATGAAGCAATTAATGGATGTGCTGGTGAGCAGAGCACATAAGCAGGGGATAGCACCGGAAGCTTTTGATATGAGCAAAGAGGGAAGCCTTATCGGTAAAGTTTGGAAAAAAGAAATTCAGGTGCGTAATGGCTTGAAGCAGGATGATGCTAAAAAGATTGTAAAACTTATTAAAGACGCAGGTTTAAAAGTACAGGCTTCTATTAATGATGATTTGGTGCGTGTAACCGGCAAAAAAATTGATGATTTACAGTCGGTAATCCAAGCTTCTAAAACCTGGGATATAGGGTTGCCTTTGCAGGTAGAGAATATGCGGAGTTGATTATTTCCATTCTGCATTTTAAATTCATTCTTAGGAAATAGGTTTAATTCATCCATTTTTAATTATTAATGCCTAATTTATCCTACCTTTGCAGCTCAAAATTATTAAATAACAGTACGGCAAAATCCGTACAACCTTAAAAATCATAAAGTTATGAAAGAAGGTATCCATCCCGAAAGCTATCGTTTTGTAGTTTTCAAAGACATGAGTAACGGAGAATCTTTTCTAAGCAAGTCAACTGCTAATTCTAAAGAAACAGTTAAGTGGGAAGATGGCAACGAATATCCACTTATTAAATTAGAGATTTCCAGTACATCGCACCCATTCTTTACCGGTAAAAATGTATTGGTAGATACTGCAGGACGTATTGATAAGTTTAAAAGAAAATACGCTAAAAAGTAATTTTACTACTATAGGTTATTTTAACCCCGGTTTTGCCGGGGTTTTTTATTTATACTAAGTTTAAAATTGATTATCTTAGTGCCCACTTTTAATGAAAAAAATAGTATTCTTTCAGGGTGATGACGACACCAATAACTTATATCCCTTTACCCTCACCAAAAAAGTACAGGATATAAGGATTGGTATTCTTACTATTAAAGAAAAATGGGAAAAGAGCCTCCGGTTAAAATCTGTTGATACCCCGGTTAAATTAATAAAAGGCAACATATCTAGTCAAGCTGTTGAAAAAATATTTTTAACGCCCAAAGATAGTATTATACTTATTCGTGCATCTTTATTACCAACGCCCACACTCTTAAACCACATTAAGCAGCTTCAAAAAGGACAAAAAATAATATCGGCTGATGGAATAGCGGTTTGGAATATCAATCCTAATACAGCAGTTACGCAAAAGCAGTGGCCGGATATTGTTGTAGATGATTTGTTATCGATACAATATCCCTGGCATATATTTCAGCATAACCATACAGCCTTATTGTTGGATTTTAAAAGGTTGACAAAAGGCAGAAAGTCTTTGCCCGTTCATAAATCCAACTCCCTAAT
This sequence comes from Niabella sp., assembly GCA_047975735.1. Taxonomy (GTDB): domain Bacteria; phylum Bacteroidota; class Bacteroidia; order Chitinophagales; family Chitinophagaceae; genus Niabella. The sequence continues at coordinate 5,181 of JBKEEB010000077.1, forward strand.
CAATTCTAAAAATATCTTTATTGAGCAAGGTGCTGTAGTAAGGCATTGTATTATTAATGCGGATGAAGGCCCAGTTTATATTGGCAAGAACGCATTAATAATGGAAGGCGGCTGCCTCCGTGGCCCGGTAAGTATTGGTGAAAGTGCTGTGGTAAAAATGGGGGCTAAAATTTATGGAGCTACTACTATTGGCCCAAGGTGTACGGTGGGTGGCGAAATAAAAAACTCAGTGCTGTTTGCATACTCCAATAAGGCACATGATGGCTATTTAGGCGATTCTGTTATTGGCGAATGGTGTAACCTGGGTGCCGGAACCAGCAATAGTAATTTAAAGAACACAGCTGGCAATATTGACGTACATTTGCAGGGCAAAAAATTACCGGCGGGTAAAAAATGTGGTGTTATTATGGGCGATTTTTCCCGAACAGCGATTAATACCGGCATCAATTCGGGAACAGTAATAGGTGTTAGTGCCAATGTTTTTGGCAGCGGACTTACTCCAAAACATATCCCATCTTTTTCCTGGGGGCATAATCATACTATAAAATATCAATTAAGTAAAGCCCTTGAAGATGCCAGACGCTGGAAGAACTTAAAAGGAGAACAACTCACTGAAATTGAAATTACAAATTTGAAAAATATTTATAAACATCTTAAATAGAAGTACAATGAGAAAGCAAATTGCTGCTGCAAACTGGAAGATGAATCTTACGTATCAGCAGGGACAAGAATTGTTAGACAAAATTTTAGGCGAAAACATTGAATTGAACGACAATCATGAAGCAATTTTTGGTGTTCCTTTTCCGTATTTAATAATGGCGCAGGAAAAAGCGGCCGGAAAGAAAAATTACTATATTTCGGCACAAAACTGTTCTAACAAGGCCTCCGGCGCATATACCGGTGAGGTATCTGTAGAAATGTTAAAATCCATTAATATAGCGCATTGCATTATTGGCCATAGCGAAAGAAGAGAATATTATGGAGAAACCAACCTGATGCTGTCGGAAAAATTAGACCTTTTGTTGGGAGCCGGCATTACACCTATTTTCTGTTGCGGAGAGCCTCTCGCAATCAGAGAAGCGGGTACGCAAAATGAGTATGTTGAAAAACAGCTACAGGAGTCTTTATTTCATTTGTCTGCCGATGATTTAAAAAAGGTAATTATTGCATATGAACCCATTTGGGCAATAGGTACCGGAAAAACAGCTACTACCGATCAGGCACAAGAAATACACGCTTACTTACGCTCCGTTTTAGCAAGTAAATATGGTGTTGATGTAGCCAACGAAATTCCTATTTTATATGGCGGTAGTGTAAAAGCCAATAATGCCAAAGAACTATTTGCTTGCCCGGATGTTGATGGTGGCCTTGTTGGAGGTGCTTCTTTAGTGGCTGCCGATTTTGTTGAAATTATTAGCGCATTACAATAATATTTAAACGGCTTTATGCATGGTTAAGTAAATTGTTTTAACAGGTCATGAATATACATGGCCTGTTTTAAATTTTAAATATGTTACAGGTTTTGTGGCTTTGCAGTTGGTATCCAAATAATGTATTGCCCTTTGAAGGTGATTTTATTCAAAGGCATGCACAGGCCACATCATTACATAATAAAATTCATGTAATAAAACTAACTCCCGACCCAAATGCCAAAAATGTTACCAGAGTAACAAGAACCTATCAACAATGGCCTAACCTTACTGAAACCTATATTTATTATCCAAAGCCAAAATCAATAATTGGAAAGGCTGTTGCTTATATGCGTTGGTATAGTTTATATAAATTTGCTATTGAAAGTTATTTTGCTAAGAATGAGAAACCAGATTTGGTACATGTACAAATACCATTTAAGGCAGGTATTATTGCAAAACAGATAAAACAAAAATATAAGATACCGTTTGTTGTAACCGAACACTGGGGTGGTTATAACCGCATTGTAGAAAATAATTATTGGCAGCGTGAGCCTTGGTTTAAAAGGGTTGTTAAGGATACTTTTAAAAACGCTTCGTCCCTTCATTCCGTCAGTCAATTTTTGGCCGATGAGATAAACGCATCAGTTGCTCAGGTTTCTTTCAAGGTTATTCCTAATGTGGTTAATACAGAGTATTTTAATACCGGGCAGCATATAGAAAGTTGGGGTAAGTTACGCCTGCTGCATATTTCCAGCGGTGTGTTGGTAAAGAATGTGCCAGGTATTATTGATGCTTTTAATCAACTTGATGATAATGAATATGAATTGACAATTGTTGGTTTGCCAACAGCAGAGAATGATGAGTACAAAAAAAGACATCAAAATATACAATTTATTGGAGAGGTTTCCTACAAAGAAGTTGCGGCTTATTTGGGGCGGGCAGATGCTTTGATCGTGTTTAGTTTTATTGAAAATTCTCCCTGTGTAATAAGTGAGGCTTTATGCTGTGGTGTACCGGTGGTAGCATCAGCCGTAGGCGGAATACCGGAGTTGGTGGATCATACAAATGGACTGTTAACAGAACCGGGCAATGTGCCTGCTTTGGCTACGAGTATTAAAACTTTTAAGGATTGTATTCATCAATACGACCGTAAGGAAATAGCAGATAAAGCTCAGAAACGTTACTCGTATGCGGTGATTGCTGCACAGATGAACGAATGGTATAATACGGTTCTTCAACAGCAGTTACCTGAATAATTACACTACACTATCTATTGAATTTACCCGAATGCACATTATTTTTGTTACATGTCATTGGTATCGGTAAATGTTATAAGTTATAATCAGGCTCCTTATTTACAACAAAGGATTGAAAGTGTTTTGCAGCAATCTTTTAACGAGTACGAATTGATTATATGGGATGATGCATCTACAGATCATTCGTATGAAATTATTGAACAATATAGACTTCATAAAAAAGCAAGTCGAATTATTTTTAATGATAAGAACAGTGGTAACGGTTATTTACAATGGCAAAAAGTAATAAATGCCTGTAAAAGTAAATATATTTGGCTGGCTGAAGGGGATGACTTTGCCGAGCCGGATTTTTTAAAAAAGACGGTTGCTTTTATGGAGGCTAATCCTACTGCGGCTTTAGTTGAAGTGGATTCTTTTTATGTCAAAAATGAAGAAAAGAATACGCGGTTTTCAGAATATAAAAATTTGAATTTTCCACATCCCGAATGGCAGGAAACAATACTGTTTGATGGTAAAGAATATTTACTAAAAAATCTTACTAATGGTAATAGTATTATTAATGTAAGTAGTGTTTTGTTTAGAACTGAAGCACTGCAATCTGTAAAGACTCGTTTTTATGATTTCAAATTTTCCGGCGATTGGGCTTTGTATATCGAACTTTGCAAAAAATGGAATGTTGGGTATTTGCATGAAGTTTTATCTAATTTTAGAATACACTCCACCAATCATTCGAAAACGGGTGTAGCTAACGGCACCTTATACAAAGAGAATTTTAAAATAATAACGCAGCTGTTTCAATATTTAAAAAAAGAAGGAGTAAGTACCGATGAGTATTTAAAGCCTTTATCAAGATACATTACTGTATTTGGAGTGCCATTCAAAGCAAAACTATCATTAATAAATTATTATTTTAAAACGAATCCTTTAATTGCCATAAAAGGCTTGTTTTATAACTTTAAAAATAGATTTTTTACACCTAAAAACAAGCAGTACTAATGATTGAAGCAGATACATATATGGTATCGGTATGTATTACTACTTACAATATGGAACGGTATATTGCAAGGGCAATAGATAGTGTTTTAAATCAAAAAGTAAAATTTGCTGTTGAAATTCTGGTTAGTGATGATGCTTCTTCTGATAAAACTATTGATATTGTAAAAGATTATCAGAACAAGTATCCCGATAAAATATTTTTATTAACTGCCGATGAGAACAAAGGATTGATTTCGAATTTTGTAAAGGCAATAAATGCGGCAAGAGGGAAATATATTGCACCTTTAGATGCGGATGATTATTGGATTGATGATAAAAAGTTACAAAAGCAAGTTAGTTGTTTAGAAAAATATAATGAATTAGGTTTTGTTTATACCAATTATTATAATGAAGATGAACTGACCGGAGAAAGATGGTTAGGGTTGCCTATTAATCACCAATATCCTGATAAAGATGCTTTTTTGCTTATGCTGATTTCTCCTTTTATTAATATGTCTGTACCGTGTTTTAGAAGTAATTTAATAGATCAGGAGCTGTTAGAGACTTTTGTAAAATTAAATTTTGAAGCTCCTGATCTTGCATTTTTTCTTGATTTTACGTTTCGGTCAAAAGGATTTTTTTTGCCGGAGCCTGCGGTGGTTTATACTATCAGGGGTGGTTCAATGAGCCATCAAACTGATTTTGAAAAAAAGATTCTGAATTATAACCGATGCTTTGAAATTGGAAATTATTATATCCAAAAGCACAACATTCAAGAAGTGGTATTAGAAAAACGAAATTTTAATTTTCGGCTAAAACTATTACTCACCGCTTGGGAAACCCGTGATTTTAATAAAGTGCAACAATATGCGAAGCCTTTGGCAATACAGGATTTTATGAGCTATAATAAAAAAGCACTTTATATTTATTATGCTTCTAAATATAAAATGCTTTTCAAACTTTTTAAGCCATGGGTATTAAGGAAAAAAACTAAAACGTTTTAAAACTTCAGTTTAGTCAAATAATCAGCACCTTCTTTCACACACGCAATGGGTGGTTTTTCGTAAGCTTCCTGTTCTAAAATGTAATGCTGCAACCCTTCTTTTCTGCCTTCTTTCAAAATACTTTTAAAATCAATAGAGCCATTACCTACTATGCAACTATGATTTTCTTCGCCTTCTTTGGGAGGAATTCCTTTTGTGCGGTCTTTTACATGGCTTAACCTAAAACGGTTTGGGTACTTTTTAAACCAAGAAATCGGATCCTGTCCGGCAGCAACCACCCAGTATATATCCATTTCAAAATCCATATTAGTATGGGTTGCATTTTGCATTAAAATATCTTGTGGGTACTTGCCATCTTGTACAGTAAACGAATAAGCATGATTATGATAAGCAAACCGGATGCCGTTTTTACGACATATTTCGCTGGCAGTATTAAAACTATCGGCTATTTTTTTATAATCGTCTAATGTTTTTTGTTTGCCTACATGCGGACAAATTAAGTATTCCATATCTATGGCTGCCGCATCTGCTGCTTTTTTTTCCAGATTCTCTTTGAAATTACAGTGGCTGCTTACCATCTTCATGCCTAATTCGTTCATATAAGCTTTAAATCCTGTATTCCCCATTCCCCAAAACATTCCTTGATTGCCCTCATAGCTCTCAATTTCTTTGTATCCAAAACCTGCTAACTGTTTTAATACTTCTTTAGGATTTTTTGGTAAGTCGTCTCTTAAAGAATATAATTGAATACCCAAATTTCTAATGGAACTACCACCAGTAGAAGCTGAAGACACAGCACAGGAATTAAGAAATAAGCCTATGGCTGCGCCACTACTAAGTTTAATAAAATCTTTTCTGTTATACATTCTTGATTTGTTATGTTTTTATCAAAATTAAGATTCGCAATATTCGCTTCGTTTATATATCGCAAGTTTCAATTGCATTTTTTAATGCTTTTAATTGTTCTGCCTGTGTTTTGCCTGTTGGAATAAATTCCTGTGCTACATAACCTTTAAACCCGGTCTCTACAATTGCTTTCATAATTGCAGGGTAGTAAAGTTCTTGTGTATTATCTATTTCATGCCTGCCGGGCACTCCGGCTGTATGATAATGAGCTATATATTGGTGATTATCTTTAATGGTCTGTATCACATTTCCTTCATCTACCTGCATATGGTAAATATCATATAGCAATTTAAAATTTTCAGAGCCTAATCTTTTACATAATTCAGCCCCCCAAGATGTTCTGTCGCACATATAATCTTTATGGTTTACTTTGCTGTTAAGCAATTCCATTACAATAATTACATTGTTTTTTTCTGCTATCGGTAGAATTTTTTGTAACCCCTTTACACAGTTTTGTAATCCCGTTTCATCATCCATACCACGCCTGTTACCGCTAAAACAAATTAAATTTTTATATCCAGCTTTCGATACTAATGAGATGTGTTCAGTATAATTTTTTATTAATGTATCGTGAAACTTGGGCTCGTTCCAGCCGTCAATCAAATTTATTTCAGCTCCGTTACACATGCTGGAAAAAACGCCTTGTTGTTTTAGTATTGGCCAATCTTTAGGACCAACTAAATCAATAGCAGCAAATCCTATTTTCTTTATGGCAATACATAGTTCCTCTACTGAAAGTTTGCTATAAGTCCATCTACACACACTATGGTTTATATTTCCTTTTAATGGTTCCATATTTAGTTGTTTTGAAAAAGAGGATAGGGATCCTAAACCACTGATGGCCACAGATCCCGCTGCAATACTTTTCAGCATATTCCTTCTGGATGTTTTTTCAGACATTCGCGGTTACTTTTTTGTCATTCTTAAATATTAAAGCAAAAAGGATCATTACTAAAGCGGCTATGCCAGCAGGTACCAACCAAACCATTTGCCAGTTTTGTGCATCATTGGCTAATTTGTATTTATCAGTAATAAATCCTGCAATCCAAAATCCAATTAATTGGCCAACACCATAGGTGGCCAGTGTGATAAGCCCTTGTGCAGAACTTTTATATTTATTTCCCGCTTTGGCATCTGTATAAATTTGCCCGGATACAAAAAAGAAATCGTAACAAATACCATGTAGGGCAATACCAATAATAAGCATAAACGTCAACTCTCCGGCATTACCATATGCAAACAAAGTATATCTGATAGCCCAGGCAAGCATACCTAAGAGAATGGTAACCTTAAAGCCAAATCGTTTAAAAAATACCGGTAACAACAGTAAGAATATCACTTCCGAGAATTGGCCAATAGTCATCATTCCGGTTGGGTTTGCCAATCCTATATCAGACAAAAATGGGTTGGCATTCGAATAGTAGAATGCGAGTGGAATACAAATGGCTATAGATGCTAAAAAGAAAACGAGGAAGTTTCTGTCTTTTAATAGGGACAAGGCATCTAATCCTAATATTTTTGCAATGGAAGAGTTGTCGGACGTATTTTTAATGGGCGGTGTTTTGGGTAGGCTAAAACTAAACACACCTAATATTGCAGAGGCAATGGCGGCCATTAAAAATGTATTTTTAAGAGCTCCTGCTGCAATACTATTTTCGTTATCCCAATGAAAAAAATAACTGATAGATATACCTGCTACAATCCATCCAATGGTGCCAAATAATCTGATGATGGAAAATTCTTTCTCAGGGTCTTTCATTTGCCTGAAAGAAACTGAGTTTACTAAGGCCAACGTAGGCATATAAAGAATCATATATACAAATACGTAAGGATAAAAACTGGCAATACTGTCAGATTTGTACATCATGTACATCAGGCAGGCTCCAGCAATATGCAAAATACCCAAAATTCGTTCAGCGTTAAAAAATCTGTCCGCAATCATACCTATAATAAAAGGGGCTATGATAGCACCCCAGGATTGAGTAGAAAAAACATTAGCTGTTTCGAGCCCGCTGGCACTAAGATTGTTTTTTAAAAAGGTGCCTAAGGTAACAAACCAGGCTCCCCATATAAAAAACTCGAGGAACATCATAAATGACAGTTGAATTTTTGTTGTAGATTTCATGTTTATGCCATCGTTAAAAAAATGAATAAAGTGGGTTTAAGGTTTAAATGTACTATTTTTTAGATTGCTAATTTGTTATATATAAAAAAAAGAGTAAAGTCTGTTTGATATTTTCTAATTTTTAAGAATTCTCTGCTATTATGTATTATACTTTTTTGTACTTTTAACAGATTTTTTGCTGTAGTAAGAATCTTTAAAATAACATTGCATGACAACTTTACAAGGTCCGGGAATATTTTTAGCACAGTTTTTAGGAGATAAAGAGCCCTACAATTCTCTAAAGTCAATTTGTACATGGGCTGCATCTTTGGGATTTAAAGGTGTACAAATCCCTACCGGAGATAACGATATTTTTAACCTGCAATTAGCAGCAGAAAGTAAAACTTATGCCGATGAAGTTAAAGGCTTGGTAGCTGATTGCGGCTTGCAAATTACAGAGCTCTCAACTCATTTACAAGGGCAATTGGTAGCGGTACACCCTGCCTATGATGATTTGTTTGATGCATTTGCTCCAAATATAGTAAGAGGCAATGCTAAAGCCAGAACAGAGTGGGCCATACAGCAATTAAAGTTTGGAGCAAAGGCTTCCCAAAATTTAGGACTAAATGCACACGCCACATTTAGTGGTTCTTTACTGTGGCACACTTTTCATCCCTGGCCGCAACGTCCGCCGGGCTTGGTAGATGAGGGATTTACGGAACTGGCGAAGCGATGGTTGCCCATCTTAAATACTTTTGATGAATGTGGTGTGGATGTTTGCTACGAGATTCATCCCGGCGAAGACCTTTTTGATGGCATTACTTATGAAATGTTTTTGGAAAAAGTTGACAATCATCCACGTGCCTGTTTATTATATGACCCCTCGCATTTTGTATTACAATGTTTAAATTATATTGATTATATAGACTTTTATCATGAGCGCATCAAAGCCTTTCATGTAAAAGATGCTGAGTTTAATCCCACAGGAAAGCAGGGTGCATTTGGAGGTTACCAAAGTTGGTTAAAGCGTGCCGGACGCTATCGTAGCCTTGGTGATGGACAAGTTGACTTTAAAACTATCTTTGCTAAATTGGCGGAGTATGATTTTAAAGGATGGGCTGTAATGGAATGGGAAGATGCACTTAAAAATCAGGAGGATGGAGCCAGAGAAGGAGCCGAGTTTATAAACAAGCATATTATTAGAGTTACGGATAAAGCTTTTGATGATTTTGCCGCAACTGTACCGGATCCTGCTTTAAACAAAAAGGTTTTGGGATTAACAGATGATTTATAATATAAGCTTCATTTTATACAAAGTTTTTAATTTTTAATATCAAATAAGTTTTATGAAAAAAATTATTTTATCATTAGCAGTTATTACTTCGTTAGTTGCCTGTGGTGGTGGTGAAACAGAAAAAAAATCTGATGCCGGTGCATCAGCACCCACAAGTATGGTTGAAAGTAATCCGAATGCATCTAATCCTGATTATGAAAAAGGGTTAGACCTTGTTGCAAAAAACCAATGTACTACCTGTCATAAGGTTGATGAAAAACTTACAGGACCAGCATATAGAGAAGTGGCTAATAAATATGCCGGTGCTGACGATGCTAAGATTACCGAATTGGCCGATAAAATAATCAAAGGTGGCTCGGGTGTGTGGGGCGAAGTACCCATGACACCGCATCCTAATGTTAGCGAGGAAGATGCTAAAGCTATGGTAAAATATATTTTACTATTAAAGAAATAATAAATACTCAGTTTGCCTTTATGCTGTAAGGCCAAATACAAAGTACATTTATATGATAAAAAAAATCCTTTTGATGGGAGTGTGTTGTGTTGTCTTTTTTAGCCAGTGTTCTCCTCCAATAACAACAACAAAACCTAATCCGCAACCTCCAACGGAAAAGCCGGTGCCTAAACCCCAACCACCTATAATAGTTGAAAAAGAACCTGTAACAGTGGTACAGGCTCCTAATACATTAACTAATGAGGAAATAGTACAGGGATGGAAGCTTTTGTTTGACGGCACTTCTACAGATGGTTGGCATACCTACGGTTCCCGATCAATTGGAAGTGCCTGGAAGGTTGCTAATGGAAATCTATATTTGGATGCCGGTAGTAAGAGTGATTTTAATGCCAATACCGGTGGAGATATTGTTACTGATGAAGATTACGGAAATTTTGAGTTACAATTGGATTGGAAAATTTCTAAAAATGGTAACAGTGGTATTTGTTTTTATATTTATGAAGATAAAAACAAATACGAGTATATGTGGAATACGGGGCCTGAAATGCAGATATTAGATAATGACGGACATCCTGATGGAAAAATTATTAAACATAGAACCGGAGATTTGTACGATATGCTTTCGGCTAATACCGAACCTGTAAAACCCGTTGGGGAATGGAATCATGTAAAAATGAGGTCGTACAACGGACAGCTAAGTTTTTATTTAAATGATGTACTCTTACTTAGTACAACCTTATGGACGGATAGCTGGCGCAATTTAATTGCCAATAGTAAATTTAGAAGTATGTCGGATTTTGGTACTTATAAAATAGGCAAAATCGGTTTGCAGGATCATGGTAATGATGTATGGTTTAGAAATATAAAAATAAGGAGGTTGTAAGCCTCCTTATTTTTTATCAAAATAATTTGAAATCGGTTATTTAACGTCGGTAACTTTTATAGTATTGGTATGTAATTTTAGGTGAACGGGAGTACTACCGGTAGTAACTACTTTATCGCCTTTTTTAATAAATCCGTTCTTCTTTAGTATTTTAATTTGATCTGCAAAAATGGTATCTAAATCTAACGCTTCATCATTATAGAAAAAAGCACGAATACCCCAACCCAGGTTTAACTGATTAATAAGGCTTACTTCCTTAGTGAAAATAAAGAGAGGCGTTTTAGGGCGATAGCTGCTAAGCATAAAGCCTGTATAACCACTTTGGGTCATTCCTATCAGCGCATCAGCACCAATGTCTTTTGCAAGGTTGCAGGCATTATAACAAATAGCATCGCTGGAAAGTGTAGGGGAGTGGTGTTGCGGTTGCAACTCGTCTTCCAAGTCGTAATTATATTCCGTTTTTTCAATTTCCAGAATAATTTTTTTCATAGTTTCAACTACTAATGTTGGGTGTTGTCCCGTGGCAGTTTCTCCACTGAGCATTACCGCATCGGCACCTTCTAATACGGCATTCGCTACATCAGTAATCTCGCTTCTGTTGGGTTTAGTTCTTTCAATCATGCTCTCCATCATTTGCGTAGCCACAATTACAGGTTTAGCCCGATGGATGCATTTGCGAATAATATTTTTTTGAATCATCGGTACTTTTTCAACCGGTAGCTCTACGCCTAAATCACCTCTTGCAATCATTATTCCATCTGACTCATTAATAATATCCCTGATATTAGGAATGGCTTCCGGCATTTCAATCTTAGCAATAATTTTTGTTTTGCTTTTATGTTTGTCTAATATTTTTCTCAATTTCTTAATATCTTCAACCTGTCTTACAAAGGATAATGCTACCCAGCCTAATTGCTCCTTCATAATAAAATCGAGGTCGTTTAGGTCTTTTGCTGTAAGTGCTGGCAGCGAAATATTGGTATCGGGTAAGTTTACTCCCTTTTTAGATGATAAAAAACCGCCAAGCAGCACTTCTACTTTAACATCATTATTCGGTAGTATTTTCTTAACAATCACTTCTAATTTACCATCGTCAATCATTATTTTATTACCCACTTTTACATCGCTATGAAAATTTGGATAGCTTAAATAAATTTTTTCTTTGGTACCAATACATTTAGTGTTTGTAAATGTTAATATATCTCCGGGGTTAACCATAAAGCCTCCATCCTGCATTTCTCCCACGCGTAATTTAGGCCCCTGCAAATCTCCCAATACAGCAACACTTGTTTTTTCTTTAATATTGATTTTTTTTATATAATCAATGATTCGTTTTTTTTCTTCATGCTCTCCATGAGAAAAATTTAACCTGAAAACATTTACTCCGGCACGAACTAAATCCAATAGCTTGTCGTATGTATTACAGGCCGGACCCACAGTAGCTACAATTTTTGTTCTGTGAAAAGAAGTATCAAACTCTTTGCTGTGAAGCGATGTAATAAGGCTTTTCTTCTCAATTTTTTTATTAATCATGGTTGTTGTATTGTTGTTGTTGCAATATCTGTTATTTATTTTAAAATACTCCGCTTCTGTTAATAATTCAGGCTACTACAAATCAAAAAAAGTCATCCGTATTACAACCGATGACTTTTCATAAGTATTTATGTGGTTGCCATTAATTCCACTCTAATATATTGTTGAAAATATATTCCTTGGGATCTTTAAGAATTTTAGATGCCTCATCCAAATCATCTTCGGTAAGGTATTGAAGGCTATCCTGAAATACCATTTGAGAATCGTGGCTATCCATATTGACCAGCCTTGTTTTTACCTTTCCTGTTTGTTTATCAGCAACATCAGACAAAAATAAAGGGTGAATATCTCCTTTGGGGTTTGCAGTAACCACACAACCTGTATGCCCCTGATCAAATAGTTTTTTTACGCCAATGCCAAGGAAGGTACAATACTGCAAATCGTAAGCTGCCGGTACCAAACATCTTAATTCGTAACCCATTTCTACCGGGCGGCTTTTTACACTAATGCCAAGTTGCTTTAATTTAATTTGTAATAAAAGGTTATAAATATGCGCTTTACTTACATTTCCTAATTCTGGATGGCCATGTTCGTCGTAAGTAAATTGAATGCCCGATGCCTCAACATCTTCATCACTCATAAAATGAAAAACACCTTCACTCACAATGGAAACGCCATAAGGGATGTTTAGTATCTTTCTTTTTATAATAGAAGATATCATCAGCTTTGTGATTTTATCTAACGAAAGTTTTGTTTTATTAAACATTTCAGGAATAATAATCATTGGGAAATGGCAGGCTGCTCCAATACCAAATGCCAAATGACCAGCTTCGCGACCCATTGCAGAAATTACAAACCAGTTGCCGGAGGAACGAGCATCTTCATAAATAGTACGACCAATACGCACGCCTTCTTCTTTGGCACTTTGATAGCCAAATGTGGGTTGCCCGTCAGGAAGGGGCAGGTCATTATCAATAGTTTTAGGAACATGAATATTTTGTACCGGAACTTTTTTCTCTACTAAATATTTAGCTATACGGTTAGCAGTAGAAGCGGTATCATCACCACCAATAGTTACTAATAGTTTTATATTGTTTTTAATAAAAAAGTCGGGTTTAAACTCAAGGTCGGCGGGTTTATAACGGCTCATACGTAATACACTTCCCCCACGGCCTAATATACCATCGGCTGTCTCAAAATCAATATCTATCACAGATGGATTCTCAGTAAATAGATTCTTATAGCCATCGTGCAAACCAATTACTCTGTAACCGTCTTTTAAAAAAATTTTCGAAACAGAACTAATAACTGTGTTAATGCCGGGAGCTGGGCCACCGCCGGCAAGAATTAAAATACTTTTCTTCATAAAATGAATTTACTTTTTTACGGCGCAAATATATATTAAAATATATGTTTATTATACACATTGATTAATGATTTGATAAGATTTAATCCACATTTAATAATTTAATATTGCATTCTAATAATTGTAGAACATGAGAAAAGTAGGTGTTGGGTATGATATAGCGCAGTTAAATATCGCTTCGTAGAAATAATGATTTAATTAACTTTGCAACTTGAAATTTTAATAAAACGGTAAAACGAATTGTATGAAGGGAAAAAGTATTTCGAAGATAGGCGTGCTTACATCCGGTGGAGATGCTCCCGGCATGAATGCTGCAATTAGGGCAGTTGTAAAAACAGCCTGGAGCAATGGATTGGAAGCTTATGGTATTACACGCGGCTATAGTGGTATGATTGACAACGAGATCAAAAAATTTGAACGGCGAGGTGTTTCAAATATTATTCAACGTGGTGGCACTATTCTTAAAACAGCGCGTAGTAAAGAATTTCAAACTCCGGAGGGTAGAAAAAAAGCTTACGATAATTTGGTAAAGCATGGAATTGAAGCCTTAGTTGTTATTGGTGGCGATGGCAGTTTTAGAGGGGCACAAACCTTTAGTAATGAATTTGATATCCCCTGCATTGGTATTCCCGGTACAATTGATAAGGATATGGCCGGAACCGATTCCACCATTGGTTTTGATACTGCTGTTAATACTGCCGTAGATGCTATTGATAAAATTCGCGATACAATGGAGGCTCATGAACGCCTTTTTGTAGTAGAAGTAATGGGGCGCGATGCGGGCTATATTGCTATTAACAGTGGTATTTCTACCGGTGCCGAAAGTATTTTGATACCGGAAAAGAAGGCAGACCTGACTAAACTGGTTAATAACCTTTCTCAAAAGGAAGCAAAAAATAAACACGTAAACCTGATTGTGGTAACCGAAGGAGATGAGTATGGTGGTGCCGAAGGAATTAAGAATTATCTTAGGCTAACGCTTCCCTCAGCCGATATCAGGATGTGTATTTTAGGACATATACAAAGAGGCGGAAGGCCTACCGCTGCTGACAGAATGCTGGCTACCCGCATGGGATATCATGCCGTACTTTGCTTAATAAACGATAAAAATAATGTAATGGTAGGCGTGGTAAATGATAAGGTGAAGTTTACCCCTTTGAACGAAGCCGTAAAAGCAAAACAAACCGTAAGTGATGAATGGTTACAAATTGCAGAAACCGTATCTTAAATTAAACTGATTAATTGTGCTTTTAATTAACAGTTAATTAGCTACACTTATTTTAACTTTTCTCATTATCTTCATTCAAAATTATTTGTAATGAAGATAATGCTTTTTTGGACAGGGTTATGTTTACTAATTGCATCCTGCAACCTCAATAACAGCTCAGCAGAAGAATCTACAAAATCAATTAATAAGACTATGACAGCAGATTTAGATTGGAAACATTCTACTAATATTTATGAAGTGAATGTAAGGCAATACACGGAGGAGGGCACCTTTAACGCTTTTGCCAAAGAGTTACCCCGGTTAAAAGATATGGGTGTTCAGGTTTTGTGGTTTATGCCTATAACTCCTATTGCTAAAGAAAAAATGAAAGGGAGTATGGGCAGCTATTATGCTTGTTCGGACTATACAGCCATCAACCCCGAATTTGGCACTTTAGATGATTTTAAAAACCTCGTTAATCAGGCTCACGAACAGGGCTTTAAAGTTATTATTGACTGGGTGGCCAATCATACCGGTTGGGATCATGTTTGGACAAAATCGCATCCTGATTATTATTTAAAAGACAGTACCGGCGGTTTTCAAATAGCCAGTGGCATGGAAGATATTATTGAGTTGGATTATAAAAATCCGGAACTTAGAAAGGCCATGATTGATGCTATGAAATATTGGGTAAAAGAATGTGATATTGATGGTTTTCGTTGCGATTTAGCCTCCTGGGTTGAAGTAGATTTTTGGCAGGAAGCCCGTCCACAGGTTGATGCAGCCAAGCCACTATTTTGGTTGGGCGAATTTGATGAATTAGAAAATCCCGATTACGGTAAAGTTTTTGATGCCAGCTACTCCTGGAAATGGATGCACAAAACAGAAGAATTCTATCAGAAAAAAGAACCTTTGGATAGTTTATTGCCGCTGCTATTGCAATACAGTTTTATTGGCGATAGTAGTATGAGAGCTTGGTTTACATCTAACCACGATGAAAACAGTTGGAATGGCACCGAGTATGAAAAGTACGGCGAGTTAGCAAAACCGTTGGCTGTATTTAGCTGTACTTGGAACGGAGTACCGCTCATTTATAGCGGACAGGAATTGCCTTTGAATAATAAACGCCTGATGTTTTTTGACAAAGACCCTATTCCCTGGAACGGGAAGTATGAGTTACACGATTTTTACAAAACTTTATTAACCTTAAAAGCTACACACCCTGCTTTGCGTGGCGGCGACCCCGAAGCAGCTACTTATTTATTGAGCAATACAGCGCATGACAAAATACTGGCCTATTTAAGAAAGAAAGGTAACGATGAGGTGTTGGTTTTAATAAACACTTCCAATCAGTCAGCCCGTTTTGAAATTACTGATGCGCATCTTACAGGCAATTTTAATAATGTTTTTTCTCAAACGCCTAACGATTTTACAAGCGATAAAAACTTTGAAATGCAGGCTTATGAATATTTAGTATATGCAAAATAGATAATATCCCGATTTTAAAATACATCGTAATACTATTACAAATAAAACCTGAGGACAAAAATCTTCAGGTTTTTGTTATAATACCGATTGGATATTTGTAATAGACCAATTTATTGAAGGATGATTTTTTATCTATCGGGGCTAATGCGCAAAATCAACCTCGTATTTACCTTTAATTCTTTCTATGGGAGGGTTAAAATATCCGAATTTTAAATTGGGAAACTCCTCTCTAATTAGTTGTAGCATTTGGTTAACGCCCATGCATTCGCCGGTATCTGTTACACCTATTTTACCAAGATACCAATCGGGGTCAATATTAAAACTGCGCCATTGAATCATTTTTAATCCGGTGTCTTTAATTACCTTTCTTAATGCTTCGTACTCGGCTACACTATCAGTCATGCCGGGGAATACAAAATAATTAATCGACGTCCAGCCTCCGAAATCCGTAACAATTTTAAGGCTTTCAATAATATTTTCAAACGCGTAATTATTAGGGCGGTAATAGGGGGTGTAAATTTCTTTGCGTACACTATTAGTACTTACCCGGATGGAGTTTAATCCCGCTTCGCATAAGCGTTTTACGGCATCAGGTCTAGAGCCGTTAGTGTTAATATTAATACTTCCTTTTTGCGTATGTCTTCTAATTTCAAGTATGGCTTTTTCAATTGTTTTCCACATTAACAAAGGCTCCCCCTCGCATCCCTGTCCAAAACTAATGAGTGGGAAAGGGGCTGTTTCCAAATGCGGAACGGTAAATTCAACAATTTCCTCAACAGTGGGAATAAAATCCAATCTGTCCTGCGGTGATACAACTTCTTCCTCATCGGGTTGTAGTGAAATGCAGCCAACGCAATTGGCATTACAGGCCGATGATGCGGGAACAGGACATTCCCATCTACCCATAAAATAATTGCGGGCTGCAGGGCAATGGTAGGTAAGGGCACAGTTATTGGCAAGATGATTGACAAGTCTGTTTTGTGGGTAAGATTGTTTTAAATACTCAATACCATCTTCAACTTTATTATCATCAAAACCCCGGCATTCCTGTCTAATATCCTGTTCTATACGAATGGCGGGTACATAAAATTTACCATCTAACCAACCCACAGCCGTATAACAAAATAATGGTAGTGTAGGGGCTTCGGGTTGGGTTTCGTATGCCGATAAATAAAAACCGGTATGCGCCGGAGGAATAAAAGCGGCTACAGCCCAGCCTTTTTCGCAAAGGCGCATTTCGCCTGTTTGCACATCTATGCCAATGCCCCGCCTGCCGGGTAATTCATATAAAGAGCCTCCTTCGGGTAAATCAATCCAGTCTTTTACCGGAATGGGGAATGCGTCCCAACCACTACGGCCGGTTACATAAAGAGAGGTGTCTTCAAAAATATTTCCTGCTCCATCAGAATATAAAATATACGGCGATTTTGTTATGCTCATTGTCGTAATTGATTCCTGCAAAAGTCGTTAAATACGGCTTCTTCAGCAAATTGTTCTGAATTTTGAATAAAATGCTGATATATATGGTTGTTTTTACAGTCGATAGTGAGCCAATCATCTTTTAAAATCACATTGTTTAATTTGTCCCAGGTATATAATTTTTTTGGAAAGGATGGGTAGCTGACACAATCTTTGGATACAAATACGGTCATTGTTCTTTTTGAAACAGTGTATAAAGCCCATAAAACCAAATTGGCAATAAAAATCCAGTTTGCTCCATATCTAATCCAAAATACGCCATAGGCTAATAAAAGAATACCGATAGGTAACAATTTCCTTCCGTTTTTGTAGGCTCTAATATCCCGTATGGCAATTATTATAAATACAATAAGTTGTATTACGATTTCGGTAATTGCATTTTTATGTGCCATTAAAACTACCGACATGCCAATAATATTCAATAATAACAGACAATATGCAAAAACCTGATAAAAATGAAGTTTTGTATTTTTTATGGGAAAGCTATACAAGGAATAATTAATTAAAAATGAAGAATGAAGATTGACTATATACTATTGACCCGTTCAATTCAATTATTCATTGCCAACTGTAAGTTATAATTTTATTGCGGGCTTGTTGCCAATAGATTACAGAGCTTAAATAAAGCCCGGGCACCTACATTGGCATTCCAGTCTGTTTCTCCTATACCTACTTCTACTAAATCGAACCCGATAATTTTTCTGCCACTTTCTAAAACTTTCTTAAATAAATAAAACATTCTGTCCAATTCAAAACCTCCGGGAACAGGTGTTCCTGTGTTGGGGCAGAGTTTAGGGTCTAATCCGTCTATATCAAAGCTGATATGAATTTTATCGGGTAACTGGCTTATAATTTCTTCTGCAATATGTTTATAAGTATCTCCGTCGTACTGGCGTTCTTTAATTTCTCTATCAAAATATGTGATAACCCGGTATTCGCTGTTAGCAATGTACTCCCACTCGTCCTGGCCAATATCGCGTACACCAATTTGCATAATATTTTTTATTTGAGGAATTTCGGTTAATGCATTATACATGATGCTGGCATGTGAGTAGGTAAATCCTTCATAGGCTTTTCTAAGATCGCTATGCGCATCAATCATTAAAATTCCAAACTCTTCGTGCTTTTCGGCCAGTGCCTTATATAATCCTAAGGGTGTGCTATGGTCGCCACCCAAAAGACCAACCAGTTTACCACGATTTAAATAGTCTTTTGCCTGCTCATACACCCAGTTATTAAAAAACAAGCTACCCTCATTAACCTCCTTTATGCTTTTTTGCATGAACTGGTTCTTACTTACATCCTCACATTTAGAAATAAAATCGATATATAATTCGGCTTCTTTTCTTAAGTAATCACTTTTAAGTAGAATCTTTTTGTCCGTAGGGGTCAGATAATACCCCCGTTTCCAGGCATCGGGCATGTCCTTGTCATACAAATCTACCTGCATACTGGCTTTTAAAATAGCTTCCGGGGCTCTGGCTGTACCGGCACCGTAACTTACTGTAACTTCCCAGGGGGCATTAATAATTATTAAATCGGCATTATCTTCATTACTGGGCAGACCAAAAATATTATTATTAGGATTGGCTACACAGTTCTGGTCAAAATCTTTTAAATCTAACATCTTTTTATTTTAAAACGGGTGCAAGTTAAGAAACTTTGAATGGATGTACAGATTTTTTGAAGCAATAAGAAAAGTTTCTTTGGATGTTAGTTTACTTTGCAGTAAAGTTTTAAAAACTACAAGATTTATATTATATATTCTTAATTTCAGTTGCTAAGTCCTGCAATACTTTTTTCGCATCTCCAAATAGCATGGAGGTTTTGGGTTGAAAGAAAAGGTCGTTTTCAATACCGGCGTAACCGGGTTTCATGCTGCGTTTGTTAACTATTACGTTTTTTGCCAGTTCTACATCCAATACAGGCATGCCGTAAATAGGAGAGGATGGGTCGGTTTTGGCAGCAGGATTTACTACATCATTAGCACCCAGAATTAGTACTACATCAGTTGTAGGAAACTCTTCGTTGGCTTGCTCCATTTCCAATAATTTATCGTATGCAACGTCCGATTCTGCAAGCAGCACGTTCATGTGCCCCGGCATACGACCGGCTACCGGATGAATGGCATATTTTACTTCTACGCCTTTTGATTCCAATAATTTTTCTAACTCATGGCAGGCGTGCTGTGCCTGAGCTACGGCCAGGCCATATCCCGGTACAATCATTACTTTATGTGCATAGCTAAGTAATACAGCAGCATCACTTAATGATACTTCTTTTACAGTGCCTTGTGTTTTACTGCCTACTGGTACGGCGGCTTTACTGCCACCTCCAAAGGAGCCAATTAATACGTTTAGCAAAGAACGGTTCATGGCACGGCACATTAAAATGGTAAGCAGTGTACCGGCAGCACCTACAAGAATACCTCCGGTTAGCATTACTTTATTATCGTATAAAAATCCACCGCAAGCGGCTGCCACCCCGGTAAAAGAGTTTAATAAGGATATAACAACCGGCATATCGGCACCGCCAATGGGAAATACAAAAAATAATCCGTAAATAACAGATAAAGAAAGAACAAGGTAAAATAACCATGCGTTTTGCGGAGAAAAATTGAAAACCAAAAATGCAGATACACCAATAATGGCCAATAGGATAACGATATTGAATATATGCTGACCGGGAAAAGAGAAGTCTTTAATACGACCGTCTAATTTTCCCCAGGCAATCATACTGCCGGCAAAAGAAACTGAGCCAATGATAAGTCCTAATAAAATAATAATCAAAAATCCTACATGAACGGGAGAGGATATGGCGGTACCATCAATTAGAGATTGTGCAGCCTGATGATTAAGATGATCGTATTCAACAATTGAGATTAGTGCTGCACACAAGCCACCCATACCATTAAAGAGGCTTACCATTTGCGGCATAGCCGTCATTTTTACTTTTTTGGCAGCCAGCGTACCTATAACAGTGCCTATAATTATCCCTCCAAATATCCACCCATAATTTCCCAGTCGGTTACCACCCTCATCTTCATAAAGGAAAATAGTACCGATGATGGCGAGGGCCATGCCGGCGGCGGCAATGAGGTTGCCCCTGCGTGCCGTAGCAGGGTGTGCGAGCATTTTTAACCCGATAATGAAGGTTACAGAGCCTATTAAATAGCAGAGCGTTAATATATCAAAGTTCATAAAATCTCAATTGAAATTAAAGTCCTAATTCTTCTTCTTTTTAAACATTTCCAGCATACGGTCGGTAACTACAAAGCCTCCCACTACATTTAAAGTGCCAACAATTACTGCCAAAAAGCCCAGTGTAAGTGCCAGATAATTATCGGTTTCGGCTTTGCCCATTACAATAATAGCCCCTATAATTACAACCCCATGTATTGCGTTAGCACCACTCATTAGCGGCGTATGTAATACGCTGGGCACATGACCAATAACTTCAATACCTACAAAAATCATCAGTATTACGATGTAAATAATTTGCTGGTTTGTAGTAATCCATTCAAGCATAAGTAGTATTTTTTATGATTCTGAATAATCAGGAAAGTAATTTTTCGTGAACAATTTTTCCATCATTTGTAATGCAGGCTCCTTTCACTAATTCGTCCTCCCAGTTAAGGTGCATTTTACCTTCTTTATCAATAAGCAGGTTTAAAAAATTAATAATATTTTTACCATATAGTTTACTGGCATCAGATGGCATTGTAGATTGTAGAGAGGAATTGCCTACAATGGTAATTCCGTTGTAATGGACTGTTTCATTATTTTTTGTAACGGGGGTATTACCTCCGGTAGCCGCTGCTAAATCAATAATTACAGAGCCGTTACGCATAGTAGCCAACATTTCTTCTGTAATTAGTATGGGGGCTTTTTTCCCGGGAATTTGTGCCGTAGTAATTACAATATCTGATTTGGCAATGCTCTCGGCAATTCTTTGCTGCTGTTTTTGTTTGTAATCGGCTGTTTGTTCTACGGCATATCCACCTGCTTTGCTGGCATCAGCAGCACCCTCTACCTCAATAAATTTTGCCCCCAAGCTCATAACTTCTTCTTTTACTGCCGGGCGGGTATCAAATACTTCTACCACGGCTCCTAACCTTCGAGCTGTGGCTATTGCCTGAAGGCCGGCAACACCGGCACCTAAGATTAAAACTTTGGCAGGAGCAATACTTCCGGCTGCTGTCATAAACATGGGGAAATACCTTCCATAAACATTGGCAGCAGTTAATACAGCTTTATAACCCGCTATATTAGCTTGAGAGCTTAAAACATCCATTACCTGTGCGCGGGTGGTTCGGGGTAGCATATCTAATGAAAAAGTTGTAAGCCCGGCTGTTGCCAGCTCCTGCATACTTTCTTTGTTTACCAATGGCTGATATATGCCTATAATTACTTTTGCACCTTCTTGTATAAGCTCAGAAGGAATTAGCGAATGTATGCTTAAAATTATATTGGAGGATTTGAGGACTTCCTGTCGGCTTTTTATTTGCCCACCCAATTTTTCGTAATCTGCATCTGCCGCAAAGCTGTTTGCACCTGCATTAGTTTCTATAATAACTGTAATGCCTTTTTTTGCAAGTACTGACACGGCTTCCGGCAAAAGGGAAACCCTTGTTTCCGAGGCAGGTTCTTTTAATACACCAATCGTCATGAATTATAGGTTGTTATAATGAATAGCACAAATATATTCAATTATAAACAGCAGGGAAATGATATAAATCATTCTTTCCAAACTATATCAGTATCTGATAACAAACTCCTGTTTTTCTTTAAACGCTGTTTTAAAACTGATAATTCCAATATAAAATAAATCGATATAGGCTTTTACAGCATCGTGCGCAACAATATTTTTCCAGGCATTTTCCATGCCTTCACTCCAATGTATATCGTCAAAAACCAACAAGCTGTTCTCGTGCAGGTGCGGTAACAGTTGGGTGAAATATCTTTCTGTGGGTTCCTGCCGGTGATTACCGTCAATAAAAGCAAAATCTATGGGGGGGGTGGCTTTTAAGAGTTCGGGTAGGGTAGTATCAAAATTACCCTTGATGAGTTGGATGTTTTGCAGCCCCAATTCTTTAAAATTCTGTAAAGCTATAGTAGCAATGCTATCGGCACCTTCCATTGTAATTACTGTAGCATTGGGATTGGCTGCGGCCAGATAAGTTGTTGTAATACCTAAGGAAGTTCCCAGTTCCAAAATGGTTTTGGGTTGATAATGGTTTACCATTCTGTACATTAACTGGCCAAATTTTTTAGATTTGGCAGCATTTCTTGCAATAGCGGCAATGGTTCGGGTGTTGGATTTTGTAGTAGCCGATCCTGCACCAAAATCTTCCACGTTTAGCTCTGTTTTATCCTGTAATAATTTTTTTCTGAGCGTTTCTGTTTTTTGGTAGGCTTCATAAGGCGTAAAGTCGTTCATAACTTTTGTTATAAACTCAAATACAAAAGGAGAGTGCATGCCATGCCCTTTGCTGTTAGCAGCATGTATGTAATATTTAAAATATTTTGCTGCGGCTTGTAAAGGAGCGTAAACCATATTATTTTTTTACGGCGTTGCCGGTGTTTAATTTATTTTCTTTCCCACACTTCGTAACTGTAATCAAAAGCATGTTTTTCATCGGCTTTGTTATCTACTTTGCTTATTAGCTTCCAACTTTTTTCATCAATAGCCGGAAAAGTGGTATCTCCTTCGGCTACGGTATCTACGCGGGTTAAATAAATACGATTGGCTTTTGGAAAAAACATTTTATATATTTCACCACCACCAATAACCATCATTTCTTTTACATCCATTTCTTTTATCAATAGTTCAGCATCACTTTTGTTAGATACAACAAGAGCCCCATCAATTGTAAGATTTTTTTGATTGCTAAGTACAATATTTTTTCTCCCGGGTAAGGGGCGTTTAAAACTTTCAAATGTTTTTCTGCCCATTACAACCGGCATGCCCCATGTTACATTTTTAAAATGCTTCATATCGTTGGGTAAGGACCATAACAGGTGGTTGTCTTTTCCTATTACGTTATTGTTGGATGCGGCTACAACAAGAGATATATTCATACTGGAGCATTAAAAAGTAAAAAATAAAAAAATGAAAGTTCTTTATACGGCAACGGTTGCTTTAATGCCGGGGTGCGATTGATAGTTGTGCAAAGTAAAATCATCAAACTTAAAATTAAAGATATCTTTTACCGCCGGATTTATTTGCATAACAGGAAGCGGGTAAGGTTGTCTGCTAAGTTGTAATTTTACCTGCTCTAAATGATTACTGTAAATATGTACATCCCCAAAAGTATGTATAAAATCGCCTAATTCTAAATCACATACTTGCGCAACCATCATGGTTAGTAATGCGTAAGATGCAATGTTGAAGGGTACCCCCAAAAACACATCAGCAGAGCGCTGGTATAGTTGACAGCTTAATTTATTATCAGCCACATAAAACTGAAACATATTATGGCAGGGCATTAAAGCCATTTCAGATAAATCGCTCACATTCCAGGCGCTCACAATCAATCTCCGGCTATCCGGATTTTTTTTTATTTGTTCAATCAGTTCTGTTATCTGATCCACTACTTTGCCGTCTTTACCCTCCCAACTGCGCCATTGCTTTCCGTAAACAGGACCCAGGTCTCCGTTTTCGTCAGCCCATTCATCCCAAATACGCACACCGTTATCTTTTAAATAGTTGATATTGGTATCGCCCTTTAAGAACCATAACAACTCATAAATAATACTTTTTAAATGAACTTTTTTGGTAGTTACCAGCGGAAATCCTTTACTAAGGTTAAACCGCATCTGATAACCAAATGTACTGATGGTTCCGGTGCCGGTTCGGTCAGATTTTTCCACACCGCTATCCAATATATGTTGTAGTAATTGTAAATATTGCTGCATGGGTGCAAGATAGCAGATATTTGCTATTAAAGTATCTACGTTTAGTAATTGTGGAAAAGGAGGTTATCCGGGTGTTTTTTAACTATTATAAAATGTTCGATTTATGCGTGTCTTCGTTTCAGTTCTTTTCTAATTAGGCCGAGTTCTCTGCCGGTTTGTCCTTTTACCGAAGTGTTTTCTTCAGCCCGCCTCATCAGGTAGGGGATAACGTCTTCAATAGGCCCAAAGGGTAAGTATTTACTTACATTACAACCTGCATGCGCCAGATTAAAAGTAATATTATCACTCATACCATATAATTGGCTGAAGCTGATGTGAGGATGGTTAAACGGTATATTATTGGCCGCCATTTGCTCTACACCCAGCATATTACTTTGCTCGTTATGAGTAGCAATAATTACGGCAATTTTTGAAATATGGTTAATACAATACTTCACGGCTTTATTAAAGTCCTCATCTGTACTGGATTTATCAGGTTGTATAGGGTCGGGGTATTTATTTTCAGCAGCTCTTTTTCTTTCTTTTTCCATATAAGCACCACGTACCAGTTTTATGCCAAGTATGAAGTTTCTTTCTGAGGCAGCTATATAACAGTCTTTTACAAATTGCAGCCTGTCGTGCCTGTATAATTGTGCCGTATTATAAATAATGGCTTTTTCTTTATTGAAAGAATCCATCATCAACATAATTAAAGCATCTACAGGATCTTGTATCCATGTTTCTTCGGCATCAATTAAAACACCTACATTTTTTTCTTCGGCTGTTTTACAAATGCGTAGTAATCTGTGGCGCACACGGTGCCATTCTTCTCTTTCATCATTTTTAAGGTTTTCAAGAGCATTTAAGTACCGTTTTATTAATGTGCCCTGTAATTTGTGCATTTCTGCATCCAATTTTTCAAGTAGGGAAAAGCGTGTTAGTCCGGTTACTTTCACACTCATAAAAGGAATATTGCGTTGGGTGGCTGCATAATTAATTACCCGAATAAACTCCTCGGTAGCCTGGTCAAATTCTGCTTCGCTATCATCACCCCCCTCTACACCGTAATCTAAAATAACCTGTACATGGTATTGGCTTAGGTTATTAGCCACTAAAGCTGTTTGCTGTAAAGACTCGCCACCGGCAAACTGCCTGAAGATGGTTTTGCGTATTAACTTTTTAACGGGAAGTTTGTTTTTTATAGCCCATGGTGCTAATGAAGTACCCAGTTTTACCAATAGTGGATTGGCCATCAGCGAAAAAAGACTCTTAGCTTCTTTAAGTTGCTGGGTTGTTTTATGCTCAAAAGCATACTCAGTGTTGCTGAATGAAACGTTTGAAAGATTACTCATATAGCCTAATTTAAAAGCACGCAAATTTAGTGATGTTTCATTTATTTTCATTACGTTTTTTACGGCTATCTTTGACAAATGGAAGTAAATAATGCTTTGGTGGATAAGTTAGCGCATTTGTCGAAACTCAGCTTTTCTGAATTGGAGAAAGCCGAAATAGCCGGAGATTTACAACGTATGATTGAATTTGTGGATAAACTCAACGAATTAAAATTAGATGATGTAGAACCTTTGATGCACATGAGCTATGAAATAAATGTGCTGCGTAACGACGCAATCAACGGCTCTGTAAGCCGTGGCGATGCTTTGAAAAATGCTCCCAAAACGGATGGACAGTTTTTTATGGTACCAAAGGTGATTAAAAAATAAACTTTTATATGCCTGCTATAATAACAATTAACGATCTACGAAAAAGCTATTTTATGGGAGTACAGGAACTCCCCGTATTAAAAGGCATCTCCCTTAGTATTCTTAAAAATGATTATGTAGCACTTATGGGCCCTTCTGGTAGCGGTAAAAGTACGCTGATGAATATTTTAGGGTGTTTGGATACACTCACTTCCGGTACGTATGTTTTAAACGGACAGGATGTAAGCCGTATGGATGATAATGCTTTGGCAGAAGTGAGAAATAAAGAAATTGGATTTGTTTTTCAGCAGTTTAATCTTTTAAATAACTGGACAGCGTTGGAAAATGTAACATTGCCGCTTATTTATGCAGGAGTGGATAAAGCAACTCGCAAAGAGCGCGCCATGGAAATGTTAGAAAGAGTAAATTTGGCCGACAGGCACCATCATAGACCTAACGAATTAAGTGGCGGCCAGTGCCAAAGAGTTGCTATAGCCAGAGCTTTAATTAATGACCCCGCTATTATATTGGCCGATGAACCTACCGGTAATTTGGATACTAAAACCTCTTACGAGATTATGGATATTTTTGCAAAAATTCATTCTGGTGGTAACACGGTAATATTGGTTACGCATGAAGAAGATATTGCACAACGTTCCCGGCGCATCATACGTTTGAGAGACGGAATTATTGAGAGCGATCAGGAAAATACCCAATAAATCATTCCTCCGGTATTTTTGACAACTATTCTTATATTTTCTTCGTCAACCCATTTAATATATTGTTTAATAAGGCCTTATTCTTTTGTTAAAGTAGGCATCTTTTAGCCCGGTTAATCGATAGATGTTGTTAATTTGCAGCAATGTAACAAGTGGTTACGTATAAAGCCCGTGTCAAACCGATTATTAGCAACAGGTTTTATGGAATATATTTTAAGTGATATATAAATTAGAAGGTTAAATTTTTATGTTATGAAATCGAAATTATTTTTATTTGTTTGTACAGCTTTTGGCGTGTTAGCTTTTTCGGGTTGTGTGAGTACTAAAAAATATACGGCACTTCAGTCAGATTACAACGGTTTAAGTGCAAAGTACCAAAGCGGACAGGTAGAACTGGCCGAAACCAAAGCTAAGGTAAAGAGTCTTGAGGATTTATTAACGCAGGAACGTGCTAACAATCAGGCATTGAAGAAGGCATTAAGTCAGTTGCAATCTACTTTAGATAAAAGCATGAACCAAAATGCCCAGGGGAATGTAAATATTTCTAAACTGGTTGATGAAATTAACGCATCAAACAAATACATACAGCATTTGGTAAATGAAAAAAACAGGAGCGACTCTTTAAATATTGTTTTAACCAACAACCTTACAAGGTCGCTATCGCGTGAAGAGCTGAAAGATGTAGATATTAAAGTATTAAAAGGAGTGGTTTATATTTCCTTATCGGATAACATGCTGTACAAAACCGGTAGTTACGAAATTTCTGACAGAGCCGGTGAAACTTTAAGTAAAATAGCAAAAATATTACAGGATTATAATGATTATGAAGTGCTGGTAGAAGGTAATACCGATAATGTACCCATCAACAGAGAAAACATAAGGAATAACTGGGATTTGAGTACGCTAAGAGCTTCCTCTGTAGTGCAGGCTTTACAAAATACTTATGGCATTGATCCAAAAAGATTAACCGCCGGCGGTCGTGGCGAATACAACCCTGTAGCAGATAACGACTCTGAAGTAGGAAAGGGCAGAAACAGAAGAACAGAGATTATTATTACTCCCAAATTAGATCAGTTTATGGAATTGATAGATCAGGCTCCTGAATCAAAAAGCGAATAGTTTTAAATTTGAATAAAACCAAATAGGGAGCCGCATCATTGCGGCTCTTTATATTTGCTATATTTGATGAAACAAAAGTTGATAACCGATGGCGTTTAAAATATATACAAAAACCGGCGATAAAGGCAGTACTGTTTTAATAGGCGGTACTAAACTATCTAAAGCACATATCCGTATTGAGGCCTATGGAACCGTTGATGAATTAAATTCTTATATCGGACTTTGTAAAGACCTTTCAAAGGACGCACAGGTTAATAACGTATTACAGGAAGTGCAGGATCGTTTATTCACAATAGGCTCAGAACTGGCTTGTGATCCTGAAAAGAATACTAAAATGGCTATTCCCGATTTGCATGAAAAGGATTGCGAATACTTAGAAAAAGAAATTGATAAAATGGAAGCCGCTTTACAACCCATGAAATCGTTTATTTTGCCCGGCGGTGCTGTTGCAGTTTCTCAACTGCATATAGCACGCTGTGTTTGCAGAAGGGCAGAGCGTTGCTGTGTAAGGCTTGCAGCCGAATCGCCTGTGGAAGGATTGATAATTAAATACCTGAACCGATTGAGCGATTATTTATTTGTACTGGCCAGATATACAGCTCATTTATTAAATATTTCGGATATTCCCTGGAAAGCGAGAGTTTAACTGTTTTACTCAATTAAAGATATATTTTTTATTATCAAAATTGTAATTATAACATGGCATTCGATGTTGTATTAGCAGAGAGAATAAGAATACGGTTGCAAACTGAAACAGGTATGACTGTTGAAGAAAAGAAAATGTTTGGTGGTTTGGCTTTGATGGTAAATGGTAAAATGTGTATTAATATAAGTGGTGATAAACTGATGTGTAGATTTGACCCCGCCATACAGGAAGTTGTTGCGCAAAAAAAAGGATTTGAAAAAATGGTGATGCGTGGTAAAAAAATGAATGGATATTGCTATGTTACGAAAGATGGGTTTAAGAATAAAAAAGATTTTGAGTATTGGGTAAACCTTTGTTTAGCCTATAACAAAGAAGCACCTTTGCCAAAATCTAAAAAGAAATGATAGCCGCAGCTTTTTAACACTTGCCCAATTAAAACCATTTGGGCGCACCGAGAAATCTCTTGATATTAGTAATGAGATGTCTCTCCGCCGGGGCGGATCGACATGACGATGCGAAAATTTGAAATGCGCCCAACCTTATTGAGTAGCTTTTCGATGTTTTAAAGGGTCAATTTCTAGTGCTTTTATGGCATCAACAGGAGATATTTTTATTTTTTTTGAGTCCTTTTCTACATAAAAATAATAGGCATTGTTTACATCAATCAAATGCACCTGCTGCGATTGATTATCGGTAAAATATAAAGTGTGTTTGTATTTTAAATTACCACTCTTTATATTTCTTTTTTCTTTCATGCCATTGGCCCAGCCAAAACCCACAAAAAAAGACAGGAACATAAATGCTAAGAACCTTACAGGAAACCATATTGATTTATCCTTGACCTCCTCAAGCGTTAATCGGGGTTGATTTTTCTTTCTACCTAGATATGCATTTACCCATTTTGCCGAAAAATTTTTTACCATTAATTGGGGTAAGGAAAATGCAATAACTGAGATAATAAAAATTGTAATGAAAATGAGGTAATGAGAGAATATATCAGCAATCGGGCTGATTAATACATCCATAATGGTAGCATATTTAAGAATGTTAATATCTAACGGATAAAAAGTTAATGTTTCTTTTATTAACCCTAAAATAATCAGGTACAAGTAAGCAACTGGTAATAAATGTTGAGCCTTTTCTAAATTTTTCATCTGTAATAATAGCGAATTGTCTTAATATATTAACACAAAAGTACTTGCCATATAAAATAAAACCATAGATAGCGGCTTCTTATTCCGATTGGATATTCGTAATAGACCGATGTAATTGGTCTGTTTTATAAATCAAACTTAATCCCCTGTGCCAGTGGTAAAGCCGTACTGTAATTAATCGTATTGGTTTGCCTGCGCATATAATTTTTCCAGGCATCGCTGCCACTTTCGCGGCCGCCACCGGTTTCTTTTTCACCGCCAAAAGCACCGCCAATTTCTGCACCAGACGTGCCTATATTTACATTGGCTATACCACAATCGCTACCGGTATTAGAAAGGAATTGTTCTGCTTCGCGCAAGTTCAATGTCATGATGGCCGATGACAAACCCTGTGGCACGCTGTTCTGAATGGCGATAGCTTCATCCATCGTTTTATATTTCAACAAATATAAAATAGGGGCAAAGGTTTCCTGTTGTACAATGGAGTAGGAGGGCTCAACCTCAGCAATACAGGGCTTTACATAACATTGGCTCTCGTATCCCTCGCCCTCGAGTACAGCCCCAGCCACAACAAAATTGCCACCTTCTGCCTTACATTTTTCAATAGCTTCTAAGTACATGTTTACAGCCCCCTTATCAATTAATGGGCCTACATGGTTTTGTGCATTCAAAGGATCTCCTATTTTTAGCTGGGTGTAAGCCGTCATTAATTTTTGTTTTACACTTTCGTATATTTACTCTTCAATAATTAATCTTCGGGTACTGGTACAACGTTGCCCTGCTGTGCCTACGGCTCCAAATAATGCTCCTAAAACAGCAATATCCAGATCTGCATCTTTTGAAATAATAATAGCATTGTTACCGCCTAATTCTAAAAGTGAGCGTCCCAATCTTTCGGCCACTTTTACACCTACAGCTTTTCCCATGCGTGTAGAACCAGTGGCGGAAATAAGAGGGATTTTTGAATCGGATGCTAACCATTCGCCTACATCTCTACCGCCGGTGATAATGTTGCTTACGCCTTCGGGTACAGTGTTGGCGGCAAAAACAGCTGCAATAATATGTTGACAGGCAATAGCACATAGCGGTGTTTTTTCCGACGGTTTCCAAACACAGGTATTGCCGCAAACCCATGCCAGCATGGCATTCCAGCTCCAAACAGCCACGGGGAAATTAAACGCTGATATGATGCCTACCACGCCCAGCGGATGATATTGCTCATACATTCTGTGTCCGGGTCTTTCGCTATGGATGGTTAATCCGTATAGCTGGCGACTTAGCCCTACGGCAAAATCACAGATGTCAATCATTTCCTGTACTTCGCCCAAACCTTCTTGCAGGCTTTTTCCCATTTCGTATGAAACTAATTGACCTAAGGCTTGTTTGTGTTTTCTGAGTGCTTCGCCAACCTGCCTTACTACATCTCCACGGCGTGGTGCCGGCCAGGTTTGCCATTCTTTAAAAGCTTGTTCAGCTGTTTGTATTACCTGCTCATAGTCGGCTTTACCGGTTACAGAAACTTTGGCAATCAGTTTTCCATCAACAGGTGAAAAAGAATCAATATAAGGCTGATTGCTTTTGATGGGATAGTTACCGGTACTAACACCTGTATTTTCCGGAAGTATTTTTAGTGTTTGCAAAAAATCCATCATGTGCTAAGGGTTAGATTTTAATTAAATGAAAATATTTTTATTGCATCAGTAAAACTTATAGTGTAAAAAGTGGCTGACAGAAATCGTTAGCTTTCTATCTTATTTATACTATCAAAAAACAAAAATACTATTAATATTGTTCATCGTCATTGGGAAAATCATTGCTTTTTACATCTTCAATATAATGAGTTACGGCCTTTGCAGCCTGCTCGTAAATGTTTAAATACTGCCGTAAAAACTTGGGATGAAACTCGGTATTAATACCCAACATATCGTGCATTACCAATACCTGCCCATCACAATATTTTCCGGCTCCAATACCAATTACAGGAATGCTTAAACTCTCACTTATTTCTTTGGCCAATAAGGCAGGGATTTTTTCTAACACAATGGCAAAGCACCCTGCTTTTTCCAACAGCCTGGCATCGGTTCTTAGTTTATCGGCTTCTACTTCTTCCTTAGCTCTTACGGCGTAGGTGCCAAATTTATAAATAGATTGCGGCACTAAACCTAAGTGCCCCATTACGGGAATACCTGCCGAAACTATTTTTTTTACTGAGTCTTCTACTTCTTCACCGCCCTCTAATTTAATGGCATGCGCTCCGGTTTCTTTCATAATGCGGATGGCTGATGCCAATGCTATTTCGGAGTTGGATTGATAGGAGCCGAATGGCAGGTCAACAACTACCATACA
>JBKEEB010000021.1:0-1779 GCA_047975735.1 Niabella sp.
GACGGGATGTGTTGCCAGGGTAAGTTTTTCCAGAACAGACAATCGTACTTATGGCAAAAATACTTATGCCGGGTATGGCTACCAATTAGGCGTTTATCAATTAGTATGTCATAGAACAGAGCATGTGCCCAAAATTGTAGATGAATACAACACGGTTTTAAGAATAGATATCAACCCTAGTTTCCCCCAGGGCATACAGGGCGGGGGTACAGGTGAATTTTATATAAAATATGGCAACCCCCGATACAATATACCCATTGAAGCCAAATTAGGCCCGGGTTTTGAAAATGATAAGAAGAACAACCCCATCGCTGTGTCTAAATATATTTCGGAAAGAATGTTGCTGACCAATCGTTCAAATGCTTATAAAAGTTATCATGATGATTTTCTTAAACTCAATAACGGTGAAGGCTATACAGAAAACTGGATCCGGGGCGACCGGTACGCAAAAACCGCCGATGCTGCGGGATATTGCCTTAAAGACCGCCGATATTTGATTCTTAAGCCGGGTGTGCCATTGCTGGTACCCGTTTCCCGCAAACAATATCTGGAAGATATGCTGGAATATTTTGAAATAGAAAAGGCAAATTTTTTTTATAGGAATGCAGAAGAAGTGAAGAAGTACAGCAATGATAACTCGGATTTTGCAAAAAAATACTTGGTAGGGTTAAATGCTGACAGAGATGCTTACCCCAAATTATATGAAGCCAAAAAAGCAACAGCAAAAGAACTGTTAGCGAATAAAAAAACTGAATGGTTGGAGAGGCAGGCGATCATTGAGTACAACAATGCAACAAAATATGATGGAACCGAAAGAGTAAAAGCACTAGATAAATTTTATGAGTCTGAATCAGAATATACAGCAGCACTATATGTACTCAATCCCGAATACACAAAGCTTAATAACGATCCGGTAACCAAACCAAAGATTATAGAAGTAGAATTCCGGTACGACAATAATAAGGATAACAGGTATTCGGATAGGTTAATCAGAAACTTCGAAAAGAATTTTGATTTTGATGCACTTAGAAAAATGATGCAATAAATAATATTTAATCATATTATGAAATATATTTCACTCATTACATTTTTTTGTTTATTGCTGAACTATGATTCATCAGCCCAAAAAACAAATCCCACTTCTAAAGAAGAAGTAGAAGCTCGTCAAAAACAATTACAGGAACAGTTAGACAAGCTTATGCCTGAACAAAAAAAATGATGGAACAGATGGGAATGTCCACATCGGTACCCGGCATGCCCAATGGTATTACAGATGCCGATGTAAAAGCAGCGGTTAAAAAGTGGTGATGCGTTTTCTGTACCAGCAAAAAACGGAACGTTGATTGCAGCTGTTCCAAGTATTACCTTAACGGCGGCAACTGTGCCGGGTTATGTAAAGTCGTTGAACGAATACATTGAAAAAAATAAATGACTATCCGCTATTTGGAATAGCATGATACCAAGGTTGATTAAGTGTTGCGACCAATAGCCTGTCTAAGAGAGCCTGCCCAAAGAACCTCCGGTTAAACTGCAATTTGCAATCAAATAGCATCCACATCTGGAATAATAACTACACTTCTGTATCTTTTTTCCTGATGTAAAATAGCTGTTTGGTTTAGTATGTCAATCTTACACTGGTTAATTAGTTTTAGCTGTGGTGGAAGTTTTAACAGTATCTCCATTAAATACATTCCTCTTACTCTGTTTACCACAGGCTCTGACGGGCCTATAATATAATGCTGATATCTTTTTTGCAGACTACCTGCAAAAAGGTTAGCC
>JBKEEB010000129.1:0-36238 GCA_047975735.1 Niabella sp.
AGCATGGCGAAACTATAATGCTGGCAGCTATTAATGCGGCAAAAGCTAGACTACGCCCTATTTTAATGACCTCTTTTGCCTTCATCTTTGGTATGTTACCATTGGTATTTGCTACAGGTATTGGTGCTGCGGGAAATAGAAGTATAGGAACCGGAGCCGCTACCGGGCTTCTGATAGGAACTATATTGGGGTTGGTTGTTATTCCTGTGCTGTTTGTACTGTTTCAATGGTTGCAGGAAAAAATTAAACCCGTAAAAGTGAAACATAAATTAATACAATAAGATAATACATCGTTTTATAATGCATACAGTTTCTATAATAGCAGCATTCTTATGGCTTGTTTTTCTTTTTCAGTCATGCGCCGTTAGTAAACAATATACAAGAGATGAAAACGGTATTGTTCAGCCGGATATGTTCCGTGCCGAATTTCAAACAAAGGATACAGCAACGCTGGCCACTATTCATTGGCAAGATTTTTTTTCAGATGCACAATTGCGGAAATATATAAGCGAGGCTTTGAACGAAAACCTTGATTTGCAAATGGCGATGGAAAGAATAAAAACCAGCGAAGCATATTATAATCAGGCAAAAGCTCAGTTCTTTCCTACGGTTACGGTGGCTCCGGAGGTTGCATATAATACGCAATCAGTCAATACGCAGTTTGGGCAAATTATTGGTGAAAGAAGACATTTAGTACAATATAGCATACCTTTTGCTTTAAGTTGGGAAGCTGATATTTGGGGTAAAATAAGCAGTTCCAAACGAGCTGCTCATGCCACCCTGTTAAGTGCAGCCTCCAGTGTACAGGCCGCTCAGTCCTTGTTGGTTTCTAATGTAGCACAATTGTATTATCAGTTATTAGTGTTAGATGAACAACAAAGTATTACAGAGGCTACAATTGTTACCAGAAAAAAATCACTGGAAACTTCTAAGGCGTTAAAAGAGTCGGGTACACTCACCGAAGTGGCGGTTAGGCAAAGTGAAGCATTGGTATTAAATGCCGAAGGCTTGTTGGTAACCATCAACAATCAAATAAAAATATTGGAAAATACGTTTTCCTTATTATTAGGTAAAAACTCCGGGCATATCAATCGTTCCTCATTAGAAATGCAAACAATAACTACACAATTGTCTTACGGTGTACCTATGCATTTGTTAGTAAACCGGCCAGATGTAAGAGCAGCAGAATTTGATTTGATGAACGCGTTTGAACTCACAAATGTAGCCCGGGCTAATTTCTACCCTTCTCTTAAACTTACTGCCAGTACGGGTTTGCAAAGTATTGATATTGATAAATTGTTTAGTTTAAACTCTTTGTTTGTGAATGCAGTAGCCTCTTTAACGCAACCACTCTGGAATAAACGACAGTTGCGTACGCAAAAAGAAGTGGCATTAGCTAACCGGCAAATAGCTTATCTGAATTACAGGAAATCCATACTTACTGCATCTAAGGAAGTTTCTGATGCATTGTTAAATTATGAGGCGCAAAATCAACTAATGACCATTAAAGAAAAGGAATATAAAACCTATCAATTAGCCACAGAGTATTCTCAGGAATTGGTGAATTATGGTATGGCTAATTATCTGGAAGTATTGCGCTCGCAGGAAAATGAACTGAATGCCCAATTAAGCCACCTCAATGCCTATTATGGTAAACTTAGTGCGGTGGTTCAATTGTACCGGGCATTGGGTGGGGGAGCAAAATAAAAAATCTCATATTGTAAAATGGTTATGACCACTGCAATACACCAATACATTGTGGTTTGAGGAAACAATTTCCTTGTTGACGAGTAACATAAAAAAGATGCAATACTAAATAGTGTTATACCCACCGCATCGCTTACTAATAAAACAGTTACCGGAGAGCGACTGAATGTAAGCGGTTTTTAATTAATGCAATAATATTACTTTAAATATTACTCAATAGCCAATGCCAAAATAGCATTGGCTATCGTTTTTTTTAGCAATTATCATATTCATAATACTACTTGTTGTTCAAAAGTGTATTTTATTGAATCATATCTGCTAAATGTTATTGGGTAAAACTATTTAGTTAATGCGTTTCGGAATAATGTTACAGCCATTGTATTAACCGTATAATGGTTGTTTTCGCTATCACCATCAAAAGCCGTAGTAATATATTGCATTTTGCTTATTGTAAGTTCTCGCAGTGATGCGTGAAACTCTGTACATCCGGTATGTATTGCAATTTGTTTAATGTTTGAAGCACGCACGCCGCTGCCCGGCATGATGATGATGCGTCCATTGGACTGTTTGTTTAACTGTGTAATTAAATCTAATCCTTCGGGTGCTGTTCGCTGTTGTCCGCTGGTAAGTATCCTTTCGCAACCGGCTTCAATTAATTGCTCCATGGCTTCAAAAGGGTTTTTACACCTGTCAAACGCTCTGTGAAAAGTAACTTTTAGGGGATAAACAGCTTCAATAATTTTGGCGGTGCGTTCAATATCAATGCTTCCGTCTATATTCAAAAAGCCAACAACAATACCATCGGTTCCCAGTTCTTTACACATCAATGCATCTTTATGCATACATTCATATTCTTCATTGGTATATAAAAAATCGCCACCTCTTACTCTGATGATGGGATAAATATTTACGTCGAAATGCTCCCTACACGTTTTTATAACTCCGTAAGATTGAGTTGTGCCACCTTCGCCAAGATTAGCACATAGCTCAATTCTGTCAGCCCCGCCTGCAATGGCATTTTTGGTACTTTCAAAATCTGAAGTGGCTATTTCTATTACCATGAGGAAATGAATAATAAATATTTATTAAGTGAATAAGCAAGTACAATTACTATCAACGATGTTTATACTATGCAATCTTATATTATGTAAACCAGCTTTTAGCAGGAACAAGGCTTTCGCCTGATTTTGTTTTTAATGCATAGCTAAATCCCGGGTGAATAGCAAAAGCACCTATTACGCCATGTTTATTGACGGCTAAAAATGCTACCTGAATTTTTTTTACATCATCACCCTTTATTTTTACGATGCGTTCAATAATTTTCTGGCAGGCCATCTCCGGGCCATAACCTTGGCGCATCATTTCAACTACACTATGGCTGCCGGCAACCCGTATTACATCTTCTCCCTGTCCTGTGGCCGTACAAGCACCTGCATTATTATCTACATATAACCCTGCGCCAATAATGGGAGAGTCCCCCACGCGTCCACGCATTTTAAAACCCATACCGCTGGTGGTGCAGCTTCCGCTTAAATTACCCATGCTGTCCATCGCCAGCATGCCTATTGTATCATGATTCCATTCGCCGTTTTTAAGTTTGTGAGGTGCTGCCGGACCATGATTTTTATTTTCAATATTTTCTCTATTAATAGCCGGTTGGTATTTAGAATTTTTAAGCCATTCAGAATATGCTTTTTGCGCATCGGACGATAATGTTTGTGGCTCTAAAGGGAACCCTTCGGCTATAGCAAATTTTTGTGCACCTTCGCCTACCAGCATTACATGGGGCGATTTTTCCATCACCCTGCGTGCTACAGATACCGGGTGTTTAATTCTTTCTAAAAAAGCTACACTGCCACAATTAAACTGATGGTCCATAATGCAGGCATCTAATGTTACAAAACCATCCCTGTCTGGGTTAGCTCCCAATCCCACACAACAGTTTTGTGAGGCCTCAGTAACCATTACTCCTTTTTCTACAGCATCCAAAGCGGTACCATTACTACCAAGTACTTCCCAAGCTCCCCGGTTAGCGGCAATGCCTGCATCCCAAGTAGAAATTACCAATGGGCCGCCTTCGCCTGTGTTGCGAGCTTCAACAGTTTTTAAAGAAAAAGCTGATAATGCCGATAGCCCGGTTATTTGTAGAAACCGTTTTCTGTTAATCATATACAGTATTTGATAACGAATGTAAGATTTTTTTGTAGGACAAAACAAGTGCGTGCATAAACTAAAACCGGTTTTGCTATACTTATTTACAACAACTTTTTTTAGGCATTAAGATTTTAATAAAAATAGCCCATACTTTTTTTAATATTTTCATAATCTTACTTTGTATTAAGAAAATACAATTAACTTCCCACTTTGTTTATCAAATTAATTAAGTATGATAAAAATAGGTTTGATACAGGAAGAAAAGCAACCACCGGATAACCGGGTGGCACTTACACCCCAACAATGTAAATGGATTGAAACACATTTTGGCAACATTAAAATTATTGTTGAGCCTTCGGAAATAAGGTGCTATAGTAACACCGAATACGAAAAACAGGGAATAACGGTAAGTACAAATATGTTGCCCTGCGATATTCTTTTGGGAATTAAAGAAGTTCCTGTTGATAAACTACTAACAGATAAAACCTATTTGTTTTTTTCGCATACCCGAAAAAAACAACCCTATAATAGAGGATTATTACAATCAATTTTAAAAAAGAATATCAG
This sequence comes from Niabella sp., assembly GCA_047975735.1. Taxonomy (GTDB): domain Bacteria; phylum Bacteroidota; class Bacteroidia; order Chitinophagales; family Chitinophagaceae; genus Niabella. The sequence continues at coordinate 4,429 of JBKEEB010000129.1, forward strand.
GTTGATTGATTACGAATGCTTAGAGCACGATGATGGACAACGCATTATCGGATTTGGTTTTTTTGCGGGTATTGTTGGTGCTCATAATGGTATGTGGGCATACGGTAATCGTACAGGGCTTTACCATATGAACAGGGTATATGAACAACGAAATTTTAAAGAACTGATTCATTCTTATTTTGGGCTGCGCTTGCCCAATGTAAAAATTGTAATTACAGGTAGTGGCCGTGTGGCTCATGGCCTGCACGAAATTATGAATTTAATGGGCGTACACGAAGTGGAACCCGATGATTACTTGATAAGACGTTTTTCTTATCCTGTATATACGCAGTTAAAAGGGCCGGATTTGTATATGCATAAAAAAACAGGGGGATATAGCCGTCAGGATTTTCATACTTACCCACAAGATTATAATTGTAAATTTTTGCCTTATGCCAGCCAAACAGATATTTTAATGAACGGCATTTATTGGGATGAAAAAATGCCACGTTTGTTTGAAAAAGAAGCTATAAAACGCGATGACTTTATTATTCAAACAATCGCTGATGTTTCTGATGATGTAAATGGCTCAATTCCTGTTAATATTGCCAGCCAGACTATAGAAGACCCGGTATATGGGGTGGATAGAAATACATTTGAAAAAACGGCACCCTATTTACAAAACACTATTGATGTAATGGCTGTTGGTAATTTGCCTAATGAATTGCCACGTGATGCCAGCCGGTATTTTGGAGAACAGTTAATTAAGTATATATTCCCGGATTTATTGAATAATATCCATGCCGGATTTATTGAACGTGCTACAATTGCAGAAAAAGGAAGCTTGGGTACTCATTTTCAATATTTACAGGATTTTGTAAACGATAATTAATAAAAATGAACATAAGTAGTATGCGTAATTTTTTAGTAATATTTATTTTACTGGGTGTTTTTAGTTCTTGTGCTCCAAAGAATACACCTGCTGTTTCAACCGCGTTTTCTGGTAGTATAAAAGTAATGTCTTATAATATACATCACTGTAATCCTCCTTCTAAAAAGGAATTGATTGATGTGAACGCCATATCAAATGTTATAAAAGAGCAGACTCCTGATATTGTTGCTTTACAGGAAGTGGATGTAAATATAAATCGCTCGGGCAACATTAACGAAGCTAAGTTGTTGGCAGAAAAATCTGGATACCCGTATTTTCATTTTTCGAAAGCTATTGATTATGATGGCGGAGATTACGGTGTTGCCATTATGTCAAAATATCCTTTGTCAGATATAAAAACGTATAATTTGCCAACTGTTGAAGGTACGAACGGAGAACCCCGTGTACTTTCTTTAGCAACAGTTACTTTGCCTGGCGATAAGAAAATAAAATTTGGATGTACGCATCTTGATGCACAACGAAAGGATATAAACAGGCTAGCACAAATAAAAAAAATTACTGAAATAACATCAGGTATTACTTTACCCATGATTATTGCCGGTGATTTTAACGATACAGAAAATAGTGCAACCATTCAGTTATTAAAAAAAATATTTACAATTACCTGCACTACTTGTGCGCCCACTATTCCTGAAGTGAACCCTGTTAAAACAATTGATTTTGTAGCTTATAAACCAGCCGATTTTTTTACAGTATCGGAACATAAGGTAATTGATGAACCCTATGCCTCCGATCATTTACCGGTGGTGGCCACTTTGCGATTATTAAAATAAAAAAACCTGTAATACTATTACAGGTTTTAAACGATTTATTGTGGATTACTTTGCTTTGGCCCAACTGTCTTTTAGTCCTACGGTTTTATTAAAAATTAATTTTTCTGCACTTCTATTGGGGTCTAAGGTAAAATATCCTTTACGCAAAAACTGAAAACGTTGGTCGGTTGTAGCCTCCTTAAATGAAGGTTCTGCCAGTGCTTTATCATTAATTTTTAACGAATTGGGGTTGATGAAATCTCTAAAGTCTCCTTCTTCGTTAGAGGGGTCTTCGGTTAAAAATAAACGGTCGTATTCATTTATCTGAATGGGAATGCAGTCATTAGCATTCACCCAGTGCAAAGTTCCTTTAACTTTTATACCAGAAGTATCGTTCCCGCTTTTACTTTCGGGTATATAAGAACAGTTTAGTTGTACAATATTCCCCGATTCGTCTTTTATAGCCTCATCACATTTAATAATATAGGCATATTTTAAGCGAACCATTTGCCCGGGTGCCAACCTGAAATATTTTTTGGGAGGGTCTTCTAAAAAATCATCTTGCTCAATATACAGTTCGTTACTAAAAGAAACTTTCCTATCGCCAGCTTGTGCATCTTCCGGGTTGTTTTCTGCATTTAAATATTCCTCCCCTTCGGAGTAGTTTGTAATCACAACTTTTAATGGGTCGGTAACCACCATTCGGCGCATGGCTATTTTATTCAGATGCTCTCTAACGCAAAATTCCAGCAAGCCTACATCTACCATATTATCTCGCTTGCCCACGCCAATTCTGGATGTAAACTCTCTGATGCTTTCCGGTGTGTAACCACGGCGGCGTAGTCCGGAAATAGTTGGCATCCTTGGGTCATCCCAACCGGATACATGCCCTTCGTTTACCAATTGCAATAATTTACGCTTGCTCATTACCGTATGGCTTAGGTTACGGCGGGCAAATTCATATTGATGCGATGGGTAAATTTCTAATTTTTCAATTAACCAGTCATACACTTCACGGTGGGGTACAAATTCCATTGTGCATATAGAGTGTGTGATATGTTCAATAGAATCACTTTGTCCGTGGGCAAAATCATACATAGGATATATATTCCATTTATTGCCGGTACGGTGGTGTTTTGCGTGTTTAATACGGTATAGGATGGGGTCGCGCATCAGCATATTGGAAGAGCTCATATTAATTTTGGCTCTCAATACTTTTTCGCCATCTTGATATTTCCCGTTGCGCATTTCTTCAAACAGTTGCAGATTTTCTTCAATACTTCTGTCTGCATATCGGTTACGTTTTCCTGTAGTAGTAGGAGTGCCTTTTTGTTCGGCTATTTCCTCACTACTGCTATCATCAACATACGCTAATCCTTTTTGTATAAGTTGCAGTGCAAATTCATATAACTGGTCAAAATAGTCAGAAGCATATAATTCGTTTTTCCATTCAAACCCCAACCACTGTACATCATGTTTAATACTTTCTACATATTCGGTTTCTTCGGTAACAGGGTTGGTGTCATCAAACCGTAGGTTGGTGTAACCGCCATATTTTTGCGTAAGGCCAAAATTGAGGCAAATACTACTGGCATGGCCAATATGTAAATAGCCGTTTGGCTCTGGCGGAAATCTGGTTATGATGGATGTATATTTGCCAGATGCCAAATCTGCCTCAATAATTTCTTCTAAGAAATTGAGGCTTTTTTCCTGCCCTTCGGATGTGGGATCCTTAGCTACTTTATTGTCTTCACTCATTTTTAAATTCGTTAAGTCAGCAAATTTAAAGGTTTAGAACGATTTTTTAAGTACCGCACTATTTGGTGCAACTATATTAACAAGATAAAGTTGTGAAAGGAATAATTTTGCTTACTTTTAATTGCATTAAACAATACAATATTGTTTAAAATTTGATATATGAAAGTTTCTATCCTATTGCTATTAATTCTTTGTTTACACCTTTATTCCTGTGGGGAAAAGGATATTACACCGGATACCAAAAGTTGTAACACAACACAGGTTGGGCTGTTTTATCCTCGTATGGGTTCTCTTTGCAATACAAGTCAGTGTAATGAATATGTTGCAATATGGGAACAGTTGTTTTGTGAGAAAAACGGATTGTCGGAAGCGTTTTTTAACAACCATATTCAACCGTATTCAACAAAAATTACTAGTAGTGCCGCAGAAGAATATTTTTATGTGTATTATAATGTAAATGTAGATTGGGTATTACTTACTAATATGGATTCTTTTGTGGTTAAAACAAATGGCCATCAATATCCGCATATCACAAGTATTAATATATATATATGAATGTAGATCAGGTAAAAGTTTTTATTGGTTTTTATCCTTTAACAGCAAGAATATCAGCATTGTCAAATACTGAAAAGTTGGCATTTCCCAGTCAGCAGGAAGCTATAAATGCTATTTGGAAAAAAAGACCCGATATTTCCTGCCCCGATTATTTTCTGATTTACAAAGATGGAGATGGTAGTATTTATATGAAGGCTACTTCTAATTTTACTGGTGAACAAACTGACGAATATATTAACATGAATACCGGCAGTATTTATAAATAAAACCAATATTAATTTATTAGGTGCAATTGTTTAAATTATGAAGATTATATTTACGCTATTTTTTTTAACATATACCATTATTATTTTTGGACAGGCACCTGATATAGCTGCCATAAAGAAAAATATTACTGATACTACCGGCTCTTATTTTTATCCTAAAATATCTTATCAGTTTCGGTTAGATCCGGGTTTGCTGGATTCTATAGGCGTGCAGCATCTGTATTACGGTAAAACGTTTTTAAAGAAAACGGTTAATGTTTTTGATGAGGATTATGTAAAAGCAATGGATTTTTGGCAGGAGAAAAAAATGGATAGTGCTGCTCAGTCAGCACAAAAAGTTTTATTAAAGGATCCTACAAATTTGAGAATGTTGGGATTGATAATTCAGGTATTAGTAAAACATAAGCCCGATAGCCGAAATATATATTTGTATAAATTTCAGGCTAAGCGGGTAATTGATTGTATTATGAGTAGCGGTGATGGTAATACAAAAGATAGCCCTTATTATGTAGCCTCTGTACCGGATGAGTATGTACTATTGGAAGTTCTTGGTAAAAGCCACAACAATTATATTCGGTCATCCCAGTCGTATAAAGATGGGATAATGGAGGTGTACAAAAAGCGGAAAGAACGCTTGTATATCAATGTAGTTTATTAAAATCAGTGGCCATTCTTTTACCGCAGCGGAACCACCATTACGGGTATATTTGTATGCCGAATTACATATTCCGATACGCTTCCTAAAAATAGGTAAGACAGGCCGGTACGGCCATGAGTTCCCATCACTATTAAATCAGCTTTCCACTCGTTAGCAATCATTACTATTTCTTTTTTAGGAAAACCTTCGGGGGTAAACCGTTCTACGTTGGCTGCATAAGGATATTTTTTAACCAACTTGTCAATTAAGATATTGGCAGCTGTTGCAGTATCCTCATGAATGTTAACGGTTCCTAACTCGGTTTCCGGGATAACCGGTTCATGCATAGCGTCAATAATACAGGCAACGCCAATAGTAGCATTGAGTGCTATGGCTAATTCGAAGCCTTTTTTGGCAGCATTTAAAGAGTGTGGGCTGTCATCTAAGGCAATTAATATTTTTTGATAAGACATAGGTGGAAGTTTATTAATTACCAATAAAAAACGTTCCCTACAAATTTACTTAAATATGAAGGCAATAACAAAGTTTTTCGTTGTTTTGTAATAACAATAATTGATGGAAATTGTTTTAATATAAACATACAAATATGAATAAAAAATTGCCGGAGTCACCTCAAAACGCCAGCGACCATTTGGCAAATGAAAGAACCCTGTTGGCATGGACTCGTACCGGTATTGCCATCATGGCCTTTGGTTTTGTTGTGGTTAAGTTTTCGTTATTTGTAAAACAGTTAGCGTATTTGGTTTCCGGCGAAAAAGTACAAGTGCCGGTAAATAGCCGTTCCGGCGTTTATGGGGTGGTAATTGTAATTGTAGGTGCTTTAACTTTGATAATTTCCTATGTACAGTATAAGAAAACAGAAAAGCAATTGATAAAAGGTCAATATCAACCATCTTCAAAACTCATTCTGATTTTATTGCTGGCCATGCTGATTACAAGTGTTTTTTTGATTGCGTATTTAATTAGTAGTTTGCAATAGTATGATATACGGAGGCTTTATAAATTGTTAATTTTTAGCCTGCCAACCATACAATTCTCAGTTACATCCTATTATTTTTAATAAAAATTGGTGCTCATTTACTGAAAGTTTTATATTGCACCAATAGTAACATAAATGTTTTTACATGAAATTTTTAGGTTACTATAAATTTTTGAATATTGCTAAAAAAATCTAAGATGGTTGATTTTATAAGAAAGTTTAAAGCTTTTGTATTGTTATGTATATGGCTTGCAGTTGCCGGGGTTACTAATGCACAATCCGGTAATTGGCAGCAGGCTGTAAAATATACAATGGATATTGATATGGATGTACAAACCAATCGCTTTGCAGGAAAGCAAAGGTTAGAGTATTGGAATAATTCGCCGGATACTTTAGACAAAGTTTTTTATCATTTGTATTGGAATGCTTTTCAACCGGGCAGTATGATGGACGAAAGGAGCCGTCGTCAGGGGGCCATCAGTTTTGGGGATAGAAATGATTGGGACCCCAGAGTTACAGACCGCATTAGCCATTTAAAGGATAATGAAATAGGCTATCAAAAAATCATTTCAATAAAAATGAATGGTGTACCGCAAATTTTTGAAGTTTTAGAAACCGTTTTAAAACTAAATTTGAGCAAGCCAATTCTTCCTAAACAAAAAGTAGTGTTTGATATGGTTTTTGAGGCACAGGTTCCCTTGCAGATCAGGCGCAGCGGAAGAGATAATCCCGATACAAAAGTGCGCTATTCCATGAGTCAGTGGTATCCTAAAATTTGCGCTTATGATGTAGATGGCTGGCATCCCACACCCTATGTAGGCAGGGAGTTTTATGGGGTTTTTGGCGATTTTAATGTGAATATCACCATCGATAAAAATTATATTTTAGGAGGAACGGGATATATTACCAATCCTCAACAGATTGGTTACGGATACGAGCAAAAGGGGAGTAAGGTACTAAAACCGGCAGGTAATAAAGTTACATGGAAATTTATTGCCGATAACGTGCATGATTTTATGTGGGCTGCCGATCCTGATTTTATTCACAAAACTAAAATACTGCGTAACGGCCTTACATTGCATATATTGTATAAACCGGGAGCTTATACAGCCCAAAATTGGGAACAGATTTTAATTGATGCAGAAAAGGTGTTGCCATTTCTGGAGAAGCATTTTGGAACTTACCCGTACAAACAGTATTCTTTTATTACAGGTGGCGATGGAGGTATGGAATACCCGATGGCTACCTTGCTGGCCGGCCCCGGGGCATGGTTACACGAGTGGTTGCACAGTTGGTATCAGGGAGTACTTGGTTTTGATGAAACCCGATTTGCCTGGATGGATGAAGGCTTTACTTCCTATGCCGAAAATCTGGCCAAAGCCTTTTTAAGAAAAGATAGCAGTTTTGCTCATCAGGTGGACTACGATAATTATATACTATTTACCAAAAGTGGTTATGAGGAGCCGCTGATAACCCATGCCGATCATTTTAATACCAATAAAGCATACGCTGTAGCCAGCTATACCAAGGGTTCAATATTCTTAGAACAATTGGGATATATTTTAGGTGCTGATGTAAGAAATAATGTGTTATTGGAATTTTATAAAAGATGGAAATTTAAAAGCCCTACGGTAAATGATTTTATCAGACTGTCAGAAAAAATAAGCGGCTCGGAGTTGGACTGGTACCAACAGTACTGGATTAACAGTACTCGTACTATTGATTATGCCATTGATTCTCTTTGGGAGGCAGATGGTAAAACAAAAATCCGGCTGCGCCGTGATGGCCTGATGCCCATGCCGATTGATTTTGAAATTACGTTTAAAGACGGTTCAAAAGAAATGCATTATGTACCGCTGGATTTGATGTATAACGCCAAACCCAATGAAGACCCGGCTGTTCCCAGAACTGTATATTCGGCCTGGCATTGGACAAACCCTACTTATACTATTGAAACCAATAGGCGGTTGATGGATATTCGTGTAGCGGAAATCGACCCATCGCAACGCATGGCAGATGTGGAAAGAAGGAATAATAAAATTAAGTTGAAATACTAAACAGGTACGTAAAGAATATATTTCTCTTTAAAATAATCCTCACTAAAAATTTCCGGAATAGGAAAAATAAAAGGTCTGGTATGGCTTTCCTGAATTTCTATGGCCAGATCGCCACCTTTTAAGCAAATTAATCCGGGTTTGTATTGGTTATTGTCAAAATTAATCTTTGCAACAGTTGATTTGTGTAACAACGGCTTGCTCCATTGCCATAATTTTTGTAGCGGGGCCACTGCTCTGGAAATTACAAAATCGTATTTCTTATTTTTAATATCCTCAATACGGCTATGTTGCGTGGTTATGTTTTTTAAACCGATGCTTTCGGCAACTGCATCCACTACTTTTAGTTTTTTAGCAATACTGTCCACCAAATGAAAATGCACATCGGGGTAAAAAATAGCCAGAGGAATGCCGGGAAAGCCGCCGCCACAACCCAAATCCAAAATCCGACTGTCTGCTTTAAAATTAAAAACAGCAGCAATGCTTAGGGAGTGCAGTACATGTTTTTCGTACAGGCTGTCTATATCTTTACGACTGATAACATTTATTTTTTCGTTCCATTCCTTATACAAATTTTCAAGTGCGGCCAATTGTTGCAGTTGCTCATTGGTAAATTCCTGAAAATATTTTAAAATATTGTCCATTCCTGCAAAGATAATTGGTTGTTAATGTGGTTACCAGTTTTTAGATGCTCTTTTAAGTAGTTTGGGAGCAAACATAATGTAGTAACCCATCATCCAAATGTCCATTATAAAGATCCATTTGATAAGGTCGGGCTCATTTAGTTTCTTCATTACTTTCGAAAAAATAATTTGTTGTGTTAGTAATTTATTGAAGAATATAATAAGGGTTAACCTCCAATCAAAAACTATAGCCGTAGTAATGACAAGCGGATAAAATAAAAAATGACTAAGACTATACAGTCCTAATAAAAATTTATGTTTGGGTTTGTAATATTTGGAAGTGCTGAAATGCCTTGTTTTCTGCCATTTCCAGTCTTTCCATGTTTTTTTAGGAGTGCTAATGGTATGGGCTTCCGGGTCAATTACGATAGCGGTATTATTTTTACGGGCTATTTTATTAATAAAAAGGTCATCATCGCCTCCGGGCAAATGATTGATAGAAGCAAACCCTTTGTTTTTTAAAAAGAGATTTTTTTTATAACTCAAATTTCGGCCAACACCCATGTAAGGTAATCCTGCAAGTGCATAGGAAAGATATTGTAATGCTGTATGAAAAGTTTCAAACCGTATTACAATATTTAAAAAGCCCGGAAGTTTTTCGTATGCACCATAACCCAGCACAATATCGGTATAATCATCATAACCGCTTTGCATTTTAAATACCCAGTTCTCAGATGCAGGTATGCAGTCGGCATCGGTTAATAATAATATTTCGTTTTTGGCTTCCTTAATACCAATAGATAAAGGATATTTTTTACCGGCAATATGTTTTGCTTCATTTTGTAAATCAACAACAGTCAGGTTTTTAAAAGTACGGTTCAAATCCTGTAAAGTAAATCTGCTGTCATCGGCCGAGTTGTCGTTTACCACTAATACCTGCGTTGTGCTGCTATATGCTTGTTCCAGTATTTTGGGCAGGTTTTTGGTCAGGTTTCTTTCCTCATCCTTGGCACAAACAATTACAGATACAGGATGTTGTAAACTTTCGTTTCTTCGTTTGGAAGTATAAAATGCCAAACGGGCAAAAAAGTAGAGATAGTAGAAAAGCAGTAAGAGGGTAACTGATAATAAGCTATAAAACAAAATGTACCCGATTGTGTAAAACATGGCGCAAAGATAAGATTGCAAGGAATAGTAAATGCTAAAATTGTAATTTCTGTTACTTTTGCCGCTCATGGCTACTTTATCATTTCAATTACAACATACAGATGCGGGTTCGGCCGCCAGAGCAGGGTTGATAACTACCGATCACGGGGTTATAGAAACACCCATTTTTATGCCCGTAGGAACGGCCGGTTCGGTAAAAGGCGTTTCGCAACAACAGTTAGAACAACAGGTAAAAGCGCAGATTATTTTGGGCAATACCTATCATTTATACCTGCGCCCCGGTGTAGAAGTGCTGGAAAAAGCCGGCGGCCTGCACAAATTTAATGGTTGGGAAAAACCGATATTGACCGATAGCGGCGGCTTTCAGGTGTTTTCACTGGCCGGTACAAGAAAGATTAAAGAAGAAGGCGTAACCTTTCAATCCCATATTGATGGTAGCCGCCATTTGTTTTCTCCGGAATCCGTTATGGATATACAGCGCACCATTGGGGGAGATATAATTATGGCATTTGATGAGTGTCCGCCGGGAGGAAGTGAGTATAGCTATGCCCGAAAAAGTATGGAATTAACCCATCGCTGGTTAGACAGGTGTGTTACCCGATTTAATACCACCAACGACAAATACGGTTATACTCAGAACCTTTTTCCGATTGTTCAGGGAGCTACTTTTAAAGACCTCCGCAAGCAGTCCTGCGAATATATTGCCGAAAAAGATGCTCCCGGTAATGCAATTGGTGGCCTAAGCGTGGGAGAGCCGGAGCCGGTGATGTACGAAATTTGCGACTGGTGCTGTCAACATTTGCCAACAAATAAACCGCGGTATTTAATGGGAGTAGGAACTCCCTGGAATTTATTGGAGTGTATTTCTTTGGGGGTAGATATGTTTGACTGTGTAATGCCTACCCGTAACGGCCGTAATGCCATGCTGTTTACCACAAAGGGGATTATTAATATTGATAATAAAAAATGGGAATTTGATAATACACCGATTGATGAGGAGCTTCCCTGCGAAATGAGCCGGTTTTATACAAAGGCTTATGTAAGGCATTTGTTTAAAAGTAAAGAATTGTTGGGTTTAACCATTGCAAGTGTTCATAATCTTAGTTTTTATTTGTGGTTAATGGGCGAAGCCCGTAAGCATATCATTGCCGGCGATTTCTCTATCTGGAAAACAGGGATGGTAGAAACTTTAAAAACCAGACTGTAGCTGTTAGAGATTTTATAAATAAAAGGCCTATAGGAAATAAATATCAATACTATTCCTATTTTTGAAAGCTGAATGAAAATATTAGACTGGCACATATTAAAAAAGTTTTTGGTAGCATTTATATTTTGTATGCTGGCAATTACAACTATTGCTGTAGCTGTTGATACCAGTGAAAAAACTGATGATTTTGTAAAAACAGGGCTCTCTAACTGGGAAATATTTACCGGTTATTACTTGGGTTTTATTCCTTGGATTATGAGCCTGCTTTTTCCACTTTTTGCTTTTATTGCCGTTATTTTCTTTACCAGTAAAATGGCCATGCGTAGCGAGGTAATAGCCATTTTAGCCAGTGGTACAACTTTTAATCGTTTTTTACGACCTTATATTATTGGCGGTATTCTTTTAGGCTTCGTGTTATTTATGGGCAAGCGGTATATTGTACCAAAGGCCAATGTGATACAAACGGAGTTTAAAAAAAATTACTTAGATAAAAACGATACCTATAAAGCGGTTACAGATCAAAGAGCTTGCAGAGATTGCTTTTACAAGCGTATCGACTCATCTACCTACATTGGTGTAAAGGGCTTTAATGCCAATACAAAAAGCGGACGAATGTTTTTTATGGACAGGGTAGATAAAAAGGGTCGGTTGGTATATAACCTGCGGGCGCAATCTGTTAAATGGGATACAACCGGTGGTAAAAAACGCTGGGTTGCAGAGCAAGTGGTGGAAAGATTTATTGATAGTTTGGGTGAAAGGGTAAAGGATACATCGGAGAAAAGACTTAAGTTAAATATTTTGCCGGAAGAACTGGTAAGAGATGAATATATAAAGGAAAAGCTTACCACACCGGAGCTGATTGATTTTATAGATAAGGAAGAACTTAGGGGGACCGAAGGGTTAAATGCTTTAAAAGTAGAACGGTATAAACGCTCTGCAACACCTTTTACCGTGGTGCTACTTACATTTATAGGAGCTGTAATTGCTTGCCGAAGAACACGGGGAGGTAGTGGTTTGCATCTGGCCTTAGGTATCATTATTGCCGCCGTATTTGTAATTGCCGACCAGTTCTCTACAGTATTTTCGATTAAAGGTAACTTTCCACCCCTATTGGCAGCTTGGGTGCCAAATATCGTATTTGCTTTGGTGGCTTTACGGTTGTATAAAATAACACCTAAATAACCTGTACGCGATTTTTGCCTATAATTTACTAAAAATTTACAGAGAAATTTTGCTAAGGCACTAAGCTTTAACTATCTTTAACGCAAACATTGCTAATTTCAATTTTTTATGGATAAATTAAAAGAAAGGTTCAAACAACAGGTTGATATTCTTGGAGAAGAAATCAAAGATATTTTAAAAGAACATGGTAATACCGTGATTGGAGAAACCAAACTTTCTCAAATATATCAGGGCATGAGAGGTATGTTGGCTCTGGTTTCAGAAACCTCTCTTTTGGATGCAGAAGATGGTATTCGTTTTAGAAGACAAACCATTACGGCATTAAGAGAAAAACTTCCCAAGGCCCCCGGTGGTAGTGAACCACTACCCGAAGCATTATTTTACCTGATGCTGGTAGGTGAAATGCCTACCGAAGAAGATGTAGAGCACCTTAGTTCTATTTTGCAGCGTAGAAGCCATGTACCCACTTATGTGTTTGATACCATGCGTGCGCTGCCCAAAGATACACACCCTATGACCATGTTTGTGATAGGTGTAATGGCACTGCAAAACGAAAGCGTATTTGCTAAAAAATATGCTGATGGCCAGCTTTCAAAAAAAGATTATTGGGAAGCTACATTGGAGGATACGCTCGATCTTATAGCGCGTATTCCACATATAGCAGCTTATGTATATCGCCGTAAATATAAGCAGGGTAAGGCCTTACAACCCGATGGTTTGTTAGATTGGGCCGGAAACTTTGCCCACATGCTTGGTTATGAAAGCGAAGATTTTAAAGAACTGATGCGCTTGTATATGGTAATACATGCCGACCATGAAGGAGGTAACGTATCAGCCCATACTACTCACCTTGTAGGCTCAGCACTTAGTGACCCTTATTTAAGTTATGCAGCGGGGATGAACGGCTTAGCAGGCCCTTTACATGGGTTGGCTAATCAGGAAGTGATTAAGTGGATTTATGATATGGAAGAAGAACTGGGTAATGAAGAGCCAACTGCTGAGCAAATTGCCGCCTATGTGCAAAAAACACTTTCAGAGGGCAAGGTGGTTCCCGGCTATGGACATGCAGTATTGCGTCAAACCGATCCCCGTTTTGTAGCGCAAATGGATTTTGCTAAAAAGCATATTCCTAACGATCCTTTGGTAAATACGGTATGGCGTATATACGAAACCGTGCCGCCTATTTTGCAATCGCTGGGAAAAATTAAAAATCCATGGCCTAATGTAGATGCGCATAGCGGTGCTTTGTTGGTTCATTACGGCATGGTAGAGTATGAGTATTATACGGTACTATTTGCAGTAAGTCGTGCATTAGGGGTACTATCAAGTCTTTGCTGGGACAGGGGGCTGGGTATGCCGTTAGAAAGGCCTAAGTCTGTTACAACCGCAGCTGTAAAACGCTGGTTGAATAAAGAAGTTGAGAATTTAGGAGATTAAAGAATGGATTATCAAGTAAATATTTTGCCCACGGTGTAAACTGTGGGCTTTTTTATAAAAGTTAGTAGCATCTGACAAATAAAAGCAATAAAAAAATAAACTGATGAAGGCAATTGTTTTTTCAATATTGTTTTTTGGAGTATCCATTCAATATACAATGGCGCAAAAGCCGCCGATGTTAAAAACGATGTCAGCCTATAAAGAATCGGTTGTAAAAAACTCCGCCAAGAAAATGATAGAAGTGAAATCAGCTATTCCCAATATTATATATGATTTACGCTATGCCGCCACAAATAATTTTATGAAACGCGCCATGTACCCCAAGGGAACTAATATTACTTTTTTGCGTAAAGATGTTGCAGCAGCATTAGCCGGGGTGCAATATCAATTAAATAAGCAGGGATTGGGGTTGAAAATATTTGATGCGTATCGCCCCTGGTCGGTTAGTAAAAAGTTTTGGAAACTAATAAAAGATGAGCGTTATGTGGCTAATCCGGCAAAGGGTAGTAATCATAATAGAGGCACAGCGGTGGATCTTACCATTATCAATATAAAAACGGAACAAGAATTAGACATGGGTACCGACTTTGATAATTTTACAGATACGGCACACCATAGTTTTACAGCACTTTCTTCAAATGTTTTACAAAACAGATTATTACTCAAGCAGATAATGGAACAAAACGGATTTGTTGCTTACAATGATGAATGGTGGCATTATACTTTTAAATCTACTATAAAATTTGAGGTACTGGATATTGCTTTTAAAAAGCTGGAAGATAAATCAACGAAGTCTTCAAAATAATCCACCCTTTGCGTGTTGGTAACAACGGCCAATATCTCTTGTTTGGAAAAAATTGTTGAACCCCTCTTTACATTATAAATTTATCTTTTAAAAGAAAAGATATTCTTTGCTAATATTGGTGGGCTGGCTGTATTTAAAGGGAAGCTTTATTATTATTTAAACTGATAGGAATTAATGGCAAAATCAAGTTCAACTTTCGTAGATTCAAAGAAACACTTTAAAATTCTTGATGCTTTAAGAGGAGTTGCGGCAATTGTAGTTGTGCTGTTTCATATTTTGGAAGTTTACGCTGAGGGTGATCATGTTGAACAGTTAATCAATCATGGCTATTTAGCGGTTGACTTTTTCTTTATGCTTTCCGGGTATGTTATGGCACATGCTTATGATGACCGCTGGAACAATATGACTTTGAAAGATTTTTTTAAGCGTAGGATTATAAGATTACACCCAATGATTATTTTAGGGATGACCATTGGTGCTCTGTGTTTTTATTTTGGCGAGTCTGCTTTTTTCCCAAAAATAGCAGATACTTCTTTTTGGACATTAATTTTAATAACACTTATCGGTTATACATTAATTCCGGTTCCCCCTTCGATGGATATTAGAGGATGGGATGAGATGCACCCATTAAATGGCCCTGCATGGTCCTTGTTCTTAGAGTATATAGCAAATATATTACACGCTTTAATTTTAAGAAAATTATCAAAAGTTGTCCTATCTATATTGGTTTTTGTGGCTGCTGTGGCTTTAATTCATTTGGCAGTAACAAGTCCGAATGGAGATATCATAGGAGGGTGGTCTTTAGAGCCGGAACAATTAAGAATTGGTTTTACAAGACTATTATTCCCCTATATGGCTGGAATGCTATTGCGTAGGGTTGTTAAAATTACAAGTATTAAAAACACATTTCTAATGTCCAGCATATTGTTAGTGTTTGTTCTAAGTTTTCCAAGAGTAGGTGGCTACAATAATCTATGGGCTAATGGATTGTATGACTCGCTAACTGTAATATTAATATTTCCCATCATTATTTACTTAGGTGCTTCGGGGGATGTAAAAACAAGAATGGGGGATAAGTTATGCACCTTTCTTGGTGATATATCCTACCCTTTATACATTATACATTTCCCCTTTATTTATATATTTTACGCTTGGGTTACAGAAAACGAAATTCCAATTAGCTATGGTATTTTAGTGGGTCTTGCTATTCTGGTATTTACAATATTGTTGTCTTATATTTCATTAAAGTATTATGATGAACCTGTTAGAAAGTGGCTGGCTAAAAGATATATGAGCAAGAAGAATAACAGTCGTAGTAAATAATTGTTGGTGCTGTTTATGTTTGAATAATTGAAGGGTTTTTCCGTTTCGTATATATTTTAACGTTAGACATTAACCCCATACTACTTGTTGTTTATAATGGGTAATTGCTTGTAGAATCATACTTAATAACGAATACTTGCCGGGAAGAATGGGTAATAGCGTACAGGGTATTTGTTGTTAATGGATAAATTTGTCCACTAATTAAAATATTTATTTACATTTGTACTGTAAAAACGGCTATAATGTTTTCAAAAGCGTGCGAATACGGTATTAGGGCAGCTATTTACATAGCTGGACAATCTTTACAAAATAGAAAAGTAAGCCTGAAAGATGTGGCAAAGGCTATTGAATCTCCTGAAGCTTATACTTCAAAAATTCTGCAGCAACTTGTCCGCAGTAATATCATCAATTCTGAAAAAGGACCTACCGGTGGCTTCTCAATAGATAACACAGTAACACAAAAAATAACACTAAGCTCCATCGTATTTGCCATAGATGGCAATAAAGTATATACTGGCTGTGGATTAGGGTTAAAGCGGTGTAACGAAAAAAAACCTTGTCCTGTACATTTCAAATTCAAGCTAATACGGGAAAATTTAAAAGAAATGCTTGAGTTAACAACTGTATATTCCTTAGTGGAAGATATGGAAAAGGGCCTGACCTTTTTGAAAAGGTAAAATTTTTTAAATAATTAATGGACATTTTTGTCCAGTATAAATGGTAGAATGGAAAACAAAAATATATTCAATGAGTGGGGCATTATTATAACGATTATCCTCATAATAATTCCGGTTGTAACGGCTTCTATTATTGTCATTATCAGGGCATATTCAGCTATTAACAACTATTATAAGCGGAAAGAATTAGAAAAATTTAATGAGCATTTAAAGCATTTGTCGCCAGAAGAAATTAAAAAACTGGAAGGAAGAAAAAAAGAATTGGAGTTTTCACTATCAAACAACGAATTGGCCGGAACCGCAACGCCTGTTGACAGCAGAGGTTTAATAGATAATATTAATAATGTAGAGAGCATAAGATTTATTCAACAAAAGAAAAAAGGGCAAGCCCGACCCTATATTGAACCGGAGCTAACCAAACTAATCTTATGGTTTTTAGGTTGTTCGGTTTTTTGGTTGTTGTTTGGTACTACAGTTGGAGAATATGTTGGAATTAAGTTTGTGGCTCCTGATGCTGACCATATAAGCTGGTTGAGTTTTGGGCGGTTGCGCCCGGTTCACACCAATGCCGTATTCTGGGGCTGGGCCTCTATGGCTATGATGGGCTTGGCATATTATGTAATACCAAGGGTTAGCAATGTACCCATAGGAAGTATAAAAACGGGCTATCGAACCCTTGTGCTTATCAATGCATCGGTAATTATTGGAACGATTTGCCTAATGGCAGGTATCAATAATGGTGGGGGCGAATACAGGGAATATATTTGGCCTGTAATGGCACTGTTTGGCATTGGAATAATTATATCATTAGTCAATTTTATAAAAACAGTTGCTAAAAGAACTACCAAAGAAATTTATGTTTCTAACTGGTACATTGTTTCAGCAATGATGTTTTTGCTGGTAATAGCGTTTGTGGCTTATTGGCCAAGCTGGCAAAATGGGTTAGGCGAAACAATAGTACAGGGCTATTATATGCACCAGGGAGTGGGAATGTGGTTCATGCTGTTCTGTTTGGGGTTGATGTATTATTTTCTGCCACAACAATTGAATAAACCTATCTACTCTTACAGTTTGGGCATACTTGCATTTTGGACTCAAATACTTTTTTATACCCTCATTGGCACACACCATTTTATATTCAGTGCCATTCCGTGGTGGTTGCAAACAGTAGCCATTGTGGGAAGTGCCGGAATGGTTATTCCTGTAGTGGCAGGAACCACAAACTTTTTAATGACATTTAAAGGTTCTTGGAATAAGTTGTCGGGCAGCTATACACTTCCTTTTTACCTGATTGGCATTATTTTTTATTTTACCGGCTCTTTACAGGGTACGGCAGAAGCCTTTCGCTTTACCAACCTTGTTTGGCATTTTACAGATTTTACTGTTGCGCATTCGCACCTTACTATGTACGGCATTATTTCCTTTATGTTATGGGGCTTTATTTACACAATAGTTCCAAGGCTTACGGGTAAGGAGCCACCACAAATTACCGTGGGGGCTCACTTTTGGCTTGCATTAATTGGGTTGATATTTTACACTTTCCCGCTAATGTACGGCTCTACTTTGAGGGGTTTGATGTGGATGGATGGAAAACCATTTATAGATAGTGTGGTACAGATGGCACCCTTTTGGTTATGGCGGGCAATCGGCGGCTCGTTAATGTGGCTGTCACACATTTTATTTGCGTATAACTTTTATGTTATGATTAAAAATAAAGAGGAGATTGTTATCCCGAAATCTGCCATCGACATTTTAAAAGCAAAAGCCGAATTAGAAATAAAAGCAGCAAGCACATAAAATAAGTAAGATGAGTTTTTTTAACAATCATAAAAAATTATTTAGAACTGCATTGGGCTTATTTGTGGGTCTAACAATAGTAGTGGCAATAATACCAGCCATAAGCAATCAAAACAACAATGCCCCATTGCCTAATGCCGCGCCGCTAAGCAAAGATGCACAACAGGGCAAGCAAATTTTTATAGCCAACGGCTGCGTAGCCTGTCATACGCAGCAGGTTCGTAATGTAGATATGGATAAAGAATGGGGGGGCAGACCCGGTATTGCGGCAGACTATGCTGCAGTTAAAAGAACAGACTTCTGGAGGAATACGGCTACCTTAATGGGAACAGAAAGGACAGGCCCCGATCTTACAAATGTTGGTACAAGGCAAGGCAGTTTGGCGTGGAACTTATTGCATTTATACCAACCAAGGGCTGTAGTGGAAAAATCAATAATGCCAGCTTATCCATGGCTTTTTAATGTAAAAACAGAAGTAGGAAAAAATGAGGTGGAAGTTGCCGTACCCGAAGCATTCCGAAAAGGAATATCCGGAAAAATAGTTGCCACAAAAGAAGCTCTTTATTTAGTGGCATACCTGCAAAGCTTAAAACAAACACCATTGCCCGATGGTAAAATACCAATGGAATTTCTTTATAAAAAAGAAGAAAAAACAGCTGTAAAAAATACCTCCGAAACAGATAATCTGCTCAATGGAGAATTGCTTTATACCCAAAATTGTGCCAGTTGCCACCAGCCAAATGGCGAGGGATTAAAAGGAGCATTTCCGCCACTAAAAGGCAGCCCTATCGTATTAGGGGATGACTTAGAGTTGTATGTAAAAATAATTATGCAGGGATACGACCCAAGACCCGAATATGCTGTAATGAATGCTGTAGGTGCAGACAACAATCTAACGCCCGAAGAGGTTACGGCAATCATTAATCACGAAAAAACAAGTTGGGGAAATAATGCAAAAACTGTAAGCACAGAAGAAGTGAAAAAAATAATGGACTTTATTAATCTAACCGCTAAATAATAATTATGCTAAATACAGAGGTATGGCTGGAAAGCCTGATTACAAAAACACCGCAAGAAGGCAGGGAGTTAGCTGTTTTAATGGCCCGCAAAACCGTTGCCGCTATTCAAACAGATGTTGAAAAAAGAAAAGAATTAAGACCTTCATATGCAGAAGACACAGCGCAGCTTATTAATTCGGCACAAGTAGTTGCCGTCGAGTTTCAAACCATTGCAAAAGCAAACAATTATTGGAAAAATGAAAAATAATCTAAAAAGCCTTTCTCTCGTTTTAAGTTTTATGCTTGTAAATGCTGCTGTTTGGGCTTGCCCCGTGTGTGAAAAACAACAACCAAAAATAACACGGGGCTTAACACATGGAGCCGGACCACAGAGTAATTGGGACTGGGTAATTATTACCGTAATTACAGTAATAACACTTTTAACCTTAATATATTCTTTGAAATTTTTGATTAAACCCGGAGAAAAAAATGCAAATCACATCAAGCAGTTAATTTTAAACAATTAGTAAGATGAAAGAAGATAAAAGCAGGATAATGCTATTTGTTGATAATGACGTGCAGCCAATTGCAGAATTGTCGGCACCTGTGCAGTTTGATTTAGATACAAAAAAACTTACCGATGGAGAGCATACACTTAAATTGGTAAGCATTTCTCCAAGTGGAAGGGAAGGTATTAGAAAAATAAAATTTATAGTACGAAACGGCCCTGCCATTGCCGTAGAAGGACTTTTGGAGAATGAAGTGGTAGATGGTACCATCCCGTTGATGATTAATGCTTACGACAAAGGCAACCAAACAAAATTTAATATAGAGGGGAGTGAAACACCCCAAAGTATCCCCAGTTGGCTGTGGATTTTGTTGATTGCATTTTTTGGATGGGCAGCATATTATTTGATTACCAATTTTGCACTTTAAAAAATAATGTAATCTAAAAAAGGACATAAAAGACTTGAAATATATACTTATATGACAACCGTTAAAATGCCCATAGCACTCATTGCTATTTTTCTTTGGATAGGTTTTGTTTGTGCCATCAGCTTTATGGAAGCCTGGATTAAATTTCGTGCGCCGGCAGTTACATTACCCATTGGCTTAGGAATTGGCCGGCTGGTATTTAATGCCTTAAATAAAGTAGAATGGATTTTTGCCATTGCCATAATGGGTAGTATTTTGTTTTATAAAATGCAGTTTTTTACTAGGGCAAATCTCCTATACTTTGTACCCCTGTTAATACTTATCATACAAACCGTATGGGTATTACCTGCTTTAGATGCAAGGGCAGCATTATACATTCAACAAAAAGAAGTTGCTCCATCCAACTTGCATTTTTATTTTGTAGGAATGGAAGTTGTAAAAGTTTTTTGCCTTACCATTTTTGGAATTTCACTATTAAAATAAACATCAGATGAGTACAGAAAAAACAAATAATAGCTTTGATAAAACACAGGGACATTGGATTCTTGCCCAGATGGGCAAAAAAGTATTGCGTCCCGGTGGAAAGGAGCTCACAATAAAATTAATTTCGGCCATTGATATAACCAAAACCGATAATGTAGCTGAATTTGCACCCGGTTTAGGCTTTACTGCTTCATTGGCACTTAAACATAACCCAAAGAGCTATATTGGTATTGATGCAGATGAGGATGCAATAAAATTTTTAAAAAGCAACTTACAGTCAAAAAACATCCTGTTTCAACTGGGTAATGCGGCAAATACTACATTAGAGAATAGCTCAAAAGATAAAGTTTATGGAGAAGCAATGCTTACTATGCAGGCAGACCATAGAAAATCTGAAATTATAAGAGAGGCTCATCGAATATTAAAAAAGGGAGGGTTGTATGGTATCCATGAATTGGGTTTGATAAATGTGAATAATGAGCAAAAAGCACAGATTCAAAAAGATCTGGCGCAAGCAATAAAAGTAAATGCAAGACCGCTTACAGAAACAGAATGGATAAGCCTGCTGGAGCATGAAGGATTTACTGTAAGAAAAGTAATGGCAAACAGTATGAGCCTTTTAGAAACTAAGCGTATTATTGATGATGAAGGATTTTTCAGAACATTGAAAATAGGATTTAACATCCTTACACATCCCAAAGCCAGAAAAAGGATAATGGCTATGAGAAAAATATTCAAAAAACATCAAAAATACATAAATGCCATTGCGATAGTGGCAGAAAAAAATGAGGCTTAATATTCTATTTTAAAAATGAATAGGGAAAACTGCGGTAACAATAACTTGAAAATAATTTTTAGAAAATCAATTTATAAAATATATTCTTATGGATAATAGGAAAAATTATGATACACTTAGCGAAGCAGTAAATGATTTGATTAAAAAAGGATACTTAACCGATTTTCTGATACATCAAGAAAAAGACTGCTTAATTTGCCATAGTAACGCTTTGGAACTGTCAGAAGATGATTTTGTAATTGATGAAGTATATCGATTTGAGGATATGAGTGACCCTGCATGTGAAAGCATTGTGTTTGCTATATCATCGGATAAGTATCAAATAAAAGGATTGGTAATAAACAGCTATGGTGCAGATTTCGGGTATCGCTCTTCAAAACTCGTAGAACATTTGCATAAACATTTATAAGCTATATAAAGATGTAAATGAATGTATAAGCAAGCGTTGCTGCATAATTATTGAGGAGTATTGGCTAACAATCTATGATTGCATGGGTTTCGGTAAAAAATGGCAACTTTATAGGAACTAAAAAATGTTTGCGCTATTGACAGGATTTGAGATATGGTTTGCTCTTAAATCCGAGAAAATCATTAATACGCTATAACCGATATTTTCGAATAAAAATGAAAGATAGAATACAATTTACTGTTATTGAAAACAATATCCATAAAAAGATAGAAACCTATGAAGGGGAATATAGAAATCTGATGTCTCTTTTAAAGGATAAAGTTTATCCGGATTGTTTTGGTGAATGCGGGGGTATGGGGAGGTGTGCTACTTGCATTGTAAAAGTTGAAGGATTATTGGGGGATTTAACTCTTAGGGAGCGAAATGAAGCTACAACCTTATCGAAATTTGATTATGATAAAGAAACTTTTCGTTTGTCTTGCCAAATATTCATTACAAAAGATTTAAATGAAGCAGTAATTGAGATGATTGAGCTGTAACTATAACAATAGTTGATAATTGTTCTTCAGTACATAAGCATGCGAGGGACTTATACCGATTACTATCAGCTTATAATGTGAAAAGGAATAACGGTAGCAGCGAACAGCACAAATATAAAAAGGCGGCACACAGCCATCCTATCAATTTCGGTATTATTATTCTTTGTTCCATACCAATCGCTGTAATAGTAAGCTAATAATCCACACAGCCAATGCTCCCACTACATTTAGCCATAAAAATCCCAAGCTGATATATTCATATTCATTCAGGAAAAATAATGATATTACTATGGCTTCTGCTATTAGTGCAGCCATAAAAACGGCATTGCCCTTTACATTTTTTGCATAAAAGGCTACTAAAAATATTCCCAGAATGGTGCCGTAAAAAAGTGAGCCGAGTATGTTGACCACTTCTATAAGGCTATTGCCCCAATTGCTTACAAACATAGCCACCAGTATGCAAAATATACCCCAGAGTAAAGTGTACAGCTTGGAGTTACGGTAATCTTTTTCTGAGTCATCTGTTTTTTTGGAAAAGCGTTTGTGAAAATCTATCATGGTGCTGGAGGCAAGGGAATTAAGGGCTGCGGCAATGCTACCCCAACTGGCTAAAAAAATAATAGCAATTATCAGGCCTACAAGCCCCACAGGCAAATAATCGGTAACAAATCTTAGAAAAATATAATTGGTATCATTGTCGCTACCGCCATTTTTTTTAATGAGGCTTTTAATTTCAGTTCTTACCGAATCGGTACTGCTTTGCAATTGCTGCATGCTTTCAAATACGCTGCCCGATTTGTTTTCGGCATAATCATGTAATAAATTTTGCTTTTCTAAACTGATGGTCGTCATCCTGTTTTGTAGCACCGTTAATTGCCCTTGGTAAGATGAGTTTTCTAATTTCTTTAATTCATATTCATTAAAAAATGCCGGTGCTTTATTAAACTGGTAAAAGGCAAAAATGAGTACACCAATCAGCAATATAAAAAACTGCATCGGTATTTTTATAATGCCGTTCATTAGCAAGCCCAATCGGCTTTCAGTGGTGTTTTTGGCCGTTAAATATCGGCCTACTTGCGATTGGTCGGTTCCAAAATAGGAGAGGGCTAAAAAAAAACCGCCAATAACTCCGCTGATAATATTGTATTTATCGCCCCAGTCAAACCGTCCGTTTTCAAATCCGGTTGTAATTACATTAAACTTTCCTAATTTGCCGCCTACTCTTACAGCATCAGTAAAGCCAAGCCCTTGGGGCATATCTTTTACCACATAATAGCCGGCCAAAAACATGGCACCCATTACTATTAAAAATTGTATTTGTTGTGTATAGGCAACAGCTTTGGCACCACCTGTTACAGTGTAAATAATAAGAAGACCACCCATTAATAAATTAGTAAGATAAATATTCCAGCCTAACAAAACAGACAGAATAATGGATGGGGCAAAAATGCTAATGCCGGTTGATAACCCTCTTTGTAGTAAAAAAAGAAAAGATGTAAAGGTTCTTGTTTTGGCATCAAAACGATTTTCTAAAAACTCGTAAGCAGTGTAAACTTTTAATTTGTTAAATACCGGTATAAAAGAAATGCAAATTACAATGGCAGCTAACGGTAAACCAAAATAGTATTGCACAAAACGCATTCCATCAGTATAAGCCTGTCCTGGTGCCGATAAAAATGTGATGGCACTGGCCTGTGTACCCATAATGCTAAGCAGTATAATATACCAGGGCATGCTTCTGTTCGATAAAAAATATCCTTCCAGATCTCTGGAACTTCGGCTGCGGTAAACTCCATACAATATGATGCCCAAAAGGGTTACAATGAGTACTATCCAGTCTAACGGCCTCATGAAAAATGCTTAGTTAAATAGTAAAAGAATAGTATTTCTGCAATTAAAAATACAATTACAAATACATACCACCACAACCATGATTTAAAAATTGGAGGCTTGTTGTTATGCAAATGTTCTTTCATATATTGTTTTAATGAAATTAGATTGATAGGTAACACTGAAAGATTGTTGAATATTGAAAAGAATTATTTTTTTTTTCTAATGCTATTTAAAAATATAATTCCCAAACCAATAATTAAACCTAACAGTAAGCCTAAACGAACTTTTTTAATGAGAGTGCCAATAACCAAACCTAAAATAATTGCAACAAAAAAGGCCATCTCTCCGCGCCGGATACCAAAATATGTTTTTTCCTTATTTGTATTTTTATCAATATTCATTAATACGATTGTTTTATTATTTTTTTTCAGGCTGGTGGGTTAAGGCTATTAAATTGGCCATCAACCTGAAAGCTCCCGGAACGGCCGCCGGTAATTCCCTAAAAAATACGATGCCTGTGTAAGTAAAATACCCTTTTCCGTATTTGCCAATGATTAAGCTGCCTTCATCGGGTTGTTCTCCGTTATCTGCCATAGAAAGTAGGGGTTTTAAATCGGCATCCCAATTAGCTGCATGGTAAATACTGCGTTCCTGTATCCATCCATCAAAATCTTTATTGGTTATTTTGTTAGGGAAATTAAATACAGGATGTTGGGGATTGAGCAAGGTTACTGCTGCCTCCTCATTGGTAATTCGTTTTCGGGTTATATCAAAATTGTAAGGGCCTATTTTTGCTTTTACCGGCCCCAGGTTACTACTTGTATTGTATTGTACTATCAAATTGCCGCCGTTCTTTACATATTCCATTAATTTGGAATAATAATCATTTAACCACTCGTTAGTGTTATAAGCACGAATGCCCGTAATAATTGCATCAAAATTAGCAAGGGCGGTTGTGCCCAAATTAGTTTGGTCAAGGATAGTAACATTATATCCTAATTCCTCCAAAATTTGTACTACCTTATCACCGGCTCCTGAAATATAACCAATGTTTTTACCGGCAGTTTTCAAATCGATATTAATCATTTTTACTAATTCCGGATAAAAGTATTTTATAGCCGGAATATGATCGTAATTAATAGCCCGCAAAGCAAGGAAATAGCCGGTTTTATCTTCGTTTATTTTTTGATTGGCATAGGCTGTTAATAAACTTACATCCTGATTGTTATTACTGTTTTTTACAATAAAATCATAGGTTTTGGAGTTGCCTTTTGTTAGCTGAATATTTTCATCATTAACTTCGTCAACATCTGCACCAGCTAAGCTTACTTTAAGATTCCCATTTAAATTTGTATTGGGGTGCAACTGTACAAAAACTCTTTTGGCCTGCGGTTTATTTTTATCAAATAATAACACACCGGGATGGGTAGTAAGTGTGGCACGCGGAATAATATAAAGCGGATCGTAAATTTCTCCTTTCACAGGGTCGGTATGCCGGTATTTTACAGCTTGGGTATATGTAATATCGGTTCCATTATATTGTAT
Source organism: Niabella sp. (assembly GCA_047975735.1). Taxonomy (GTDB): domain Bacteria; phylum Bacteroidota; class Bacteroidia; order Chitinophagales; family Chitinophagaceae; genus Niabella. Next base: position 30,139 of record JBKEEB010000129.1, read on the forward strand.
GGTTACAGTACAGTTGTAGGCAGGTTCTATATCGGGAACACCTATCATTTGCTGGTCTGGGATATTAAACCGGCCATCTCCCATTTTTTCTCTAAGCCAAAACGGTTGTGTAATTTTTTTTGTTAACGGAACCGTAATTGTATGCGAATAGGAGTAGTTTTTGTTTTTATCTAAAGTAGTAGATGGGGTAATGCTCCAATCATCAATAGAAATATTTTTTAAAGAAATAGTAGCTCCCAGTCTATTATTAACGGCAATGTTTACGGTAATGCTGTCAGTTTGTACAGCAAAGGGCTGATTGGTAAATGCATCTAAAAATAAACCGCTGCATTGGGCAATCAGTTGTTGTACTTCTAATTGTTTTTTTGCTTTCCAATTGCCATTGGGAAGTTGTTGTATTTGTTTATAGAGTTCTACTAATAACGGTACAATTTCTTCTGGGTGAGAAGGATTGAAGCTTTTTTCGATAGTTAGGATGGCTGTTTCAATTTTTGTTCCTTGTGCTCCAATTCTATCCCAACCGGTAATAATACCATCCATTAAATTTTGTTCTGGAGCCACCCCACCGGTTGTTTTAAAAAATTCGGTAACAGAGCCATGAACGGCTGCTGAGCCAAATCCTTGGCTTTTATGCTGGCTGCGACTTAAAGCGGCAATCTCTCCATAATCTTTACCCAATAAAGGGTTATAACCTCCTACATTAATTTGAAACTGTGTATTGCTGGTTGTGTTATTGCCTCCAAAATTAAACGTGTTCCATAAAATTCTTTTAGCCTGCCAAGGTTGTACATATTTTAATTGTTCCGGAAATTGATGGGGGTCAGCTGCAGCTGTAAATGCTTCGTTAGCTAAAATGGCCGATGCCGTATGATGGCCATGCCCTCCTTCTCCGGTAGTAGGAAATCTGGTAATAATAACATCGGGTTGAAATTTTCTGATAACCCATACTACGTCGCTTAAAATTTTTTCTTTGTTCCATTTATGAAATGTTTCCTCAGATGTTTTGGAATATCCAAAATCATAAGCACTACTAAAAAACTGTTCTCCTCCGTCAATCCTGCGTGCAGATAATAATTCCTGGGTTCTTATAAGCCCCAGTTCAACACCCTGTTCATCACCTATTAGATTTTGACCGCCATCGCCTCTTGTGAGAGAAAGATAGCCGGTTCGGTACAATTTTTCGTTGGCTAAATACGCAATAAGTCTGGTATTTTCATCATCAGGATGTGCTGCAATATATAATACTGAGCCTAAAACATTGAGCCGTTTTATGGCCTGAATAATTTGACCGGAGGTCCAAGATTGAGGAGCCTGCGAAAAAGAAGGAAAGATAGATAAGCAATATATAAATAAAAAGATGGTTCGCTTCATCGCACGAATATAAAGTATAATTTGGTTCTACTACTATTCGTCTTTGTTAATTCATGTATATCGGTTGTACTTGTGCGAATTGTTTTACATTTGTGCGGTTTTGATATTTTAACTTAACGTGTTTACGGAATGGGATATAGTCAGTCTAAAGCATTATGGGCAATTACAAAGGCAAGTTTTAAAGCAATTTTCAGCCAGCCGTCATCTATATTTTTCAGTCTGCTTTTCCCTATTGTTTTCATTTTGATTTTTGGTGCTTTTGGCGACAGACCTGCAAGTCCTTTTAAAATTGCATTCGACCCTGTTAGTGATACCACAAATGTTTTGTATGACAGCCTGCAAAAGAGCCCACTAATTAAAATAATGCGATATGCCGATACGGCAACAATGAACAACGATTTGAGAAAAGGGGATTTGACCGCTGTAATAAAATTTATAAATGGAGATAATAACGTTGCTGTAAAAAATAAGGTTATGTTAATATCTAGCGAAGCCGGTGGGGGAGCTGTTTATAATTTAATTCGTTCATTAGATTATCAGGCATTGAAAATTGAATTAGCTGATGCTAATATTCAAAGAGAGTATGAGTTTATTCCCCAGCTTATTCCCGGCAAAAAATACCGTTCTATTGATTTTGTTTTACCCGGCCAGTTAGGTTTTTCTGTGCTTTTTTCAACATTGTTTGGAATAGCTTTTGTGTTTTTTAATTTGAGGGAACAACTGGTGCTTAAAAGAATTTTTGCATCTCCTGTAAAAAAAATAAATATTTTAATTGGAATTGGTGCCAGCCGGTTATTTTATCAGTTGTTAAACGTGATTGTTTTAATTTTAGTAGGCCATTTCTTTTTACATTTTACATTGGTACACGGGGCTGTTACGTTTTTTGAAATGCTGATTTTATCGGTTTATATGTTGTTTTTACTAATGGGAGCGGGATTGATTATTAGCAGTATTGCTAAAAACGATACCATGATTCCGCTAATGATAAATGTATTTGGTTTTCCCCAAATTTTATTATCGGGTACTTTTTTCCCAATTGATGTATTTCCGCAATGGATGCAAAACCTTTGTGAATTATTGCCATTAACACAGTTTAACAATGCTATGCGTAAAATATCCTTTGAAGGTTTGCATCTGTACAACTGCTGGAAAGAGTTAGGGGCAATGGCTATTTGGATTATTGTAATTTACCTGATTGTAATTAAAACGATGAAATGGGAATAGTAGTTTTATTCTAAATTATACAAATGAAATTTATTAAATTATTTATAATAAGCGGTATTGTATTTTTTTTCATTATCACAATTATTTCTTTGTTTATACCTTCTACGGTACGGGTATCCAGAGCTACAAATATAGCACCCGGCAATGATACTGTGTTAGAGCTGATTTGCGATTTACATAACTGGAAAAGCTGGCACCCTCAGTGGGAAAATGTTGTTTTAAAGGATACTGTTTTGTCTGATGGACGAATTATTACAGCCACGGCCAATGGGGTATTGCTTACAGTTTCTCAGTGTTCGGGCTCAATGGTTTCTGTGGAGATGCTTAAGGGTAAAAGACCTCTAAAAAACCAATGGCGGTTAATTAAGCATAATTCTGGCGATTCAATTACCCTTCAAAACTATATCGACTTTCATTTTAACTGGTATCCTTGGGAAAAATTTTCGAGCCTGATGTTGGATAAATCTTATGGCCCTGTGATGGAGCAGTCTTTAGAAAATTTAAAAAATCTTCCTTAATTTTTTTCTGTTTTAAATAAAAAGCTGCCCATAAAAACAGACAGCTTATTAAAACATGGCAATCAACAAATTTTAATGCCAGTAACCCGGAGGTCTTGTATGTTTAATGGTTGATACAGTAATAATACCTTCTCCCGTGGCAATACCTTTAAACCCAGAAGTCCAAATAGTGTAAATATTGCCTCTCGATAAGTTAATAGGCAGGGATGCCGCAAGCACAGCTGTTTGTCCGGCTTGTGTAACTTCAATTACCTGATCGTATCCTGCTTTTACGCTCATAAAATCTGCAGCGTCTTTATAAGAAACATTTGTAGCAAATGGAGCCGCATCCCCTTTAATATAAAAGTCCATAGATGCTACATCCGGGCACATATTGGCAAACTTTATACGAACAGAGTCTCCTTCGGCCGATCTTGTTGCATTTTGCAGGAGTACAGCATCAATGTTTTGCAAAGAGTCAACAATGAATAACGTATAGTTTTTGTCTTTTTCCAACGTTATTTGCTTGTTCAATAATTTTATATCCTCTCCGTATTTATAAACTGATAAGGTTCTGTTGCCTGTATAGGCTAATTGGTTATACAAATATTTTGTGTAAGAAAAATTATACAGGCGTAAACGATTGCTGTCTAATGCAAAATCTAATCTGGGCGACATTGGCGATCCGTGTACTACGGTAAGTACAGCGGCATCGGGCCATCCAATATCATCATTATCTTTATTACAGGCTGTAAAAAGAATTGAAACGGATAGCATGACTATTGCTATAAATAACGGGGTTCTGAGAACTTTGTTCATTTTTTTTAATTTATTATAATTAGTATTGATTATACATACAGAACGTATGTAGTACCCAAAACGCAACAGCATTTAGTTCTTTTTGAGAAAATTATTTTTTTGAAAACTAATACAAACGTAATTCTGCATTATTGTTTCACTGGAAAGACTTTCCAATGTTAGAAAACAAAGGGTCGTTTTATTTTTGGGTAGCTATGTTTGGCTGAATAATAATATGTAAAGGCAGGTGCCGGTATGCGAAATTGTTATAATACCAATTACTTAATCATTGTATTTATATAAAACGTAGGAGTTTTTTTGTGGTAAACTCACCGTAATAGTTTTGTTATTACACTCAATTTTGCTATCCTGTGTACCGATTATTTTATAAAATTTAACATTTGGCTTTATATTTTTTAACAATTGAATCTTCTGTGTATGTTTGTTATTTTGTTCTCTAAAGATTAAAAGATATCCTCCACTTTTGTTAATAGATTGAAAGCCCGTCCATGACCGGCCATCCGGCATATTTCCTATAGGAAAGATAAGGCCGCTATGAATTTTTTCTTTTTCAAGATGATATCTTTCTATCACTTTAGCATATTGGAATGCTTCTGTTGGTAGCTTTGAGGCTTCAAACCACGCAAGCGGCTGGCTTATAATAGTAATTGCAAACAAATAGTCGAACGGGTAGTTTGAAGGTGAAAAGGGGTCATTTGGCGGATATTTATCCTCATTCCTCCACTTGTTTAAAAATTCCATTTGTAGTTGTTCTGGCTGTACGTATTTCGAAAGCATCCATAAGTTTCTTAGGGTATGAAAGGGGTAATAACTTCCAAAGTCAGTATAGCGGTTCTCAACAAAGTAGTTACCCATATTTCTGAACATAAAGTAACCTCCCCTTATGTTAGCCGTAATGTCTAAGTTTAGAACAACTTTCCCTTTTGCTAACTTTTTAACTTCCAATAAAAAATTTGTGAAATTAATTTCGGATAATTTGTCCTTAATAATTACATCATCAATTTTAAAGTATTTGATACCATATTGTTTGTAAATATTGGCTATAATATTTGCGTCAGTCTTCCACAGTTTGTAATTATCATATTTGGCCGGGTCAAACCATAGCCCTAACTGAATGTTTTTACTTTTTGCGAACTGTGCAATTGTGTCAAATCCGTTTTTGAATTTTTTCTTGCTAAAGCCCCAATAGGCAATTTCTTTGTTTTCTCCGGCATTGTTTTCATTAATACCCGATCCGCTTGATCCTTCCTGCCAGCCATAATCAATTTGATAATGCGTTATTCCTAATTGTTTTGCCTTTTCAATATCCGTTAAAATAAATTCTTCGTTAATGTTTTTCCCATCATTTCTATCTCCCCAGGTATTCAATAATACCATTTCGTGATCGGTTGGATTATATGTTACAGAGTTCTTGAGATATTTTCTGATGGCGATTAGACTCTGAAACTCATTATTCCCAACTCCTTGCGTAATGGTGTACCCTTTTACCCATTTATTAATGGGGGTTGTATTGGGGAATCCCGAAAAAGGCATACAGACGGAGCCGTTTGAAATATTAAAATCTGTTCCCGAGTAATTTATCTGACTCTCATTTAGCGGCGATTCTTTCAATATAAAATAATTAAATCCTGTTACAAGATCTTCACCCATCAATAAATTTCCCGTATAATTTTCGTTTTTATATGGTATAAATGTGTTTTCTTTCACGAGGTTGTCTCGGATGTCTGTTTTGTCTTCAAACTGTACCAATTTAGTTTTTACATGCTTACTTAAGGCAGGTAATAAAAAGTTATACGACGGTTCTTTTTCATAACTGGTGTCAAAAGGAATAAAAGAGTAGCGTAAATATATATCTGTGGAGATGGCAGCTGTTTCCGGGAATATTCGTAAAATACGTTTTACCTCAGTTTTTTCATATTTATTAATTAATGTAATGGCTAAGTGGTTGGGTATTCCGTTAATAAAGCTGCCATCTTTTGAAATATTTACAAATATATTTTTCGTGAATTTTTCGGCAGGTAATTTTACTTCCGGGGTAATACTTTTGAAGGTGATCTTTTGACCCGATAACTTGTTCTGTATGGAGATGGGTGCAATATCTCCGTTATTCCATTTCCATTTTTTTTCAATACTGCTATTAAAGATAGTGAGCGTGTCGGCAATTAAGCTGGCACTACAATCGTTAAACT
>JBKEEB010000085.1:0-78992 GCA_047975735.1 Niabella sp.
AAATCAAACTACAGAAGGAATTGATGTTGGCTTAGCTCTTGGCTTCCTAAACGGAAGAATCAATTTAGATTTAGCCTATTATAACAACCGTACATTTAACCAAATATTATCGGCAAATATTCCGCCATCATCTGGCGCAACAACCTTTGTTTTTAACACAGGTCAAACCTCTAATAAGGGTATAGAAATAACATTAAATGCCCAGGCAATAAAGCAAGAAAACTTTAGATGGGATATTACTTTAAACGCTTCAAAAAACAACAACTGGGTTGATAAATTAGATGGGAATGCGCAATATATTCAATTTGCAAGCCTATGGGATACTTATGGCCCTGCAATACGTCTAACTGAGGGCGATAGATTTGGAACAATTTATGGTTATATAATTCAAAGAGATGCACAGGGCAGAAAAATTGTAACTAACGACGGTACGAGATACCTTGTAGAGGCAGAAAGAACGCCAATGGGTAATACTTCTCCAAAATGGTTAGCAGGGCTAAACAATACCTTCCAATATAAGAATTTCGAATTAAGAACATTGGTGGATGCTAAGATTGGAGGAGATATGTTTTCGGGTACTTACGGATATTCAATTTTAACAGGCCAAAGCCCAATGACATTGAAAGAAAGAATGGGGGGTGGGCTACCTTACACCGATGCTAATGGCAATACACGTAATATAGGTGTTGTTATGGAAGGCGTTAAAGAAAATGGACAAATTAATGACGAAGTTGTACATTACCTATGGAAATATATGGGTAACATGGGTGTTGGCTGGGGAGACTGGTCTTTACCTGATGGTCGCCGTTTCAAATTTAATGATGAATCGGTAATTTTTGAGAATACATGGGTAAAAATGAGAGAAATTTCATTAGCGTATCATTTGCCTAAAACAATTACAAACAGAATTAAAGTGATTCAAGGATTAACCGCCTATCTTACAGCTCGCGATTTATTCTACATCTACAAAACAGCTCCCGATAATATTAATCCGGAAGGCACAAATGGCGCAGGTAATGCAGATGGTTTCGAATGGGGATCATTACCAGGTATGCGTTCTTTTGCTTTGGGCCTTAGGTTTAATTTTTAACTAAAACATTTTAAAAAAATAATCATGAAACTAAAATATATTTTCTATATAACAACACTTACTGCTGTCCTGTTTTCAGCAGGTTGTAGTAGAGATTTTGGCGACATCAATCAAGATCCAACGAGAGTTACAGAAGCCACAATACCATCTTTAATTACTAGTTTAGAGTCTAATATTAATGGTAGAGATTTTACATTTCTGGCAATTGAGCTTGATTACCCCGCTTCTCAACTATTTGCAAAAGTAAGAGACATTGGCGTAGATCCAATTGATAGAACCAGCAATGCTGCTTGGGCTGGCTATTATTCATTTTTAGCAGACTATAGAAAACTGGAAGAAACTTTTGAAAACTATCCCAGTAATCAAGACCGATTAGTAAACGTTAAGGCAATAGCAAAAACATTGGCAGCATTTCGCACCATGAATAACTTGGACGTTTACGGTGATATGCCTTATGCAGGAGCTGGTTATGCATTTGTTAGCTCTAATCAAATATTCAGACCAGTCTATGACAAACAAGCTGATATTTATAGTGCTGTTTTAACCGATCTTAAATGGGCTTCCGACAATTATACAACAGCCACGCTAAATGGATCAGGAGAAGCAATTGTATCACCAGGAGCAAATGATGTATTTTATGCTGGAGCTATTGCAAAATGGCAAAAACTCACCAATTCTCTTTTATTAAAAACAGCTATCAAAATATATGATAAGGATGCGGCAACTGCTAGCCCAATTATAGCAGACCTCCTAAATAACAACAAACCATTATTGGTTGATGGGGAAGATTGGAAAATCGCACCTTCTACTACTGGTACTAACAGGTCTTTTCAACCTTCGTTTAGAGCAGCTAATTCTTGTGGTGCAAGAATGGGTAATACCATATGGAATTTACTTTCCTCAAGCACAACACTTGCTGATACGTCAGGAGCAAATATTTTTGATTATAGAGCTAAAGTGTTCTTTGAAAAAAATGCATATGGATCTTGGTACCCCGCACCACAAAATACAATTGTTACAGATGATTTTGGTGATGTATATGTTAATGGCAGAAGAAATAATCCCGCCAATAATCGTTCTCGTTACTCAGCTATTAATATCTTTTTAGTAACAGATAACGTAAATGTTCCTGATATTTATTTAACTGCAGCAGAAGTTTATTTCCTTAAAGCCGAAGCGTATGCAAGAGGAATGGGTGTTTCAAAAAACTGGGCAACTGCCGAAACCAATTATAAAGCAGGTATTGCGTCTTCTGTAAACTTTTGGTCGGCCGTAGGACAATCTTTACAACTATGGGCAGCAGGAACGGGCAAACCAGCAGCCGCTACAGCTACCGACATTTCCACGATTCAAAATAATAGCAAAGTAATGTTTCTTGGCACAGATTCTGAGGCTCAAAAATTAAGTAAGATTTATGCCCAGCACTGGTTATCCCTATTTTGGCAACCATGGGATGCTTACTATCTAATGCGTAGAACATTACAAACTCCACAAACCGTTGCATACAATTCTGATTATTATAGAGTAATTTACCCTCAAGCAGAAATTGGCGACAATAAAACCAATTATGACGCTGCTGTTGCAGCAATGGGAGGCGATACAAAAAGTATAAAACTTTGGTGGATGAAATAAATATTCCTCAAGCATTCTTATCTCTAAAGGCCGGAATTATCCGGCCTTTGTTATCTTTAACCAATTACGACAAACAAAACATCTTAATAATGTTCAAATACACAATTTACTTTTTGCTTATCATTACGCTTTTTGCTAATACTTTATTTGCGCAGGAAACTGATATCCTCCCCTCCTCCACCCAATACGAATGGCCAACCGATCCTTTGGTGAAAGAAAAATTGGATCAATGGCAGGATCAAAAATTTGGAATGATCATTCATTGGGGATTATATGCCGTACCGGGTATTGTGGAGTCCTGGTCTATTTGCAACGAATCTTGGATTAACCGCAAAGACACCAATATGGCTTACGAGGATTATAAAAAATGGTATTGGGGTATGAAGGAAAAATTCAACCCCGTAAATTTTAATCCCGACCAATGGGCTATGACTGCCAAAACTGCCGGTATGAGATATGTGGTATTTACCACAAAGCACCATGATGGTTTTAGCATGTTCGACACGAAGCAAACCGATTTTAAAATTACCACCGGACCATTTGCCAACAATCCCAAAGCCAATGTAGCCAAATATGTTTTTGAGGCTTTTAGAAATGAAGGCATGATGATAGGTGCCTACTTTTCAAAACCCGACTGGCATAACCAAGACTATTGGTGGCCTTACCGAGCTACCGCAGACAGGAATAATAATTACGACATTAGAAAATATCCTTGGAAATGGGAGAACTTTAAAAAATTCACCTACAACCAAATCAGCGAGCTGATGCATAATTATGGCAGCGTGGATATACTTTGGTTAGATGGCGGCTGGGTGCGCCCCAGAGAAAGCGTAACAGAAGAAGTGCTTAGCTGGGGAGCTCCAATACCGGCATGGAGCCAGGATATTGACATGCCAAAAATTGCGGCAATGGCTCGTAAAGCACAGCCGGGCTTGTTAGTGGTGGACAGAACCGTGCATGGTGCTTACGAGAACTATCAAACGCCTGAAAGGCGCATCCCGGAAGATAAAATTGACAACCCCTGGGAAAGCTGTATGACATTAGGTAATGCCTGGGGCTATGTGCCCAACGAACAGTTTAAGCCGGCATCTAAAGTAATTGCCAACCTCATTGAAATTGTAGCTAAGGGTGGTAGCTTATTATTAGGTGTAGGCCCTTCTGCCGACGGTACATTGCAACAACCCATTATTGACAGACTTAAAGAAATTGGGCAATGGATGGATGTAAATGGAGAAGCCATTTATAATACCCGTGCCTGTGATGAATATAAAAGTGATGATGTATTTTTCACCAAGGCAAAAAGCGGTAATAAAATGTATGCATTGCTACCGGTGAAAGAAGATGCAGCTATAACAACCGTTGAGTGGATAGGTAATACACCTGCAAAAGGTTCAGCAATTACATTATTGCAAACCGGCAAAAAATTAAAATGGAAAGTTGTTGGCAATAAAACAATTGTTACACTTCCTAAAAAATTCAAACCTTTGCATCAGGCTTTAGCATTATCATTCACATCGTAATACTTTAAAATTATGAAATACCTTGCTGTCCTATTTTTTGCTGCATTGATTCAGTTGCATACACAAGCACAAACGCCTGTTTTTCGTAATGAAAAATTAAGCGTAGAAGCAAGAGTGAATAATTTGTTAGAACAACTCTCCCTTGAGGAGAAAATTTCTTTATTAGGATTTGCATCAAAAAGTATTGACAGGTTAGGTATTCCTGCATATAACTGGTGGAACGAGGCATTGCATGGTGTAGCCCGTGCAGGGCAAGCCACCGTTTTTCCGCAAGCCATAGCCATGGCAGCCAGTTTTGATGATAATTTGATGGAAGAAGTAGCTGCGGCCATTTCTACCGAAGCCAGAGCAAAGTATAATTTATCATCAGCCAAAACAAAAGGACAGCAGTATATGGGCTTAACTTTCTGGTCGCCTAATATTAATATTTTCAGAGATCCCCGTTGGGGACGCGGACAGGAAACTTATGGCGAAGACCCTTACCTGACCTCAAAAATTGGAATGGCTTTTGTAAATGGTTTGCAGGGAAATAATCCAAATATTCTAAAAACATCTGCCTGCGCCAAACACTATGCCGTACACAGTGGGCCGGAAGCTCTAAGACACGAGTTTAACGCAATAGTAGATGAAAAGGATTTGCGTGAAACGTATTTATATGCTTTTAAAAAATTAGTGGATGGAGGCGTGGAATCGGTAATGTGCGCCTACAACCGTGTAAACGGTGAACCATGCTGCACCAGCCCCACCCTTTTACAAAATATTTTAAAAAACGAATGGCAGTTTAAAGGGCATATAGTTACAGATTGCTGGGCACTGTCTGATATTTGGGAACGCCATAAAGTAATGCCCAATAGTGTGGTGGTTGCTGCAGAAGCTATTAAGCACGGTGTAAATTTAGATTGTAGTAACTTGTTACAGGATGATGTAATGAACGCCATCGCCCAAAATCTTTTATCAGAAAAAGATGTAAACAATGCGCTAAGTGGCATTCTGCGCACACAAATTAAATTAGGCTTTTATAACAATAAAGCTAACGATCCTTTTAAGGATTATTTAGAAGATAGCATTGCCAATGATTATCATTGCACGCTTTCAAAAAAAATGTCGGGAGAAGCAATGGTTCTTTTAAAAAACAAAAACAACATTTTGCCACTTAATAAAACACAATACAACTCGTACATGATTGTAGGCCCTAATGCCGCTTCGCTGGATGCCTTACTGGGCAACTATCACGGAGTGAGCAGTAAAGCTGTAAATTTTGTAGAAGGTATTGCCAATGCAGTGGGCAAGGGCTCCGCCGTTTCATACGACATGGGCTGTTCATTTTTCGACACCACAAAATTTGGTGGTATTTGGGCTGCCGGTAATGCCGATATTACCATTGCTGTAATTGGGCTTTCGCCCGTATATGAAGGAGAAGAAGGCGATGCTTTTTTGTCCACGCATGGCGGCGATAAAAAAGATTTACAATTACCGCCGGCACATATTACCTACTTGCGAAAACTTAAAACAAGTACTAAAAAACCGGTAATCACCGTTATTACCGGAGGTAGTGCATTAGATGTATCATCTATTGAGCCCTATTCAGATGCAATCATCTTTGCCTGGTATCCTGGCGAACAGGGAGGCAATGCATTAGCAGATATTATTTTTGGAAAGATTAACCCATCCGGCAGATTGCCGCTAACATTTTATAAAACTGATAAAGATATTCCCCCTTACGATAGTTATGCCATGCAAGGTAGAACCTACCGATATTATAGTGGCGATGTACTTTACCCCTTTGGCTATGGTTTAAGCTATACGCAATTTACTTATGCGTGGCTGCAAGCACCACAAAAAATTTATTCCAATAACAATTCAATTAGTTTTAGTGTTCAGGTACATAATACCGGAAACTTTAATGGCAATGAAGTGGTGCAGGCTTATATTCAATACCCTTCTATTGAAAGAATGCCAATAAAAGAACTTAAATCTTTTAGAAAAATTTATGTAGAAAAAAATAAAACAGCCATCGTCAGCTTTGAGATTCCAATAACAGAGTTGCTGAAATGGGATATAAAAAAACACGATTGGGTTTTATATAAAGGAGCTTACAACCTGTTTGTAGGCTCACATTCCAAGGATAAAAAATTAGAATTTGGATTTACCGTCCATTAAAATTTTAATTTTCATTAAGTTTTATGTTCCCTTTTTAAAATTCTAGATTACCAACTGCTATTGACAAATTCCCGTTTCGCTGATAAGTATATATATTGAAATTTGACAATTTTTTAAGGAACATTATTCTCATTTCTCATTTACCATTTTCAGAATATTTTTCTTCAAACATAAAACTTTCACCTTTCTCATAAATCACATTACTACGTCCTACTATTAAAGGATCTAACTTGCCTACAATTGCATTATTTTTATTTTTATAAGGTATCTTATGTAGTACAAAACGCATTGCATTAAGTCTGGCACGTTTTTTACAGTTGGATTTCACTACCGTCCATGGAGCATCAGTTGTATCGGTATAGAAAAACATTTTCTCTTTAGCATTAGTATAGTCTTTCCATTTATCGAGCGAGGCTTTATCTACAGGAGACAATTTCCATTGTTTCAATGGGGAATTTTCCCTGGCCTTAAATCTTCTTTTTTGTTCATCCTGACTAACTGAAAACCAAAATTTTATTAAGAAGATACCACTCCTTACCAAATTTCTTTCAAACTCGGGTGCTTGCCGCATAAATTCCATATATTCTTGCTCTGTGCAGAATTTCATTACTTTTTCTACGCCGGCCCTATTATACCAAGATCGGTCAAAAAGTACAATTTCACCCTTGGTTGGCAGGTGCTGTACATAACGCTGAAAGTACCATTGGCCCTTTTCATCTTCTGTCGGTTTTTCAAGAGCAATCACACTGGCACCACGAGGATTTAAATGCTCCATCATCCTCTTTATTGTTCCTCCTTTCCCCGCTGCATCTCTGCCTTCAAAGAGCACAATCACCCTTGCTCCTGTTTCTTTTACCCATGCTTGCAACTTTAAAAGCTCCACCTGTAAATCATATTTTTGACTTTCATAATTTTTTCTAGACATCAGATTTTTATAAGGATACCCACCATCTCTCCATCCATCAGCCAACTCATCATCAGGATGTTTTTTCTTCTTATCTTCCGCATGGTCTTTTTTTAATATATTGAAAATGAGTTTTTGTTCATATTCCGAAAAGTTTTTCATATATATTTCAAGGTCTTCTTTGGGCGTTTTAGAATGCTCCAAAATGTCTTTAATTGATGAAAATTCGTGCATTAGTTTAGAGCGAATTTTACGATTGACTGTATTAGCTCTTACTGTAGCTTTGTCATTACCTGGAATAATATCCCCTTCGCTAACTTTTTTAACAGGATTATTCATTGCAATGGATTCACTAATTACAGTACTATTATTTGGAGTCTTTTTTGTGGTTAAAGTTTTCTTTGCCATTATTTTAATCTTATAATAAACTTGCTAAACTATTTAATATTTCGAGATTATTTTCCAATCTAAAAGATTCAAGTGCGCTACTATCATAGGTATTTTTACACTTGTAGAGTGTGTTGTATTCTTGTAGTAACAACACTTCGTTAGTGAAGATGCCGTTAAAAAACTATCTGTTTTTTTTAGATCTTCGCCAAATTCGTTTACTGTGTAAATTTAAAACCAAAAGTTGATATTTTCAATTTTCGGGTGCATTAATATTGCCGCATCGTCATCCTAAAAATATTTATTTCACAAAATTAATGAGACGATAACTTAAAATTCATAGTATTCATACATAGGCCGTATAGAAAATATATTATATTAACATTCCCCCGGCGGAGAGACATCTCCTGCTTGTTTTAAGAGATCCGCTATGGTGAAACTGTTCTATTCATCTATCTGTTACAGCTGATTATTAACCGAAATCTGTGTACCAAGGCGGATGACAACTATTTTGGATACATTAGGCATAAGCAACATCCAAAACTCACATTGATTTAATATTTTTCTCCATTCTTAAAGCGATCGGGATGTTCTTTATTGTATTGACCATCCTGCGACAGTCCCAAAAAGACAGGGTCTGAATTTTTAGTGTCCCATTTTTTATGCAAATCTTTTAACGCCTGTAATTTTTTAGAATCGGTTAAAGGATGCGCTTCGCTGATATCGTTATCCAGATTAAACAACTCGTCCAACACGCCATCCTCAGTTACATATTTATAATTACCATCTCTGATGGCTATACTATTCTTATCAAACTGTCGCCAGTATAGCGTTGGGTGTGGTGCCGTTTGATTGATATTTGTCAAATACGGAATAATGTTTACTCCATCCAGTTCATTTTTGGCAATAACCCGTGAAGGTGCAATAGCCGTAGCAAAAATATCTAAAGAAATTACAGGTTTATCATACACCATACCTTGGGGAATTACACCCGGCCACTGCATCGCAAAGGGAACACGCACACCGCCTTCATATAAAGTGCCCTTACCTTCGCGAAGCAAACCGTTATCTGATCCGTTGTGTTGCTCCGGCCCGCCGTTATCGGAAAGGAATACCACAATCGTATTCCTATCTAATTTTAAACGCTCCAAAGTATTTAGTACCTGCCCTACGCCATCATCCATTGCGCTTACCATTGCTGCATAAGTACGCCTTTGCTTATTTTTAATATCAGGAAATCTGTCTAAATACTTTTGGGTGGCCTGTAAGGGTGCATGTGGTGCATTATAGGCTAAGTACAAAAAGAAAGGCGTTTGTGCATTGCGTTCTATAAACTGTACAGCCTCTCTGGAAAATGCGTCTGTCAGGTACTCTGTTTCATTTACTCTGGTATCATTTTTCAGCAATTTGGTTTTATAAGCAGCATACTGGCTGTTTACACCAGAAATATCATTAATAGTTAAATCCTGCGGAAAATAGTTATGGCCACCAGTTAAGAAACCAAAAAATTCATCAAATCCTCTTTTTAAAGGTCGTTGAGACGGATGTGCGCCCAAATGCCATTTACCAATAGCCATGGTTCTATAATTTGCTTTTTTGAGTACATCGGCCAATGTTTCTTCTGATAATGGTAAGCCCTGTGTAGGATCTTTGGGAGCAAATAAGGGATTACGGCTAAAGCCAAACCTGTCCTGATAGCGACCTGTTATCAGGCCCGCCCGGCTGGGGCCGCATACTGCATAACTTACATACCCGTTTGTAAACATCACACCATTGTGCGCAATCCTGTCAATTTGCGGCGTGGGAATATCCTTTGAACCGTTAAAACCTACATCATTGTATCCCAAATCGTCTGCAACAATAACAATTACATTGGGAGCTGCTGAAGCAGTTGAAGTAACAGGCTTTTGGCCGGCACTTTGCTGTTGATTGGCACAAGCCGCTAATATTATGACTGGTAATAACCGAAAGCAGGCAACAAAATTTTTCTTCATAATCTATAAAACAAATTGTTAGTTATTTATAGTAAATAGGCTTCCCTTATAACAAGCTGTATAAACAACAAAGTTAATGCGAAAATCTTGTAGGTTGCGTTTTAATTTAAAAAACGTAATTCATTTTTGAGGTACTATTGTTTCAAGTTGCAATGGTGCATTTAAAATTGTCGCTTTATCATTGTAATTAGAAGAATACATCCATCACTATAATCAAAGAGATTTCTCTCCGCCGGGGCGTATCGAAATGGAGCCAAAAGGAGTGCTTTTTCTAAAGCAACAATTTTAAATACAAAAACACAGTTTAAAACATGATGTAGAACATTTTTTGTACTTCACGATGGGTATAACTTTGCGAAAAATTTAAACGACAATGAGGAAAAGGATAAGTTTTTTTGTTATACTGTTATTGTTCATGAGTTCTTCTGCTTATAACCAAAACATTGTTAAAAGGGACAGCCGCCTATGGCTGGGCTATCTTACACAAACAAAAATATCTGACCGATTTAGTATTTGGGCCGATGCGCATTGGGTAAGCCACGGTTTTGGTATTATAAGACCCGGCATCTCCTATCATTTTAATAATAAAGCAAATATTGTTTCTACCGTGGGATATGCACATTTATGGATTTACCCCGCAGAGGGTAATAAAACCTTTAGACCGGAACATCGTGCATGGGGACAAACAACATCCGGTATTAAACATAATAATTTTAACTTTTATAACAGGTTGCGCTATGAAGCCCGGTTTAAAAGAACTATTATTGAAGACCACCTGCAAAATGAATTTAATTTCAACTATCGTTTAAGGTACCTGTTTCAAACAAAATACAATCTTACCCAGCAAAAGGATGCTAAGCAGAAATTTTATGCGCTAATGTCTGATGAGGTGTTGTATAATTTTGGTAAGGAAATAAAGAATGGCGCAAGGTTAGATCAAAACCGCTTTTCTGTAGGTGGTGGCATGGTTAAAGGCAAAACCACTTTTCAGATAGCTTATTTAAACCAGCTAATTGAAAACAATTCTACCTACACATTTAGCATGAACCACCATATTCAATTTTTAGTGTTTCAGAACTTTAGTCTGAAAAAAGAAAAATAGCCATTTTTTTTAAAAAACGAAAAAACACATTACTATTAAATATAATTAAAGTAAATTTGGTTATTAATTTTCAACTGCCATGAATTTCTTATCACCCTCACTAATTTTTCTTACAAGATTATTCATTTTTCGTTATAAATATTTATCAAACCTTTTAAACTTACACAAATGAAAAGCAACTTTATTAAAAATGTCAGAGAATCTATAAAACACTGGTATCTGGCACTTATCACGGGTTTAATTTTAATAGCCACTGGTATATGGACATTTTTCTCACCATTGGAATCTTATGTAGCCTTATCCGTTATTTTCAGTATTAGCTTCATTGTTTCCGGCATTATGGACATGGCCTTTGCAATAGCCAACAGAAAAGAAATAGACGGATGGGGATGGTCTTTAACTTTGGGCATTTTTACTTTCCTGGTGGGTGTTATGTTGGTTATTAATCCTGAAGTATCTATGCTGACACTTCCTTTCTATGTAGGCTTCATGCTTATGTTTCGCTCTTTTAGCGGATTTGGCATGGCTTTAGATTTAAAAAATTACGGTGTAATGGAATGGGGCACACTAATGGTGCTGAGTGTATTGGGTATCCTCTTTTCATTTATTCTTATATGGAGCCCCAGCTTTGCCGGTATGACAATTGTTTTCTGGACGGGATTGCTTTTTATAACCGCCGGAGCGTTTAATGTGTATATAGCCATTAAGATGCGGCGCATGCACAAAAAATGGGATAATATTTCAAAAGAAGTGAAATCCCAGTTTCAGGAAGCGCAGGACAACATTAAAAATGAACTCTTAAAATAACTACTTACAGTCATTAATAGCAGAGGCCGCCTCAAAACCATGAGGCGGTCTTTTCATTGCTAAAAAGAGAGGCTGCCATATTTAAGGCAGCGTCGTTTTTTTATCTTCCAAGAGGGATATTATATGAAAGCCCTACACCCAGCATTCCCAAATTATATTTCTGATCAGCAATTTTCCCAACATCAGCACCAGTATAGGTTTTTGAATATTGTACAAAAATGTTCCACTTTTTATTATGATAGCCGATTTCTGGTTTCAGGTAAAATCCACCTGTGGGTCTGTTAGTATTAATAGCTGAATGATTAGTTACATTTTCATCGCCCACAATAACGCCATAACCCAAATCGGCTCCCACATAAATACCTTCTGCTTTGGGGTAATACCGTAACAAACCGGATATTGGTATTACACCAGCGGCATTGTTTTTAATATCAGCTCCGCTGATGGTATTTTCTCTACCAAAATAATGCTGATACCCTGTTGCAAAACCAATTCCAAAGTGAGGTGTAACAAGATTCTGATAAGCTATATCAATTCCGGCTCCGGCTGCAACATTACCCTTAGGAACAGCCGCTCCGGCTAACACACCTATTTTCAATGTATTTTTATAACTTAAACTTTGCGCATTTAAAAGAAACCCGGCTAACATGATAGTGGTTACTAATATTATTTTTTTCATCAGTATATTTTTTGCTTTTAAAAATATTTACAGCCAATTTTTGATGGGTAAAAATTAGTTTCGAACATATACAAAGAAGGTAAGCCAAAGGCTATGCCAAAGTTTGGTTTAAGGAAATTTTTAACAATTTACTGTTGTATATCAAAAAAACTAATAGCCACTTTTACAAAAATCTTATAAAAAAATTGCAAAATATAATAAACAAAGTTCAGGCATAGCTGTTTATATTTGCATTGTGAAGAAATTTACCATTATAGCCGTTTTAATGTTTTACAGCCTTGCCGTTTTTGGCGTGAGCGTAAATTATTTTTACTGCTGCGGTAAACTTAAAAAGGTGAGCATACAGTTAGACCAACCGCCCGTTAACCATCAATGCCACATGAAAGGCGGGAAAGACTGCTGTAAGAACAAATCAGTTGATGTAAAAATAGACCAACAACAACAATTTAGTCAGCAGATTGTGTTTGAACCCCTTTTCTTTGCCATCACAAATAGCACAAGTCTTTCTTATCATATAATATCCCTAACAGGCGAGCAACAAAATTTCTGTTTGCAAAACAGACCACCACCACTCTCCCCTACGCCGCTGCATATTTTACACGCTCATTTCAGAATATAGAATTTATAGCCCGGTAAACCAACATGGTTGGTTATTACCCTTTTTTAGTGCATACGCCATGCACCAATAACGTTATAAATAATACTTATATTTTAAAATAGCAAAATCATGATTATAAAATACATCACTCTATTACTACTACTTACATTTAATATTTCACTAATTGCTACTGCCCAAAAAAAACATCCTACTACCGAAACATTTACCGTTTCCGGTGCTTGTGAAATGTGTAAAGCAAGGATTGAAAATGCCGCACTGGATAATAAGGCAATTACAGCCAACTGGAATGTAGTTACCCATCAGCTTACCATTAGTTTTGACAGTACAAAAACCACTAAAGAGGATATACAGAAAAAGATTGCCGCTGCCGGGCATGATAATGGTTTTTTTAAGGCTCCTGATGAAGTGTATGAAAAATTACCAGCCTGCTGTCATTACAATAGAGACGAAGAAAACCAGCAAGCATCTCCAAAAGAAAAACAAATTATCACGGGCATTGTAATGGAGGAAACCATTAAAGGAAAACTAAACCCAATTGCTAATGCCACCATAAAAAGTCTGCATGCTAATTCATTTTACACAACAGACAGTACCGGTGTTTTTCGTATAGAAACAGATTTGCCTACACACCTTTTGATTAGCTATGTGGGTTATAACAGCGATACAATTAGCGTTCGTAATCCCGATTTACTTACCATTATTCTTAAAAACGCATCAACAGGTAAACTTCAGGAAGTAATAGTTACCTCCAAACCAAAATCAACGTATGTTTCTACACTCAGTATTTTAAATACGCTGAATATGGGAGCCAACGAACTCACTAAGGCCGCTTGCTGTAACCTCTCAGAAAGTTTTGAAACCAGTCCTTCTGTAGATGTAAGCTATAGTGATGCCGTTACGGGTATTAAACAAATTCAACTACTGGGTTTATCGGGCAATTATACACAATTACTAACAGAGAATGTTCCCGAAATAAAAGGGCTTCCCGGTAATTACGGCCTTACTTTTATTCCCGGCCCATGGATAGAAGGTATTCAATTAACCAAAGGAACCGGCTCGGTTGTTAACGGCTATGAAAGCATTGCCGGGCAAATAAATATAGAAGAAAAAAAACCTGACAATAGCGACAGGCTGCATGTAAACACCTACGCCAACGAAATGGGTAGGTTAGAAGCGAATATCAATCTATCGCAAAAACTAAATAATAAATGGAGTACTGGTTTGCTTACCCATGCCAACGCCATGTTTACAAAAAACGATGTAAACCATGACGGTTTTTTAGATGTTCCCACGGGGCGACAGTTTAATATAATTAACCGATGGAAATACATGGATAATAACGGATGGATTGTGCAATTTGCCTTAAAGGCTTTAAACGACAAAAGGCAGGCCGGGCAGGTAAATTTTAAAGAAGCTACCGATAAATTAACCACGAACAGCTATGGTGTTGGCATTAATAATGAGCAATATGCTTTCACCGGAAAAATTGGCTATGTATTTCCACAGCACAAATACAAAAGCTTAGGACTTATTTTTTCCGGAAATATGTACAATAATACTTCTTTTTATGGCCTTACGCAGTACAGCGGCAAACAAAAATCAGCTTATGTAAATTTTATTTACCAGTCAATTATTGGCACAACCGATCATAAGTTTAGAACCGGCTTGAGCTTTACAAATGATAATTTTAAAGAAACATTTAATGCCAATCTGTTTAAAAGAAACGAGATAGTGCCCGGTGCTTTTTTTGAATACGCTTATACTGCACCTGCTAAATTTTCGGCCATTGGAGGATTAAGAGCAGATTATCATAACCTATATGGGCTCTTAATTACACCACGCATACATCTTAAATACGATTTTGATACAAAAACCAACATGCGGTTGTCAGCAGGTTCGGGAATGAGGGTTGCTAATATTTTTGCTGAAAATGCCGGCGTATTTGTAAGCTCCCGGCAATATGAAATATTAAACCCAACTAATACCTATGGCTATGGATTAGAGCCCGAAAAGGCCTGGAATCTGGGTTTGAACTTCATACATCATTTCATGCTTAACAATCGTAATGGTGCTGTATCATTTGATGCTTATCATACAAAATTCAACAACCAAACCGTTGTTGATTTGGATGCCAGTGTCAGAAAAATTCAGTTTTATAACCTTAACGGAAAATCTTATTCCAACAGTATTCAGGCCGAAATAAATTACGAATTGATGAGGAAATTCGACATCAGAATGGCTTACCGCTGGTTAGATGTACAAACCACTTATCATGGCCAGTTGATGCAAAAACCTTTCGTTGCCAAACACAGAGCCTTTATCAATTTGGCCTACGCAACAAATAATAAATGGAAATTTGACTATACAACACAGTGGTTGAGTAGCAAACGCATCCCATCCACAACAGGCAACCCGGCTGCTTTACAACTGTCAACACAATCGCCATCTTATATACAAATGGCAGCACAGGTAAGTAAAGCTTTTGGCCAAAAATGGGAAGTATATTTGGGAGGCGAAAATCTTACAGGATACAAACAAAATACACTTATTATAGACCCTTCAAACCCCTTTGGTCAATACTTTGACGGCGCAATGGTTTGGGGGCCGGTATATGGCAGCATGTTGTATGTGGGAATGCGGTTTACAATAAAATAATATCAATCGTCATTAATCCGGTACTGCATCGGTACCGGTTTAATGCACCCACCCGCCACTAATACTTATAGCTATAATGAGTAAAACAATCAGGGTAATCATAACATAGAGCCAATCCTTTTCAAAAATAAAATCAAACAAAGAAAACAAAACACGGATAACCGGTGTGGCAAGCAGTAACAAGATACCGAGGGTAATGATAGCCAATCCGTCAAACTGTAACAAGCCGGAAAAAGTGAATTGCAAAATCTCAACAACCGAATAATCTTTTTCGGTAAAAGTTTCAAAATGCAACGGTTCATGGCCATGTGTAGAAAGATAAATAACGCCTCCTAAAAATGTAAGCGATAGCGATATAATAACGCCCCACCGCATGATATTACCAATCACGATGGCCAGCTTATTATTTGTTGTATGACTTTTATTTTCCTGCATATTAAAACCTTCCTCTAAAACCGTTTACCATCATATTGATGGCGAGAAATAATATAACAACTGCAAAAAAAATACGCAATTTAGCAGGCGTAGATTTAATTAAAATCCTTGACCCTGTTATTGCCCCCAACAAAACGCCCATCGCCACCGGCATAGCAAACTGCGGCACAATATACCCTCTTTGCAAATAAATTACCGAACTGGCAACTGCTGTAACCCCCATCATAAAATTACTGGTTGTTGTAGATACTTTAAACGGCACCTTCATTATAATATCCATTGCTAATACTTTTAATGCTCCCGAACCAATACCCAGCAACGCAGAAAAAACACCGGCAATCCCCATCATACTAAAACCGCCCACTACATTTTTTACACCATACTGCACCGACCCATCTTTTGTTGGATAACTACCGGGCAACTTAAAAAAAACTGCCACTTTTCCCGAATGAGTTAAAGTATGCTCCTGTTTTTTCCTAAAAGAATTAATGGCGGAATAGATAAGCACAATACCAAAAATACCAGCAATTATATTAGGGTTAATATAGGCTAACAACATGGCTCCAATAACAGCACCAATAGTTGTTGCTATTTCTAACAACATGCCCATACGAAGATTAGTAATCCCTTCTTTTACATAAGCTGCGGCAGAACCTGTGGATGTGGCTATAACGGCCACTAACGCTGTGCCAATGGCATAATGCATATCTACCCCTAATAATAATGTCATTAATGGAATAATAATAACACCGCCGCCAAGCCCTGTAAGCGAGCCTACAAAACCGGCACAGTATGCCCCTACAAATAAAATCAATACAAGATCAAGCGTAGCCATATTGCCGTAAAAATACGGCGAAGCAACAACTTTTTAGAAATGGACAGTATTTTTAAAACTCCTTCTCGCCTATTTCGCTTACCGGTAAGTTAATTTTTCTGTTTCTGCGGGAGAGGTTATAACTTACCGAAAGTTGAAACTGATCCGGCTCGTAAATATAATTAGTAGTGGTATAAAAATTATTGCCCCAGGTAGTAATACGCTGGCGGTTTGACTGGTTTATACCCATATCCATATACAGCCATTGCAATTGAAATGCCCATCTTTTATCATTGGTGGTTTTCTTTAATAAAAAATTAGGCGATAAGAAACGGCTGTCTTTCCCTTGCGCAGTAACTCTTTCCGACAAATAATTAACGCTAAGCTGTGTACTCCAATTGTGCGGTAAAGTAAAAGTTTGTGTAGTATTAATACTATATACCCAAATGCTGCTGTTAACATCAATAGTTCCGTTAAATATTTTACCAAAAATTTTATACTTGTACACATTGCCGCCAATAATGGTTTGCCACCAATGGGTTACTGTTTTATTAAAATTCACCTCCAGCCCGGTTTGTAAAGCCTTACCGGCATTGGTAAATACACGGTTTAAGATAGTATCGTTATAAACCTTATTTACACGTTGTATAGGGTCTTTGGTACGCTGGTGATAAAGCGTTGCAAAAAAACTTCCTTTGGAAATTTGTTGCTCCAGTCCTATTTCAAATGGTCCTATTAATTCCGGCATCAACTCTGGATCTCCTTGTTCCAAAGTTTCTGAATGTTCCCTTTCGGGAAAAGGATTTAATTCGTAGTTATTGGTTCGTTTAATTCTTCTATTATAACCGGCTTTCAATGTAGTAAATGCTACAGGCTTAAACCGCAATTGTGCCGATGGGAAAAAGTTATTAAACACCATCTTCTTTTTTTCATCGTTTTTAGAAAAATGTAAATCACGCAGTGTTGATTCAAATCTTGAACCTGCCGAATAACCCCATTTCCCTGCCTGCCCGGCATACTGTAGGTACGCTGCATGAATATTATTTTTAACCTGTACCCTACTTGTAAACTCGGGGTCAGTTTCATATTGACTGGTACCCAAAATTTTTGTCAGGTATAAAAAATTACCATCCTGTGTATCATATCTAAATTGATAACCGGTTTGCAAAGTACTGCTGCTGCCAATTTTTTTTGTGTAATCAACCTTTATTCTATATGCATTTAACGGATTGGTGTTTGGGTTGTAAGTATATTGAATTGTATCAGCATGATTAGGATGGCTAAGGTTTCTGTTATAAGTTTTTCCGGATAATGCAGCACGCTCGTACAAAGCCGATAATACTATATTTGAACGTTTGCTGAAAAGATGCTCATAGTCCAAATTGGCCAATGTAAACACACCTTCCTTTTCCTGCGTATTAGGATTATAGTAAGTAAAACGGTCAAAAATTTCGCCTGTTTGTATATTTTGCCTGTAATTATCATACAAAATATTAGCATCGCGGCTTTGGTATTTTTTACTGATGGAGAATCCGGCACTTAAAGTATTGGCAGCAGTAGCCTGAAAAACAGCAGCCATTCTTCCGCCATAATTATACCGCTTAAAACTGCGTTCTCCTACCGATGGAAAAAAGGTTTTAACGTTGCCGGCAATGGTATAAACATCGCCTTCTCTTTTTCCGGCAATATCATTTCTTAAATAATTAATACCGCCACTTATATCCCATTTATTTTTTCTGTACCCAACATTTACATCTGCGCCATAGCGTTGGGGAGTTCTGTCGTTATTAAAATCCGTTTTCGGAGGCAACCCGTACATTGCGCTCGTATTCAACAACAAACCATCCTCTATACCCGTTTTAGTTACTATATTAATAATGCCGGCCTTTCCATCCGCATCATATGCTGCCGATGGGCTGGTAATAATCTCAATATTTTCAATAGAAGATGTTGGCATTTGCGATAAAATAGCAGACGGTTCTCCTACTGTGGGTTTGCCATTAACCAATACCAAAAAACTGGAAGACCCTCTAAAACTGATTTCACCAAGCGCATTCACAGAAATCATTGGCAGGTTTTTAATTGCATCTACCGCTGTACCAGAAACGGCATTGCCAAATTCTGAAGGTTTATATACCTGCCTATCCACCTTAAAAGACACTGCTGGCCGCCGGCCTTGCACCACAATGGCCTCCAAGGATCTTGACAAAGGAGACAAATAAATATCCCCCAAATTTGTAGTTTGCTTTACCTGAACCGAAAGTTTATATTCTCTGTAACCAGCATGTGTGAAAACAATATCTGCCAATTGCCCAGCTCGCATACTCAAAATAAATAAACCGTGCTCATCCGCTTTAGAAGTTGTAATTGTTACATTACCTACTTTTACTATAATACTTGTTAATGCAAGTGATTGATTTGACAGTGTATCTGCCACCCTGCCGGATAACTGAACCTGTTGCGCCTGAAGTCCGTAAACTAAAAAGAACACGAATAGCAGTGCTAAAACCTTCTTCATAATCATTAATTTGGCATTTTTTGCAATTTTAGTATAAATTTCCAATTTTAACTGATTATTTTCATTTTAACCCGTGTAATTACTGCTGTTTTACCCCATTTTATTGTAGCTTTTTTTAAATAAAGATGTTGCGTTTAAGGTATATTTTACGTTTATTTATAGAAAGCCTATTCCAATTGGGGTTAGGCAAGTGCAATATTTAAATAAAAAAGTATAAAATGGTATAAATTGCATTGAACTGATTTATACCTAATTTAAAAATATGACAAACAGGAATTTCAACTTCGCAGCCACTATTTTTCTGGCTTTTATGATTATTTTTTCAGGCTCTTGTACAAAATTAGATAGCAATGATCCTCAACCAGAAACTGTTGCTTACGTGGGCATTGTTCACGCATCGCCCAATGCTGGTGCTATTGACATAGCATTTGACCAAAACCGCTTAAATCTTAATTTTTTTAATTATACCGACAGGGTAAGTTATTTAAGAGCTTTTCCGGGAACAAGAGCTTTTCAAGTATTTAAAAGAGGTACATACGACACGCTTGTTGCCAAAAACATACAATTAGAAATTGGCAAGAGCTACTCTGCATTTGTAGCAGATACGGGTAAAAAAATGGATGTTGTATTGTTGCGGGACAGTAGCCGGGCTCCGGGTGCCGACTCTATTAGGATACGTTTTGCAAATATGAGCCCCGATGCCGGCAATTTAAACCTTTATGTAACAGGCAATAACAATCCTATTGCCACAAACATAGGCTATAAAGCAGCCAGCGAATTTATAAGTATGAAGGCGGCCAATAATGTTACCCTGGAAATAAAGCAAACCGGACAAGCAGCCAGCCTGGCACAAACTGTTAGTATTAATCTGCTGAATGGTTATTATTACACCATTTGGTCAACCGGGTTCAAAGCCAATACTACAGAAAATGCAATGGCCTTGCAGTTAGAAAGCTTTTGGCATTAATCCATTAGGTGTTTAAATAACCAAGATACCAGCAGTGGTGTATATGAAAGGTGATGGGCTTATAAACAGAATTGTTATGGAAACATAAAATTTTTTTGAATAAATATAGATATTGGTTTCAAGTAACACCGAACTGGAAAGTTTAATAAAAGGGTGCATTAATGATACAATGCAGGACAAGGAAGCGCTTTACAAAGCCTTTTATGGCTATATAAAAGGCGTTATACTTCGTTATGTACGGGATCAACACAGGGCGGAAGAATTGGTAAACGATAGTTTTATAAAAATTTTTACACATATTGGCAGTTTTAAAGGCACGGAAAATACAATTGACCTGCAACTGTCTTTCAAAAGCTGGGTAGCAAAAATAGCATCGCGCACAGCCATTGATTTTTTAAGAAGGAAAAACGTAAATTTCCAAATGGATGAAATCAATGAGT
The DNA here is from genome assembly GCA_047975735.1 of Niabella sp. Classification (GTDB taxonomy): domain Bacteria; phylum Bacteroidota; class Bacteroidia; order Chitinophagales; family Chitinophagaceae; genus Niabella. Next base: position 20,724 of record JBKEEB010000085.1, read on the forward strand.
ACAATAGTCCGAAAGCCTTGCAAAGCAACCCCGAAGACCAAAGCAGCAGCAAAGAAATTTTAGACCTGCTGGATCAACTGCCTCAAACGCAAAAAACAATATTTAATTTATATGAGATAGAAGGATTTTCTCACGAAGAAATAGCCGGTTTGCTGGCCATTCCCGTGAATGTGTGCAGGGTATATTTATCAAGGGCTAAAGCTAAATTAAAAAGCCTGTATATTAAACATTTTAATTAAAGTGATGAAAGAGCCATTAGACGACTTTCTGGAACAAATAAAAAGAACGCTACTCAGTCATGAGGAAACTTATGACGAAGGAGCCTGGGAGCGTTTTGCAGAAAAGAACTTACCATTAAAAGGGAGTTCGAAACCGGTAATTCCTATTTGGAAATGGGCTGCCGCTGCTGCCGCCATATTAACAGGAGCTTTGTTGCTAACACAGTTCTTTAATACACCAGAACATACAAAAAAAGATTTTGGCAGTACTTTACCTGTGGCCAAAAATAATGATACAAAGAATTTGCCTGTAGCGGATAGTAATGCATCAATGAACAACAACATACAGCATCAAACATCTATTCCGGAAAAATCAACTATTCGCAACTATAATCAACCTTATTATTCAATTGTACAGCCGTCAGAACAGGAAATAAAAGAGATTAATGCTATTGAAAAAGATGTAAAGGCCGCATCCAACGCCATAGTACAACATGTGGAGGCCGAAAAACAGCAACAAAACGAGCAACCGGCAAAGAAGCCATTTTGGCAAAGTCAAATTGTAGAAAACAATGTAGCCGCCAGCAATACTGCTCCGCAGGATAATGCTATTGCTACTACGGGTAAGCAAGAACCTGTAAAAAGTAGTATGACTGATAAAATTAGTAAATGGTCATCCAGTCTATATCTATCGCCCAATTACGGCACTGATAATATAAACATGGGATACGGCTATGCACTTTCTTATGCCGTAAACGATAAAATAAGAATTAGTTCCGGTATTGCATACGCCAAAGTATCCACATCAAAAAATTATTCCCAGCCAGCATCATCCGGCTCTTTTGCTACGGATAACTCCAATGGCATTGCTACCGCCGGTACTGCTAAAAGAGCCGCACTTACCAATTACTCTTCGGCTCCATATTTACAATCCGTAGAGTCCTGGATATCGGGGGTTGACGTTCCGGTTGAATTAAGTTATACTATTAATAAAAAGCTGTATGCCGCCGGTGGTGTGTCCGGTTTATTTGTGTTGAACGGACAGGATAAACGTACATATATTGATAATATGAATTCCCGGGCTACCGTAATATCTTCCCAAGGACAGATAAAAGAGGATAAAAATGTGTCTATGTCTGACGAAATCCCGTTGGCAGCGCAAGAGCCTACATCATTCCTTGGCTTCTATAATGCCTCAATAGGGTTCAAACAAAAAATTTCAAACAAAAATGCCGTATCTATAGAGCCTTTTGTTAAAATACCCATGAAACCAATTAGCGATCAAAAACTTAATTACAGGGGTGTGGGCGTGCGTCTTAAATTTGATTTTTAGTACTTTTTCTGTTAGTCATTTTTTACAAAACCCTTGTACAGGAGTGTTTTGATTGATTTATTGCAAATAACCCAATATTTTTTTTGTAACAATGTTGGCAACCCCTAATTTTGCGCCCGGAGAGATGGCAGAGTGGTCGAATGCGGCGGTCTTGAAAACCGTTGACTGTAACAGGTCCGGGGGTTCGAATCCCTCTCTCTCCGCTTTAACAACTGATAATCAACTAATTATACGGTAGCGTAATAGAATACGCTGCCGTTTTGCTTTATTATCTTCAATTGTGCCATAATTTCACTTTCGCAATACCATAGATTATTACGTTTCTTCATGCTGCAAAGCTGTACTATAAAAAGAGGTATGAGAAGGAAACCTACATAAGACCCAGCCAAGTTATAATCTTTTTCTATACCTATATATGTAGATGTGTTTATCGTAGCAGACTTTGTGTTTTGTTTTTATTTCTTTACCTATTTCAATATATATTGCGCTTTACAGAATAGTAGTATCATAAACTAAAATTTGAAAACACTCCCCGCCCATTGTATTTTTTACAACTATTTTTACATTTGCCACGTGCAAATACCCACTCCACTTATTCAGTCTTTACAAAATATAAAAGACTTTGACGCTGATGCTTTTTTAAAATCGCATAATCCCGAACTGCAGGTTACATCCATACGTGTCAATCCTGCCAAGCCTGTTCCCTTACATGATTTTTTTTCTACAAGCGAAAATGTTGTTAGCACACCAGTACCCTGGTCGCAGTATGGATACTATTTATCAACCCGCCCGTCTTTTACTTTTGACCCGTTCTTGCACGCAGGTTGTTACTACGTACAAGAAGCTAGCAGTATGTTTTTAGAACAATGTTTGCTACAATATATTGACAGTTCAAAGTCCATAAAAGTATTAGACCTCTGCGCTGCTCCGGGAGGGAAATCAACTCATATCCAATCTTTAATTTCACCTGATAGTTTATTAGTAAGTAATGAAGTGATTCGCTCCAGAGCCAATATTTTAAAAGAGAATATTATTAAATGGGGATGCGGCAACGTGGTTGTTACCAATAACGATCCAAAGGATTTTACAAAGCTATCAGGCTTTTTTGATATAATTGTAGTAGATGCTCCATGTAGTGGCAGCGGTTTGTTTCGTAAGGATAGTGAAGCTATTGAAGAGTGGAGCCCTAACAATGTAACACTTTGCAGCCAGCGGCAACAACGCATTCTGGCCGATGTGCTACCGGCATTAAAAGAAAATGGTATTATCATTTATTCCACCTGCTCATATTCGTCGGAAGAAGATGAGCAAATAGTTGATTGGATGGTAAAAGAGTTTCCTCTAAGCAGTTTTACAATTGCTACAGAACCCAATTGGGGCATAACCCCCATTACTACCATTAATCAAAATCATTGTTATCGGTTTTGGCCTCATAAAGTAAAAGGCGAAGGTTTTTTTATTGCTGTTCTGCAAAAAAACAGTCAACAGAAATCTACCACATTACAATCAAAAACCATTATTGAAAAGGTTTCAAAAAAAGAATTAGCCGTTATTGAAGAGTGGGTAAATTGTAAAAACGCCATTATCGTAAAAAAAGATACAGCTTGTTATGCATGGTCTGAAGAGCATTTTGCAAATTACCAGCTTTGTTTACAACATCTAAAGGTAATTTACTCGGGCACCTTTATTGGAGATTTAATTAGAGATAAATTAGTACCAGGCCATTCATTAGCGATGAATATGGCTTTACATTCATCCCAAATAAAAACCATAGAACTAAACTATGAACAAGCTATAGCCTACTTACAAAAAAAGGAGTTAACTATTATAACTGCAAAAGGCTGGCAGCTGGCTCAGTATAAAAACCAACCCTTAGGGTGGATAAATGTATTAGCCAACAGGATAAATAACTACTACCCAAAAGAGTGGAGAATTTTAAAGGCCCGACAATGAATTACAAGTATAAAATATGCTTACACAACTACTAATTCGGGAACTTTTAAATCATTGTAAGCCTCATTTAAAAAATTAGGTATTAAATTAATATTGGTCCACATTATTTTATCCGGGTCATCCAAATGCGCCAACATGCTCAACAACTTAGTTTCGCCATGATTTTTTATAACCGTATCTCTTTTTTCATCACTTTCGAAATGCTTCAACATTCCCACCGAATCTGCCTCGGGATGAAATTGTGTACCAAAAATATATTGGCTGAACCGAATACCCATAACAGCTCTTTCGTAAGGAACATGAGGCCTTTCTTTTTCAATACAGGTAATATAGGCTCCCATATTATGCAATAACTCGTGGTTAGGCTGTATAAGTTGATAGTCCCTACTATCAACTGCGTAAAAAGGATTTTTTAAGTTCCTGAAAACAGGATCGTATTTTGCTTCGGGCAATACATGAATAGGAAAAGTGCCAAATGATGTTGACCTTCTTTTACAAACTAATCCGGCATTAAAAAACCTGCAGGCTAATTGAAAAGAATGGCAAATTAAAAAAACATATTTTTTTTGGATATTGTCAGGGTTTAAGTTCCATCGGTTCACTTCATCTAACCATTTATTCCAGTTAATATCCCAATCCTCAAAACGTGTACTCAAAGGATCTCCGGGGCCTCCGCTTGATATGTAGATATCATAACTCATATCAGGCAATTGGTCTTTTTGTCTTACATCAAAAACGTCGTAAGTAATTGGGGAGCCTTTTTCGCTTGCCCAGCGTTTTACAACCTCGTCAATACAACGCATACCTTGATTAGGGTGCCCGTCATTTAAATCTAAAATTGCAAATCTTACACGTGGAGAATCCTCATTAAACATTGGGCAAAAATAGCAGGTTTATTACAAACGATTAAAAAGAATACTGAGGATTTTTTGCACACCTGTGAATTTAAGCAATTTATCATTGCTATAAGCAATGTTTAAACAATAAAAAATCAGCTATTTAGCCTTAACGATAGTGTTTTGTTATGCTATACCCCACCCGGTCGGTTAATCGGTAGAGTTTGTAATCGTTTATTTGCCGGTTTCTTTTACGGTCAGCTCTATCTAAGAACCTTCCTTTCTCATCATAAGGTTGCGCTTTATCAAAAAATGTAAGCGTGCAATACTTTTCGCTTCGTAATGTTTTGTCAAGCACTCCGCTACGCACTGCCATTAACAAAAGATGCCCTGCTGTATAACCTTCATAATAATCCAGCTTTGTAATCCAGGTACATTGTAAAGCCTGCATCTGTTTAACAAGGTCTAACATTTTGGGCAGATTATAGCCATAGGCTTTTAAGGTATCAACAAAAGTTTTTTTCTCAAGCTCAAAGTAATAAATATACTTAATGGTATCTGTTAATATTTCAAAACTAATTTCATCAAACTCTTTTGTAGTAAATAACATTGCAAACGGTTTTTCCGTGTACAAGTTGGTAAATGATGTGTTCAATGCAGCCAGCTCTTGTTCGTTTTGGGTATAAAAGTTTTTTGCAAAATTTTTATATTGAACGCAACTCGCTAAAAAAAATAACGCAACAAAAATGACGCTATGTACTAATTTAATCACTTGCCGGTTTTAAATTTAATTGTAGTAATACCATAAACTATATTCTCCAAAAAATTAGCTGGCAAATGTTGCAGCGATTTACGACCATAATCCCAATATACAAATTCAACCATATCGTCATTTAGCCGTTTTGCACCCACTAACATCACAAAATGGGTAGGAGTACTTATAACAGGCTTGGCATGGCTCTTTCGATATAATTTCTTATTATTTAAATATACAAATACCATTCCTTTCGAAACCTCATCAGCCATGTAAGCGGTAATATCGTTTAGTTTAGGTCTGAACAAATCAGCTCCTTTTGCTTTAGTTTTTACTAAAAAAAGTTGACGTAGCATCCTGTTGAATTTGGCATAATTAGTTGAAGCCCAAAAAGTGTTTTCATCTCCCTTATCAAAATTCCTGTTAAAAATATTAAGATAGCCTTTAAACTTATCGGCCAATGCCAAAAACCACATTTGCCCGGCAGGGTTTATATCCAATGCTCCTTTATATTTTATTTGTCCTGCTTCTTCTCTTACTGCTTTAGAAGGCTTAAAACTTGTATTCCCCATATTTGCCTTACCATATTTATACAGGGTAATCATAAACTTTGAAAACCCTAAGGGGTCGTACTCTAACGGAATATATGTTAAGGCTGAGTAAGCGCAGAAATTAGTGGCCTTACCTTCATAAAAAGCCAAAGGCTCAATGGTAAATGTTTTAAGATTCAGTAAAAACTGATCCGGATCTATATGTGGCCAGTATTTGCTTTTGTCTAATTGTACAATACTATTTAAGTAAGTAATTGCTTCTTGCGTAGTAGTTTTTCGGATGGTATCTCTGTAAACATTAGTAGCCCCTGCATTAAAAAAAGAGGAAAAAATCAAAAAAGAGAAAGCAGCTACAAGGATTCTACAATTCATAATCTATCAATAATAACTATATTTTATTCATTCACATTAAAAATAATAAGCCCTACTTTATAATTTAATAAAAAAATATTCGTTTTAGTTGCAAATCGCCAAAACACTTCCAAAATATTTCCTGTTCGAATTTTATTTTAATTAGCTTCTATAACACCATTAAAAGAAATGGGTGTTTTATTATTACTCAATACCTGTAAAGTGGCATATCCATTCGGCGATATTACAAAATACAGGCTTCTAACATCTCTGTTATCATTAGGTCGTATATCTATTTCAAAATTCTTTTTTCTAATCGTACTCTTATATGAAAAATCGGTTGAAGTAAATTTAATTCCACCTTCGGAAGGATTCATAGGGGCCGTAAAAGACCTGCCATAAAAAGGCAAATAAGCAATAACCGAATCAGCAGTAACCCGAACATCATATCCACCGCTTAACTGATATAAATTAGCACTACCCGGAAACATTAAACGTGGGTTAAATCTTGAATCCTCTGTAGGGAAAACGGTTTGTGCGGTAAATGTATAATTCCTATTTTCTAACGCCATTGTAATATCCGACTGGCCGGTTCCGCTTTTTTGTACAGAACAGGATACCAATACTATCATTGCTATTAAAAATAAATTCAGTTTCATTTTATATATTTTATTGATGTTAGGTGTAAGAAATTTTGTAGCGCACTAATTTTTAAATTAAGATGCAATCAAATAAAAAAATACATATTAATAAAACCTTAAAATTAAAACCAACAGTAGTTAATTGTGTAAAATCCACTATATCCTTGTATCAAAATTAAGATATGTTTACCTTTATTATGGCAATTCCCAGTAAGATTTACACATTACAGACTATAATATACGCTGTATTATAACCTGCCAGGCAGAAATATACAGAATTCCTAAAAAAACAGTTGCCTTTTTTTATCTTTGATGTTTAAATTTAAATATGCTTAAAGTAGGAATAATAGGCGTTGGCCACCTTGGAAAATTTCATTTAAACAACTGGCTCGAAATAAGCGGTGTTGAGGTTATAGGTTTTTTTGACCCAGATAACGAGACAGCAAAAGCTGTTATAGACAAATATCATCTGAAACGCTTTTTTGACGAAGATGAATTTTTAAGCCAATGTGATGCTATTGATGTTGTGACCCCCACTAATTTTCATTATGAGTGGTGTGAAAAAGCCATTAAAATGGGGAAACACGTTTTTGTAGAAAAACCCTTTGCCCATACTATGGAAGAGGCCAGAGCATTGGTAAAACTCGCAAAAGAATCAAATATTAAATTGCAGGTTGGACATGTAGAAAGGTTCAATCCGGCTTTTTTAGCCTTAAAGGGCGTTTCTTTAAACCCGATGTTTATTGAAGTTCACCGCCTGGCTCAATTTAACCCACGCGGAACCGAGGTAAGTGTTATATTAGATTTAATGATTCATGATATTGACATCATTTTAAGTATTGTAAAAAGTGATGTAAAAAAAATATCGGCCAGCGGTGTGGCGGTACTTACCGAAACCCCTGATATAGCCAATGTGAGAATTGAATTTGATAACGGATGCGTGGCCAATCTCACCTCCAGCAGAATATCAATGAAAAAAATGCGCAAGATGAGGCTCTTTCAAAAAGATGCGTATATTGGTATAGATTTTCTTGATAAAAAAACCGAGATTATTAAATTAAAACAACCTGATGACGAAAATGTTTTTTCCTTTGATATTGCTACACAAAGCGGAAACAAAACAATTGCAGTTGCTACACCACTAATACCGCATATCAATGCCATAAAGCAAGAACTGGAGGAATTTAAGAACTCCATTGAAAACAATACCGAAACAATTGTATCGGAAATTGACGGGCTAAAAGCTATGGATGTAGCTCATCAGATTCTTGCTAAAATAGGGAATCACTCAATTGAAGGATAAAATTTGAAACTGGGACGTAAAATATCTTCCATATGGTATTTACTTGCCGATTATTTAGCGGCTGTTATAACATGGTTCGCGTTTATGTTATGGGCTGCGGATTGGTCGCAGTCCCCACCGGAGCCTGTACCCCTACAAGTCAATGCTAACATTTTTGCGTTTTTAATACTGCCGGCCATTTGTTTATCCGTATTCGCAATTTTTGGCAGCTATACCAGCCTGTATAAAAAATCCAGAATTGAAGAATTTATACTTACTGCTATTTCCAGCTTTATCATTACAGTTCTTTTCATTATAATTCTTAGCATTTTCGATAGTTTCTTTATTCAATCGCTTTCAAAAAGAGCCGCAGGATTCTTATTCATCCTATTCTCGATTACTTATTTTATTAAGCTGATATTTCTAACGCTTATCAAAAGACAAATCATTAATCAAAAAATTTTATTTCCGGCAATTATTGTCGGCACTTCGGATGATGCCAATAAAATCATCAAAACATTAGCAACCGGCTTAACCAATGCCGGTTATTTATATATAGGCTCTGTATTGCCAGACTTACATGTAACCAAACCGTATGAAAAACAATTAGGAAATTTAGATAACCTTGAACAAATAATCGACCAGCATCAAATTAAGCTGGTTATTTTAGTAAATATTAAAAAAGAAACCCAAGTGGCCGAAGTTTTGGCCAGATTAAGCGAAAAAGATGTTGAAATAAAAATAGTACCCGACACTTTAGATATTTTATCCGGCTCTGTAAAAGCAAATAATGTTTTAGGCAATGGCCTTATTAATGTTCACAATAATTTGCTAAGCGGATGGCAACAAAATCTAAAAAGAATTATGGATGTACTGGGATCTTTATCCGCCATGATAATTTTATCTCCATTATATATTTTTGTTATCCTCCGTACAAAATTATCGGGCAAAGGTGCTGTAGTGTACAAGCAAGAACGGATAGGTTTTAAGGGCAAACCTTTTACAATGTACAAGTTCAGATCGATGGTGCAGAATGCCGAAAATAACGGGCCTCGTTTGTCATCAAAAAATGATGAAAGAATCACTTCCTGGGGGAAAATTATGCGTAAGTGGCGTTTTGACGAATTACCCCAATTTTGGAATGTGCTGAAAGGTGATATGAGCCTGGTAGGCCCCAGACCGGAGAGGAAATTTTATATTGACCAGATTATACAAAAATACCCGTATTATAAATATATTTTAAAGGCGAGACCGGGGCTTACCAGTTGGGGTATGGTAAAATTTGGCTACGCCGAAAATATTGATGAAATGATCGAACGCAGTAAATATGATTTAATATATATTGAAAATATTTCCATAGCACTCGACTTAAAAATTATTACTCATACCTTACTCATAATTATTCAAGGAAAAGGAAAATAATGGCCATTCGAAATGATATAATATTCCTTACCAGAAACGCTATTGACAATTTGGCTTGGAATACAGCCATTCAAAATAGTCAGACCCCACTTATTTATGCACATACTAAATGGTTAGATGCTATTAGTCCAAAATGGAGTGCTCTTGTTTATAAAGATTATAAAGCGGTAATGCCTATAACTACTAAGAAAAAATACGGCATTGCATATTTGGCACAACCTGCTTTCACACAACAATTGGGCATTTTTCATACACTTCCTTATAACCAAGAGATTATAACGGCATTTATAGAAAAAGCCGTAGAAAAGTTTTCTTTTGCTGAAATTTTTGTAAATAACACTATAAACAACAATACAAATAGTAAACCATTTGTTAATTATATATTACCACTAAACAAAGAATATGAAGCTATTCGGAAAGAGTATTCAAATAGTATGATAAAAAATAGTCTTCCAATAATGAAGAAATATCCTTTTGTTTATAATACTAATTCCCAATTAAATTTAGCTTTTTTTCTATACGAGAAGTATATTTTAAGTAACTCTGGAATTGCTAAAAAAGAAATATCGAAGTTTAAAAAGCTGGCTATAAATTTAGAAAGAACAGGTGAAATAATTACCCGATCCGTACATTTAAATAATAAAAACCCCCTTGCCATTGCTCTTTTGGCAAAGGATACAAATAGGTTATACAATCTTATTTCTGTAACAACACCAGATGGAAGGTTAACAGAAGCTAATCATTTTTTATACGACAGCCTTATTAAAGAGTTTTCAGGAAATGATATTGTATTAGATTTTGAAGGAAGTAGTCTTCCGGGAGTGGCACATTTTTATAAAAAGTTCGGCTCACAGACAGAAACTTATACATTTTTAAAATGGAATCATTTGAGTTGGCCATTACGGCTTTTTAAAAAGTAAACTACGTAATCCCAAAGTTTCATGTCAAAAAAAGCAGGTTCTTTTTCAATCTACAAATATCAACCTCAAGACTACATTACATATCTTTGCTTTCATTACACGTATAAAGTTAAATAGATAAGCGTGTAAAAAGTTTTTATGAAGTTATACCCCGAATCGGCCTATACACAGTTAGAATTTGATAAGATAAAACAATTACTTGCGCAGCATTGCCAAAGCGATTATGCCCGTAACAAGGCAGAAAACCTGCGCATCCACACACATCAAAAATTTGTAAATACCGAATTAAGACAAAGCCATGAATTTAAGCAACTGATTCAAAATGCCATTTATTTCCCTAATGATTATATATTAAATCTTTCTAAAGAGCTAAAATTACTTTCTATTCCCGGTGCTGTATTGCAGGAGGAACAAATCCTTCAATTACGAAAGCTGGCAGAAAGTACGGAAAAAATATTTCGTTGGTTTGATGCAGAACGTAAACAGACCTATGGCACATTGGCAGAAATTATTGAAGGGACACAATATGAAAAAAACATCATCACCATTATTGATGCGGTTATTGATGAAACCGGACAGGTAAAAGATTCGGCATCTGATGCGTTGCGCGATATTCGTTTGAATCTATACCGTAAACGTCAGGAGTTACGCAGAGCCTTTGACAAAATTGTAGCCAAATTAAACAAACAAGGATACTTAGCCGAAATTGAAGAAAGCTTTATGAATGGCAGGCGGGTGGTAGCCGTTTTTGCCGAACAAAAGCGTATGGTAAAAGGTGTGCTTCATGGCGAAAGCGACAGCAGGCGAACAGCTTTCATTGAACCGGAAGAAACCATGCACCTTAATAACGAGGTAAGTGAATTAGAAACTTTGGAACAAAAAGAAGTATATCGTATTTTGCGGCAACTCACTTCCAAACTTTCTTCATACGCTTCTTTATTAAGTATCTATCACTCCATTATAGGCGAATATGATTTTATTAGTGCCAAAGCAAAATTTGCCATTGATATAAACGGTGAGTTTCCGATAGTTATTGACAAAGCACATATTCAATTAGTAAAAGCCTATCACCCCCTCCTGTATTTGTATAATAAAAAAAACAAAAAAACTACAATACCTGTTTCCATTACGTTAAACGACCAACACAGAATATTACTCATAAGCGGGCCTAATGCAGGGGGGAAAACCGTAACCATGAAAACTATCGGCCTCCTGCAAATGATGGTACAAAGTGGATTACTGGTTCCGGTACATCCCTCCAGTGAGTTTGGAATTTTCAAACAGCTAATGATTCATATTGGCGATACCCAAAGTATAGAGTTTGAGCTTAGCACTTATAGCAGCCATTTAATACACATGAAACATTTTATGGAATATGCTAATGGTAAAACATTATTTTTTATAGATGAATTGGGTAGCGGTAGCGATCCTAACCTGGGCGGAGCATTTGCCGAAGTAATTTTATTAGAATTGTTACGCAAGCATGCTTTTGGCGTGGTTACAACACACTATTTAAACCTAAAAGTAATGGCAGGAAAAACACCGGGAATTATGAATGGAGCCATGGCTTTTGACGAAAAAAAATTAGAACCTCAATATCAGTTAATCGTTGGAAAACCCGGAAGCTCATATACATTTGCTATTGCAGAAAGAATAGGATTAGACAAACGCCTGATTGCAAAAGCCCGTAACCTGGTTGAAGATGACCAATACCGATTAGATAAATTATTGAACCGTACAGAACAAGACTTACGCAATATTGCAAACAAGGATAAAGAATTACAAATACTATTAAAAGAGAACGAACGCCTGCAAAAAGAAATGCAACAGGTAATGAACAAAGAACGGCATAACCAACAAATAGCCCTGCTACGAGAACAAAATAAAATTAGCGAGCAGCGTATTGCATACCTGAAGGATACCGAAAGAAAATTAAAAGAACTTAGCTTGCAATGGAAAAAAGAAGAAGATAAAAGCAAATTAATTAAAGCCATGACAGCCCTGCTTTTCAACAAAGGAGAAAAAAAGAAAGCCGGCAAAATGCAGAAGAAAATAGATGCAAAATACAACGAGGTTGGCGGTGATATTAAGATTGGTGATAAAGTAAAAATGAAACGCAATCATCAGGTAGGCGAAGTTATAGCAATAAAAGGCAAACGAGCCGTTGTTAAGATTGGCTTGCTACCCATGCAGGTAGAAATGGCAGATCTTGTTGTGGTAAAAGAAAAAATTACTCCGAAAACAATATCATAAAAAAACAAAAAGATGAAAAAAACAATCCTACTAATCCATTTTTTTATACTATTCTTATTTTCTGCCACTGCACAAAATGAAGAACAAAAAATGCAATGGTTTGCCGATGCAAAATTGGGAATATTTATTCATTGGGGTATATATGCTGTTGACGGCATTTCTGAATCGTGGAGTTTTTTTAATAACTATGTAAATTATAACGATTATAAAAAACAACTTAAAGGTTTTACAGCAAAAAATTACAACCCCCAGCAGTGGGTAAATTTGATTAAAGAAAGCGGAGCCAAATATGCTGTCATCACGTCAAAACACCACGACGGTGTATCTTTATGGAACAGTAACCAACCCACAGCGCTTACAATTCCCAAACATAGTGCTGTTAAAAAAGATGTGCTAACACCCTTTGTGGCTGCGTTAAAAAAATCGGGGTTAAAAACGGGTATTTATTATTCCCTACCCGATTGGAGCCATACCAACTACGATATTTTTACACGCGATTTAAAACGGTATAAACTATCTGAAGATTCTAAAAGATTTGCCGATTTTGTAAAATATTATCAGGGACAACTTACAGAAATATCAAAACAATTTAAACCCGACCTTTTATGGTTTGACGGCGATTGGGAGCATACTGCTGATGAATGGAAAGCCAAAGAGACCAGATTATTACTACAGCAATACAACCCCAATATTATTATCAATGCCCGCTTAAAAGGGCACGGCGATTATGATACACCGGAACAGGGTGTACCAGTTGAAAAACCAACATCAAAATATTGGGAACTTTGCTATACAATGAACGATAGTTGGGGCTATCAAACATTTGATAAAAATTACAAAACGCCTTTCATGCTTATTCGCACTTTGGTAGATTGTATTTCAAAAGGTGGTAATTTATTATTAGATATTGGCCCTAAAGCTGACGGTACCATACCGCAGGAACAAATTGACATTTTAAAAGGTATTGGCCGCTGGACAAAAAAACATGCAGAAGCTATATACGGCACCCAAGCCGGCATCGATCAAAAATATTTCTCCGGAAGGTCGGCCCTTTCAAAAGATAAAAAAAACCTATACTTATATTTAGAAAATAATGGCAATGGTTTAGCAAGCTTACGAGGTATCCAATCAGCTATTACAAAAGTAACAGTTGTAGGTACCAATGAAAATGTACCTTTCCAAAATGAAGATTACACAAACTGGCTGAATATTTCTGGTATTACAAAAGATAAAGATATTACTGTTTTAAAAGTTAGTTTTAATAAGCCAATACAACTTCTTAAAACAACCGAAAATGAAGCATCGTCAAATTCTTGTGATAATTATTTAGGTAATTACACCCAAAAAACAATTGCCACTATTTGCCAAGATATTTCCACAGGTAAAAATTGTTTTTCAAAAGAGCCATTGCTAATGAACAGGCAAGCCGAAAATACTTTTATACAACAACTAACCCCTGCTGTTAAAAACTGGGTAATTAAAAATACAGAAGCACTATACAATACGGGGAAAGGTTTATCTGACGGGCTTTATGCAGGGCATTCTGCTTTATCACAAGATAAAAAAACAATTTACCTGTTTATTGAGGGAATGCCCAATGGCCCAGTTTCTTTAAAAGGTATTGAAAACGGAATTGCACGCATCCGTATTGTTGGCGATGGTACATTGTTAACATACAAAGTGTTTGACAAACTATATTGGAATCCCACACCGGGCATTGTATATATTGATGTTCCCAAAGAAAGATTAGACAAGCACGTAACGGTTATTGCTATTTTACTGGACGGTCCGGTAAAAGAACATCGCAAAGAAGTAAAAGCGATTGAATCGAATTTGTAAAATGATTTTTAATATAGATACAATAGTTTTTCATTTGTAATTTTTCTTCCCTAATTAAATTATACGAAACATATTTATAAAACAGACCAATGATACTTCGTATAATGCTCCCGAAAACATTCGGGACGATAGTCGTTTAGACCAATTATATTGGTCTATTACGAATATCCAATCGGTATTAGTTTTTAAAAGGAGTAGGAGTACTAAATATTTTCACCTATTCTTTGTATATACAAAAGAATATACTATCTTTGCAGCCTTAAAAAACTACCGAAGGAGGTATATATATTATGTTAATTATTGATTCTAAAGACTGCGAAAATATTGATAAGGCACTCAAAAAGTACAAAAAGAAATTTGAGCGTTCAAAAGTATTGTTACAATTACGTGAGCGTCAGGCTTTTACTAAGCCATCTGTAAAGCGTCGCGGACAGGTTTTAAAAGCCATTTACAAGCAGCAAATAGCCAGTGGTAAGATAGAAGCATAAATTTTACCATTTATAAATATTATTGTAGCTTCGAATTAATTCGAAGCTTTTTTTATGTCTTTGCTTTCCGATAGTTATATACAATCATTTATCAATTATCTCAAATTTGAGAAACGGTACTCTCTACACACCATTATTGCTTATCAAAGGGATCTTGAAACTTTTTGGCAATATATTTTTGAAAATTATGGTGATACAGCCATAGGCGATATTTCTTATCAGTTTATCAGAAGTTGGCTGGCTAACATCAAGGGTGGGCAGAACGGTACAGAAATAACCACACGCAGCATCAATAGAAAAATATCTTCTTTAAAATCCTTCTTTAAGTTCCATATAACTGCGGGGAATATTAAAGCCAACCCAATGGCAAAAGTGGTTACTCCCAAAACAAGCAAACGGCTGCCGGTTTTTATTAAGGAGTCGGATATGGCAACACTCTCAGCTGCGGCAGACACAAATACCGAAAATTGGAAAAGTTTAAATGCCAGCATGTTAATTAGTTTATTTTATGCTACGGGGATGCGCTTAAGTGAGTTGATTCAGCTTAAAGATACAGGGATCGATTTTGCACGAAAGCAGCTAAAGGTATTGGGAAAAGGAAATAAAGAAAGGAGCATTCCCATTACAGCAACCGTTATTGAAAAAATTCAGACATACCAACAATTAAAGCATAAGGAAATAGGAACAACGGTACCCGAATTTCTGGTTACAGAAAAGGGTAAAAAGCTCTATCCCAAGTATGCATATTTACTCGTAAAAAAATATCTTGCCGCCATTCCCACCCTTGATAAAAAAAGCCCACACGTATTGCGTCATAGTTTTGCCACACATCTAATGAATAACGGAGCAGAAATAAATGCCGTAAAAGAATTGTTAGGGCACTCCAGCTTGGCTGCCACGCAAGTATATACGCATAACACCATAGATAAACTCAAGGAAGTATATAAAAACGCACATCCCAAAGCCTGAAAGGCAACTTTACCATAAAAATTTCAAAAAATTTTAGCATTTTTTGTTTTGAAATAGATATAAAAAAATACTATCTTTAAGCAAGCGATTAAAAGCTCTTTGACACTTATTTTTTCACACTTAAATATATGAGCTATGAATGTAAACGTTCAAACGGTTAATTTCGAAGCGGACAAAAAATTAATTGATTTCGTAAACCGTAAGATGGAGAAGTTGTCCACGTTTCACGACAGAATTATTGGTTCCGATGTATTTTTGAAACTGGATAATGTGGTACACAATATAAAAGATAAAATTGTTGAAATTAAAGTTCATGTCCCTCGCCACAAATTTTTTGTAAAATCATCCAGCAAATCTTTTGAAGAGTCTTTTGATGCAGCATTTGAATCATTGGTATCTCAGGTTAAACGTCGAAAGGAAAAACTAATTGCATAGTATTAAAATTATTATAGCCCCGCTTGTCGGGGCTATTTTATTACCCGTTTTATAGGCTTCCCTTTTTGGGTGTCGATATTTAAACAACGTATTGAAGGGATTAAAAGCTAATAACAAATATAGTACTAATGACAGCTTAATCGACACTGAAATTTCAATTGATAAAAGTATAATTGATGTGGGTAAGGTCATTACAAATGACACTGTAAAGGCTGATTTTACAATTCATAATTTAGATCCATCTTTCTTGTACATTAAAGAAGTGTTACCTGATTGTAAATGTACTAGTTCTTCATATGATCAAGGTAGGCTTATTCCAATTGATAGTAATGCAAAAATTACGCTTAAATATGTACCTAGAGATAAAGGGATATTTCAAGTTTCTGCTGTTGTAAGCCTAAATTCAAAAACCAGTCCAATGTTAATTTTAAGAGGAGAATATTAAATTATTTATTATTAATATATGAGATGTTTAATTGTTATTTTATTATTAATTATTGCAAAAATTGGGTTCACTCAAAAAATCAGGGTAAATCCTGCAAAGGTCTTTGGGGGAAATGTTGCGGATTTTTTTGAGTCGGTTGAGTATATTCCATTAGAAAATTCTAAAGAAAGTACATTAGGCTTTCCAAGAAGATTAATAATAACTTATTCTAGTGTAGTTATAAGTGACTTTGATACCTATAATATTTTTTTTTTCAATTTGTCAGGAAATTTTCTCAGGAAGCATTCATTGCCTCGAAATAAAGGAATAACAACACTAATTGATTATGATAGCAGCGGTGAAATGCAAATAGTTGTCCAAATAAGTCCAATAGAAAGGATTGGACTTTTCGAACGAAGGATATATAGTGCAACAGGTATACTACTTAAAGTTGAAAAAATAGAGAATCATGAAATAAATATAATTAGTAGGTTTCCTATAGATGCTGAATTTTATTTATTAAACAAACTTAACTTTTCTTCGTTAAAAGATTTTCCATTCAAGAAGAAAAAGCCTTTAATTGAGGTTTACAATAAGGATGGTACTTTGTACAAAGCATTCTTGAATGTAGATATGGATACTAATCCATTTTTATTTGCGTATTCAGGAGGAATAACCACAAGTATATCTGAGGATGGTACGATTTTTTGTGTTGTTCCATTTGATTATAGTTTATACAAGCTAACTAAGGACTCAGTTTTTCAAATTGGACAATTTATTTTTCCTTCGAATTATTTGTTACCTAACGTTGATTTTAACTTTCAAGATTATCGTTTGCTAGATAGCGTTCGAAAGACCAATGCAAATAACCCAAACCTTATTCAGTCTGTTTGTAATATTAACTTTTATAAAAATAAAATGATTTTTACTTTGCAAAAGAGATTGACAATATTACCGAGTGGTGATGGGAAAAATATTAGTCCTATGAATTTTATTTACGATACAGTTAGCCATAAATCGGTTTCGTTTGAAAGAATAACTCCAGATAATAAATCTTATTTTCTACCGATAATGGATGGATTCTCAAGTTCAAGTGGAATGAATTTGAAAAACGGGTATCTCTATAGTTCAATTTCTTCATTACAAATGTTTTCAACATTTAGTTTATCCAAATCCAAAAATCCCCAATACCCCCCAGTTCTCCAACAATATTTTAAAACCCAAAACCGTAAAAGCAATCCGGTAATTGTGAGGATGAAGCTGAAAGAGTGAAAAACTTGCCCGTCGTGGCGGGTGAATAAATTGAAAATTAGTTTTTACAATTGAATGAAAAATAAGCAGGTTTTTAACTGTACCCGAATCCGGTTTGCCAACAACTTCCTATTTTCGCACCTTAAAGTTATATAGTAATTATGAACGATGCAAAAGCAGTAGCCGAAAAGTTGTTACAGGTAAATGCGGTAAAGCTAAGTCCGGATGCGCCTTTTACATGGGCCAGTGGCTGGAAAAGCCCTATTTATTGCGATAACAGGAGTGTGTTATCCTTTCCGTATGTGCGGGATTTTATTAAAAGTGAAATGTGTAATGTTATTTTTTCGGAGTTTGGCGATGCCGAACTGCTGGCTGGTGTGGCCACTGCCGGAATTGCCTGGGGAGCAATGGCATCAGACCAGTTAAAATTACCCTTTATTTATGTGCGCCCTAAACCTAAAGATCATGGCCTCGGTAACCAAATAGAAGGTAGATATGAGGCCGGACAAAAGGTTTTGGTAATTGAAGACCTTGTAAGCACAGGAAAAAGTAGTTTGCAAGCTGTAGATGCCCTTATTGATGCCGGATTAGAAGTTATTGGCATGGTTTCTATCTTTACCTACGATTTTGCGGTGGCCCGTGATGCTTTTGCTACAAGAGGGTTGCCGTATAAATCTCTAACAAATTACCCCGTTTTGCTTGAATTAGCCAAGGAAAAAGGCCTTTTTAAAGCCGAGGAGGAAGCCCGTTTGCTGCAATGGCGGGAAGACCCGGCTAAATGGAACGTATAAGCCCGTTATACCTGTATTAATACACTTACTTAGGCTTTATAACCCTCGCAAACCAGAGGCAAATTTGGACTATTGCGTAATGTCATCCAACGCATCTAATATTTCCTCAGAAGATTTTTTACCGAAATAGGTTAAAGGAAATGTTTTCTTTAAAGACCCTTTCGATAGATTGGCTGCACCATCCAATTGAATGGATACTGAATCTTTAAAAAGTATTGAACCTGCATTTTTAAGCAGATCATTAATGTTTACGGAAAGACTAATCGGTACCGAAAAATTGCTTTTGGCAGGTATTTTAATACTTTCTCCCTGCAATAAAAAATCTCCGATATATACATTATCCAACCAGGCCTTGCCCTTGGCATTATT
Source organism: Niabella sp. (assembly GCA_047975735.1). GTDB lineage: Bacteria > Bacteroidota > Bacteroidia > Chitinophagales > Chitinophagaceae > Niabella. Next base: position 39,804 of record JBKEEB010000085.1, read on the forward strand.
TAATTGGGCTCCCATTTTGTTGGGATTCTTAAAAAGAAGGTTCATTTCTATAGTAGTTTCATTCATGCCAATTTTTCCGATTTTTAGTTTTTCCACTCCTTTAAATTGAACGTTCTTATACCTCATACAAGAGGGTAGGAGTGCGGTTAAAATGACTAACATGAATATAGCCTTAACTAAAATAGCTGTTGTTTTCATAATCAGGATCTTTTATGCAAATTAAAACTCCTGACCTATTTGCAATAAAATAGGGCTGTTAAAATTGCCCTATTTTTTTATCTCTAAAAAATTGCAACCTAAAAAGCAGGCTTTTTGCAACTAAGATTGTTAGTAATCCAAGAGTATCAACATATAATTTTATTTGCTAAATTTATTAGTTAAATAAAATATTATAATTAATAGTTTATAAATTTATTATAATGTTTAAATAAATAAAATATTACTATAAATGGTATTCATTCTACTGCTATTTTTTGCATTTTGTAATAAAATAAAGTAGCACGAAATTAATTTATATAAAATATTGATTTATAGTTAGTTAACTTATTTTATGCAAAGTGTTAGTTGTGGTGAATAGAATATTATGTAAATATTGTATTTATAAGCAGCCGCCTTCCACAATTTTCATAGACAACACTTACTTTTTATATAAAGTAAAATTTTAGATAGATGAAATTTGTTTACGTTTATGTTTTTGATGTGGAAGTGATACCAAAAATTTTTATACAGATGAAGTTGGGTATGGAAGCTAAAGACGCATTTAATAGTGGAGATAAAGAGTGAAATCTATTAATGACAGTTTGTCAGTAACAAAGAATACTAAAGGTTGGTTATAAATGGGATTGTGTAGCGGGAGTCTATTCCTACTCTACATTAATTTTTACTTCGGCTTTTCTTTTTTTGCGAAAGTTTTCCCATCTCGGCCCTTTTTTAATGGCGGTGATGGCTTTATCGGATATGGCAGTATCGGGTGTTTTTACTACCGTAAAATTAGAGGGGATTCCGTCTTCTATCTGGAATTTAATATGGAGTAGTTTATTAGCTTTTCTTTTGTTTACGCCGAGTTCAGCAGCTAAGTCATCATAAAAATGAGCCCAGCCACCTTCGGGATAGGGGTATTCCGAGCTTTCAAGCGTATCTACCTTCATTTGGGAATAGGCCTCAAGTGTTGCTGTCCTTTTTTTCTTAGTACCAAAGCCTACAACAACAACTTCATCAAGCCCCATTTGGTCGGGTTCCAAAGCTATTCCTGCCGTTCTATTTTGATATAGGGTGGTATTTTCTTTTTTATAACCAATTGCAGCTACACTTACATCAATCTGATTGGCAGCTGTAGGAACTTTTAGGTTAAAACGGCCATGAATATCGGTTATAGAAGACTGATTATTAGCTATTACCGTGGCTCCCGGCAAAGGATTACCCTGGTCATCAGTAACGAGGCCGGTATAATTTTTTGAAAGTATATAATTATAGCCATTTTGGGCAGGAGCATTGCTGCCATGAGCTGCATTTCTTTCTATACTATGCTGTTTAAGATTATTATTTACCGCTATTACCTTGCGCATTTGATAATTTAAGGTATCGTTGCGTACAGGATTTGGAGCCATTGCTACTACTTCATCGGCTACCAAGTTTTCTGCAACAGTGGGTACTGTTTCTTTTTCAGATTTAGAATGGGGTTCCGGTATATTTTCAACCGGAGATATGGTACTAGTTCCCGGCTCTCTTTTTTGTACATCTTTCGGAGTATTAGCGGCGGAGATATCTCTGTCTGTTGCTGTAACCGGCTCGGTAGAAACTTTTGAACCAGTTAAAGTTGTATCTAATTTTGGACTGGGAACATGGGTATTCTCCTGTGCAATTTCTGTATTGTTTTTTTGCTTATAATTACCTGTAAAATACCACGCACTATAACCCAAAATACCCATAATGCCGGCAGCAACCAACCATTTCCAACGCTTGTTTTTTTGTAAAGGCAGGGTACTTACAATGGCTTCCGGCTTATCAGTTTGATGTACTAATGCCGCAATTTCGTTTAAATGTTTGTCGGTTACTAATGGGTCGGCCTTGCTGTAGCCGTCAATGGCATCGTATAGAAACGGGTCGGTAAGTGCTGCTTTTTCAATATCATGCATTTCCTGTGTCGTCATACGGCCACTCAGGTACCTCTCAATATCCTGCAAAGTATAATGATATGTTTTTTCAGCTGCCATTGTTATCCATACAAATTTTTAAATTTCTTCTGGCATTTTGTATCAAACTCCTCACCTTATTCCATTCTAATCCGGTTTCGGCTGCTATTTCGTTATAGCATTTGTTATTATAATAAAACAGTTTGATACTGCTTTTTTGATGCTCCGATAATGTTTCAATACAGTTTTCCAACTTTTTAAAGGCCTCTTCTTTGTTTAATACATCATCAAGATGCGAAAAATCGCCCGATTGCATATTAGTGCCGTCAATATTCACCGTAACAGTTTTTTTGGCCGATCGTAATTGCATCAAACAATAATTTTTGGCCAATACATACAACCAACTTTTAAAATTACTTACATCGTGGTTGGGTAATTTACGCCATAATTCCTGATAAATATTCATAACGGCATCTTTGGCATTTTCGGCATCTTCAAGGTATTTAAGGCATACCCCGTATAAAAGATCACTGTATCTTAAAAATAAAGCAGCTAAAACTTCCTGACTACCGGAGTTTTTAAAATCTTCCAACAGTATTTCATCCGACTTTTCATCTTGGGATTGTATGGTAAAAAGTTTAGCCAAATTATGTGGTTCCTGCTTAGGTTTTTATGATTGCAATGTACTTATAAAAAATTAATAAACCGGCTGATTCTTACGATGGGGTGTATTTCAAATTTTCGCTTTGTATAAGTAGTATCTGTTTGAGTCATTTCGAGCGCAGCGAGAAATCTCTTCATATTAATAATGAGATGTCTCTTCCGAACGCTTTCGGAATCGACATGACGATGCGAAAATTTGAAATGCGCCCTTACGATGACATATCGGGTTTATGTAATTCATTCCTTCTTTGCATCCTTTAATAAACACTTTAAAAAATACAATTATGAAGCAGGTTTATTTACTTTTTACATTATTGTCGGTCATTATTTTATTAGCTTTTACAATGGCAAAAGGCTGGGTTACGGGTACTGTTAAGGATGATGCTGGTAACCCGATTCCGTATGTGTCTGTTACGGTTAAAGGTACACAGTCCTTTACCAGTTCCAATAAGGATGGCACATATAAAATAAATGCAAAAGAAGGCGATGTGCTTATTTTTTCTTCAATTGGTTATCCTACAAAAGAAATTACAGTAGGTAAGCAAACTGTTATTAATGTACAAATGAGTCAAACCAACCAAACTTTGGATGAGGTAGTAGTGGTAGGGTTTGGAACAACAATGAAAAAAGAATTAACAGGAAGTTCGGTAATGATTAGGGGTACTGCTTCCAATCAGCCCGGCTATAATTATACACCGGCTCCAATGCAAGAAAGCCGGATAGACGATAGCTGGCGGTATAATAACAATTACAATAGAGAAGGGTATGAGCATTTAGGTGAAAACCCATTTTTACGGGTAACAGATAATCCGCTTTCTACTTTTTCTATAGATGTAGATCAGGCATCGTACAGTAATATAAGAAGGTATATTAACAATGGGCAGTTACCGCCCGATGGCTCTGTAAGAATTGAAGAAATGATTAACTATTTTTCTTATAATTATCCGCAGCCAACCGGAAATGCACCTTTTAGTATTAATACCGAATATGCCCATTGCCCCTGGAACACTCAACATCATTTGATGCTTATTGGGCTACAGGGTAAAAAAATACCTACTGAAAATTTACCACCTGCTAATTTGGTTTTCTTAATTGATGTTAGCGGCAGCATGTCAGGTAACAACAAATTACCCTTAGTGCAGGAGTCTATGAAACTATTAACCGACCAGCTGAGGCCGCAGGATAAAGTATCTATTGTGGTATATGCAGGAAACGCCGGGTTGGTATTGCCTCCTACAAGCGGTAGCGAAAAAGCTACAGTTAAAAGCGCAATTGACAGGTTAAGGGCTGGCGGTTCTACAGCCGGTGGGGCAGGCATACAATTAGCTTATAAAGTAGCTTTAGATAATTTTGTAAAGAAGGGCAATAACCGGGTTATACTTTGTACCGATGGCGATTTTAATGTAGGCCTTAGCAGTGATGCTGCATTGGAAAAATTGATTGAAGAAAAGCGGGAATCCGGCGTGTTCTTAACCGTTTTAGGCTATGGAATGGGCAATTACCAAGATGCTAAGATGCAAAAGCTGGCTGATAAGGGCAACGGCAACCATGCATATATTGATACTAAAAAAGAGGCAGAAAAAGTATTAGTTAGTCAGTTTGGAGGTACTATGTTTACGATTGCCAAAGATGTAAAATTGCAAATTGAATTTAATCCGGCAAAAGTACAGGGCTATCGCCTGATTGGTTACGAAAACCGTATGTTGGCCAAAGAAGATTTTAACAATGATAAAAAAGATGCCGGTGAGTTAGGAAGCGGCCATACCGTTACTGCTGTTTACGAAATTATTCCCGTAGGAATACCTGCGGAAGAATTAAAAAACGTAGATGCTTTAAAATACAATCAGCCTTCAAACAATACCGTTGCAAAAAACAGTGATGAGGTGATGACGGTAAAATTCCGGTATAAACATCCAGAAAACAGTAAAAGTTTACTAATTGATAGAGTAGTGGAGGGAAATCCGAAAAGTTTCTCTTCAGTATCCGATAATTTTCGCTTGGCGGCTGCGGTAGCACAGTTTGGTATGATATTGCGTAATTCTGAGTATAAAGGAAACGGTGGGTATGAGTTTGTTAAAAATACTCTTAGTAATATGGTTAAAAATGATGAAGAAGGGTATAAGATAGAATTGCTTCAATTAGTGCATGCGGCTTCAAAAATGTCAGGAAATATCAATAATCAGGAGCAGCATAATGAAGAGTTGAGTTTTTGGCATAAATAGCTTATAATCAGTACAAAAATTTCGTATTTTAACAAGTCTGTTAAATTGGGTTAAAAAAATTGTTTTTAATTAAAATTTGCCGGTTTATTTTATTTTTGGCACGGTATTTTAAGTTAAGATACTGTAAAACAATTTTTTAAAACTAAAACGAAAGTTTATGATTCGTAAAGTAATTATTGGAGCATTTGTAATGGTAGCAACAGTTGGTGCTGTAAATGCACAAACAAAAGTGGGTTTTAAAGGTGGGTATAATTTGGCAAAAATCACTTATAATAATAATGGAGATGTAACAGACAAAGCCGGATTATCTACTTTTAATGCCGGCTTGGCGGTAGATGCCACAATTGCCGATATTTTTAGCATTAGAACAGGTTTAGAATTACAAGGTAAAGGGTCAAAATATACAGCCACCAGTTCATTGGGAACGTATGAGCATACTGTAAATCCTTTATACATAGAGTTGCCTTTAAATTTCACTGTAAATATACCAATGGGAGGCAATTCAAAAATATTTGTGGGTGCAGGGCCTTATGCTGCTGTAGGAATTACCGGTAAAGATAAATGGACCGCTACCACAGGCGTTAGCGAAACCAAAGGAGAGAGAACAATCGACTGGGGTAATGATAATCCTGTAAGCGGTGATAATGGCGATCAGGGAGATTTTAAACGTTTTGATGCCGGTGCTAATGTAATTGGTGGTATTGATTTAGGAAAATTTGCTGTTCAGGCACAATATGGTATAGGTTTATTAAATAATTTACCCGGAGGCGAAAACAGTACTGATAATAGAAATAACCAACACCGGGTATTTGGCATTAGTGGTATTTTATATTTTTAGGGTGTAACGCTTAATACAAATATTTAATACGAAACATATTTTTATAAAACAGACCAATATACTTCGTATAATGCTCCCGAAAACATGCGGGACGATATTCGTTTAGACCAATTACATTGGTCTATTACGAATATCCAATCGGTATAAAGTGCCTTCATTTGAAGGTGCTTTTTTTTTGTAGTATCGGCAACAGGTGTTTATTTTGCGGTATGAACCGTTCTCAATGGATAGCCTTAGCATCGGCAGTAGTATTAGTGGTAGCCTGTTTTATGCCCTGGGTACAAATTACGCAGGCCAATATTACGATTTCCGGCGTTGATACTGCGGGTACCCGATTTGGGAAACCCGCCTATTTTCACTTTATATTAGTTGTGATAATATTATTGCTGACTTTTATAAAACAATTATGGGCTAAGCGTTTTAACCTACTGTTTGCTGCACTTAATGTAGCTTGGGCTTTTAAAAATTATGTGATGATCAGCCGTTGTGAAGGTGGGGAATGCCCTCAAAAAGAAATGGGCTTGTATTTAGTAGTTATTGCCTCTTTTGCATTATTAATTACAACGTTTTTCCCCAATATGAAAATTCCGGAATCTGGCAAAAACGAACCGGTATAATTGCAGTGGGCTTTAAAACAAACCTGCCACTAACCAGTTACTTATAGCTGCCAAAGCACCTGATAGTAATACTGTTAACATTCCAATAAAAGGGTTTTGACCCGCTATTTTATGTTTAACAAAACCTGCAAGAGCCAAAGCGGTAAGTGGTAAAATTAAAAACTGCAAATTATCAGTAGGGTTAAAGTAGCCATTAAGCAGTACCAATAAAAGCCCAATAAGGTAGCCAAATCCGGTGGTGGAAGCATATTGGCCGGGTGAAAGATTAGTAGCATCGTTTTCGCTTTCGTTCCATTGTTGCTGCCAAATTTCTTTTTCTTTTAAAGTATCTTGCGTCATTAATTGTTTAAGCCCTTCATTAATTTCAAGTGCATTGTATATTGCTGCCAGCTTATTTTCTTCAGAATGTTCTATTTCTCCCTTGCGGGTAAGATAAGCCCCTACAGATAAAAAAATAGCCATACAAATACCGGTTACCATTGTAATAAGTATCACATTGTTCTGCTGTTCTAACACAGCACTAAAAAAGCTATAAACGGTTAGCGGTACAATAATGCCGTCAATAAGCCCGGCCATAAAAACAGGTAAATTTTGATATGTTACATTATTTGTCAAGGTTAGATAATGATTTTTTTATTATTTCAATAGATGCTGAAATTTGTTCCTGTGTAATACAAAGTGGCGGTGCAAATCTTATTTTATCGCCATGTGTGGGTTTTGCTAATAATCCATGTTCTTTCATTTTAATGCATAATTTCCATGCAGCTTCAGGGTCAGTACTGTTTACTTCAATAGCATTTAAAAGCCCTTTGCCTCGTACTGATTTAATATAAGGATTATCCAATGCCCGTATTTTCTCTCTGAAAACATTGCCCAAAATTAATGAATTTTCCGCCATTTGCTCTTCCTGTAATACTTGTAATGCAGCAATAGCTGTTACAGCACCAATAGGGTTACCTCCGTAGGTAGATCCGTGTTGCCCCGGTTGTAAGCACATCATAATATGATTATTGGCAAGCACGGCACTCACGGGCATCATACCGCCGCTTAATGCTTTTCCAAGAAGCAATATATCGGGTTTTACCTGTTCGTAATCGCAACAAAGCATTTTACCGGTTCTGCAAAGCCCGGTTTGTATTTCATCGGCTATAAATAAAACACTCCTATCTTCACATAGTTTTTTTGCTGCTGCCAGGTAACCGGCATCAGGAACTATTACTCCGGCTTCACCCTGTATAGGTTCTACCAAAAAGCCGGCAATATTTTTATTTTCTAATGTTTTTTCCAAAGCCGTAATATCATTGTAAGGTATATTGATAAAACCCTTAGTATAAGGCCCAAAATTTTTACGGGCTGCTTCATCAGAACTAAAGGAAATAACGGTAGTAGTACGGCCATGAAAATTATGATCGCATACAATGATGCAGACTTCATTTATGGGAATGCCTTTTACCTCGTACCCCCACTTTCTACAAAGTTTAATAGCAGTTTCTACGGCTTCCACGCCGGTATTCATCGGCAACACTTTATCATAACCCAACAGCTTTGTAATGTATTCTTCAAAAAGCCCCAGCTTATCGTTATAAAAAGCACGGCTGGTTAGTGTTAACTGTTGCGCCTGCCCTATAAAAGCCTGTACAATTTTGGGATGGCAATGTCCTTGGTTAACGGCAGAGTAAGCACTTAAAAAATCATAATATTTTTTGCCTTCCACATCCCATACAAAAACGCCTTTTCCTTTGTTAAGCACTACGGGTAGCGGATGATAATTGTGGGCACCATATTGTTGCTCAAGTTCTATATATGTATCTGTTGTCATTATAATAAAATAAATGAAATCTGAAATAGATTAAAATAATTGGGAGGAAGTTCTATTAAAAGGAATAAAAGATATAATTGATGCAGAAATATTCAACTGTACGGTTGTCAGTGGTTCAGCAAATCGAGGTGTTGCTGCAAAAAATTTAATATTTTGTTTGTTGTTTTGATGGTGGAAAGATAAGAAGGATTTTGGAATAATCCCTATTAACTATTGTTCAGTATCGGGATTTAGATATACTGTTTTTATAAAATAGCTTGTAGGTAAATTTAAAACAGGATTGGCATCTTTTTCAAATATACCGTAAACCGTACTTCCCGAGCCACTCATTAAAGCAAAAACGGCTCCGGCATTGTAGAGGCTTTTTTTGATGGCCTCCACTTGCGAATGAGCAGCAAAAACGGCGGTTTCAAAATCATTGGTAATAGTATGTTTCCATTCATTTACTGGATGTAGCACTATTTGCTCAAGGCTTTTTTGTGGCGTAGCGGGTTGTAATTGTTTAAAAGCCCAGGGAGTGGCAACATGAATGCCCGGATTTATAATTATTATTTTGTAATTTGATATATCTAAGGGAATAGGCCTCATATTTTCACCGCGCCCGGTGGCAAGGCAGGGTTTATTTAGTATAAAGAAAGGGCAATCGCTTCCTAATTGCAGCGCGTAATTAATAAGTTGTGCTTGTGATAGACCAAGATTAAATTTTTTGTTGATGCCTGTTAATGCAAAAGCCCCATTGGCACTACCAGCCCCTAAGCCCGCACCGGCAGGAATATTTTTTAAAAGATGGAAATGTACAGGTGGTAAATCAGGAAAGTCGTTCTTTAAAATTTTGTAAGCCTTTAAAACAATATTGTCTTCAGAATTACCCGGAATGGGAACACCGTACAGGGATATGGAAGTTGTATCAGCATCTAACATTTCTAATACATCAAAAACGGGTAGCGGAAAAAAAACGGTCTCCAGATTATGATAGCCATCCTCCCGTTTACTTATAACCTGAAGGCCTATATTAATTTTACAATTAGGAAAAAGAATCAAAATGAACAGGCTGTTTTAGTGCCAATATTGGCAGGAGTAAATATAAATACAGGGAAACGGCTATTTCTTTTTTTTACGGCTATTAATTTCATCACGGATTGCAATTGCTTTCATGTAATCCTCATTTTCCAATACTTCTCCCAATAGCTTATTTAATTCATCCAACGACAAGGTTTTAAGGCTCTCGCCCGATGGGTTTTGTGGTATTTCTTCAATCGACTCTTCAGAAGCTTCCGGTTCCTGACCCTTATCATCCATAATAATACCGGCACCATCCAGTATTTTTTCGTATGTGTAAATGGGGCACCCAAACCTTACAGCTAATGCAATAGCATCAGATGTTCGGCTGTCAATTTCAATAGTTTCCTTTTCTGTAGAGCATATCAGTTGGCTAAAAAAAATACCTTCCTGTAAATCGGAAATAATAATTTCGTGTAAATCAATAGAAAAAGCCACCATAAAGTTTTTCATTAAATCATGTGTGAGTGGGCGGCTGGGATTCATTTTTTCAAGTGCCACGGCAATAGCCTGTGCTTCAAATCCTCCAATTACAATTGGCAATCTTCGTAAACCGTTCACCTCACCCAAAACAACGGCATAGGAATGCGTTTGGGTAATACTGTGCGAGAGTGCCACAATTTCTAATTCTATCTTCTTCATACTATGCCACGAAACTAAGCATTTTTGAAGAGAGATAGGTATTTTATAATTTGATTTTTGATAGGTGTTGCTTGTCTGCTTTATATCAATACACAGAAAAATAAACAGCAAAACAGTTGTGCAGGTTCTATTCTATTATTTTGATTTTTTTAATTCGGCTGTTAACTGGGGTACTACTTCAAATAAATCGCCCACTACGCCGTAATCTGCTGCTTTAAAAAACGGTGCTTCAGGGTCTTTATTAATAACCACAATTACTTTACTGCGATTAACCCCGGCTAAATGTTGAATAGCTCCCGAAATACCGCAGGCAATATATAAATTGGGAGCAATGGCACCACCGGTTTGTCCTACATGTTCGTTATGTGGCCGCCAGTGAGCATCTGCAACAGGGCGGCTACAGGCCATTGCAGCATGCAGTTCTTTTGCCAAATCTTCCAATATACCCCAGTTTTCGGGGCCTTTCATTCCACGGCCGCCACTTACCACTATTGCTGCTTCGGCAAGTGGTATTTCCCCACTTTCCTTTTTAATTTCTTTTATGGTTATTTTAGGCGTTGGTATTGATGCATTGAGTGGTACGATTTCGGCTACGCCTTCTCCAGCCTCTATGCCAAATGAATTGGGGTTAATGGCTATGATTTTTATGGGGCTTATTACTTTTACATTAGCAAATGCTTTGCCCGAAAAAACCGATTTTTTTACAATAAAATTGCCATCTGTTATTTGAGGTAATTCCACCACACCACTCACAAGCCCTGCCTGCAAACGAGCTGAAAGCATGGGGGCAATGGCTTTTCCATCAGTATTATTGGAAAAAATTATTACAGCAGCATCGGTTTCTTTTACAGCCTGTGCCGTTACATTGGAGTAAATCTGTGCATCAAAACCTTTTATTGCATCATTGGATACTTGATATATTTTTTTGATACCATACTTGCCTAAGTCGGCCAAATTTTCTACAGCCGGTGTTAATGCTATACCAATGGCTTCGGTTTGTAAAATAGCGGCAAGTTTACCGCCATAGGTGGCTGCTTCTAAGGATGATTTTTTGATGGAACCATCTGCTGCAATATCTATATAGATTAAAACTGACATTTTTTGTATTTAGGTTAATGAACAATAATACCTTTTGTTTGACTGATTATATTACTTTGGCTTCCTCTTTTAAGAGTCTTACCAGTTCGGCAATATTATCCGGAGCAATTAGTTTTACGCCGGCTTTTTGCGGGGGCAAACTATATTCTGTAATAGTTGTTAGCGGCGCTACAGCTACAGGTTCTACTACTTTTAAAGGCTTGGTACGGGAGGCCATAATGCCGCGCATATTAGGAATACGCTGTTCTGCCATGCCTTTGGTACAGCTCACAACTACGGGCAGGGCCACTTCACATATCTCGGCACCACCTTCAATCTCTCTGGTAATAGTAGCGGATGTTCCATTCAATTCAAATTTTGATGCTAACGAAACATACGGAATATCAAGCATCTCGGCTACCATGCCGCCAATAGCACTTCCATTATAGTCAATGGTTTCTTTGCCCAACAAAATAATGTCGTAAGCTTGTTCTTTTGCAATGGCTGCAATTTGAGTGGCAATACCAAAGCTATCGCCGTTTTCTTCATTCACTCTTATTCCTTCGTCGCCGCCAAGAGCAAAGGCTTTGCGGAGGATGGCATCGGCATCGGCACCGCCAACATTTATTAGGTGTATGGTTGTAGAAGGGTCAGCTTCTTTTAACTCAATGGCACGAACCAGGGCATAATACTCATCATTGGGATTAATAATCCATTGAACTCCGTTGGTATCAAATTTCGTGTTATTGTTGGTGAAAGCTATTTTTGCTGTAGTGTCAGGCGTTTTACTAATGCAAACTAATATCTTCATAATGGCTGATTTTGTTTGTTGATAAAGTTGTTGAACAACTTGTTGTTTCAAAGATAGCAGAAACAGTTTGAAATAAGCATTGTGTTCAATCAAGTTTTTACGTTGGAAATATAACGGATTTTTAAAATCTTTGTAAGAATTATTAATGTATGGATCGTATTGAAAAATTAAAATTATTTTTAAAAGACAATCCCGGCGATAGTTTTTTAAAGCACGCATTAGCGATGGAATATATTAAGGCAGGTGATGATGTGATGGCAGAAAATTTACTAAATCAAATTTTATCGGCTACCCCTGATTATGTGGGTAGTTATTATCAGTTAGGAAAATTGCTGGAGCGTAGGGGCAATAATACAGCCGCCATAGAAGTTTATATAAAAGGTATGGAATTGGCCAGGGCAGGTGGCGATAATCATACATGGAATGAGTTACGAGCAGCACATGAAGAATTAGTTTTTTAATATGATGGATTTATTAAAGAAATTTATAGCATATTATTCCAATAAAAATCTTTTTAATAAAAAGGATAGGCTTTTACTGGCAGTTAGCGGGGGGGTGGACTCTGTAGTGTTATGCAAATTATGCGCATTGGCAAAACTTGATTTTGGTATAGCGCATTGCAACTTTCAATTAAGAGGCGATGATAGTAACAGGGACGAGGATTTTGTAAGGTCGCTGGCAGAAAATATGGGGGTTCCTTTTTACACTATCCGTTTTAATACCAAACAATATGCAGCAGACAATAACCTTAGCACGCAGGTATCTGCTCGGGAATTGCGATATGGATGGTTTGATGAAATAAGGGATACCCATCAATATAATTATATATTAACAGCACATCATGCAGATGATAATATTGAAACGGTTGTGATGAATTTTTTTAGAGGCACCGGTATTAAAGGGCTAACCGGAATACAACCGGTTAACGGATATATTAGAAGGCCGTTGTTATTTGTTCGAAGGCACATATTGGAAGCATTTTTAAAAGAACAAAATTTATCCTTTGTGCAGGATGAAAGCAATTTGCAGAACGATTATACCAGGAATTATTTTAGAAATAAAGTATTGCCAATGGTAGCCGAAGTATATCCCGAAGTAAGTGATAATTTGCTGGCTAATATCAATCGGATGAACGATGTGGCCTTACTGTATGATGAGGCCATCTTGAAAAAATATCAAAAATTAGTTACGAATAAGGATGGTTGTTATTTTATTTCGGTACAATTATTATTACAGCAAATAGCCCCTAAAACTGTTTTATACGAAATTCTTAAACCATTTAATTTTACAGCAGCACAGCTAACAGATATAAGCCAATTGTTGTATAGCGATACCGGTAAATATGTTCTGTCTGCCACACATAGGATTTTAAAAAATAGGAAACATTTAATAATTGCGCCACAGTCTGCAATAAACCAAACTGCCGTTATTATAAATGAACCCGGAGGTTATTTTTTTGCCGGTGGAAAGTTAACCGTATCAGCTCCGGCAAAGTTGCAAATACTCCCGAAGCACCCGAATACGGCTTTATTGGATGCTAAAAGTATTCAATACCCCATCATATTACGCCCGTGGAAAACGGGAGATTATTTTTACCCTTTGGGGATGCAGAAAAAGAAAAAAATAGCTCGGTTTTTAATTGATAATAAACTATCCATGTTGGAGAAAGAACATGTATGGGTACTGGAAATGAACCTGAAAATTATTTGGGTTATTGGCCATAGAATTGACAACCGGTTTAAAATTACACCAGCTACCCAAAAAACAATTCAGTTCACATTTGAACCATAGTTTTAATACTACAAGTTAAAATGCGGATGCGTCAGTTCGTAAAATATACCGGGAAATAAACCGGGTTGCATAGCGGCTATTAATGCTAAGGTAAAGGCTAAGCCCCAAAGGCTTCCCCATAAGTGTGCATCGTGATTAATATTATCTGCAGCACGTTTTGACATATATACACAATACCAAAGATAAAGGATGGCAAATACTATGGCCGGCATGGGTATAAAATACAGGTATAAAGTTCCCCAGGGTTGAAATAACACACAAGCAAACACAACAGCTGATACTGCTCCGGAAGCACCTAATCCCCGGTATGCATAATCATTTTGGTGTTTAATATAACTGGGTATGCTGGCCACTACAAGGCCAATGAAATAGAGTAGAAGATAAGCCACTTTTCCACCTAAGCCATACATGGCAAAATACACCTCAATCAGTCTGCCAAAAAAATACAACGTAAACATATTGAAGAACAAGTGCATAAAATCGGCATGAATAAAGCCCGATGTAATAAAACGATAGTATTGGTTCTCCCTACCCATCCGATATGGCCAGAAAATAGTTTTATCAATTAATGCCGGATTGGAAAAGCCCATCATGGAAACCACTACATTGACGGCTATTAATAAATACGTAATCGGATACTCAACCATGCTTTAAGATTTGTGCCAAAACTAAGGAAATTGTATTAATCTTTTATAGAGCTTTTAACTATGATGGTATTTTTCATTTCGGAGTATTGTGCAAGCTCTATATACTTGTTCCGCTAAAATTAATCGAACTAATTGATGTGGAAATACCAGTTTTGACAAGCTCCATTTTACATCGGCTCTTTGTAAAACGGCTGCATCTAACCCGTAAGCACCACCAATTAAAAAAATAATTTGTTTGGTGCCTGCATTGGCTCTTTTTTGCAAAAAATCAGCCAGTTCTTCAGACGATAATTGCTTACCGCGCTCTTCCAGGGCTACCAAAAAATCGTCTTTTTGTAATTTGTTTAAAATAATCTCGCCTTCTTTTTTTTTAAGGTCAGCTTCCGAAAGTTTTACGGCATCTTTTACAGACGGCATAATATCCCATTCTTGCTTAAAGTAATGATTAATGCGTTTAGAAAAATCTTCAACACCGTTTTTTACATAGCTTTCATGAGCTTTACCTATCGACCAAAAGTATATTTTCATTTTTGTAAAAAAACTAAAAAGCCTATCTTAAAGAAGGGTCATTAAAAGTATCGCCTTGGCTTAAATTGCCGGTTTGGTAGCCTTTTTTAAACCAGTACATACGTTGCTGCGAGGTGCCATGTGTAAAAGCATCCGGTACCACATAGCCCTGCGATTGTTTTTGCAGCCTGTCATCACCAATGGCGTTGGCAGCTGTAAGGGCTTCTTCAATATCGCCGGGTTCTAAGGAGTTTTTCATTTGCTGTTCGTAATGTGCCCATACACCTGCAAGAAAATCGGCCTGTAATTCCATTTTTACAGAATACCGGTTGTATTGCTCTTCACTTACTTGAGAACGTAGTTTTTGCATTTGCGTAGCTGTTCCGTTAAGGTTTTGTATATGGTGGCCTACTTCGTGTGCAATTACGTAAGCCATGGCAAATTCAATCTGGCTTTTGTTTGTTAACTTTTCTAATTCCTCAAAAAAAGACAGGTCAATATATAATTTTTGGTCGCCGGGGCAGTAAAAAGGGCCGGATGCCGCACTGGCATATCCGCAAGCAGATTCAACCTTTCCTCTAAACAGCACTAAAGTGGGTTCTTTGTAAGTTTGCCCCTGTTCCCGAAATAGTTTATTCCATACATCTTCTGTTTTGCCCAGTATTACTTTTACAAATGCAGCTCGTTCATCATCGGCTGCCTGCTCCTCCGGAGATAGTGTAGATGTTTGGTTGGTTTGCGTCATCTGCGTTAATTGCGAGGGGTCAATTTCGCCACCGCCCAAAAAGGCAAATAATAAATAAATGATAACGCCGGCAATACCGCCACCGGCCACTACCTGCCGGCCGCGAAGGCCACGCCTGTCTTCAACATTATCGCTTTCGCGGCTATTTCTCCATTTCATTAAATACGGTTTTAAATGGTGTTTGAATATCCGGTACAAAATAATAAAAAAACAATCACTTTTTTTGATAAGTTTTCTTTTTGTGGTATGTGTAGTACCCGGCTGTAGATTATATGATGTTTTTTTACACTCTTTAAATGTGAAAAAATTATTAAGAATAGGGGTAATGTAAAAACAAGCAATAGAAACAATCCTGTCTGTAGTTTTTTTTAGTTATTTTCCCCGCAAAAATTACTATGACGGATAAATTTAATCTTAAAGATTTTTGGGCAGAAAAATTGTTGCCGTGGGCATTTACAAGTGGTGTACGCATTATTGCAATAGTAATAATCACAATCATTTTATATTTTGTATTAAGGGGTGTGATAAAGCGGATTGTAAAAGTTTCGGTGGTACAAAAAGACGGTGAAGACCAGTTTGGAGAGGAGCAACGTGAAAATACGCTGATTCATATTTTTACGGTTACATTAAAAATTGTATTAGCTATTATAACTGGGTTGATGATTGCTGCCGAATTTGGCTTGCAAATAGGCCCTTTAATTGCCAGTGCAGGTGTAATAGGGTTGGCTTTGGGTTTTGGCGGCCAGTATTTAATAAAAGACATCATATCCGGTTTGTTTATTATTATGGAAAATCAATACAGGATTGATGATGTTATTGAAGCGGCCGGTTTGAGTGGAAAAGTTGAAAGAATAACTTTGCGCGTTACAACATTAAGAGATATAGACGGTATTACCCATCATATTCCGCATGGCGAAATAACAACCGTTTCTAATAAATCTAAAGTGTTTGCCCGCATTAATTTGGATGTTGGTGTGGGATATGGCTCGGATATTGAAAAAGTAAAAAATGTGGTGAACAGGGTAGGAGAAGAGCTGGCCAAGGATCCGGACTGGAAAGACAGCATACTTACGCCACCTCAATTTTTACGGATAAATGATTTAGGTGATAGTGCTGTAGTAATTAAAATATTGGGCGATACCAAGCCTGCACAACAATGGGCTGTTACCGGCGAAATGCGTCGCAGGGTTTATGATGCTTTTTTGAAAAGTGATATAGAAATACCATTTCCACAAAGAGTGGTGCATGTTGTGCATTCGGAAAATATTACGAAAGAGTTAGGAGGGGTATAAAAGCCAACTCTATTTTATACGAAACATATTTGTAAAAGAGCCAATATTATTTGTCTATTACGAATATCCAATCAGTATTATTGCTTTAATGAAGTAATGCCGATAACAAATTACGAGTCTTAATAATTTTTTAAATCCGCACTCATGCCGGGTTCTAGTGGGGTAAGGTACCGTCCGTCTTTAATCTGAACCGGATGTAAAAAATATTTTTGTAAATGTGGAATATGCTCCAGCATTACCACCGGATGGTTTATTGTTACATGGTTAAACAATACCAAATGCTGGTGTATTTGCCCCATATCGCCTACATGCGGCACTACCGGAATACCGTATTTTTTGGATAATAAACTGATTAAAATAAACTCAGAAATTCCGCCTACACGTACCGTATCTACTTGGTTAAAAGACATACATCCCGAAAGAATAAAGTTTTTAAACATGATTTTATTAGGCACGTGCTCGCCCAATGCCAACGGCACTCCTGTTTCGGATTTTAGTTTTACGTGTGCCGCCACATCGTCCGGATGGGTGGGTTCTTCTATCCAAAAAGGGTTTAGTTTTTTCAGTTCATTACAGATAGAAATTGCCTGCGGCAGATTCCATTGTTGGTTAGCATCAAACATAATGGTAGCATCGTCTCCTGCAATATTCCTTAACAGGTTTGCCCTACGAATATCCCTTTGGGCATCGGTAGAACCTACTTTTAGTTTCATTGCCGTAAAACCTTCTGCCATGGCTTTTTTTATATTTTCTTCTACCTCTTTATCGCTATAATTAAACCAACCTATGGAGGTATCATACCCCGGATAACCTATTCCCAAAATTTTCTCTCTTTCTGTTCTACCATGAGATTGTTCTTTAAGTAAAGTCAGTGCCTCGTTCTTGGTTAATACATCCTCGTAGTAAGAAAAGTCCAGCGTATTTAGTAATTGTTCGGGGCTTAGGCTTATCAATAATTTCCAAAGCGGTAGCCCACGAGATTTAGCCCAAAGATCAAAACAGGCATTTACCACCGAGGCCAAAGCCAAATGAACAACTCCTTTATGTGGTCCGAGCCAACGAAGATTGGAGTCGTCAGCCATTTTCTTATAGACCGTCCCAAAATCCGCCATTAATTCTTCTATTTCCTGCCCTTCTACATAGCTCGAAAGCTGTTCGATAGCAGTGCAGACCAGGCTATTCCCTTTTCCCAAGGTGAAAGCCAATCCCGTTCCCTCAATGGGGCTATCGGTCTGTAACACACAAACCGCATAAGCGTAAATGGGCGTAAGGTGAACGGCATCTGATCCGGCTCCTCCGCTTAATGGAAACTGAACGTCCTTTACTTTTACTTTATTGATTATCATACAGGCGGTTAATTTATTTTATGGTTGATAATTTTGTACCTCCCGATTCGCTGCTGTTATAGGCTGCTTCAACCAAACGCATGGTTTCTAAAGCCTCTTCTACCGAATGAGGCAGGGGGATTTTAGGGTCGTTCAAATGATTTTGCAATACGGCCATTGTACCGATAAATGCTTCAGGAAACCAATCTCCTTCTATGGCAACCTCTTGCCAACCCTTCTCTTTTTCATTTAAAAGAAAATACTCAAAAGTAGAGGGCATTCCGTGCGGGTAATCAAGCGACAAGCCGATTTTAATCTTTATGGCTCCTTTAGTTCCCTCAATTTTAAAATAAGATGCTTGATGTTTCAAGCCAAATTCATGGCCGTGATTAGTAATAACTCTAGCCTGTAAACAGCCAGGGTAATCTAAAATAGCAGTAGTACGGGTAGAAGCCAAGTCCATCATTTTGGGATGTTGTTTTGTGCTGGCATATATCCGCTCCGGGTTTCCAGCAAAACTCCGGATTAAATCTAAATAGTGAATACTGTGATAGAGAATCTCTACCCGCGGCATATCGAACAAAAAATCCCAAAGGTGCCAAGGGGTATAAACGTTTACCATTAGCTCTAAATCATAAATATCTCCCAATTCCTCTATCATTTCTTTAGCAGCAATCATGTGTGGGGCATACCGAAGCTGAAAGTTTACGGCGGCAGTCAATTCTCTTTCTTTACATATTTCTACAATTTGTTTTGCATCTTCCCAAGTGTTGCCCATGGGTTTTTGCATTAAGGCTGCTGATTTTTTTGGTAACTTTTCTAAAGTTTGGGCATGAAAAGCCGCAGGGAGAGCCACATCATAAACGGCATGATGGGTTTGAGCATCAATAATGAGTTCGTTGAGAGAGCCATAAACTTTGCCCACAAAAGGGAAATTCTTTTTTAAACTTTCGGCTTTGTTTTTTTGAACATCAAAAATTCCCAGTACCTTAAAACCTGCCATTTTATAAGCCGGCAAATGGGCATCATTTTCTTTGCCGCCAGCACCAATAATTACAATAGGCCTTGGGTTTTTTGGTAAGTTTAATTTTCCTGTCATACTATACTTTTTTCATCAAAACCCATTTTTCGGTGGCTTGGGCATTTGCATCCACTTTTTGAAATGCTGCCACATACGCTTGCCATTCTTTCTCTCTAGGCATTTTTGCCCATACTGCTCCGTCTTTTTCCATATCAAAATCCGGTCGGGTATCCATAATCATAAAAGCTTGGTTTTTCCAAAGATAAATTTCCATGGCGTAAACGCCAATGGCATCCATGTTATCCAAAATCTGCGGCCAAACTTCTTGATGTACAGCTATGTATTTTTCTAAAGAAGCGGGATAAAGTGCCAAAGACATTACATGGCGTTTGTAAATACTATCCAGATATGGTTTCTTTATAGGTTTTAGAAAAACCCTTTCCAATGGCGGAGAAAGAAATTTTTGGGAAGCTTCCGTTTCCGAGGCTACCAAAATAAAATGGTTTAAAGCATAAAATGCAGCCTCACTATTAATAGCACTTTTTATTTCTTGCAGCATTTCTTCCGAGTTGATTTTTCCGGCAAAGTATTTCATTAGAAAAATATAGAGTAAACAATGAGCATAGTGATTACAAGCACAACAGCTATTATATTGACTGTTTTGGATGGTGCTTTTAATTTCAAATAGAAATCGGCTTCTATGTTTTGTTCAGTTTTATCAAAAAGCGAAATGGTAAAATAGAGAATAGAAGAAAAGATAAAAAATAAATAGGTCTGCCTCAGCCAGTTAATTCCCAGACCGTCAGCATTAGAAATAAACCCGGATATACCGTTTATAGGTACATACTTTTCTATAATAAAGACAGAACCTGCAAACAAGCTACCTAATAATAGCGTATAAAAAGCGGCATTGGCTGTACCTTTTCGATAGAAAATCCCAAACAAAAACACCACTACTATAGACGGTGCAAAAATGCTGAACATTTGGTTTATCAACTCAAAAATAGCTCCCAGTTCTCCTAAAAAGGGCGACCAAAGTGTGGCCAAAACCAAAACGGTAACGCCGGTTATTTGACCAATTCTAATTTTGGTTTTATCAGTCATTCCCGGTTTTAGTTTCTCAAAAACATCGTAAACCACAAGGGTAGAACAACTGTTCAATGCCGCTGCTACGCTACTCATTACAGCAGCCAACAGTGCCGCTATCATTAACCCCCGCAGTCCGATAGGCATCAATTGCATAATCATTATGGGTAGCACGTTTTTGGTATCTCCTCCTATTTCATCTCTGAAAAGGGCAAACGCCAACACGCCCGGAACTATCATTAAAAGTACAGGTAGTATTTTTAAGAAACCTGCAAATAACGCCCCCAACTTTGCCTGCTTTTCGGACTTGGCACCAAGTACGCGCTGAACAATGGTTTGATCGGTACACCAGTACCAAATCCCCAATACCAAATGCCCCAAAAGTATATCGGAAAAGGTAAAGCCTACTTTTTGGGTATCAAAACTCACCATTTTTAATCGATTGGGGTCAACGGCTTCTTTTAAGGCATCGTAAGAATGAATACCCACATCGGGCAAACGCATAATGGCCAAAGCGAGAATTAAAAATGAACCCAACAATAGAATTACGGTTTGCACGGTCTCGGTAATTACCACCGAGGACAACCCACCTACTATGGTGTAAATTCCGGTAGCTATGGCAATCACAATTACGGATGTCCAAACACTAACCCCCATAATTTCGTTAAAAACCACGGCTCCTGCATAAAAGCTCACACCGATGTGCATGAATAAGGCTGCCAGAATACTGAATACGGCCAGGATAACTCTTGAACGACCATCGTAACGTTTTTCTAAAAATTCGGGAAGCGTGGTGATTTTGGTTCTAAGGTAGAAGGGAATAAATATAAAGGCTAATATCAGGAGTTCAAAAGCCGAAAACCACTCAAAATTACCCCATACCATGCCTTCTCTAAATCCTGATTCTGCAAAACCAACCAAATGA
Source organism: Niabella sp. (assembly GCA_047975735.1). Lineage (GTDB taxonomy): Bacteria > Bacteroidota > Bacteroidia > Chitinophagales > Chitinophagaceae > Niabella. The sequence goes on from JBKEEB010000085.1 coordinate 61,023, forward strand.
ACCGTAGAAATATTGGAGGCAAATAAGGATGCTCCTATAACCGACCAGGTAAGCGTTTTTCCGGCCAAGAAATAGCCTTCACTGGTTTTGTTCTTTTTTCTGGAAAACCAAAGTCCAAGAATTATTATGCCCACAATGTATATTAAAATAACAGCAAGGTCAAGCGTGGAAATTTGGTTCATTCGTTTAAATTAAGGTAGGATAAATATAGGGTGTTTTAAATAAAAAGAATAAATTGAAAATAATGTTAATGTATTTATTCATGCGCTTTTAAAGCAATGTATATAATGTATCCGGTTAAAAGGCTTTCGGTAATTAATTCGCCACCGTCTTCTAATATGCCGATAAAAACATTATACTTCCAGTTGCGGCCTATAAAGGAAAGGCGATGAATTTGATCTAAAAAAATAGCACAAAACAAAAACAACAGTAGCAAAATAAAAATGGCTTTGGAGTGTTTTCGAAAAAGGGCATTCCCTTTTTGATAAGCTATCAATACAGGGCTTAAAAAAATAAATCCTAAAAATAATGCTGTTCCTATTTCTGTTATTTTTTCGAGGCGTTGTCCGCCGTCTAATCCCAGTCCATGATAAAAAATATCTGTAAGTATAACGTGAATTCTAAACACATCTTCAAGAAACAGAAATGCAAAAACCAGTACCCAACTAAGGTATCGCCAGTTGCTTCTTAATAAAGCAAGGGTTAATAAAGAAATAATAATGATAATCCATTTTAAATGCTGAAAATCTTCGGCATAGCTATCATTGGTTTCAATTTGAAATAACTTACTTTCTTTGAAGGGGTGGTAAAAATTTACTATATCCAGTATTATTAGCGTAGTGTCAACGGCTAAAAGAGAAAATAAAGGATAATATTGTTTTAGATGTTTTGCTTTCAAGGATAGTATTGATTTACCTCCGATAGCGGTAACGGTGTTCAAATAAAAAGGTCGGATGTTAGATTCAGCCGATACCTATATTAAATAATATTGAGCATTTTTTGTGTAGCTTTTATGGCTGCTACGGTTTGGTCGCTATCTAATCCTGTGGTGGTAAATTCCCTGCCGTTGAGTTCCCATGTAATAATGGTTTCGCATAAAGCATCTGATTGACCGCCAGGAGGAATACGGACTACATAGTCTGTTAACTTAGCCAGTTCTAATTTTTTTTGCTGGTATATTTTTCTTAGTGCATTCATAAAAGCATCGTATTGCCCATCGCCTTGGGCATGTTCTTCAATAATGCCGTCCTCAAATTTTAAACGGATAGTAGTAGAGGGGCGCATGTTTTTGGAGTGGGTGAACACATAATTTTCCACCAATACTTTTTCGCCAATGATATTACTGTCTAATACATCGGAAATAATATAGGGCAAATCATCCTGCGTTACAGTTTCTTTTTGATCGCCCAGCTCAATAATTCTTTGGGTTACTTTTTTAAGGTCTTCATCTTCCAATTGTATGCCTAATTGTTTCAGGTTGTTTTCTATATTGGCTTTGCCCGATGTTTTGCCCAGCGCATATTTTCTTTTGCGTCCAAAACGTTCGGGCATGAGATCGTTATAATAAAGTCCTTTCTTTTTATCGCCATCGGCATGAATACCGGCCGTTTGGGTAAATACGTTTTCGCCCACAACGGGTTTGCTGGGCGATACCCTGAACCCCGAAAATGCCTGCACCAGTTTACTTACTTTATAAAGAGCTTTTTCGTTTACAGAAGTTTTTACATCTTTTATAAAATCATTCAAAACAGCTACGGTGCTTTCCAATGGAGTGTTTCCGGCTCTTTCGCCCATACCGTTAATGGTGAGGTGAAGCCCGTGTACACCGGCTTTTACGGCTTCCATTGCATTGGCCACGCTTAAATCGTAGTCGTTATGGCCGTGAAAGTCAATATGGAATTTTGGATATTTTTTTATAATCTCTGATAGAAACTGAAAGGTTTCGTCGGGCGTTAAAACGCCGAGCGTGTCTGGCAGCAACAATCTTTTTATGGGTTGTGTGCTTAAAAAATCGAGATATTGAAATACATAATCTTTAGAGTGGCGCATACCATTACTCCAGTCTTCTAAATATACATTTACGTCAATGCCTTTTTTTTCGGCTAATTCGGTTACTACGGTTATGTCTTTAAAATGCTCCTGTGGTTTCTTTTTTAATTGATGTGTTAAATGGTTGAGCGAGCCCTTTGTGAGCAGGTTCATTACTCTGGCACCTGTTTTTTCCATCCAGTTGATGGATGTATCGCCATCAACAAAAGTGAGTACTTCAATACGGTCAATGTGGCCGTTAGCTCTGGCCCAGTCAGTAATGGCTTTTACAGCTTTAAATTCTCCTTCCGAAACTCTTGCAGAAGCTATTTCAATCCTGTCAACTTTAACTTCGGTTAACAATAATTGGGCGATGGTTAATTTTTCCTGTGCTGTAAAAGAAACGCCGCTGGTTTGTTCTCCATCGCGCAGGGTGGTGTCCATTATTTCAATATGTCTTGTGGCCATAATTATTATATCTCTTGCATATTTATCTATGCTCTTAGTTTAAGTTAAAGCATCCTTTTTTTTGGTTCGGTTTTTAGTACATACTTTTTTCGGCAAAAGCACTAATTTCTCCTTTCATGTTTTGCAGGTAATCAATGTCATCAAAGCCGTTTGTCATATTATGTTTTTTATACCCGTTTATTTCAAATGATTCCTGCTCGCCTGTGGCCATAATAGTAACTTTTTGTTCCGGCAGGTTTACTTCCAATTGGGCATTAGGGTCGGCTTCAATAGCTTTAAATATTTTATCTAAAAACGCTTCGCTTACAGTTACGGGCAAAATACCTATGTTGAGCGAATTGCCACGAAAAATATCAGCAAAAAAACTACTGATAACACAGCGAAAACCGTAATCGTATATTGCCCAAGCCGCATGTTCACGACTGCTGCCACTACCAAAATTTTTACCGGCCACTAAAATTTTTCCGTTGTAGATAGCATTGTTTAAAACAAAGTCTTGTTTGGGACTGTCGTCAGCATTATAACGCCAGTCGCGAAAGAGGTTATCGCCAAAGCCTTCACGTTTGGTGGCTTTTAAAAAACGGGCGGGAATAATCTGGTCGGTATCTACATTTTCAATAGGAAGCGGAACCGCCGATGATGTTAATACAGTAAATTTATCGTATGCCATAAAAAATTAAATTTTTTGATTTATTTTAATTCGTCATTTCTACCGAAGGGAGAAATCTCTTTTGTTTTAGTGTGATTCCTCATTTTCGCTTCATTCAGCATGATTTTGTTGTTGATTCGTATTCTTCAGTACAAGTGTGCGACGCAAGACAGCTGAGCTTTATTTTGAAGCCGAAAACAAAAAACTATACTTCAACCGTTTCTTCTTCTATCAACTCTCTGGGATCGGTAACAACACCTGTAACTGCTACTGCCGCAGCAACGTAAGGGCTGGCGAGCATGGTTCTGGCTCCGGGTCCCTGACGGCCTTCAAAGTTTCTGTTGCTGGTACTTACAGCTAATTTTCCGGCCGGAATTTTATCGTCGTTCATTGCCAAACAGGCACTACAACCGGGTTGGCGCAGCTCAAAGCCGGCTTCGTTAAGAATATCTAAAATGCCCTCTTCTTTTATTTGTGCTTCTACAATATGAGAACCGGGAACCAGCCAGGCAGTTATATTATCGGCTTTTTTACGGCCTTTTACAATTTGTGCAAAAGCCCTGAAATCTTCTATGCGGCCATTGGTGCAGCTGCCTAGAAATACATAGTCAACTTGTTTGCCAATGAGTTGTTCATCCTCGGCAAACTGCATATAGTTCAACGATTTTTTGTAAGAGGCTTCACCATCTTTTACATCACTAGCTTTGGGAATGTTTTTGGTAATACCTGTTCCTAATCCGGGGTTTGTGCCGTAAGTAATTTGCGGTTCAATATCGGCACCATCATATACCAACTCTACATCAAATTGAGCATCGGTGTCGGTTTTTAAGGTTTGCCAATAGGCTAATGCCTTATCCCAATCTGCACCTTTAGGAGCTTTGTCTCTACCTTTTATATAATTGAAAGTTGTTTCGTCTGGTGCTATCATACCGCCGCGTGCTCCCATTTCAATACTCATATTACAAACCGTCATGCGGCCTTCCATGCTCATGTTTTCAAAAACCTCACCGGCATATTCTACAAAATAGCCTGTAGCACCACTGGCTGTAATTTGCGATATCATGTATAAAGCCACATCTTTAGGTAAAACACCTTTCCCTAAATTTCCGTTAATGGTAATGCGCATTTTTTTAGGCTTGGGCTGCATGATGCATTGCGATGACAAAACCATCTCTACTTCGGAAGTGCCAATACCAAATGCAATACAGCCAAAAGCACCGTGGGTACTGGTATGTGAGTCGCCACAAACAATGGTCATGCCCGGTTGTGTAATACCGTTTTCCGGACCTACCACATGCACAATACCGTTTTTAGGGCTGCCTAAAGCCCAAATTGATATACCATATTTTTCGGCATTACTGTTTAAGGCAGCTAACTGGTTAGCAGAAAGTGGATCCTTAACAGGAAGATGCTGATTAATAGTAGGGGTGTTATGGTCGGCAGTGGCAAAAGTGCGTTGGGGGTACATAACGCCAATGCCTCTATTTTCCAATCCTAAGAATGCCACGGGGCTGGTTACTTCATGTATGAAATGGCGGTCGATAAAAAACACATCCGGACCATCATCAATATGACGAACCACATGGCTGTCCCAAACTTTATCGAACAAAGTTGTTGCGTTACTCATTATTTTCTATTGATTTTTTTGATTTAAAATTCCTTAACAGGAAAGTTCGTAAAAATAGCAATTATTTCCGGGGTAGGCACGGGATAAGGGTAGTTTTTTTGACAGTTAATACATACCTGTGATGCATTTGGGAATTGTAAAATATAACTAATATAAACGTTAATAAGGAGGATGTGTTTTGGCGATATGTATCAATATATAAAATGTTTTATATTGATAATCAGTTTTTTATATTATTATATCTGTTATAGCGATAGCTGCTTATAGGTTGAAGTAAAAAACAAATTAATTTTTTGGGGAGCGTAATGTTACTGTTAATTTAGGATGAGTGATATATAAATTTGATGTTCTTTTATTTATCCGATAAGATTTTTAGCCATTACGTAATCGTTCATAAAATAGCTCATACCAATGTCAATATCTTCCTGTTTAATAATTGCGTAACCCTGACTTTTGTAAAAATTAACAGCACTATTATTGCGGTTTACATTCAGCTGTACTACACCGGCACCGTAGTTTTTTACAATGGCTTCCACCTGTTGTAATAAATATTTTCCTAAGCCTTTTCCATGTAATTTTTGCGATAAATAGATTTTATGTAATTTGTATGTTTCATTATTTATATTTTCAATAGCCGCATAGCCACAATCGTTGCCATTAAAGTTTAACACATAAAATTCAACGCCACGTGCTGCATCTTTTTGCAAAGCATCCATGCTATACATTAAATTCATCATATAGCTTATTTGTTTTTTCGATAAAATAGTTTCAAAGGCCTTCGGCCATATTTGTTTTGCTAAATCATGAATAATACGAACATCCTGTGTATTTATTTTTCTAATTGATATCGTTGTTTCCATACTATAAATATACAGCGAATATGATGTAACAGGTTACATGTATGGAAACCTTTTTTTTGGCTGGCTTTTTGATTATATTAGCGTGTAAATATTATTTTTAAATACGAAAACTTGAAAATTATGAAAATCGTAAAAGTTATTGAAACGATTGCAGCATCTGAAGTTGGCTTTGAAGATGCTATCCAAAATTGTTTAAACGAAGTGTCTAAAACTATTAGAAATATAGATTCCATTTATGTTTCGGAAATGAAAGTACATGTTAGTGATAATAAGATTACTACTTATGGCGTAAACTGTAAAGTTTCTTTTAGAGTTGGAGAGGAGTAGTTACAGGATTTGCTTTTAGCAGATGAGGTAAATGCTACGATAGATGCTATTATGCGCAGTGCTGATAAAGCGGCTGCGCTTTTTTATTTCCGGGATTAGAACTGATTTCCTGAAAATTATTGTAAATTGTACAATTATTTATCTTTTACTGTTAAAAGATAAAGGGATAATAAACTACAATATAAATTATTAAAAATGTATTATGGTTAAGTTTCGCCTTAGTGTAATTATCTGTTTCTTGTATAGCATTACAACCTATGCTCAACCCGGCTTTGGCAATGCTGCCAAAATAAATAACAACTGGCAATTTCATTTAGGTAATGTTGCTAATATACCTTCTGTACAAAACCATACTAAAGATTGGCAAAAAATAAATTTGCCGCACGACTGGAGTGTACGCCAGCCTTTAAGCAATCAAAATGCCAGTTGTATGGGTTACCTGCCGGCAGGAATAGGGTGGTACCAAAAAAATATCAATGTTCCTGCTAATAAAAAAGGAGAGCAGGTGTATATTTACTTTGATGGTGTTTATAACCGGAGCGATGTTTATGTTAATGGTAATCATATAGGTTACAATGCTAACGGTTATACCGCTTTTATGTATGATATTACTCCATTTGTTAATTATGGCGGCAATAATGTGATAGCAGTAAAGGTAGATCACAGCCGGGCTGCCGACTCCAGATGGTACACAGGTTCTGGTATTTATCGGGATGTGTGGTTGGTATATGCTAATCCCATTCATATTGGGCAATGGGGCGTGCATGCCGTACCGGAAGTAAATCAGCAAAAGGGGACATTAAAGATTACGGTTGATGTTGAAAATAACGAAGATTTAGATGTTGAAATAACTCTTAAAAACACGCTTTATAACTCTCAGGGGAAAATAGTTGTTTCGGCAACACAGAACAAACAATTACAGGCAAATACAACTAACAGTTTGCATACAAATTTAAAAGTTAATAGTCCGGAACGCTGGAATTTGGATAATCCTACGTTGTATAAATTAAAAACAATCATTCTGAAAGATGGGAAAGAAATAGATGTTGCAGAAACAACCACAGGATTCCGTTCTTTTACATTTGATGCAGACAAAGGTTTTGCATTAAACGGAAAATGGATGAAAGTAAAAGGTGTATGCCTGCACCATGATGCAGGAGTATTGGGTGCTGCGTTTTATAAAGATGTTTGGCGCAGAAGGTTATTGGCTTTAAAAGAAATTGGTTGCAATGCTATTAGAACCAGTCATAATCCACAGGCTACACTTTTTTATGAGTTGTGTGATGAATTAGGTTTTTTAGTTTTAAACGAAGCCTTTGATGAATGGGAATTTCCCAAACGTAAATGGTTACAAGGTTGGAATGTAGGTACTCCCGGCTTTGAAGGCTCTTATGATTTTTTTAAAACAGATGGTGAAAAAGACCTCGCAGATTTTGTTCGTCGCGACCGTAACCATATTTCTATTTTTGCCTGGAGTATTGGTAACGAAGTAGATTATCCTAACGACCCTTATTCTCATCCGGTTTTAGATGGTTCGTCTGAAAGTGGCTTCACACAAAAAATTTTCGGCGGGTATAAAAAAGATGCTCCCAATGCAAAAAGATTAGGAGAAATTGCGCAAAAATTAGCAGCAGTAGTAAGAAAGTACGATTCGTCCCGACCTGTAACAGCTGGGTTAGCAGGCGTGGCTATGTCTAACGAAACAGCTTATCCTTTTGCGTTAGATATTGCCGGTTATAATTATACAGAGAGCCGTTATATGGATGACCATAAAAAATATCCTACAAGAATTATTTACGGTAGTGAAAACAGGCACGATTACACAGCTTGGAAGGCTGTAACAGACAATCCTCATATTTTCGGACAGTTTTTATGGACAGGTATTGATTATTTGGGAGAGTCGGGACGATGGCCATCCAGAGGGTTCTATTCCGGCCTCATAGATTTTGGCGGTTTTATTAAACCCAGGGGCTATTTCCGGCAGGCACTTTGGACTGATAAGCCGGTAGCCTATATTGGTACTTATCCTTTAAAAGGCAATAATAAAAGAAGGGCAGGTGGCGATGTGCTTACAGAAAATGAAACCGAAAATAGCAACAGGCCTCCATCCATTGATGCGTGGCCGGTATGGAATTACAAAGAAGGACAACTAATAAGAGTGGTTTGCTATACCAATGCGCCTAAGGCCATACTTTTGTTAAACGGAAAAGAAGTGGGAGCTATTAAAGATTACGACAATAAAACCGGCGTAATTTATTGGGATATACCTTATAAAGCCGGAAAATTAGAAGTACGGGGTTTGGATGAAGAGGGTAAAAAATTGGCTATTCATACAATTCAAACCACAGGAGAGCCTGCATTGCTACGAGTAAAACTATTACAAAAGCCGGCAAAAGATGGTATTTGCCAATTGTTGGTACAGGTTGTTGATGCTAATAATAATCTTGTACGATTGGCAGAAAATGAAATTACGGTTACAATTAACGGGCAAGCTATTTTATTAGGCATGGAAGCCTCCAATAATAGCGATATGGGAGATTATACCGATAATAAACAAAGGGTTTATCAGGGGCAACTGGTTACTTATATTTATAAACCCGATAACAAAAAGCAGGTAGAGGTATCTGTAACAACTCCGCAATTAAAAGGAGCTAAAATAAAGTTTTAATTTGTTAGAAACTACGATTTTACAAAGAACGGTCTTCTCTTTTTCTTACCAATAAAAACCAGTTATTATCTAATGGTAAATATCCCAAATCGTAACAGTAAAAATAAGTATGACCTTTCTGTGTTTGGTATTGATGGGTGATATACTTAAAATTAAATCCAGCGTTTATTAGCCTTTCTCGTGTAATTTTAAAGGTTTCTTCATTTTCTGGTATCATATTTTCAAGAATATGATGATTTTTTCTAAGGGCGTTATTAATGTTTCTGATAATTTTTGAATTATTGCTTTTTAAGCTGTTGTTATAATTATTTCTGCAATAATCATCACAAAACTTTTTATCAGAACGCCCTTTCAGGGGCTTACCACAGGACAGGCATGTTCGAGATTCTATATCCATAGGGTAAACAATTTGAATGTGTTTAAAGATAATCAGATTTTGTTAAAATAAATACAGTTGCGGAGATATTATTAACTCATAACTTTTAGAAACATAAAAATGGCATTGCTTAGATAAAGCAATAGAAAAGAGGTTGATTGGTAAATTACTAAAATCTTTTTCCAATTGAAAAACCGAGCCATGGTACTAATCTGTACTCGTTTATTACAGGAGTTATACTAATACGCCACATAATGTTTTTGTATGCATGCCGCCTGTAGCCAATGCTTGGAACATAATTTATAAAATGTTCTTCAATCAAGTTTTCAGAATCCGAAAATATCTCACTGTTATTTCTTGTCCAGGTTATACCCAGCCCGGCATCAATAAAAGAATTATTGTTTTTTAGTTTAAAAAGATAGTTAACGCCTATTGGTATTGTTACATAAAATGCTTTTTCAGAATAGAAACCGATACCTGCTCTAACGCCCAATCCGGGTTGTTTAGTTAATTGCCTCTAATAATTTACCGATGCAAAAAGTCCGTTACCACCGGCTTCTACATAAATATCATTTTTTTAATGGCACTTGACCATTAGAAAACTTTACAATAACAAAAAGTAATGAAGCTAAAGCTACCCGTTTCATAAGTTAAAGATGTCTTTTTATTACTTTCTCTTACTTTCTATTAAAATTACCGAATCATTTTAAATAAACGGTTCCAGCGTATGCCGTTTTCCATACTAAACCATATCATGGATGCCTTACCTACAATATGTGTTTCGGGTACAAACCCCCAAAAGCGGCTATCTTGCGATTGGTGGCGGTTGTCGCCCATCATCCAGTAATAATCATATTTAAAAGTGTAAGTATTGGTTTGTATGCCATTAATAAAATAACTGCCATTTCTGTTTTCAAATGTATTATGCTCGTAGGTTTCAATCGCTCTCTTATACATCGGAAGATTTTCCGGTGTTAAAGTAATGGTACTTCCTTTTTTAGGTATCCATACCGGTCCAAAATTATCTACCGACCATTTGTGCGTGGTATCATAATAGGGGAATAGCCTGATGGATTCGCTGGCATCGCCAATTTCTTTTACAATAGAACCTGCATCTACTGTTGGTAATTTTTTTAATATTTCTAATTCACCAACGGTTAAGTTAATTCTGTACATGCCGTTATTAGAGCCTTGAAAGTCGCCATCCGGTGTTTGGGTGGTTATTCTAATACCGGAATTTCTTAAATACTCTTCTGTGATTATAGCATTATTTTTTGTTCTGAAATAATAAAAAGTGGCAGCGGTTGGAGGTATATAACCGGGCTTGCCGTTTACATATAAATCACCATTTATAATTTGAATCGTGTCGTCGGCAACGCCCACACAGCGTTTAATATAATTGTCTGTTTTGTCAGCAGGGTGCACCACAATAGGGAATTGCTCCGGACTGTTTAGTACATTTTGCGAGTTCATATCGCCCATAGCGGCAAATCTTTTTACATCGTAATAAGGTGTTAAGGATTCATACCCCGGAGCATGAATAACCGTATCGCCCAGCGGGAAATTAAATACAACACAGTCATTACGTTTTACCGGCGATGCAAACCAGCGGATATAAGGCAACTCAACCAAAGTAGTATAAGACCTGGTATTAAACACCGGCGTATAATTATGAATGAATGGGATAGATAGCGGCGTATTAGGGATGCGTGGCCCATAACTAAATTTACTAACAAATAAAAAATCTTTTACCAGTAATGTTTTTTCCATGGAACTGGATGGAATTGTATAGGCCTCAAAAATAAAAGTTCTTATAAGTGTTGCCGCTACAATGGCAAAAATGGCAGCATCTACCCACTCGCGCCAGCTTTGCTTTTTATGTTTGCTTACACCTTCTGCTCCAATAAAACGAGCATCTTTATTGTTAGCCAGCCATGGAAAATAAAAAGGTGCTAATAATGCCGCAGCCGCATGATCTAAAAATGAGAATCTGCAAAAAACTTTTGCAAACTCTATAAAAATACCCATGCTGATGAACCAGCCAACAACCGGTATCAATTGCCAAAAAACCCAGTGCTTAGGGCGCTGGGCAATATCCTGCATTACCCAGGTATTATAAAAGGGAATATAGGCCTTCCAGGATTCTCGTCCGGCTTTCTTAAATAATTTAGCCAACCCAAAAGCGGGTAAAAAAACAATGAGGATACTAATTAGAAAAATAACCAATAAATGTTGTAAAGGCATCAGCTTAATTTTAAAGCAACAAATGTATTATAATCAATTTAAAAATGAAGTAAATATATTAATTATTAACAGTAAATACTGGATATCCTTTGCAAGACTTGTAGTATGTTAAATTATAAAAGTGCTTACTTGTATTGATTTTGGAAATCAATAAACATTCTTATTTTTACGCATACAAGAATCACAAAATCATATTTTTTATGCTTCGCAAACAATTGCTTTCAGTTATCATTTTTTCGTTTTTATATGTTGGTACATGGGCGCAGAACAATGCTATAATTAATCAATTGGTAAATGATGCCCGCCAAAACTCAATACTGCAAACTTTAAGTACTGAGCTAATGGACAGAATTGGACCGAGACTGGTAGGTTCTCCACAAATGCAAAAAGCCCACGATTGGGTAATAGAAAAATATACAAGTTGGCAAATACCCACCGAAAACCAACAATGGGGTACATGGAGGGGATGGGAGCGAGGCATATCGCATATTGATATGTTATATCCCCGGGTTCACAGCCTTAGCGGTCAACAATTAGCCTGGAGCCCCCAAACGCCTGTTAACGGTATTACTGCAGCAGTTGTAATGATCCCATTTGCAAAAGACAGCCTGCAATTTCAACAAACAATAAAAAGCGTAAAAGGAAAACTGGTTATGATTAGTATGCCACAGCCTACCGGTAGAACAGATGCTAACTGGGCCAAATACGCCACACCGACTACGTTGGAAAAAATGAAAACCGACAGGGAGCAACTAACAGCCGAATGGCAAAAGCAAATGGATGCTACGGGATACAATTTCAAAACCATACAAGCTGTGTTGGAAAATGCAGGGGCTGTTGGTCTAATTTCATCCTACTGGAGTAAGGAGTATGGCTCCGATAAAATATTTGGAGCCAATACAAAAAAAATACCTGTGGTAGATGTGTCTCTCGAAGATTATGGACTGTTATATAGATTAGTTAGAGATGGACAACAACCAAAGGTTAGGATTATTGCCCATTCTAAAGAAACCGGCATACAACCTACTTTTAATACAATTGCTACTATAAAAGGAAAGGAAAAACCCAATGAGTATGTGGTGCTTTCTGCACACCTTGATTCCTGGGACGGGGGAACAGGTGCTACGGATAATGGCACGGGAACCGTAGTAATGATGGAAGCTATGCGTCTGCTGAAAAAGTGGTACCCTAATCCTAAACGAACCATTATTGCCGGCCATTGGGGTAGCGAGGAGCAGGGATTAAACGGTTCACGGGCCTTTGTTGAAGACCATCCCGATATAGTGAGAAACATTCAGGCCGTATTCAATCAGGACGGAGGTACGGGAAGGCTTAATTTTATAAATGGTGCCGGCTTTTTACATGGTTATGACTTTTTAAAAAGATGGGTTAAAGCCATCCCTAAAGAAATTGGTTCAAATATTCAATTGGCTTTTCCCGGTATGCCTGCCGGTGGAGGTTCAGATAATGCCTCCTTTATAGCAGCAGGTATTCCTTCTTATTATCTTGGTACCGAAAACTGGGATTACACTAATCTTACCTGGCATACCAACTTAGACACCTATGATAAAATTGTATTTGATGACCTTACAAGCAGTATGATTGCTACAGCTATACTGGCATATATGGCCTGTGAAGAACCGGAGCTGGTTTCGCGCGAGCCAATAAAATTGCCTGATAATAATACTTGGCCAACACCCCAAAAACCAACACGCAGGGGTGGGCTTTAATAAAAATTTAAGGAGAAGTGTTACGTTTTTTCATTTTTATACGTCATTAACTGAAATGGCTTTAATGAATCGCATTTTTACTTTTGTTTTAACCATTCTGTTGGCAGCTACTCCCTGTTTTTTATTTGTAACTTGTAGTAAACAGACCTCAAATAATACTGAGGAAATTTACGATTTAGCTGCTAATAAAGTAATGGTATCTAATGCTACTATTGTTGGGGCGGATATGCGGGAATGTGTTTGTTGCGGCGGGTACTTTATATCAATACCTAATTACAAACCTATTGCCGGCGAATATTTTCTAACTTACGATTTTCCTAATGGCTATGTTCCTAAAACATACCCCTTAAAAGTACAGATAGAGTGGGCAAAAGACCCCAATGCCTGTGTTAACGACAAAATTATCATAAAAAAAATTACAATAATTCAAACCCAGGATAACTAAACAAAAAAACCGGCACTTTTTAGGCCGGTTTTCTTTTTGTTAATATTTTTATACCCTTTCAAAAGCACTAAAGAAAAAGTTTCCTTCAATAATAGCATTTTCATCACTATCACTGCCATGAACCGCATTTTCTTCAATAGAAACGGCAAATTGCTTGCGTATAGTACCTTCAGCAGCATTTTCGGGATTGGTAGCACCAATTAACTCACGAAAAGCCGTTACCGCGTTATCTTTTTCTAAAATAGCCGCAAAAATTGGCCCACGGCTCATATAAGCCACTAAATCATTATAAAAAGGTCTTTCTTTATGTATAGCATAAAACTCCCCTGCTTTTTCGGCTGATAGTTTGGTTAATTTCAAGGCTACTAATTTAAATCCTTCCTTTTCAATACGATCAATAATTTGTCCTGCATAGCCCTTTTCCATAGCATCGGGCTTGATCATTGTAAATGTGCGATTGCTCATAATTAATATCTGTTTATTTGGATGGCAAAGGTACAAAAAGATAATCATCGGCTTGTTGGTTTATTTACCTATTTTTGCGCCTCTTGCAAATGAAACCGATAAGCGACATATATCCGTTATTGCAGCAACCGGCAAAAGTGGTAATTACCATGCATCAGAAACCGGATGCCGATGCTATGGGTTCTGCTTTAGCATTATACCTTTTTTTAGTAAAATTGGGTCATCGGGCTACCGTTATTTCACCTACTAACTGGGCCAAATGGCTAAACTGGATGCCAGGTTGCGAAATGGTTATAAATTTTGAAAACAGAACCGCAGAAGCCATTGATATTTTACAAGATGCCGATTATCTGTTTTGTTTAGATTTTAATATTTTTCATCGCACTAAAAAACTGGCTTCTCATCTTGCGGCTGCTAATTGTATAAAAGTGTTGATAGATCATCATAAAGAACCGGATATAGCTTCTTTTGACTATGGAATTAGTAACGCCGATAAAAGTTCTACCTGTGAAATGATTTATGACTTTATTGTAGGATCCGGTAATGAGGCTTTAATTGATTTGAATATTGCCGAATGTATATACGGTGGTGTGGTTTCTGATACCGGGTCGTTCCGGTTTTCGTCAACCACAGCTTCTGTACACGAGATGGTGGCCAAACTAATGAAAACAGGATTGGATCATGCAAAAGTACAAAGCTGTCTTTTTGATAACTTTTTAGAAAACAGACTCCGTTTTATAGGCCATATACTTACAAACCGTTTAGAGTTTTTATATGAGTATAATACAGCTTTGATATCTGTAACAAAGCAGGATTTGCAAAACTTTGAAATTAAAACCGGCGATAGCGAAGGGATTGTAAACCTGCCGCAGGCTGTACAGGATATCAAATTAGTTGGTATGGTGGTGGACAGGGATGAAGAAAGAAAATGGAGTTTTAGAAGCAAAGGCGATTTTGATTGCAACGCTTTTGCGAGGAAATACTTTGATGGAGGCGGCCATTTTAATGCATCCGGTGGTCAAACAAAAGACAGCTTACCTGAAACCATTGAAAAATTTAAATTAGCATTAGTAGAAACTAAAAACCTTTTACAATAAAAAAAACAAAAATTAAAAATTAAAAATGAAACGTTTACACATTTTAAGTTTACTAGTTTGCACTGCATTGGCTTTTGTGGGGTGTAAGGATGCTAACTACAAAACTACCGCCAGCGGTTTAAAATACAAACTTATTGATGGCGGAAGCAAGGATAGTACCAAGGAAGGCGATGTGTTGAAAATGCAGGTAACGCAAAAAGTTTCCGGTAGTAAAGACACTGTTTTAATAAATACTTATGGCAAAATGCCTGCATTTGTTAAAGTACAAGCACCACCTCCCGGGCAGCCGGTATATGGTCCTGATGAAGTATTTAAAATGCTGAAACAGGGCGATAGCCTTGTTACTGTACTTTTTGTTGACTCTTTAATTGCGAAAGGACTTGCGCAAGAAGCGCAGTTGCCACCCTTTCTTAAAAAAGGCGATAAAATTACTTTTACATTTAAAGTAATAAAAGTATTTACAGTTGATAGCTTGGCACAGGCTGATTACCAAAAAGAAATGGAATTAGATGCACCCCGCCAGCAAAAAGAGCAGGAAGAAATGATGAAAAAAATGCAGGCTGAACACGAAGCTGCTATGAAAAAAGAAGAAGATTCTTTAAGAAAAGCCGGTGCTGTAGCTAAGATGGAAAAAGAAATGAGCGATTATTTACAAGGCAAAGGCATTGTAGCTACAAAAACGGCTGTAGGCACTTTTGTAAAAATTGATAATCCCGGCACCGGTGCCCAGGTAGCTGATGGTAAATTTGTTACCGTAAAATATACCGGTAAAAAAATGTTGGCCGACAGTACTTTTGAGTCTAACTCCTTTACCATGCCTATTGGCCAAGGTGGTAGCATTAAGGGTTTTGAAGATGGTTTGAAACAGTTTAAAGAGGGGGGAAAAGGTACTATTTACATTCCCGGTTATTTGGCTTATGGCAAAAACCATGCTCCAATTTTTAAAGATTATGAAGCCTTATCTTTTGCTGTAGAAATTACTAAGGTGAGCGATACACAGGAACAGCCGCAAGCTCCCGGTGCACCGCAACCGGCACATTAGTAGTAAGAAACATTATATTTATTTATACAAACCGCCGCTATGGCGGTTTTTTTGTATTAATACATTTTGGACAAGATAGGCATGACAGCAATTATTATCAATATCAAACATTCACATTCGGTTAATTGTTATGTATATAAAATATTTTTATGGCAGCTAATTCTTTTTCTGATTTAATACAAGGCAACAAACCGGTTTTGGTTGATTTTTCGGCAGAATGGTGTGGACCTTGTAAAATGATGAAACCTATATTAGAGCAACTAAAACAAAGAATTGGCGATAAAGCCACCATTATTAAAGTGGATGTAGATAAAAGCCCTCAAGCCTCTGCCAGATACGGCATACAGGGAGTTCCAACACTTATTCTGTTTAAAAACGGAGAAATAAAATGGCGGCAAAGCGGGGTGGTACAAGCAGCCCGGTTAGAAAATATTATTCAGCAGTATAGCTAATTATTCCCAACCACTGGCCAATACATCGGCTATATGCATGGTTTTTAAATTGTAGCCTTTGCCATCAATATAACCTTGTTGGTGCATTAGGCAGGACAAGTCTGTGCTAATAATATACTCGGCTCCGGTGGCCATAGCGTTTTCTACTTTCTGTTCGCCCATACCAATTGAAATGCCGGGAAACTTAACGGCAAAAGTGCCGCCAAACCCGCAACAGGTCTCTACATCATCCATTTCTTTTATTGTAAGGCCTTTTACATTTTCCAATAACAATCTTGGGCCTTGTTTTATGCCGCACTCTCTTAGTCCGGCACAACTGTCATGGTAAGTAGCCACTCCTTTTAATGTAGCACCTGTATCTTTAACATTCAATACTTTCAGCAAAAACTCGGTAAACTCAAATGTTTTGGCACCTAAGGCTTTTACTTCATTATGTATGGATGAGTTATCAAACAGTTTACCATAATAATTTCTTACAAATCCCACACAACTGGCACTGGGGGCTACTACATATTCGGCATCTTTAAAATCGTTAATGAATTTAGAACAAACGGCTTTTGATTCGTCCCAGAAGCCTGCGTTAAAAGCGGGTTGGCCGCAGCAGGTTTGTCCGGAATTATAATACACATTGCAGCCAAACTTTTCCAAAATTTTAACCATGTTAAAACCAGTTTCGGGATAAAGTTGATCTACAAAGCAGGGAATAAATATATGAACGTTATGCATGGTTTATGATGCTTTATGATGTTTGTCAAATATAGTTACAAATTGTGTAAAACGAATAATGTGCAGTATAAGTTATAGGTAACATGTACTTATTCCTCATTGTGTCTGTTAGTAGACACACCTCGAGCATCAACACGCAATCTAATCTAATCAAAGTAACCACAGTCGGCTACCCCGCCTCAGGATTGGAAACATTATTGAGCGTCGATTTCCTCGTTCCCAACAGCTGCTTTAACGCCATGACTCGCATCCGTACAGGGGCGAGGACGGCAATCCTACTTCAAGTGTCCTTCGCTTTACTATAGATGAGACATCATTATTCTCACTGACGAAAGAGACAAACTTTAATACACGGCACAGCTTGCTCTTGGCATGCACTCTGACTGCGGCTGACGCCGAGCCGTTGCCAGTGAAGGGAGATCCCAGGCAGACGTATGTGGCACATGGCACGCTGACTGGCCCGTTCACCTGCAGCGACTCGGCCTCACCGGGCGTACTATTAATCACGAAGCACTTTCTTTCACCCTGACTGACGACCATTTCGTAATCAACACAAACAGGCTGTAATATCTGAACCATCTTGATCATGCTGTCACGACTAGCAGCAAAAAATAAGTCATCCATGAAGCTTAAAATGTGAAGCCATTGAATAAAACCTTTGGGCGTACATTGTCCTTGCACCACTCTTAACAAGTTCATTAACAAGTATCACCAACAAGAAGCAAGACGTGGGGGAGCCCTGCCTGACCCCAACCGTGGCTGCCAT
>JBKEEB010000035.1:0-19500 GCA_047975735.1 Niabella sp.
AATACATCTGCAATATGCATGGTTTTTATGGGATAGCCTTTGCCATCAATATATCCCTGTTGGTGCATAAGGCAGGACAGGTCGGTACTAATAATATACTCGGCTCCGGTAGCCATAGCATTTTCTACTTTTTGCTCTCCCATGTTTACAGATATACCCGGGAATTTTACTGCAAAAGTACCACCAAAGCCGCAACAGGTTTCTACATCGGCCATTTCATTAATAGTTAACCCTTTTACGTTTTCTAATAATAACCGGGGGCCTTGTTTAATGCCACATTCCCTAAGCCCGGCCCAGCTGTCATGGTAGGTAGCAACACCTTTTAGTGTAGCACCGGTATCTTTTACATTTAATACTTTTAATAAAAACTCGGTAAATTCAAATGTTTTAGCACCTAAGGCCTTTACCTCGTTGTGTTGGGTCGAATTATCGAACATTTTACCATAATAGTTCCGTACAAAGCCTACACAACTGGCACTGGGGGCTACTACATATTCGGCATCTTTAAAATCGTTGATAAATTTTGAACAAACTGCTTTTGACTCATCCCAAAAACCCGCATTAAAGGAAGGTTGCCCACAACAGGTTTGTTCGGTATTATAAAATACGTTACAACCAAATTTTTCCAAGATTTTCACCATATTAAAACCGGTTTCGGGGTAAAGCTGGTCTACAAAACAGGGAATAAATATATGTACGTTATACATGGTTTATATGCTTTATGATGCTTTATGATGTTTGTCAAATATAGTTACAAATTGTGTAAAATGAATAATGTGCAATATAAGTTATAGATGATAACTTCCTTTATATTGTTGTGTGAACATAAAAAGTTGATAGTAGTAATGCTGTTGAAGGGTGCGACGCAACGAAGTTTAATAGTATAACAGGTGTTGGGGTCATAATTATTGAAAAATTTATGCGGTAACGAAATAGTAGATCAGCTTATCCAATCATTTTCAGTGCAGTAATGGCAGCTTCTTCACCTTTATGGCCATGATTGCCGCCAATTCTGTCCAAAGCCTGCTGTTCGTTATTTACAGTGAGTACCCCAAAAATAACAGGTACCGGCAGGGTTAAATTTAGTTGTAAAATGCCATCGGTTATAGTTCTGCATACATAATCGAAATGTGGGGTATCGCCTTGTATTACGCATCCTAAAGCAATATATGCAGAAGGTATATTTAATGATTGGTTAGAGCGGTGCCAATGCCTTTTTATGGCAAAGGGTATTTCTACGGCACCGGGCACGGTTATTGTTTCTACCTGTATTTTATAACTGGCTAAAACTTTTATACAGCCTGCTTCCAATTCGTTGGTAATATGGGCATTCCATTCAGTTTTTACAATAACAATAAAGGCATCCGTAGGTAGGGTGCCCGTATTTAATAATGTATCGTTTCCTTGCGATGCCATAATTAGTTTACTTGATACACGCCTAATTGCGACAGGTATTTATCTGCTTCGAAACCCTGCTGTGTGCGGGGGTATTTTTGTTTCAATTCTTTATAAAGCTCAATGGCCTCATCTTTTTTATTAACTACATGCTGCGCTAAATAGGCTGCACTAAATAATGCTTCGGCTGATGCTGCCTGATCTTCCTCAAAATGATGCGCCGCTTTTTTGTAATATTTTAACGCGTCTTCATTTTTGCCCAAATCACCATAAGCATCGCCCAATAATTTATAGGCTCTTTGTTGCACAGGCTTTGAGTTGCTACTAAAATCTTTTAAATATTTTACGGCATTATCGTTCTGGTTTAATTTCAGGTAGCAAACTCCTGCATAAAAATTGGCAAGGTTGCCGGTAGGAGTGCCGCTGTATGTTTTTGCGATTTTTATAAAACCGGGTGCTACGCCATCGCCGTTTAAAGCCAGTTGAAATGAGTCAATACGAAAATATTCTTCTGCTTTATAGCTTTTATTGATGGCTTCGTCTTCTTTAGGTTGTTTTACTAAATTAGTATAGGCAAAATAACCGCCAACCAGTAAAATTAAAGCTCCCAAGGCAATAAGTGTAAGCTTACCGTTCTTGTTCCAAAACGTCATCGCTTTAACAACAATATCTTCGTTATTATGCTCATTATCAGTATGATGCTTATTTTTATCTGTCATTTTTCTTTACTTGAATTTTCAATGTTTTAATCAACTATAAAGGGGTAGTTTTGATCTACATAAACATCTTTCAAAACTTCATCGTCGTTTGGCCAGGGGCTTTCTTCTGCAAAGTGTACCGATGCGGCTACTACCTCTTCACATCTTTTATCAATCTCATTCAATTCGGCCTCACTTGCCAGTTTATCTTCAATAATATGATTCCTGATTTGCTGGATGGGGTCTTTGGTTTTATATACTTCAACCTCATCTTTAGTACGATATTTTTGCGGATCGCTAATAGAATGTCCTTTGTAGCGATAGGTATCAATTTCCAATAATGTAGGGCCTCCTTTTTCACGGGCTCTTTTAGCAGCTCTGGCAATGGCATCATGCACAGCTTCTGGCTGCATACCATCAACCTGCTCTGCCGGCATGCTGTAGGCTTCACCTAATTGGTAAATTTCGGTAACATTTGAGGTGCGCGCAACAGAGGTTCCCATTGCGTAGTTATTGTTTTCGCAAATATATATTACGGGTAACTTCCAAAGCATTGCTAAGTTAAAACTCTCGTGCAATATACCCTGGCGGGAAGCACCATCTCCAAAAAAGCAAAGTACTACATTGTCTGTGTCCTGATAGTTTTCGGCAAACGCAAGACCTGTACCGGTACCAATTTGGGCACCTACAATACCATGTCCTCCAAAGAAATTCTGTTCTTTACCAAAAAAGTGCATACTGCCGCCTTTCCCTTTAGCACAGCCCGTAGCTTTTCCGTAAAGTTCTGCCATACAGCTATCTACAGATACTCCTTTGGCAATTGCCAAACCATGATCTCTATAAGCGGTAATAAACTTGTCATCGGGCTTGGTGGCCGTCATGCAACCCGCAGCAATGGCTTCCTGTCCCACATAGGAGTGAAAGAAACCGCGGATTTTACCTTCCATTTTGTATTTCTCTTCGGCAGTTAATTCAAATTGTCTGATTAACTGCATTAATTCGTACCAGTATAAGTATGTTTCTCTTGAAAATTTTGTTGCCACAGCTTAAAAATTTGAGTAGCAAAAGTAAGGGAAAAACCTGAATTAAGGGATGGATTTTTAATTATTTAACGGAGCGTATTTTTAGTTTGTTCAAACAGCGTTATTATAGTATGTTATATCCTGTAAAACGGATAACCCCCTGAAAAACAAGGATACCCAAATAGGAAAAGTAGCTGCAGAACCGCCTATTTAGGACAATAATATCCTTTTTGTAAAAAATAATATAAAAACCGAATCTTTTACCATGAAATATTGATTACCTTCGGTGCCATTTTAAATTTATTTTTACTAAGATTATTATATGAAGGTTATACAACCCATTCACAATTTCCACATCCCCGTAATGGGGCTGGCTTTTACAATTGATAGTCCGATAAGGGTAGCCCATTTTGGCATTAACTCGGTAATTTCAATTGCTGATGACGAGCTTATAGAAAAGATGACTGCTTTTTATGCCGAAAAGTTTCAAAAGCCTTATCAGGAAATTTCAAAAAAGGTGGAGGATTTTAGGGCTACAAGAATTACCAATTACCTGAACCTTGTAGATCAGATTGTAAAAGAAAAGTTTCAGGCCTTTAAAAATGATTTATTAGAAAAGAAATCGGAGTTAGATAATTTCCTGAAAATGTTGCCTACCCAATCTGAACTAAAATTGAAATTGGAAGAATTTGTAAAAAAAGGAAAGAATAATATTAACGAATTAAAACTTGTTATTGACCAGTATTTGCATCCGGGAAGTATTGATGTAAATATTATGACCAAAGTTGACAAGGACAATTTTGAAAATGGTAAGCAATTACCGGTGGCATATAACGATGCCCATGCTTCTTTAAGAGGCTTTGCTAATAGTACGGTTCGCTCATCTATTGTATTTTCTGCCGGTATGAATCCCCGGTTATACAGCTATATTGAGAATTTTGAAGATTTCTATCCAGATGAAAGCGGAAACATTAAGAAGAAAATTATTTTAAAAGTGAGCGATTACCGCTCGGCGGTGATTCAGGGAAACTTTCTGGCTAAGAAAGGGCTTTGGGTGTCGGAATACCGGATTGAATCCGGTTTGAACTGCGGGGGTCATGCATTTGCAACTGACGGGCTTTTAATGGGGCCTATTTTGGAAGAGTTTAAAACCAAAAAAGGAGAGTTGGTTGCTGCAGCATCCGATTTATTAAATAATGCTTTGGCAACTAAAAATAAAGCTGTACCAAAAGAACCGTTGCCTTTAAAAATAACGGTACAGGGTGGGGTAGGTACCGCAGAGGAACATCAGTTGCTGCTTAATTATTATCAGGTAGATTCAGTTGGTTGGGGTTCTCCGTTTTTATTAGTTCCGGAGGCTACCAGTGTTGATGAGCATACCCGTAAATTATTGGCCAATGCGCAGGAAGATGATTTATATTTAAGTCATATTTCTCCTTTGGGTGTGCCGTTTAATACAGTAAAAGGTACAACAAACAGTTTTTTTAAAAACAAAAGAATTAGTGAAGGGAAAGCAGGCAGTTCCTGCCCAAAAAAATTACTGGCTTTGAGCAAAGAATATGGCGAGGAAGAAGGCATTTGTACTGCCTCTAAAAAATATCAGGATATAAAATTGAAAGAATTAGAAGATAAAAATCTTTCTCCTGAAGCATATCAAAAAGAATTTGAAACGATTACAGAGAAATCCTGCCTTTGTGTAGGCTTGGCTAATGCCAGTTATTTAGAACTGGGCGTACCTATAAAAGGACAACAACAAGGCGTGGTGGTTTGTCCTGGCCCTAACATTGCTTATTTTTCAAAAGAAGTAAGCCTGTTGCAAATGGTTCAGCATATATACGGGAGCCAACCTCTTAAAATGGACGAAAACCGCCCTAATCTTTTTATTAAAGAATTGGAATTATATGTTTCTTACTTTAAAAATGAATTAAATAATATTAGAGATATTACGGCAAGGGAAATTAAGAAATGGGAAAAATTTAAAAATAATCTTTTAGAAGGTATCGATTATTATATAGACCTGTTTCAACAACATCAATGGTTTAAAAACTCCTATCATAAAAACAGGAATCGTTTAACAGAGCTTGCTGAAGAAATTAATGGTATTGAAATTGGCGTAATGAGTCAATCTTATGTTACTTATTAAAGCCTAAAACAAAATCCGGTTAATTCGTTATTACTACATTAGTTTTCCAGCACCTGAAAAGTAAGTGGCTGTTTACGATAAGCGGTAACCTCCCTACCATTTTGTATGGCAGGTTTCCATTTTCCGGACAATTTGATGATGCGCATGGCTTCATCTTCCATACCGTAACCCACTTTGGTTAAGGGTTTAATATCGCTTACGGTTCCATCTTTGTCAACAATAAATTGAATGACGGTTGTGTAAGTACCTGCTTTGGCTCCATGGTCAACCGGGGTTTCTCCCTTAAGGTTTTTTATTAGAAAATTCCTCCAAGCAATTGCACCGCCGGGGTATGATGCATCTTTATCCACTTTGGTGAAGATTCCGCCTTGCTCTTTTTTTAAAACAATGCCTTTAGCTTGACTACTTGATTTAGGCATAACCTGAAACACAAAAGGTTGAGTCCTGTAAGCGGCAACTTTTCTGCCATTGTAAATGGCAGGTTTCCACTTTTCTGATTTTTCTAATACACGTATAGCTTCTTCTTCCATGCCATAACCTACATCGCTCAATGGGTTAATTTTAGTAATATTTCCTTCGGGGTCAATCATAAATTGTAAAAAAACTCTATAGACTCCAGGCTTGGCTCCGTTCTTAACAGGTACATCGCCTCTAATGTTTCTCTCTATGAAATTTTTCCATGCAGGGGCACCACCTGAATACGATGCCTCAATTTCAACTTTTGTGTATTTGGGCTTATTGGGTTTAGTAAAAATTGAATCTGCGTCTGGCGTTGTTGAGTAACCTACTACAACAACTTCGTCTAAAGAATTTACAAAAACTTCTTCAAGATTCCCAACTGACCGCTTTCTTAAAGAACCTGCCTTATTTGTTTTAGGTATGGTATCAATAGCATCAACATATATTCCTAATTCCTTATCGCTTATTATACTGTTATTATTTCTTATTACAGATGTTGGAGTTATAGGAGAATTGATAACTGCTTCAATCTTATTTTCCACCGTTTGTTTTACTTCCTTAATTTCTTTATTGTACGTAAACGAAAATAACATAATAGCAATGGCTACAAGGGGCAATACCATTAGCTTGCGCAGGTATTGCTGTGCTGGTTTTTTAGATGTGGTAAGCATGGTAATTCTTCTTTTTAATTGATTATGAAAAAACGGGTTGATTAATTTGTGTTGATGCGTTTGTAAGGCTTGTAGTAATAATAACTCGGCATATTCGGAAATACTTTCTTCCTTTGTGGCATATTGATCTGCCAAAAACTCCTGAATAATTTTTATTTCTTTACGTATAAAATAAAATACAGGGTTGAACCAAAAAACCGCTGTTGTTATTTCAATGAAAAGTAAATCCCAACTATGTTTTTCTTCTATATGAAACATTTCATGACGAAAAACCTGTTTGCCCTTGTGGCTGTCTAATTGAATGGCTTTGTTCCAAAACAGCCACCATGATTCTTATAATAAACAGTAGAACGATAATGGTGTATAATATATACAAAAGGGTAGAGGCGGTTATCTGTTTTTCCTGATGCGCAACGGCTGTTATTACAATATTCAGGCTGTCTAAAGACTGATATATGATACCATCATCCTCCTTAAAGATTACCGGAACTTTTACAAGCGGCAATACGATACTCAATACAACAGCACTTAATAAATAAAACCTGTTATACTGGTGGAATTTATTGTTCCGCAGAAAAAAATAGTAATATCCATACATAATGGCAGAGCACAACAGCATTTGAAAGATATAGGTAAGCATGGCATTATTTTTTTTGTTGTTTTTTAATTTGTTGTAGCAAAGCTTCCAGCTCCTCAATACTTAGGTTTTTTTCCTTTACCATAAAGGATACCACATTGCTAAAAGAGCCGTCAAAATAGCCCTTAACCATTTGTTTCATTGTTTTTTTTGAATAGGCATCTTTGGTTACTGCCGGTACATACTGGTGTTGCCGGCCAAAGACATTAACGGTTACAAACTCTTTTTCAATCAAAATTTTTAAAATGGTGGCTACTGTATTCTGGTGCGGTTTGGGTACCGGTAAAGCCTCCACAATTTCCCGTAAAAACTGTGGACCATCGCTCCATAATACCTGCATAATCTGCTCTTCTGCTTTCGTTAATTGTTTCATACGATTTATTATTTACATGCAATATATAACTAAATAGTTAGTTTAACAACTATTTTTTTAGTTATACTAAAAAAATTTCTTATGATTGTGGAAAAAGAGGTGTATTTAAATAGGAGGTAGGGGTATTATAAAAGCAAGTGGTGCAAAATGTTTTGCACCAGTAAAAAAAGCAATGGTTATTGATAATTATGTAATGGGTAAGCTATTTTGTAGTAAACCTGTACTTGGTTTTAGTACAATATATTTCGCCCGGCCTCAACACAGTATTAGGGAAAGATGGAATATTAATAGCATTTGGGTGTACCTGTGTTTCAAAACAAAACCCGGAAAAAGGAGTGTATTGAGTACCGCTTTTACCTATAATGGTAGGTGAGCCATAGGCGTTATACAAATGCACCAGTGGTTCGGTTGTATAAACTTCTAATTTAACATCCTGTTCATCGCAGTAGGCTTCGGCTGCTACATTTTCAAAACCAGGATTGTCTAAAGGGAAACTAATGTCAATGCCGGTTTCTGGATTGGGGAGGGTGCCTGTTTCTCTATATGTAGTAAAATCGTTGCGCGTGCCTTTTACACTTAATATATTTCCGGTAGTACAATAATTAACATCCTGCTCTAAATAATTAGATGCATTTATTTTTAGGTGCTGGTTGTCAATACGACCTTGACCGTTATTTAAATTAAAGTAAGTGTGGTGTGTAAGATTTACAGCTGTAGTTTTTGAGGTTTCTACAGTGTATTCATAACTAAATTCATTATCATCGTTTAGTTCAAACGCTATCTGTACTTTCAATTCACCGGGAAAACCTTCTTCGCCATCGGCACTAATGTATTGTAGTACCAGTTTATTGTTTTGGGTAGATTTTACATCCCAAACCTTTTTATCAAAGCCTTCAATGCCGCCATGTAAAATGTAATCGGGATGCTGACCGTTTACCTTGTATAAAACTTCATCAATAGTAAAAGATGCTTTATTGATGCGGTTGCCATAGCGGCCAATGGCAGCTCCAAAATAGGGGTAGTTTTTCAGGTATTCTTCATTCCAATATTGTGGCGGTTCATCAAAACCCAGAACAATATCGTTAAAAGTTCCGTCGGATTTCTTTAATTTTATGGCCGTTATAATTGCGCCGTAGTTGGTAATTTTTACTTCAGTACCTAATTGGTTGCTGAGGGTAAATAAAAAAACCTCTTGTTCATTAGCAAAATGCCCAAAGGATTGCGTAGTTATTTCATTCATAATCGTATATTAAAAGATTACTAAAATAAAACATTTACCATGACGATTGAAGAATTAGGACAAGAATTTGCTAAAATTTATCAAAAGCCTGCTGAAAAAACATTTTTTTGTCCGGGAAGAGTGAACCTGATTGGGGAACACATTGATTATAACGGAGGATTGGTTATGCCTTGTGCTATTTCTATGGGCACAACCCTGCTGGTGGCCAAAAATAACGATGGGATTTTTCGTTTCAGAGCTATTGACTTCCCGGAAATTGCCGATATAGCATTTGAATCTTCTTATACAAAAACAGGTTCGGAATGGTACAATTACCCCTTAGGTGTTATTAATGAATTTTTGAAAGATGGCGTTGCCATACAGGGAATGGACTTTCTGTTTTCCGGTAATTTGCCCATTGGTTCCGGTTTATCATCGTCAGCTTCTATTGAAGTATTAACGGCATTTGCCTTGAATGATATTTATCAAGCAGGGATTAGTAATACAGATCTGGCACTGCTTGGTAAAAGAGTTGAAAACAATTTTATGGGGTTGAACAGTGGTATTATGGATCAGTTTGCCGTAGCTATGGGAAAAGAAGGGCATGCCGTATTGCTGAATTGTGATACACTTGACTACGAATATTTACCTTTTGAAATTGGAGATTCTGTACTGGCCATTATCAATACCAATAAGCCAAGAAAGTTGGTTGAATCTAAATACAACGAAAGGTATGCAGAGTGTATGACAGCCAAAGAAAAGCTACAACAAAAACTACCCATTAACCATTTGTGTGAAGTGAGTTTAGCGGAATTTGAAGCCAATAAAAATTTGATAAACGATCCGGTTATTGAAAAACGCGCATTGCATGTAATATCGGAAGATGAACGTGTAAAAAAAGCCAAAGACGCATTAGAAGCCAATGATACAAAAACCTTTGGAGAACTGATGTACGCCTCACATAATTCGCTGCAAAATCTATATGAAGTATCCGGCATTGAACTTGATACGATTGTTGATTTTTGTAAAACCTATAGTGATTGTATTGGAGCCCGCATGACCGGTGCCGGCTTTGGTGGTTGTGCCATTGCTTTGATTAAAAAAGAAGCCTTTGATGATTTTAAAGAAAAAATTACGACTTACTATGCCAATAAAATAGGGTATCAGCCGGGCGTGTTTTCTTCTGTAATTGCACAGGGGGTAAGGGCAATTAAATAGACGAATTATGCTACTATTGTTTATTTGAGGAAAGGCTATAATTATTTGTGATATTGGTTGGGAGAAGAGTGGTTTCGCGGGTTCACCACATCAGCGAATAGTTAACTTAGCACTACTTCAATTTACGTTTTTTTAGAATTTTAGGACAGGCAGAAATGTATATTTTTTTTATCATTTTGACAAATATGGGGCTTAAAAATAATAGTGGCTACATATAAAAAAAATGTAAATTTGTGTTGGAACATCACTAACATATAAATCAACATATTCAAAAACGCTTTTCTCTATTTGAAATACTATAAATACAAACAGAAATTATATGATACTCCGGTGGAGTAGATGCCTTGTGTTTATAACTTAACATATTCTAAACTAAAAATGAGAGCTCCTTACAAAAACATATTATGTCTGTTTTTATTAATGTCAATATGTGTTGGCTTGCCCACCATTGGAGTACAGGGTCAAAAGGCTGGTCATGAGGCTGAAATAAGTGCGATACTTGCCATTAAAAAAAGTAAGGTTATGATTGATAGTATCATCAGCTACACTTCCAAGCACCGGAAAGATTCTGCTATGGAAATCCTGTTTGTTGAAGGTTTGCAAGTAGCTAATAAAAATAAGTACAAAGCTCTTGAAGCCAGATTACTGGACGGATACGGTGTGTTTAAACGTGATTTTTCTGATTATACGGCTGCGCTCGATTTACATAAAAAGGCCTTACAAATTGCCCGAAGAATAAATAATGAGAGCATTGAAATGTATGCTTTGAATAATATAGGGGTTGTATTTAGAAGGTTGGATCAAAATACTGAAGCACTAAATAATCATATGAGTGCTCTTAAAATTGCCGAAAAAGAAAAAGACGATTACAGTGCCAGCGTATCTTTAAACAGTATTGGGAATATTCACATTGCTATTGGTAATTATGATGATGCTATTACATATTTTAAAAAATGTTTACCCATTGCCTATAAGGCCGGCAATAATTTGGGTATAGCCATGAACCTGAATAATATTGGAGAGGCCTATGAAAGATTATATAAATTAGACTCGGCAAAAAAATATTACGAGCAAAGCCTGGAGTACAATAAAAAAGTATCGAGTGAAAAAGGTATTGCTATTTGTTACGGTTCTTTAGGAAGCGTGTATCAAACCGAAGGGGATTATAAAAAAGCGCAGGAGCTTTTTGAAAGTGGACTGGAAATGAACAAAAAGTTGGGCGATAAAATATTTATTGCAGGTAGCTATAATAATTTGGGTGAGGTTTATCTGCTACAAAAAGAAATTGGCAAGGCCGAAACCATGTATAACGATGCTTTAAATATAGCCGGCAACATAGGTTCTATAACCGAAATGCGCACTGCATTTGAAGGATTAAAAAAAGTGAAAGAGCAACAAGGGGATTATAAACAGGCTTTGGAGTACAGCGATTTGGTAAAATTTTATACCGATAGTATTAACAAGGAAAATAACAACCGCCATGTGCGGCAGGTAGAAGCAATCTATCAAACAGAAACGGAACAAGCTAAAATAGAACTTTTGCAAAATACAAGGCGTAACGACAGGGTAATAATGATAGGAAGCCTTATTTTATTTGCCCTTTTACTAATTACCGGCATACTTTATTATTTACGAAACAGCCTGCTTGAAAGAAATAAAGGCTTGCAAAGAGAGTTGGAAATACGCTCACAAATAGCATCCGATCTGCATGATGACATGGGGTCATCACTTAGTAGTATTCATATATTTAGTGAACTGCTTCGTAAACAAGATTCCAAGTCAGAAGAATTATTGAGCAAAATTGAGGAAAACGCAAAGGATACGCTGGAGGCTTTGGACGATATTATTTGGTTAGTAAAACCCTCTAATGATAAGTTCAGTAATTTAAGTATGCACATCAGCCAGTATGCTGTGCCCCTATTTGAAGGAAAAGATATTGATTTTGAAATTGATTTTGCAGATTCTATTTCCGAAGTACCGTTACCTATGGAAACACGCCGAAATATCTTTTTAATCATCAAGGAATCGGTAAATAATCTTGTTAAATATTCCCAATGTAAAGAAGCCCTTATAAGAGCCGAACATGACGGAGAGAATATAATTTTTACTATAAAAGATAATGGTAAAGGGTTTGATCCGGAAATGATTACTAACCGTAATGGACTGAAAAACTTAAAAAACAGAGCCAAACAAATTAATGCTGATCTAAAAATTAATTCTACCATTGGAAAAGGAACAACCATTACCCTGTTGCTTAATGCAAAGGAATTAGTAGGAGTGGGATGAGTAATTTTGCCCCAAAAGCTATTTCCTTTTTCTTTTTTTCTTGCTGCTATTAGCAACTGCAATTTTATCCAGCAAAGGATTTGTTACAATAATGGGTTTGGGTTTTGAAGTTTGATCCCGCTTTTCAATTTCAACTTCGTTTATTAAAATACTTTGGGGGGTAATCAGGCTGATGGAAGACCCATTGTATAAAGCCTGTTCTTTTGATGCTGTTACAAAACGCCGCAGGTTTCGCATATTGAAATTAGAAATTTTACAAGCCGTAACCAGTTCTTCATTTCCGGTGTTGATATCTACGCGATACAGATCGGCATTTATATAATTTCTATCTTTAACAATATAAGCAAACGGCAACCCTTCTTCTTTAGCCGTTTGTATCAATTTTTGTTTCATCGAATCTGCGGGAATAGTTTTATCAGCTTTTAACATAAGTACACCGGGGCTATATGTTTTATTGGTAAAAGATTTGGCAAATCCTTGTGATTTAGGAAATTTTTGCGTAGGGGTTCTGCCATTCAACAGCGTAGTTAGAATTCCGTTTTTAATCAGTATTAACGAATCTGGGGGTATAACCCCATCGTCATCAATCATAAAAGAACCTGTAATACCAACACCTTTGAAAGATTGTAACTTGGGTAATGCCTGTAGTGAAAGCTCGCCGGATATTAGCTTTTGACCCAGTTTGTCCTCATAATTATCCGAGCCGTACCCATAGCCTAAGATAGATTTTCTGTGAACCATCATGCTACGTCCGAAAATATTGTCAATAAGTGCCGGAACCGCATCGTTCGTAAATAATACCGGGCCTAAATAGGCATTTTCAATTTCTTTGGCATTTGCAGCCTCCTGTATTTCTTTAATCAAGCTCTGAATTTCTTCGCGCAATTTTTCTTCCGAAGGCATATCACTCAATTTGGTAGCATTGAATGAATAAGACTTTGTTAGATTATTACCGGCGGTATCTCTACCCGATGCATAGGCCGTAAAGGTTACAATTGAATTGGGCTGGCGGGTAATAGTACCTTCGCTGGTTATTAAATAGTCTTCTAAATTGGCAAAATTAATCTGGCAATTAGAGCTGGTAATCTCGGGATATTGGTTAAACATTGTAGAAAGTTCTCCAATAATTTTTTTCCACTTGTTTTCGTCCACTATAAATGGAGCTGATAATCCAAAATCTTTAACTATTGGGGTTATTTTAGAAAAATCATCTAAGGCCAGTTCTTTTTCATCTACGGTTACGCGCTTTAAACTTGTTAAAGTGCTATTATATTGTTGGGCTACTCTTTTGTAAGCCTTGTCTGTTTCTAACCACAGCAGCCTTTTTATTTCGTCTGCATCATCCTCATCGGGTAGCCGCACAAACTGGTTATACATCATGTATTCAAAATTCCGGTGATAATCTCCCACCAGCAATTTTACCGAAACTACTTTGTTTGTTTGCGGTTCTTTATATGTGCTTGTTACATCACCACGTTCTCCCTGTATATTCATGGCAGAACCGTTTCTGAACTGATAGGCAATAAAAAAAGGTTTAGGGAGATCCTCGAGATGCAATTTTTGAATATTGCGATTCAGCTCTTCACTTAGTACTTTTACGTAAAAATTATCTTTTAACTCCTGCGCATTTGTATTAACGATAAACAGGGAGAATAGAACGAAAATGAAAAGTATTTTTTTAATCATAATCTATGATTTGATATTAATTTTTTTGAAAATCTTCGGTTGTTTTTTTCAGCAGGAACTTATTTAGTCTTATCCAAATCCGGCCTTAATAAAATAGGAACTCTTTCTTTAGATTTGCTTTTTTTCTGGGTTTCAATTACATCTACAAAAATTGCCGGAGAGGAAGCCGATACCGGCACCCAGCCCGATCCTGCCCCACACATTCCGTTAAAGGTTTCTACATGATTGCCGCTGGCTACAATACGGTTGAACATGGATAACGGTGTTCCAATGAGGTCAACACCACGTACTAATTCGTCCTGTCTGCCATCGGTAAAAATTTTATATACTTCTATAGGCATTACGTTAAATGCATTGGGGCTGGTACGCCCGGTAGATGTAAAACCACCTTCTACATTTTGAAAAAGATAGCCATACTCTTTTCTCTGTTTTATAGCTTCTGCTATAAGCATCTGCCGTAATTCGGCATCAGTTTTTCCTTGTTTGGCATTGACTATAAGATTACTTTGCCTGCTTTCCGGCAAACCTCCCGGGGAGGTGCGCGCATGCCCGTTAGAACCGGATACACCGTTAATTGGTGTTCTGGTCATGAGGAAGTTCTTTAGAACGCCGTCAACCACCACATCTACTTTTTCAGCTTCCACGCCCTCATCATCATACCGATAAAAACCATTGAGTTGTGTATGGTTCAAATTTTTAACGGTAGGGTTCATTGAAATACTTAAAAAGGAGGGCAATACCTGCGAGCCTATTTTTGTTTTAAAGGTTTGGCCGTCGTAATCGCTTTTCATTCTTTTGGCTTCTAATCTATGCCCAAATATTTCGTGAAAAAACACACCTGCAGCCCTACCCGAAAGAATAGCCGGGCCAACAAACGGATCGGCAATAGATGATGTTCTTAAGCGGCTTAATTTTTCACTCATTTCTCTAATATCTTTTTCTACACTGTCTTTAGTAGGAAGGTTTTGCGGTATATAAGAATAGTACATTTGGTAAAGTGGTAAATCCATTCCGTCGTTAGCCTTTGTTACGCCTACTACGGCCTGCCAGGTGCCTGTGGTATTTTCTATAATAGAAGAGCCTTCTGTATCTATAAAATATTTTCTAACTATTTTATATTCTATATTTCCGTAACCTCCTAAAAGATCGGGATTTTGTTTTAAAATGGCTGTATAAGCATTTAATTGTGATGATAGCAGGTTAATATCAGGCGTTAATGATTTATAATTTAAAGGAGGGTCATAATAGATTACCTTTTTAGTAGTCGAAAAATCGGCTGCTGTATCTTCTTCGGCCACTTTTACTTTTTTGCTGGTTAGTATTTGTTCATACATTTGAACAGCTGTTTTATATGAAGCATCTGTACTTTTCCAAATGGCCAATTTGATGAGTTCGGGATTGTCGTTTATATGCAAATTAGCAGGCATTTGCCCATACATACTACCATGCGTATTGTCAAGCTGGTAATCTCCAATTCTTAAGGAAGGTGTAAAAATACGATCGTGGCTCGAATCGATAGTTTGAACAACCCCAAAGGCACTTTGAATTCGATAGGTTTTAATATCATCCACCCGATAGCTCATGTAATAAAGCTTTTCATCGGCAGCTTTCAATTGTTTATACTCGCGGTTTAATTCATCTTGTAAAATGGTAAGCAGTTTATCCTGTGCATGAAGATGTTGAAAGCCCAATTGCAAAAGCAATACCAACCATCCAAATTTTAATGTAGTCATTCGCTATAATATTTGCTGTCAAATAGGTTTAGAAAATTAATTGGGGCTTTTAGTATCAAATGCTTCCTGCAATGTAAAACTGAGTATGAACTTCATAAGCTATTTGCCTGACGTTAAAAGCCTTCCACAAAATATATAATTATTATCTTATTTTAAAAGAAATTTAAAAGAAATCTACCTATGGTTTAAGAATTTATAATTTGCCTTATCAATAATTTTTGTATGCTTCCATGCATTGGGAATAATACCTAACGTATTATTAGGTATTGAGAAAGCATTTGGCATGGTATAATTGCCGGTTATGGGAATTACACAGGGCATCCTGTCTTGTTTTAATAAAGCTATATTATTTTTATTATTTAACTTTTTGAAACTGCCTGAAAGAAACAGGCTTTTATTAAAATGAGCCAAACGGGATTTCCTTTTCAGAAAAACGGTATCAGTTTGTGCAGTTGCTATGATTGTAATACATACTGCAACAACAAGCATACAAATAGGGTTTACCATTATTTTATTAATAGGATGCCAAATACTATTTTTTACATAAATGTTGGGTGTATTTTCTGCTATTTTCCAAATTCCTCTGCTTGTTAAACAAGTACAATTTTTGTACCTTTGCGGCCTTTTAAACAACTTTATTGCATAAATTATAACTAATGATAAGTGTTAAAGATCTGAAACTGGCCTACGGCAAGCGTGTTTTATTTGAGGAGGTGAACGTAAACTTCACCAAAGGAAATTGCTATGGTGTTATAGGAGCCAACGGGGCAGGGAAATCAACTTTTTTAAAAATATTAAGTGGCGAAATTGAGCCGAATAAAGGTGTTATCAGCATTACTCCCGGTGAAAGGATGGCTGTATTAAAACAAAACCAGTTTGAGTTTGATAATGAAACAGTTTTAAATACTGTGCTAATGGGGCATAAAAAAATGTGGGAAGTGATGCAAAAGCGCGATGCCATTTATGCCAACCCTGATGCTACAGAAGAAGATTATATGGAAGCCAGCCATTTGGAGGCGGAGTATGGAGAAATGGGGGGATATGAATCAGAAAGTGATGCTGCCAATTTTTTAAGTGGTTTGGGTATTAAAGATGTGATGCACTCCATGCTGATGAAGGATATGCCAAGTAACATGAAAGTGCGCGTATTACTGGCACAGGCTTTATTTGGCAACCCCGATATTTTATTATTAGATGAGCCTACCAACGGATTGGATATTGAAACCATAAGCTGGTTAGAAAATTTTTTAGCTGATTATGAAAATATAGTTTTGGTAGTAAGCCACGACCGACACTTTTTAGATGCGGTGTGTACACATGTGGCAGATGTGGACAGACAAAAGATTAAGATTTTTACAGGTAATTACTCTTTTTGGTATGAAAGCTCTCAGTTAATGGCGCGCCAAATAGCCGATAAGAATAAGAAAATGGAGGAAAAGCGTAAGGATTTGTTGGATTTTATTGCACGCTTTAGTGCCAATGCCTCTAAAAGCAAACAAGCTACCAGCCGTAAAAAAGCTTTAGAAAAACTGGTCATTGAAGATATTGAACCCAGCTACAGAAAGTACCCCGGTATTATTTTTCAACCCTTAAGAGATGTTGGTAATCAGATTTTAAATGTGGAACAATTACAATCGGTAGTAGAGGGGCGTACACTTTTCAGTAATGTTACATTTACGGTAAATAAAGGCGATAAGATAGCTTTTGTTAGCCGCGACCCGCTGGCCGTAACCAACTTTTTTAATATTATTAATAATGAAACAACTCCGCAAAACGGTAGTTTTGAATGGGGAACAACGGTTACAACTGCTTATTTGCCTATTGAAAATAGTAACTTTTTTACAAAAGACTTTAACCTGATGGACTGGCTTCGCCAATATGTTCCGGCGCATGTTACAGATGTAGATGAGCCTTTTCTCCGCGGTTTTTTGGGAAAAATGCTTTTTAGCGGTGAAGATGTTTTAAAGAAAACCAATGTACTGAGTGGGGGCGAAAAAGTGAGGTGTATGATTAGTAAAATGATGCTTCAAAACCCTAACTGTATTATTTTAGACCAACCTACCAACCACCTTGATTTGGAAAGTATTCAAAGTTTTAATGAGCAATGTACCAATTATAGCGGAATAGTATTGCTTACCAGCCATGACCATACTTTTATGGAAACTGTAGCTAACAGGGTAATAGAACTTACTCCCAATGGCGTTATTGACAGGTTAACTACTTTTGATGAATACTTAGAAGATGACAGGGTTAAGGCTTTGAAAGAAGAAATGTATAACTGATTTGAGTATAGTTGATTAGTTAATTTCCTTTAAATATGCCTGTACATTAAATTTATTAGGTGCGTCAGGGTGGTTTTTTAAGTAAGCTTCGCTGGATAGTAGTGCTTCTTTAAGCCATTCGTTATAGGGAGTTTGTTTTTTTTCAAAAAGATCATAATGCAGCAACTGCCCGTCTGTAGTATAATAAAATATCAATCTGTCTTCGTTATAATACATATTATTATACCGATAGCCTTGGAGTATATAAAAGGGTAATTGCATAGATGGCCTTTGTATTATTTCAAATTGTATTTTTCCTTCTTTTCCGGCTGTTTTTACATCGGCATAATTTACAAAATGAACTTTTGAAATTATTTCCATATTATTCATACTATCTACTAAAGCCTGTTCTTTCACCGTATATGTAAAAGGGTAGGGAAGATGATTACCATCTTCTAACGGCTGATCTTTATCTAACGTAGCATGTTTTACGGGTTGTACAATATTTCCTGATGCATTGATATAAAAAACTTCTTTGGGATTTTTAAATACCAATGGTGGATGTTCGGGATCTTTTTGTTTATCCCAAACACAATCATTGCAAGCCAATGCATATCCGTAATTAAAAGGAGACACCCAGTCCCATTGAGGTTTAATTACAACTTCTCCCAATAAATTTACAAAGCCTACTTTTCCGTTATTAACACATCTGGCATAGCTTTCAGAAAAATAATCCGGCCCATTGTCATAAACCATCGGATGGTATAAAAATTTTCCTAAGCGGTTAAAAGCATCACCATAACTGGCCGAAGTAGGATTGCCTTTGAGGTTGTTGGCGTAAAAGATGATGATGCTGTCAGTTATAGCAGCTTCTTCATCGTTTATATTTAGGAGATTATATTTTGCCGGAATGATGATGTTGCCATTACTATCTTTTACACCGCATAAAGAATCTTTAGGGTTAATAAAATAGTGCAAGGAAACTTGTTGAGAACTAACAATTCCTGTTACCAATAGTAAACTAAATAATAATTTCAACTTTTTAAGCATACACAATGAACATCTATTTAGCGGTGTTTAATAAAATACAAAAAAGCAGTATAAATTCAAAGTTCTTGGTTAATATTTTTTTGCCATAGGCGTAAGATTCGTAAGCTCTGAAATTTTTACCGGCCTGTTTTCTTTTATACTTTTTCGCGCTGCCACACCAATTAATACTGACATGGCACCATCTCTTGTACCTGCCATTACATGATAGGGATTGTCATCTGTATCTGTAAAAATCCTGCGTAGCATTCTAATGTCGCCACCGCCGTGGCCGCCTCTTATTTTGGGTATTGAATAAATATCATAGTCTTTTTTAAAATTGTCCATCACAAAAATTTCATTTGCTTCCTCAGCATTAACATCATCAGTATTACTCATTTCTGTTGCATGCCTTTTAGATTGATCTACATTTACCTTTTGAAGGTAGGGAATATCTTCCCAAGTTTCAACCCGGCCTTTTTTACCATTAAAAGCTATTTGCCAGCCTTCATAAGGAGAGTATGATGTAAGCGAGTAATTAACAATAACGCCATTGGCATATTTTATTTGTGCAGACATTTTATCATAAATGTCAATTTCGTTGCGCCATACACAACCATCCCTCAAATATCCGTCATAGGATTCGTTCTTTACATACAAATCAACATACCGC
>JBKEEB010000022.1:0-36375 GCA_047975735.1 Niabella sp.
GCAAATAATTTTTTCATTGTTTGTCTTTTAAATTTTAAAATTATAATTTATTATTAATACCGCTATCAAATATTAGTAACCCTCTTTTTAATAAAAAAGATATATTATTTTAAACTTATTATCTATTTAACTGATAATGAATAAGATGCTGTAAAAAAAAATTTTTAATCTCAGATTTTGCAGCAGATAATTATTTACTTAACCGGATTGTTAATTAATAATTCCTGAAATTTTTCGCTGGTAACTTGCTCGGTATTACCGATAAGGTCTGCCAAGGTAATTTGTAGCAGTAATTTATCCATAGTGAGTTGAATAATAGACCATAGCGACCTGGCAGAACAGTCAACAGAGTTGGTACAAAAGCGCATAATACCGGAGTGGTCGCCACAAAAAGACAAATCGAATAACCTGCCGCCTAAGGCATCTAATACATTTTTAATAATGATGTTTTCAGCAGGTTTGGTTAATATGTACCCTCCTTTATTACCCGGAGTACTGTTAATAAAGTCGGCCATACGTAGAATTCGACATAATTTTGCGACATAGTGACTGCTAAGCCCCTCGGCCTCACTAAGCTGGGGAATACTAAGTCCCTCACTATCCTTGCATCCTGCAATGCGGATCAAAATCCTCAGACCATATTCTTCTTGTGCGGTTATTTTCATTTCTTAATTGTTCATGGTGTATGGTTAATAGTTCATAACGGGTATTTTATTATGATAGTTATACGGCTAAACCATTAATAACTATGTTATAACGTTAAGTTACATAAACCCTAATTCTAACTGAGCCGCCTCGCTCATCATGGTTTTATCCCAAGGCGGGTCCCAGGTTACAATCACATCAACATCGTTTACCCCTTCAATCGCCCTTATTTTTTGATCAACCTCAATTGGAAGGGATTGCGCTGCCGGGCAGGAGGGTGCTGTTAATGTCATCTGTATCTGCACATTATTTAAGGGAAGTATTTCTACTTTGTAAATCAATCCCAACTCCCAAATATTTACCGGAAGTTCCGGGTCAAATACTGTTTGTATTTCTTTTATAACGGCTTCTCTTAATGTTGCTTCATCCATGCTGTTCGCTTTATTAATTATTATTCATTGCTTTAAAAGCAATGGCATAATGTTTCATTTGTTTTACCATAGCCAGCAAACCATTGGAGCGGGTTTGCGCCAAATGTCTGGTCATGCCAATTTGATTAATAAAATCAAGGTCGGCAGTTATAATTTCATTAGGTGTATGTTCGCTTAATACCCTAATCAGCATACTGATAAGTCCTTTTACTATCACGGCATCACTATCTGCATGATAATATACAAGTCCATCCTTTTGCTCTGCTACTAACCAAACAGTACTTTGGCAACCTTTCACTTTGTTTTCATCTAACTTAAATTCATCGGCTAAAGCTGGTAACTTCTTTCCCAGATCAATAATATACTCGTATTTACCATCCCAGTCGTCAAAAAGGGAAAAGTCCTCTACTATTTCGGCTTCCGTTTGTTGTATTGTTTTTTTGCTCATGGCATTTAATTCGTAAGAAAAATATTTTTACTTCAGCATTTGAATAGCTTTTTGAATGCCTTCTACCAAAATATCCACTTCTTCTTTAGTATTGTACAGGCAAAATGATGCCCTGATTGTACCGGGGATACAAAAACGGTTCATCAATGGTTCGGCACAATGGTGCCCGGTACGAACAGCAATACCTTTATTGTCAAGCAGGGTACCAATATCAGAAGGATGTACCCCGGCAATTATAAAGGAGATAACACTTACCTTATTTTTTGCCGTACCAATAATTCTTAATCCTTCAATTTTTTGTAATTGTTCTGTAGCATATTGTAATAACTCATCTTCATGCCTGCGAATATTTTGCTTTCCTATTTTATTTACATAATCTATAGCTGCTTTAAAAGCAATGGCATCTGCAATATTTGGGGTACCTGCCTCAAACTTATACGGCAACTCATTATAAATAGTTTTGGCAAATGTTACTTCTTTAATCATCTCGCCACCGGCGTTAAAGGGTGGCATAGCTTCCAGCACTTCTTTTTTACCATATAAAATACCGATTCCGGTAGGCCCTAATAATTTGTGGGAGGAGAATGCCAAAAAATCGCAATCCAAAGCCTGTACATCAATATCTAAATGTAATGCAGACTGTGCCGCATCTATCAATACCAATGCATTTGCCGTATGTGCTTTTTTAATAATTTCTTGTATAGGATTGATGGTGCCTAACGCATTACTTACATGCATAACCGATACCATACGGGTTTTAGCACTTAACAGCTTTTCGAACTCTTCCATTAGTAATTCGCCATTATCGTTAACCGGAATTACTTTTAGCAGTGCTTTTTTTTCCTGGCAAACAATTTGCCAGGGTACAATATTGGAGTGGTGTTCTAAGGTAGAAATTATCACTTCATCACCTTCTTGTAAATTTTGCCGACCCCAGGTATAAGCTACCAGATTAATACTTTCTGTGGTTCCTCGTGTAAAAATAATTTCTTCTCTGTGTGCCGCATTTATAAAGGTTTTTACGGTGCTGCGAGTTTCTTCGAAAGCGGCTGTAGCTTCTTCGGCCAATGTGTGTAAGCCACGATGCACATTGGCATTGTATTGTGTATAATAGTTTACCAAAGCATCTATTACTACCTTTGGTTTTTGCGTGGTTGCGGCATTATCAAAATACACCAAGGGTTTTCCTTTAACCTTCCGGCTTAAAATGGGGAAATCTTTTCTTACTTCACTTATATTCATAGCGGGTATATTTTAACTATTCGTTACTTAGTTTTTTGAACTTTTCACATTTTGATAATAGTTCGAAGCATGTCGTTCTAAAGTATAAATAATAAGAAAACAAAGCCTATCTGCGATAGGTAGGTTCTTTAAAATGACATTCTAAATTTATCGTCATTCCGGGCAGATCCGCCGCGGCGGAGAAGAGAGGAATCTCCTGATTTTAATGAGATTTACCTTCGGTGAAATTGTTCTCCGCTTCGCTACGAAATGGCGTTAGTTATTCAGTGTCTTTTTTTTATTATAAAACTACAAAGCCAACTGCTTTTGTACTAATTCATCTACATATAATCTAATTTCGCTGGGTTTTACTTTTTGTAAAATGTCTAAAGCAAAACCATGTAATAGTAACCCCTTTGCCGTAGCATCGGGTATGCCGCGGGAGCGCAGATAAAACAATGCTTCTTCGTCTAAACAACCAACAGTGCAGCCATGTGAGCACCGTACATCATCTGCAAAAATTTCTAATTGGGGTTTTGTATTAACCGATGCGTTTTCGGACAGTAAAATATTTTTATTACTTTGATAAGCATTTGTTTTTTGTGCTACCTGTTGTACAAATATTTTTCCGTTAAAAACGCCTGTTGCATTGCCGCTTAGTACGCCTTTATACAATTCGTTACTTACGCAATTAGGCTCTCGGTTATCAACCACCGTGTGATTATCAACATGTGTATTACCGTTTTGTAAATACAGGCCATACATATTGGCCAGCGAGTTAGGGGCACTCATTACCATGTTAAGGTTATTGCGAACCAGTCCGCCACTTAATGAAATGGTAACCACATTGGTAATGCTGGTGCCTATTTGGTGTACATGTGTTGTGCTTACTATTGTAGAGTTGGGCGCATCGTTTTGAATTTTGTAAAAATCCATTACGGCGTCTTTTTCTACTACCAATTCAATTACCTGATTGGTAAAACTTTCATCGGCACCAATAGTAGCAAAGGTTTCAACAATTTGAAGATGGGCATTTTCGTCAACATGAACCAAAACACGGGGTTGGGCAAAAATATTACCGTTGCGGGCATCGGTAATATTATAGAAATATACGGGATGTTTGGCCGCCCTGTTTTTTAAAACGTGAATAAAAATTCCTTCCTGTATAAAAGCTGTATTTAATGCATTAATTCCGTCCTGATGGTATTGAGCACTATGCCCCAGATGTTTTTCAACAATAGGAGCAAATTGGTTATGTGCTGCCTCCTGTAAGGGAATAATTTCTAATTCTTCTGAACGAATTACGGATAACTCCTGATGATAATGGCCATTTACAAAAACAATAACATTGGCATCGGAATGGCCGGGGAGTTGCAAATGTTCTAAATCGGCCTTTGTAAAATGCTGTTCTTTTAAATCGGTTGTAAATTGATAATCGTTTGTAAAGAAATCGTTGATGCGGGTATATTTCCACTCCTCATGCTTTACAGAGGGAATACCGCTATCGCCGAATTTGTTAAACGCTTCATCGCGCATGGTTTTAATATGCGTATTCACGGCATCTGCCTGAAGTTGTTCAAATCTGTCTTTAAAATATGTTATAGTATCCATTAATTCAATTTGATAATTTAGCGATTAGATAATTTGACAATTTTACCTGTTCATTGTCGAAAGAATCGGTTGTCGCATTTATACAGCTACACCATTTTTTATAAAATCGTATCCTTTTTCTTCTAATTCATGAGCCAGTTCTTTACCACCTGATTTTACAATTTTTCCATTGTACAATACGTGTACATAGTCTGGAACAATGTAATTAAGTAAACGCTGGTAGTGCGTTACAACTAAAGTGGCGTTGTCTTTATTGCGCAGTTGGTTTACGCCTTCGGCTACAATGCGGATGGCATCAATATCCAAACCGGAGTCGGTTTCGTCCAAAATAGAAAGTTTGGGTTCCAGCATGGCCATTTGGAAAATTTCGTTGCGCTTTTTTTCGCCACCGGAAAAACCTTCGTTTAATGAACGGCTGAGCATTGACTGGTCAATTTCAACCAGCTTCATTTTTTCTTTCATTATTTTTAAAAAAGAAACGGCATCCAATTCTTCTTCATTACGATATTTGCGTATTTCGTTTACGGCTGTTTTCATAAAGTTGGTAGTGCTGAGGCCGGGAATTTCTACCGGGTACTGAAAGCTGAGGAATAAGCCTTCGCCGGCTCTTTGTTCCGGAGCCAACTCCAACAGATTTTTGTCCATAAACTCCACAGATCCCTGAGTTACCTCATATTCTTCTTTTCCTGCCAATACGCTGGCTAAGGTACTTTTACCCGAACCGTTGGGCCCCATAATGGCATGCACTTCACCTGCTTTTATTTCTAAGTTGATGCCTTTTAAAATTTCTTTTCCTTCGATACCTGCATGGAGGTTTTTGATTGATAACATGATTTTTAAATTACAGATTGGCAAATTACAAATAACAGATTGCAGATTTGCTTTGCCAATTATTTTTGATATTGTTTTAAATTATATATAAATCTATCAGTTGTGAAGATGGTTTTTTAATTGTAGCTATTTATTTTGCTGTACAAGTGTGCAACGCCCGCCTGAACGGAACGGGCATGCAAGTAAAGCTGATAGTAGCACCAAAGCTGGTTAATAAAATCACCCTACACTTCCCTCCAAGCTGATTTCCAACAATTTTTTGGCTTCCACGGCAAACTCCATGGGCAGTTTGTCCATTACTTCTTTTGCGAAACCATTAATGATAAGTGCTACCGCTTTTTCGGTATCTATACCACGCTGGTTACAATAAAATATTTGGTCTTCACCTATTTTAGATGTAGTAGCCTCGTGCTCTACTATGCCTGTATTGTTTTTTACTTCAATGTAAGGAAAGGTATGTGCGCCACACTGATCGCCCAATAATAAAGAGTCGCACTGGCTAAAGTTGCGGGCATTTTTTGCATTACGTCCTACATGTACCAAACCACGATAACTGTTTTGGCTTTTGCCGGCAGAAATACCTTTACTTACCACCCGGCTGCGTGTATTTTTGCCGATGTGCAGCATTTTGGTACCCGTATCTGCCTGTTGGTAATTATTGGTAAGTGCTACCGAATAAAACTCTCCGGTAGAGTTATCGCCTTTTAAAATAACGCT
Source organism: Niabella sp. (assembly GCA_047975735.1). Classification (GTDB taxonomy): domain Bacteria; phylum Bacteroidota; class Bacteroidia; order Chitinophagales; family Chitinophagaceae; genus Niabella. The sequence goes on from JBKEEB010000022.1 coordinate 5,905, forward strand.
TGGATATTTCCAAGTGATGGAAGAACCGGTTTCTACTTGTGTCCAGGATATTTTTGAATGGTTGCCTTTGCAAATACCTCTTTTGGTTACAAAATTATAAATACCGCCTTTCCCGTCTTTATCGCCGGGATACCAGTTTTGTACGGTGCTGTATTTTACTTCTGCATTTTCCATAGCCACAATTTCTACAACCGCAGCGTGTAACTGATTTTCATCACGACGTGGGGCTGTGCATCCTTCCAAATAACTAACGTAGCTGCCTTCATCTGCAACAATTAGTGTTCGTTCAAACTGGCCGGTATTTTCGGCGTTGATACGAAAATAAGTACTTAGTTCCATGGGGCAACGTACGCCTTTGGGAATATAGCAAAAAGAGCCATCGCTAAACACAGCGGAGTTTAATGCAGCATAAAAATTATCTGTAGCAGGTACTACGGAACTCAAATATTGGCGCACCAGATCAGGATGTTCCTGAATAGCTTCGCTCATAGAGCAGAAGATAATGCCCAACTCGGCTAATTGTTCTTTAAAAGAAGTACCAATGGAAACACTATCAATAACCGCATCAACCGCTACGCCGGTAAGCCTTTTTTGTTCGGCAAGAGAAATACCCAACTTTTCAAAAGTTTTAATCAGTTCCGGGTCAACCTCATCAAGGCTTTTGGGTTTTTCTGTTTGCTTGGGAGCCGAATAATAAATTACATCCTGAAAATTAATTTCCGGTATGGTAAGATTGGCCCAATGGGGCGGTTTCATTTTTTGCCATTGTGCAAAAGCTTTTAAACGCCATTCTAACATCCATGTAGGTTCATTTTTCTTTGCTGAAATAAATCGAATGGTATCTTCGTTAAGGCCTTTGGGGGCCGATTCTGTTTCGAATTCAGAGAAAAAACCGTATTTGTATTCGCTATTTACGTGATTTTCAATGGGATCGAACTCCACATTTTCCTCGGGCTTGTTAATAATCTGATTTGTTTCGGTACTCATCGCGCAAAGATAAGTTTATTTATACTAAAAAGTATAAATGGGGTTAATTATGGGGATAAAATTGATTGTAATAACAGTAATCCAAAAATTTAATGGATATTATTTTTGTAAAATATTGCAAGTAGCAGCGTTGCCATTTCATACTAAACAACGACCATCCTTTTTTAAAAAACGTAATAAAGTTACAAAATTCAATAGTATGCTAAAAAGAAAGCATCAATATGATGCTTTCTTTTGATAATTTTTTAAGGGGGGGGTTAAGCCACAGCTTTTTTTACAAGGTCGGCTGCTTCACTCAGTAAAATAGCCGATTCTACTTTTAAGCCACTTTCGTCTATTAGTTTCTTGGCTTCCGCAGCATTAGTGCCTTGCAGGCGCACAATAATGGGTATATTAATATTCCCCATATTTTTGTAAGCGTCAATAACACCCTGCGCCACGCGATCGCAACGAACAATGCCACCAAAAATATTAATCAGAATAGCTTTAACGGCAGGGTCTTTCATAATTATTTTAAAACCAGCTTCTACTGTTTGGGCGTTAGCTGTACCACCTACATCTAAAAAATTTGCAGGTTCTCCGCCGCTTAATTTAATCATGTCCATGGTGGCCATAGCCAACCCGGCTCCATTAACCATACATCCTACATTACCGTCTAATTTAACAAAGTTTAAATTGTAAATTCCTGCTTCAACTTCGGTAGGGTCTTCTTCCGAAACGTCTCTTAAAGAAGCCAAATCGGCATGACGAATTATGGCATTATCATCAATATTCATTTTACAATCAACGGCAATTATTTTATCATCAGCCGCTTTAAACAACGGGTTTATTTCTAACATACCACAATCGAGACCTACATAAGCATTATAAAGACTGGTAACAAATTTTACACAGTTTTTAAAGGCTGCACCTTCTAACCCCAGGTTAAAGGCAATTTTACGAGCTTGAAAAGCAGGAAGCCCGCCTGAGGGATGTACCCACTCTTTAAATATTTTTTCCGGGGTATCGTGTGCTACATCTTCAATATTCATTCCACCTTCGGTACTATACATAATAACATTCTGTCCTTTACTTCTGTCAAGCAAAATTGAAAGGTAAAATTCCTGACGCTCACTGGGTCCGTCATAATACATATCCTGTGCTACCAAAATTTTGTTTACAACTTTACCAACAGGTCCGGTTTGTACAGTAACTAAGGTTCCTCCCAAAATACCTTTTGCTACTTCCTGAACTTCTTCTAACGATTTCACTACTTTTACTCCGTTTACGCCTGTTTCTTTCACCGTTCCCTTTCCACGGCCACCGGCATGTATTTGGGCTTTAATAACGGCAAATTTATTTCCAGTATCGGTTTTTATTTTCCTGTACGCTTCTTCGGCTTCCTGTACCGAACTACAGGCTATCCCATCTTGTACGGGAACATTGTATTTTTTTAATAATTCTTTAGCTTGATATTCATGAAGATTCATAATAAAAACATTTGCTACGAAGATAAGGGTTTCAAATGTATCAGATTATAGAACTTAGGAACCGGGTGTATTTACAATTATTACTTTAGAAAAAGCACTTTTTTTGCTGTCATTTAGATCCGCCCCGGCGGAGAGGAATCTCTTACTCATCAAAATAAGATTTGTCTCAGGTGAAATTGTTTTCTTCGTTTTCTTTCAGAAAACTCATCGAAACCTGTGTGCCGCTGCGAATGACGACGAGAATTGATTTGGATTCCAGATTGCGGATAGTGATTGAAAATTTTTATTTAGGTGTTGTTTAGTTTTTGTATTGGAGAACATTGTTAAACTTGCCAACGGTAAGTGGTTAAAGTTTATATTTGCTCACTAAATAATGATTATGTCTGATAGTTTATTGCAAAAAGTAAAAGATGCGGCTGGTTTTTTGAAACAGCAATACGCTAAGGCCCCCGAAGTAGCCATTATTTTGGGAAGCGGGCTGGGGAATTTTTCTGCTAATATTATTGTTGAAAAAGAAGTTCCTTATACCTCTATCCCTCATTTTCCTGTTTCTACGGTTCAGGGCCATCAGGGCAAAATGATTTTTGGTACTATTGCCGGAAGGCAGGTGGTAGCCATGTCGGGCAGATTTCATTATTATGAAGGATATAGCCCGCAGGAAATTGTATTTCCCATTCGTGTTTTAAAACAATTGGGGGTACAAACCTTATTATTAAGCAATGCTGCCGGAGGTGTTAATCCTACATTTAAAGTAGGGGATATAATGATTATTCATGATCATATTAGTTTTAATACACCTAACCCCCTAATAGGAAAGAATATTGATGAATGGGGAACCCGCTTTCCTGATATGAGCGAACCTTATAAAAAGCACTTAATTGCCCAAGCAAAAAGTATTGCGGCCACCCATAAAATAGATGTGAAAGAAGGCGTGTATTTTGTTGTAACCGGCCCCACTTTTGAAACCCGTGCCGAATATAAAATGATTCATATTTTAGGTGCAGATGCAGTGGGGATGAGTACCGTGCAGGAATGTATAGTGGCTAATCACATGGGTATGAACGTATTTGCCGCCAGTGTAATTACCGATATAGGGATACGCGAAGAGGAAAATACAATCACCCATCAGGAAGTATTGGAAGCGGCTAAAGAAGCAGAACCCAAACTGGCTAAAATTTTTGTAGAATTAGTGAGTGCAGTTTAATTTTTTTGATCATATTATTTTAATGAGATTTTTATTATTCTTTATATTAGTCTTTGCAGTTGTGGCAGGGCAGGCACAAAATCCTATTAGTGGTGCTTCCGATAGGATTCGCGGTTTACGCGGAGCTATGAGTGGACAAGGAAATGATTCGTTGGCTAAAAGAAATCAATTAGAAGATTCTATTACCATTAGTTATCGATACTTAGATACTACAAGGCAGTTTAAGATGGATTCTTCAATTAACGACTTCAGCGTGTATCCAATTCCTTTTAATTACAACTATTTGGGAAATACAGGTAGCCCGGCAGAATCTATGATCTTTTCGCCCAATATGAATGCAGGGTGGGATGCCGGTTTTCACACATTGGATGTGTATAAACTTACTGTTGATAAAGCACGCTTTTTTACTACTACCAGGCCTTATTCCCAAATTAATTATATGCTGGGAACACGGTCAGAACAGTATATCGAATTATTACAAACGCAAAATCTTAAACCTAATTGGAATGCGCATTTTAACTATCGGTTTATAAATGCTCCCGGCTTATATAAAAGTCAAAAAACAAGCCATAACAACTATTTATTTACAAACTGGATACAGTCAAAAGATAAACGATATAGCAACTATTTTATATTAGCAGCTAACAAATTACAGGCCGGTACTAATGGTGGTATTCAGGATACACTTTCTGATGGTAGTTATGTTAATTATATTGATGACTCCAGATATAATAACAGGTTTAATATTCCTACACAATTAGGTGGCGATGCTGCCGGCGGATATAACTTTTTTAATACAAATGTGCCGGTAGGTAATAAGTATAACGACCTGAACCTTGTAATGCGCCAACAATATGATTTCGGCCGTAAAGACTCTTTAGTAACAGACAGTACCGTAATACCGTTATTTTTTCCCAGACTAAGGTTGGAGCATACTATTCAATACAGTAAATACAAGTATTCCTTTGTTGATGAAAACTCTCAGGCAGACTACTATGCCGCAAATTATAATTATGATATTAGCGGTAACAGCGGCGTTTTTAGGATACAGGATTCCTGGAAAGAGCTTTCAAATGATTTTAGTTTTTACACCTTTCCCGATGCTAAAAATACCCAGCAATATATAAAACTGGGTGCCGCCATGCAAAACCTTAATGGTATTTTAAAAGACAGCAATTCTTATACATTTAACAACGTATTTGGGCATGGAGAATACCGCAATCGTACCCGTAACCAAAAGTGGGATCTAATGGCTTACGGTAAGCTTTATTTTGTTGGTTTGAATGCCGGAGACTATGAAGCCAGGGCAAGTATTAAAAGCACTTTGGGTAAAAATATAGGGTCGTTAAAACTGGGTTTTGAAAATGTGAACCGCTCGCCCAATTACATGACAAATGCCAACAGCTCATTTTTTTTAATGGATAATGCTGTTGATTTTAAAAAAGAAAATACTACGCATTTATATACAGAAATATATCAACCTGTTTTAAAATTAAACCTGAGTGGTCATTATTACCTGATTAATAATTACATATATCTTACCGATTTTTATAACTATCAGCAGCACAATACACTGTTTAATTTTGTACAAATAACAGCCAACAAAGTATTTGCCGCCGGAAGAAAAAAACAATGGAAATGGCGGGCAGATGTAACACTGCAAAAGATAATAGGAAATGCACCGGTTAATGTTCCTTTAATATACACCCGCAACCGCTTTGCTTATGAAGGTAGTTTGGGATATCGCCGGTTAGATCTTGCTTTTGGTTTAGATACAAAATACCGCATTAATTATGATGCCAATAATTACTCTCCGGTAATGGGTTCTTTCTTTTACCAGAACGACAGCACAGTGAAGTACAAACTTCCTGATATTGCCGGCTATATACATTTTAGAATTAACTCATTTAAATTGTTTTTCAGAGCAGAGAATTTAAATTCGTTCAGAATCTTAGACGGACTGGCAGGATGGACCAACAACAATTTTGCCGCACCTAATTATCCTTATCCGGGACTCGTTATTCGTTTAGGTATATTTTGGGGCTTCGTAAATTAAACTCTTAAGTTTCAAAACTGTGCTTGCAACTTTAATACAATTGTTGTGCTCTAATACAATATTAATCCATAAATTTGTTTACTAAAAATATATATAAAATGAAGTTTCAGGTATTATCAACTCTGTTTGTTTTTTTATTTAGTATGATGTTTGCGAATGCGCAAAATAAAACCGAAGAAATATCCGTTTCCGGTAATTGCGGTATGTGTAAAAGTAATATTGAAAAGGCTGCTAAAAAAGCCGGTGCCGCCAGCGCAGACTGGAATAAGGATACTAAAATACTGACTGTACAGTACGATTCGAAAAAAACAAATTCTAACAAAATTCAGAAAAGTATATCGGCCGTAGGTTACGATACCCAGGATTTTAAAGGTAATGATGAAGCCTATAATAAATTGCACACTTGCTGTAAATACGACCGTACCAAAACATACGAAAGCCAATCAACAAAAAATAAAGGTGGAGATGACGCAGCATGCTGCGATAAAAGCGATAAGCAATGCTGTAAAGACAAAAAAGCCGGTAAATCAACCTGCGATAAAACTAAATCCAAAGGATAAGTATTGCTTATTCCCGGTTGGTGTTTTTTAAAAAAAGAGCACTATAAAATTCAGGTGGCGAGCCACCTGTTTTTATTATAAAGCTGCCTATATTCTTTATCCTTCCCTTATTTTTGAAGACTATAAATTAATATGAATGCGTATAGTATTATTACTGGTTAGTATTGGTCTTTTTTGTACAGAATCTTTTTCACAATCATCAGATTCCCTTAAAACCCCTGATACAGCTTTCTTAAACGAAGTAGTTGTAACGGGATCCAAAATTGAAACCGATAAAAGAAAAATTCCTTTCTCAATTTCTCAAATTAACAGGCAGCAAATTGAACATACGGGAGAAACTAACCTGTTACCCGTATTAAATAATTACGTGCCGGGCATATTTGTTACCCAAAGAAATATATTGGGATTTGGAGTGGCTAACGGAGGCTCCGGTGGTATAAGTATAAGAGGTGTGGGTGGAGCTCCTAATACAGGAGTATTGGTTTTAATTGACGGCCATCCGCAATTTCAAGGTATTTTTGGGCATCCTCTGGCAGATGCTTATGTAACAACCGATGTTCAAAAAGTAGAAATTGTTAGAGGGCCTGCATCTATGCTTTATGGAACCAATGCAATGGGTGGCGTAATTAATATTATTACCCGGCAAAATGAGCAGGAAGGTTTTAATGGTGGAGCAGGAGCTACTTATGGCTCTTTCAATACCCAAAAATATTATGGTACTGCTGAATATAAGAAAGATAAATGGAACTTATTTGCATCTGTTAATCACGACAGGACTGATGGTATTAGGGACAGTACAGATTTTAAAATCTCTAACGGATTTGTTAAACTCGGATATCAAATCAATAATAAATTTTTGGTTACGGCTGATGTGATGCTGGCTAAATATGATGCCAACGATAATGGCTCTATATATAATCCGGCATTTTTTAATATTGATATTTTAAGGGGAGAAACGTCTTTAACACTGGCAAATACCTTTGCTAAGTCCGAAGGGGCTTTTAAACTGTATCATAATTTTGGTAAACACAATTTATCCGATGGTTTTAAATCTACCGACAGGAACTCCGGCATCATGTTATTTCAAACATTCAAATTAATAAAAAATAATTTATTTACTGTTGGGGCAGATGCTAAGCAGTACGGAGGGAAAGCCAATGCAGGTAAGGCCAAAGATACATTAAAAACAATTGAAGAAGTAGCTGCTTACATTAATATGCAGCAAAGTATTTTAAAGATAGTTACGTTAAATGCCGGTATTAGGGCAGAGCGTAACAGCGTGTGGGGTATGCAATGGGTACCATCTGGCGGAGTGGCAGTTAGCCCTGTTGTAGGAACTACATTAAAAGCCGGCATCTCAAAAGGATTTCGCAGCCCAACTATGATGGAATTATATTTATATGCTTCTAACCCAAATTTGAAGCCGGAAAATATGCTGAATTATGAAGTGAGTTGGCTACAAAAACTGGTGGATAACAAAATGAATATGGAGCTAACAGGCTTTATTATTAATGGTGAAAATATGATTCAGGTAACAGGAGCCCCCCCAAACCTTATCAGACAAAATACGGGTAGTTTTAATAACAAGGGCGTGGAAATTTCGTTAAACTATGTGCCCAGTGCATCGCTGCAATTTCACTCAAATTACAGTTACCTGCATCAAAAAACAATTACTCTTGCAGCTCCCAGGCAGCAGTTTAATTTTAATGTAAACTACCAATACAAAATTTGGAATGTTTTTTCAAATATCCAGTATATTAATAAATTATATAGTTCTTTATCGCCAGCGGATATTCAAACATATACGTTATGGAATACAAGAGTGAGTGCCTCGCCATTAAAAAGGTTAACAGTATTTGCGGGTGTAAATAATATATTAAATCAGTCTTATCAAATTAATTATGGGTATCCAATGCCGTGGCGTAATTATACGGCTGGCTTACATGTTCGATTTTAAAAAATAAAGGTTGAGCTATTTATTGTTCAACCTCTATAAAAAATATTTGCCCTATTTATAACACCCAGGTTTTGTACCTGTCTAATGCCTCTAAATAATAATAATCGGCATAAGTTAAGGATACATCTACTTCGGAGTTTCCGGGTAAATGTCCTACGCTATTCTGTAAAATAAAACCCTTATTAGCACCCGGAGCTGAGCGGTATTTTGTTGAAAGTGATTGAATCATTATAGTAGCATCCTTAATATATTCTTTTTTAAGTTTCCCGGTAGTGTATTGCGATAGTTCCAAAAGTGCAGATGCTATAATGGCTCCGGCAGAGGCATCGCGTTTTGCCGTAGGAATATCGGGGGCATTAAAGTCCCAATAAGGAATTTTGTCCTTAGGTAAGTTAGGATGATGTAAAATAAATGTAGCTATTTTATGAGCCTGATCTAAATACCGGTTATCTTTTGTAAAACGATACATCATAGTATAGCCGTATAATCCCCATGCTTGTCCGCGCGCCCATGCCGATTCATCAGCATATCCTTGATGGGTACGTTTGGCAATTACGGCTCCGGTTTCGGGGTTATAATCTATTACGTGGTAACTACTATTATCGCTTCTAAAATGATTTTTTAAAGTTGTATTGGCATGGTTCCTGGCTATTTCGGCCAATTTTTCGCTACCGCCGTTTTGTGATGCCCATTCCAGCATTTCAAGGTTCATCATGTTGTCAATAATTACAGGTGCTGTAAATTTTGCACTCTTGTTCCACGATTGTATGGCCTTCATATTGGCATTATATCTTTTGGTAGCAGTTTCGGCAGCCGTTAAAATTACATCTTTATATTCAGGATTGTTTGTAATAGTATATGCTGTACCAAAACTACAAAAAATCATAAAACCTATATCGTGGTTGGCTGTAAAATACTTAATGCTTTCCTCTAACTTTAATCTCTTTTCTGCCTCAGCTTTAATTACAGGGTCTTTAGTAGCTTTGTATATAAGCCATAATGAGCCTGGGTAAAAACCACTGGTCCACCAATCGGTACCGGCCGCTTTAAAACTTTTTTTTGTCGGGTCGTAATTAACAGGCATTTTATCGTCTGGTGTGTTTTTCATTAAGATTTTATACTGGTTTGCGGCAAATTCTTCATACCCCTGTATGGTATTACTGGATATTTTGTTTGCTGTGCTGCAGGAGGCTGCTAATAGTAGCAAGGCAATGCAATAATTAGTTAGTTTCATGTTCGTACTATTTTTATATTTAATTAAAAAAAATTTTAATTGGTTTAACGGTTTCGGGTATTAGCATTTATTTAAAGCCTGCTCAATATCCCAAATAATATCATCCACAAATTCCAAACCTACCGAAATTCTGATAAGCCCCGGTGTGATGCCTACAGCCAGCCTTTCTTCTTCGCTTAATTTACCATGTGTAGTGCTTGCCGGGTGGGAAGCAATACTTCTGCTGTCGCCGAGGTTAGGCGTAAGTGATATAATTTGCAAATTATCCATGAATTTTCTACCAGCATCAATTCCGCCCTTCAGTTCAAAACACACAATACCTCCGCCTGCCTTCATTTGTTTTATGGCAATGGCGTATTGTGGGTGTGATGGGAGATGGGGGTATTTAACCCAAGAAAGTTTAGGATTATTTTCTAAAACCTGCGCCAGTTTTAAGGCATTCTCGCTATGGCGGTGAATGCGCACATCTAATGTTTCTAAACTTTTGCTTAATACCCAGGCATTAAAGGGAGATAGTGCCGGCCCGGAGTTACGGCAGAAAAGGTAGATTTCGTGTATTAATTCTTTTTTACCCGTTATTATTCCGCCCAGCACGCGCCCCTGGCCATCTAACCATTTTGTAGCCGAATGTATAACAAGGTCCGCACCAAAATCAACAGGTGTTTGTAATATAGGTGTGGCAAAGCAGTTATCAACATTAAAAATAATTTGATGTTTTTTACAAAATTTACCTGCTGCTTCTAAATCAATAATTTCCAATTGGGGGTTTGTAGGCGTTTCTAAATACAACATTTTGGTATTGGGCTTTATCGCCTCCTCCCATTTTGATATGGCTGTTGTATCAACCATTGTATATTCAATAGCAAATTTTGACAAAAATTTAGTAACCACAGTATTGGTTCCTCCAAACATAGAGCGGCAACAAATAATATGATCACCGGCTTTTAACAGTGCCATAAAGGAGCTAAAAACAGCGGCCATTCCACTGGCAACGGCAAATCCGGCTTCACATTTTTCTAATAAAGCCATTTTATGGGCAAATTCATCTACCGTAGGATTGCTATACCTGCTGTAAATATTAGCCTCAATTTCATCAGCAAAAGCAGCACGCATAGCTTCAGCTGTTTCAAAAGTAAAACTGCTGGTGAGGAACAAGGGGGTGGAGTGTTCCTTTTGGCTGGTACGTTCTGTTTGCGTTCTGATGGCTATGGTAGAGGGGTGTAATTTTCGTTCACTCATTACTATCTCTTTATATTTCTGATAAATATACTTTTAAACAAAAGTATTGCAAAAGCTAATTGCCTATTTTTAAAATAACCTTGTACTCTTTTTTGCAAAGATTGTGCCTTAAAGATAAAATTACGCTTAAAGGGTAAATATGAAATCTTAATTAATCGGCAGTAGTTTTATGAACAATTACATTTGTTTTTATAGTGGCTCCGGCTCTTACAAGCGTTATAGCTACCGAGCAGTATTTGTTCATTGAAATCTCAACAGCTCTTTTGGCTTTGTCTTCGTCAATATTACCTGTCAATTCAAAAGTCATTTCAATATTTTTCCATAATGAAGGTTCTTTACCTTCTTCCCGCACTCCGTTTACAGTTACCTCGTAACCGGTAATTTCCTGACGCTGTTTCTTTAAAATGCTTATTACATCAATACTTGAGCAGCCTGCCAATGCATTTAACAAAACGTGGCTGGGTCTTGCTCCATACTCCATGCCGCCCATATCGGGGTTGGTATCCATTTTAATTACAGTACCGTTTTCGTTAATGGTATCAAAACCATAATCTCCGTTTACTCTTTTTAGTTTTACAGTAATAGGCATATAAAATATATTTTTAACGTTCGCAAAATTATTTCAATTCAATCAGCTTTCCCAATCTGTTATAATAAGGTTATCAATTAATCTGATTTTCCCTAAATATGCTGCAACTAAGGCTACTAAAACTGTTTTACCATCCCAAAATAATACCGGTTCAAGCGTTTGCGCATTTGCAATACTTACATATTCGGGTTGCAAACCGGCTCCTGATATTTTTATTGTAGCCTCACGTTGTAAAGCACTTAAATTACCATCCTTTAGATTATTTTTTATATACAACAATGTTTTATAAATTACAGTTGCTGTACTTCTTTCCTCTAAGCTTAATAACATATTACGACTACTCATGGCTAACCCTGTTTCTTCACGTAGGGTAGGAACAATGTGCATTTTAATATGGTGAAACTGAGGTGTAATTTCTATTAAGCGGTTAATAACCATACATTGCTGATAGTCTTTTTGCCCAAAAAAAACATGTATTGGGTTTACAATATCAAAAAGTCTATCTACTACCTGGCACACACCTTGAAAATGACCGGGTCGGAAACTGCCTTCTAATAATTTATCCAAACTACCTATATTGTACTGTTTAGTACTGGGCATTGGGTATATTTCTTCCACATCAGGTAAAAACAATACATCGCACCCGGCAGTAGTTAATAATACGATGTCATTTGCAATAGTTCTGGGATATTTGGCCAAATCGTTTTTATCATTAAACTGTGTAGGGTTCACAAAAATGCTGCAAACTGTTAGTGTTGCAGTTGATTTACATCTGTTTATAAGGCTAATATGCCCGTTGTGCAATGCTCCCATTGTAGGAACAAAACCTATTTCCTTTTTTAATAATCTCTGTTTTTCTATAAAAGCCTGAAGATCGGCCACCTTTTTAAATACCCACATTGGCGCAAATTAGAATATTCAATGCAATTTTTATGCTAATTGGCTATAAAATTGTAATTTTGCACACTTTACAAAAGATGGAACCGCATGTCAACTAAGAAAAGAATATTATTTATTGCTAACGAAATGTCTCCTTACCTTGAATTAACCGAGTTTTCGGAAATTGTCAATCAATTGGCTATTAAAGCCAATGATAACGGTTTTGAGGTTAGATGCATTATGCCAAGGTTTGGAACCATTAATGAAAGAAGACATCGCTTACACGAAGTGGTAAGGTTGTCGGGTATAAACGTTGCTGTTGATGATGATGATATTCCATTGCAAATAAAAGTGGCATCTTTACCCAGTGCCAGATTGCAAGTATATTTTTTGGAAAATGAAGAACTGTTTAAAAGAAAGTTCTTATTTCATGACGAAGAAGACAAATGGTTTGCCGATAATGATTTGAGAACGGTGTTTTATTGTAAGGGAGCTTTGGAAACTGTGAAAAAATTTGGCTGGTCGCCGGATGTAATTCATTGCAGTGGGTGGATGACAGGTTTGATTCCCTTTTATTTAAAAACAGTATATAAAAAAGAGCCAGTATTTGCCCACAGTAAAATTGTTTATACTATTGGAGAAAATACATTTAAAGAAAAATTAGGAAAGGACTTTATTCCTAAAGCACTTATTCATCCCTCATTAAAGGAAAAAGATTTGGAAATTTTTAAAGCAGGGAATAATGTGTCGTTAATGAGAGGGGGTGCCAGTTTTTCCGATGCAATAACTTTTGGAGCCCCTAATGTTGATAAAAAACTGGTAGCTGAGTTTGCAAAAGTTAGGGGCAAAAAAACGCTTCAGTATAAAGAAGGCTCTGATTTAACAGAGTATTTGCAACTCTATCACGATCTTGCAGATTAAATTTGTATAAAACCAGTTACAATTCAAATATTTCTGAATGAGAAGAAATTTATTGGTAGTGTCAGGCACTTTTTGTGTAGCCTTTATCATATTATTCATATCCTGTAGTAAAATTAACCTGCCCACGGATATTGGTCAGGGGTTAATTCCCGATGTAGATAATATTCATACTTTTGATACAACTATCGATGTAGAATCCTATAATCATTTTTATGCATCGTTAAATGATACACTCCGAGCCAGAATTGGTTATGAACAATTTCTTGGTGTGATAGATAATGACCCTCTTTTTGGCAAAACTGATGCTCGCTTGTTTTTTCAGGTAGGATTGCCTAATTCTAAATTTTATTTCCCAAATACACCGGATAAGTTGTTTATAGATTCAGTTGTTTTAGTACTTAATCATGTTGAAACTTATGGCGATTCAACCATACCCCAAACCATTCAGGTTTCCGAAATTTCGCAAGCAGCCGATTTTAGATATGATTCATTATACAATATCGCTACATCAAATTTTCCTACCACAACTGTTTTAGGCACTGCTTCAATACTTCCTCATACTTTAAATGACTCTGTATATTTTGGAACAGATACGGTTAAAAGCATACAAGATCTTAGAATAAAATTAGATAATAGTTTTGGGAACCGGTTAATGGCTTATGACTCTACAAATGCTTTTTTAAACGACTCTGCATTCTTTACTCATTTTAAAGGGTTTGCCTTACAGTCTATCAGTGGCGGAAATGCAGCAATGGGATTTAATCTTTCCAATTCTAATACAAGACTTGTGCTTTATTACAGGTTTGAAAAAAAGGAGACGGCTGGCGATATAGATACTACATCGGTTACTTTCAGCCCTTCCTATGGTTACAACTCTTTAACCGGTGCCATCAGCCAATATTCGGCAACGGCCAATTATATAACCCGAAATTATTCCGGTACAGCCCTGGAATCTGCCTCCGGCGATAATGTTGAAGACCAGTTCGTGTATATTCAAAATACACCCGGAACTTACGCCACCTTAAAAATACCGGCTCTTGCCAACATGAGTAATCGTATTATTCATTTAGCCGAACTACAAATGCAATCGGTTTACGATGTTTCGGATACCTTATTTTATGCACCTAAATTATTTATTGATGCATACAATTCAACAACCGGAAATAATCTTAATTTACCTTATGTTTTTAATGATTATGCGAGTAACGGTAGTATAAGCCAAGTTGGATTAGGGCTTTTTGGTAGTTGGCATATAGATACTACAGATGGTGGTGGTAATGACATTAAATTCTGGCGATTTAATATGACTCGCTACGTTCAAAACATAGTAAACGGCAACAAACCTTTATATGATTTAAGATTATATGCTAAACCGGGCTTTACTATAAAAGATACTTTATATTACGGTGCCGGTGTTCAAACTCCAACTGAATTGGGTGTTAGTATGGGGCAATCTACTAAATCATCTTTGGCGGCACCGCTTGTTGGCAGGGTGCGTTTAGCAGGGGGTACACACCCTGTTCAAAAAATGAAAATGCGCATTGTTTATTCGAAATTATAAAATATATACTATAAAAACTTTTTCTAAAAGCATTGCGGGTGTTATCTTTGCACCCGTTTTATTTTAAATAACAATCAATTAATTACTTTACTATGCCTTATTTATTTACCTCGGAAAGTGTGTCGGAAGGACATCCCGATAAAGTTGCTGATCAAATATCTGATGCTTTAATTGATAATTTTTTGGCTTTTGATCCTCAATCAAAAGTGGCCTGCGAAACATTAGTAACTACCGGGCAGGTAGTATTAGCTGGCGAAGTAAAATCCAAGGCTTATTTAGATGTTCAAGAAATAGCCAGAAATGTAATTGGTAAAATTGGCTATACTAAAAGTGAGTACATGTTTGAAGCACATTCCTGTGGTGTTTTATCTGCCATACACGAACAGTCATCAGATATTAATCAGGGAGTGGACAGGAAGAAAAAAGAAGAACAGGGAGCCGGAGATCAGGGAATGATGTTTGGTTATGCCACTAACGAAACCGCTAATTACATGCCACTGGCATTAGATTTGGCACACACTTTATTAATAGAGTTAGCTGCTATACGAAAAGAAGGAAAGAAGATGCAATACCTGCGTCCCGACTCTAAAAGTCAGGTTACTTTAGAGTATAGCGATGATAACAAGCCTGTAAGAATAGAAGCGATCGTTATTTCTACCCAACATGATGATTTTGATACGGAAACAAAAATGTTGGCAAAAATTAGTAAGGAGATGAAGGAAATTTTAATTCCTCGCGTTATTAAAAAATATCCTCAGTATAAGAAGCTTTTCAATAACAAAATAAAGTATCATATTAACCCCACAGGAAAATTTGTTATTGGTGGTCCTCACGGAGATACAGGTTTAACCGGGCGTAAAATTATTGTAGATACTTACGGAGGTAAAGGAGCCCACGGAGGCGGTGCTTTTAGCGGTAAAGACCCCAGCAAAGTTGACAGAAGTGCTGCATATGCCACCAGACATATTGCTAAAAACTTAGTAGCCGCAGGCCTTTGCGATGAAATATTGGTTCAGGTGTCTTACGCTATTGGCGTGGCGCAACCCACCAGTATTAATGTAAATACTTATGGTACGGCTAAAGTAGATTTGACCGACGGCCAAATTAGCAAAGTTGTTGAAGGTTTATTTGATATGCGTCCTTATTTTATTGAACAGCGTTTAAAATTGCGCAATCCTATTTATAGCGAAACCGCTGCTTACGGGCACATGGGGAGGGAGCCGCAAATAGTAGAAAAAGCATTTAAATCGCCTGATGGCAAACAAATAAAGAAAAAAGTAGAATTATTCCCCTGGGAAAAATTAGACTATGTAGCCAAAGTAAAAAAGGCATTCAAATTAAAGTGATTTTAACATTATTTTTAGAAAACCGCATTTCAAGAATGCGGTTTTTTTATGCCTGATATACAGTGTTTTATTCATTAAAAAAGTTATTCCCATACGTGAATAAAAAATCGGGGAAAACAATCATAAAACCTGCTTTTTAGCACAGTTTTCGCAACTAAAAAAGGTATATTTGCAGGCAGTCAAAATTCACTATAGAGAAATATTTTTCAGACAATTAAGCAATAAATGGAAGAGAACATGGAACCACAGGAAACACAGGATAATAACCGGGTGATACCTGTGAATATTGAAGAACAAATGAAAACCGCCTATATCGATTACTCCATGAGTGTAATTGTAGGGCGCGCATTGCCAGATGTAAGAGACGGTTTAAAACCCGTACACCGCCGAATATTGTTTGCCATGAACGAGTTAGGCCTTCATGCGAATCGGTCTTATCGTAAATCCGCATTAGTTGTGGGGGAAGTTTTAGGTAAATACCACCCACATGGAGATAGCTCTGTATATGATGCTATGGTTCGTATGGCGCAGGAGTGGAGCATGCGTTATACAATGGTTGACGGGCAGGGTAACTTTGGAAACCAGGATGGAGACGGCCCTGCCGCCATGCGTTATACAGAAGTAAAACTGGAAAAGCTGGCCGAACACATGCTC
The DNA here is from genome assembly GCA_047975735.1 of Niabella sp. Classification (GTDB taxonomy): domain Bacteria; phylum Bacteroidota; class Bacteroidia; order Chitinophagales; family Chitinophagaceae; genus Niabella. The sequence goes on from JBKEEB010000022.1 coordinate 22,561, forward strand.
GACGATATTGAAAAAGATACAGTTGACTTTCAGTTAAACTACGATGATTCAAGAAAAGAACCCACTATTTTACCATCGCGTATTCCCGGTTTGCTGGTAAATGGCTCCATTGGTATTGCCGTAGGTATGGCCACTAATATGATGCCGCATAATTTGGGTGAGGTAATTGACGGTTGTATTGCTTATGTAGATAATAACGATATTACCATTGATGAGCTGATGCAGTACGTAAAAGCACCAGATTTTCCTACCGGGGGCATTATTTACGGAATGGAAGGCATTAAAGCCGGTATGCATACCGGCAGGGGAAGAGTTGTAATAAGAGGTAAAGTAAGGGTTGACACAAAACCCAGCGGTCGTGAGCAAATTATTATTGAAGAAGTTCCTTATCAGGTAAACCGCGATGCACTTACCAACAGAATTGGAGAGCTGGTAAATAATAAGGTAATAGAAGGGATTGCGCATGTAAACAACGAGTCTAATAAAAAAGAAGGCACCCGTGTTGTTATTGATTTAAAACGCGACGCAATAGCACAGGTAGTCATCAATCAATTATATAAAAATACCGACCTACAAACATCCTTTGGTATTAACAATGTTGCTATAGTAAGAGGCCGCCCTAGAATATTAAACTTAAAAGATCTCATCAGCGAGTTTGTTGCATTCCGTCATGAAGTAGTGGTACGCCGTACGCAGTATGAATTAAATGAAGCCGAAAAGAAAGCACATATATTACAAGGTTATTTGATAGCTCTGGATCACCTTGATGAGGTAATAAAACTGATTCGCAACTCTGCCACGCCCGAAATTGCAAAGGATGCCTTAATTAACGCCGGATGGGGGTTAGATGAAATACAAGCCAAGGCTATTCTGGAACTTCGCTTACAGCGATTAACAGGCATGGAACGTGAAAAAATAAGAGAGGAATATGATGAATTAATGAAATTGATTGGCCATTTAAAAGATATATTGGCTAATGAAGTGATGCGTTATGATATAATAAAAACAGAGCTTTTAGAAATAAAAGAAAAATATGCTGATGAACGCCGTACCGAAATTACTTACAGAAGTGATGAAGTATCTATTAAAGACCTTATAAAAGACGAAGATGTAGTTATCACCATTTCCCATTTAGGATATATAAAAAGAACGCCTGCTGTAGATTTTCGTGCGCAACGTCGTGGAGGAAGAGGTGTTATGGGCGGTAAAACCAGAGATGAGGATTATATTGAACATATTTTTGTGGCATCCACACATCATACTTTATTATTCTTTACAGAAAAAGGAAGATGTTATTGGTTAAATGTGTATGAGATTCCCGAAGGTGAAAAAACCGGTAAGGGTAGAGCAATACAAAATCTAATACAATTACCGCCCGACGATGCCATCAGAACCATATTAGATGTGAAAGACCTCAAAGACAATGAATTTGTGGACAATCACTTCATTTTGCTTTGTACCAAACAAGGTATTATTAAGAAAACAGCTTTGGCAGATTTTAGCAGACCACGCCAAACCGGTGTAAACGCCATCACCATTAATGAAGGAGATCAGTGATTAGATGCACGGATTACCGATGGTAGCAGCGAAGTAATGATGGCCGTAAAAAGTGGTAGAGCCATCCGCTTTTCAGAAGAAGCGGTAAGAGCCACAGGGCGCGGTGCTATTGGAGTTCGTGGCATAGATGTTGATGATACTACTGATGAAGTGATTGGTATGATTTGTAATAACCCTGCCGAAGATGATGGAAAAACAGTATTGGTAGTAAGTGAAAAAGGATATGGTAAAAGAACCAAAATAGACGAATACAGATTTACAAACCGTGGCGGTAAAGGTGTTAAAACCATTAGTATTACTGAAAAAACCGGAAAGCTGGTTGGGCTATTAGGTGTGTTTGAAAATGAAGACCTGATGATTAGTTGTAAAAGTGGTATAACCATTCGCATGCCGGTTAATGGTATTAGCGAGCTGGGCAGAGCCACACAAGGCGTTAAATTAATACGGGTAGAAGATGGTGATGAAATAGCCGCTATTACCAAAGTTGAAAGGGAAGACGAAGAGGAACAAGACATTGAAAATGTAGAAAATTCAACAGAAAATGATACAAATCATGAGCATTCTGAACAAAATGACGCAACTTTGAATAATGATGCTGCATCTTCTAATACAGAGGAGAGCAAAAGTGAAGAAGAATAAATTAAATTGTTTATGATGAGATGTTATCTGTTTGCCAAACAGGTAAGCATTCGATTATAAAAAAATAAAAAAATATACGAATGAAAAAAATTGTTTTGTTTGCAGCTGTAGCCTTACTTGCATCTGTTTCCGGATCAGCACAAAAGTATGATGATATTAAAGGAATGCTTACCTTGGGGCAAACAGATAAGGCCAAAACCTTGTACGACAAGAATAGTAAAAACGATAAGTTTTTTACAAAACCCGAAGGCTATTTGATTAAATCTGCCATTTTTGGCAGCATGGCCTTAGATACTTCTAAAGCGGCTGAGGCCGATAATAACAGGAGTGAGGCTTATCAGGCATTTTTACAGTACAAAGAAATGGAGCCTGATATGAAGCAGGTATCTCCGGAAGATGTATTGTTTAAAAATGTACCTTTTAATTTATACGCTTCCTATTTTAATGCCGGAGCAGCAGATATAAATAACAAGGAATATGAGAAAGCTTATGATAAGTTTACAAAAACTGTTAGTTTAAGCGATTTATTAATTGCCAGAAAAATTGCAACTTTTACTTTTGATACCAATGCTGTTTATTACGCCGGAATTTTAGCCGAAACCTTACAAAAACCCGATGAAGCGGTTAAGTATAATACCCGGTTGGCCGATATTAAAATTTCCGGTGAAAATTATAAATCGGTTTATGAAAATCTTGTAAGGTATTATGCCTTAAAAAATGATAAAGAAAATTTTGAAAAATATAGGGCTCTTGGTAAAGAACTTTATCCTACCAACGATTTTTTTGGATATAATCTAATTGATTTTGCAATAGGCGCCAGTGGCGGGTTTAATGAAAAAATTGCGAATCTTGAGAAGATTATTAACTCCAATCCAAATGATTACAAAGCCAATCTGGCTTTAGCCGAAGCTATTTTTGATACACTTAATTCCCGTAAAGAAGGAGCTGTACTCCCTGCTAATTATGACGAGTTAGAAGCTAAAATGTTGAGTGCTTTACAAAAGGCCGAAATCGCTAATAATTCAGAATTACAGCCTTTACTTTTAGTGGGCGACCATTTTACAACAAAGTCTGAAAGAATTGGAGACCAAATGAGACCTGTGGAAACCGATATTATTAAAAAAGGATCAAAAGCTACAGCCGCCGACAAGCAAAAGCTGGCCGATTTAAAAGCTAAGTATGATGCAAATTATGAAAAGGCTAAAGATAGTTACCTAAAGGCTGCTAATATATTTGCCAAAAAAGGAGAATTAGACGCTATTCAAAAACGCCAATACAGAATTATAGTTGGCAATTTAGCCCAATATTTTTCCTATAAAAGAGAAGATGCCAAAGGTGCCGAACTGAATAAAATTGTGGCAGAAGAAACCAAGTATAATAATTTGTACGACCAGTTAAGAAAATCAAATTAATAAAAAATTTATATTTTGTAACCGCCTCCTACTGAGGCGGTTTTTTATTGGGTATAGACACAAAAAAATAACGGCTTCATTTTCTTTGAAGCCGTTACAAGTATAATTTGTTGATGTTCTTAAATCAATTTCACACTTCTTTCTACAAAATTCGTTAAATCGGTACCACTTAACATTCCTTGTGCCAATAAGGCCAAATCAAAAGCCTGTAAGGCCAATGCTTTTTGGTTACCGGCATTTGTCTCTGCTAATATTTTGCCTGTTAAAGGGTGATTGGCATTTACGGCTACTTTATATCGGTCTGGGAGTTGTCCGTAAAAATTCATTCCTCCGCCGCCACCCATGGCTGCCATATCCTTCATTCTGCGCATAAACTCATCCATAGTTACCGTAACAGGCATAGCATCGGCACTTAGGTTTTCTACACTTACTTCCATGCCCGGTTTAGAAATAGCTTTTTCAAATATTTCTTTTACCGCCTTTGTTTGCTCTTCACTTAGTTTGCTTTCAACAGTTTCGCCTTTATCAATCAGCTTTTCAATAACATCGGCATCAACCCTTTTTATTTGGGTTTTCTCAGTTTTTTGTTCCAGATGACTAATGAAATGATTGTCTAATGGCCCGTCCATTAATAATACATCGTAACCCTTTTTATTTGCTGCCTGAATGTAGGCATCCTGCCTGTCTGCATTAATAGTATATAAGTAAACAGTATTCCCGTCTTTATCGGTTTGATTTTCTTTTACCTTAGCATCGTATTCCGGCAGGGTGTAAAATTCTTTTTGCGTGTTTGTTAACAACACAAAATCTTTAGCTTTTTCCCAAAATTTAGGTTCGCTTATTGAACCGTATTTTACAAAAACACCAATATCGTTCCATTTTTCTTCATAATTTTTTCGATCGGCTTTAAATAGTTCAGCCAACTTATCGGCTACTTTTCTGGTGATATAAGTATTGATTTTTTTAACATTGCTATCGGCCTGTAAAAAGGAGCGCGATACGTTTAATGGAATATCCGGAGAATCTATTACACCGTGAAGCAACATTAAAAATTCGGGAACAATATCTTTCACTTCATCCGTGATAAATACCTGACGGCTGAACAGCTTTATTTTATTACGTTGTAGTTCAATATCGTTTTTAATTTTTGGAAAGTATAAAACGCCTGTAAGATGAAAAGGGTAATCTACATTTAAATGAATCCAAAATAAAGGATCTTCGCTAAAAGGATATAATTCTCTGTAAAAATTTAAGTAGTCCTCGTCTTTTAATTCACTGGGAGGTTTTGTCCAAATAGGTGTAGTGGTATTAATAATGTTAGGAACTTCAACAGTTTTATACTTGGGTTTTCCTTCTTCATCTTCGCCATCCGGCTCGCTTTCAGTCCTCATGCCAAACTGAACCGGAACGGGCAAAAACTTGGCGTATTTATCTAAAATTTGTTGAAGACGATTTTCTTCAAGGAACTCTGAATTATCCTCACCAACATATAAAATAATATCGGTACCACGCTGTGTACGGTTCCCTTCGCTAATTTCAAAAGTAGTACTACCATCGTTTTCCCATTTTACGGCTGTGGCACCTGTCTGATAGCTCAGGGTTTGAATTTCCACCTTTTCTGCAACCATAAAAGCCGAGTAAAAACCAAGCCCAAACTGGCCAATGATTTCGTTGGCATCTTTGGCATCTTTAAATTTTTCTAAAAAATCCGCAGCACCAGAAAATGCTATCTGGTTAATGTACTTTTTTATTTCCTCCGCCGTCATTCCTATCCCATTATCAGAAATGGTAATAGTTTTCGCTTCTTTATCTAATTTTACCTGTACCAGCGGATTCCCAAGTTCCCCATTAAACTGCCCTAAAGAAACCAGTCTTTTAGCTTTTTGAATAGCATCTACTGCATTTGAAACCAACTCCCTCAGAAAGATCTCGTGATCACTGTATAAAAATTTCTTAATTATGGGAAGTATATTTTCCGTGTGAATGGAAATAGAACCTTTTTCCTGTATCATAAATATATTTTTTGCTTACATACTGCAAATCCAATACCATGTTGTATTGTTGGGTCAGATTGGCAGGAATACATGTAAAAAAAGTCATATTGATATTAAAAAACGATAAACAATTTATATTTCTTTTGATATGTCGATATAAATATGAACCTTTGAATGATGCGTAATTTATGGCCGGATGGGTTGGTGCACATTGTCCGCTGTTACAACAAAATTTTTTTTTCAATGAGAAACAGGTATATACTAACCATTATATTGAGCTTTTTTTCTTTATGGCTATTTGCCCAATCTGCTCAGGAATTGGAACAACGTAAAACCATTTTGCCAAACGGGTGGGTACTTACTCCTGCAGGTAATAATATTCAACTTGGCGATCTTCCTTTAAATCTGGTTATCAGCCATAATAAAAAATATGCGGTAGTAACCAATAATGGTCAAAGCACACAGAGCCTGCAATTGATTGATGTGAAAAAGCAAAAAGTGATTGATACCAAAGAAATTGCCAAATCATGGTACGGGTTAGCTTTTAGTAAAGATGATAAATGGATATACGCATCCGGCGGCCACGATAATAAAGTGATAAGGTATGCTGTTAAAAAGAAAAAACTTGTTGAAAAAGACACTTTTGTTTTAGGTAAAAAATGGCCCAATGCTATTGGTGTTGCCGGTTTAGCGGTAGATGATGTTCTGCACCAACGTTTATTTGTGGTAACTAAAGAGGATAACAGTTTATACGTTTTTGATCTTTCCAGTAAAAAAATTTTACAAATGTTGAACCTTGGATACGAAAATTACACTTGCCTACTTTCTAAAAACAGGGAACAACTATATATTAGTTCCTGGGGCGGAAAGAAAATTCTTGTGTATGATATTTCTTTGCAAAAAATTACGAATGAAATTAATGTTGGAAGCCATCCTAACGAAATGTGCCTGACCGATAACGGTCAATTTTTATATGTTGCCAATGCAGATGATAATTCGGTTTCGGTAATTAATACCGAAACCAATAAAGTGATAGAAACCTTAAACGCCGCTTTATACCCTAATGCGCCAACCGGCTCTACCAGCAATGGTGTAGCATTAAGTAGCGATGATAAAACGCTATATATTGCTAATGCCGATAATAACTGTTTGGCTGTTTATGATGTAAGTACTCCCTCCAAAAGCATCTCCAAAGGATTTATCCCCGTAGGATGGTATCCTACTAATGTAAAAGTAGTAGGTAAAACTGTTTTAGTAACCAATGGTAAAGGGTTGTCCTCCTTTGCAAATCCGCATGGCCCTAATCCGGTAGATAAAAAAGAGAAGGTGGGGCATCATATTGGAGATAATAAAACCAAACAAAAAGTGCAATATATTGCCGGGCTTTTTACAGGAACCCTTAGTTTTATTGTAGCTCCCTCCGAAAACCAGCAGGATGTATTTACAACAGCGGTATATAAAAACACACCTTATACTAAAGAAAGAGAATTGATAGCTGCCGGAGAACCCGGAAACCCTAGTCCTTCAAAAGTGGGCAATCCTTCGCCGATTAAATATGTGTTTTACGTAATTAAAGAAAACCGAACCTATGATCAGGTATTGGGCGATGTTGCAAGAGGTAATGGAGATTCTTCGCTTTGCTTGTTTGGCCGTTATTATACCCCCAACCAACATAAAATAGTAGATGATTTTGTATTGTTGGATAATTTTTATGTAAATGCCGAAGTAAGTGCTGATGGGCATAATTGGAGCATGGGAGCTTATGCAACAGACTATTTAGAGAAAACTTGGCCCTCCAGTTATGGTAACAGAGGAGGGAGCTATCCGGGAGAAGGCCGGCGAAAAATTGCTAACAATCGGGATGGGTTTATTTGGGATCATTGTTTACGGAATAATGTTTCGTTTAGAACCTATGGAGAGTTTGCAGGTAATTTTAAAAAGCCTAATTTGGAAGTATTGATAGGGCATGCTGCCGATTACACGGGATGGAATCTCGATGTTAGAGATACGACTCGTTTTTATCAATGGCAGCGCGATTTTGATGCGCTCGTTGCTAATAATGCCGTTCCACAACTCTCCACTATAAGGTTAGGGAATGATCATACGCAAGGAATGCGTGCAGGAAAAGCCTCTCCTTATGCGCAAGTAGCCGATAACGATCTTGCCGTAGGTATGCTGGTGGATTATATCAGTCATAGCCCTATTTGGAAGGAATGCGCCATTTTTATTTTGGAAGATGATGCACAAAACGGCCCCGACCATATTGATGCTCATAGAAGTACTGCTTATATTGTCAGCCCGTTTGTAAAAAGGAAATATATTGATAATACAATGTACTCAACAGCCGGAATGCTAAGAACCATCGAATTAATTCTTGGTATGCCTCCTATGACACAGTATGATGCAGCTGCTACACCTATGTTTCGTTGCTTTACTAACCAACCGGATTATACAACTTTCCAACATCTGCCGTCTAATGTGAATTTGAACGATAAAAATCCAGCCAATACAAAACTGGCAGTCTATAGTAATCAATTTGACTGGAGTAAGGAAGATGGAGTACCGGATTTAGTGTTTAACGATATTTTATGGATGGGGTTAAAAGGAACCCCGGCACCGCCACCTACCCGTTCTGCTTTTTTAAAAGTAAAAGCAACTGACGATGATGATGACGATGATTAATAGATGATTTTTAATTGCAATAAACTATAAGCCGCGTGGGTAATATGCTTTTTCCATTAGGTATATAAGCCATAGTCTATAAGCTTTGCTCTTTCTGCTTATTTACCTTATGCAAAAACCTAACTGTTAAGAATAGTGCAGAAAAACTAAGGCCTACAATAAATCCTAACCATATACCATTAGCACCCATATTGGCATGAAAGGCTAAATAATACCCTACAGGGATACCTAATGCCCAATAAGCAATAGCAATAAAAATGGTTGGGATATTTACATCTTTAATACCTCTTAAAAGTCCGGCACTGGTAGCCTGTATAGCGTCCGAAATTTGAAAAAGGGCTGCAAATAGCAGTAAGGTAGCAGCTATTGAAACCACCTCAGCCTCACTATTAAAAAGTGTGGGTAAAAATCTATTAAAACTCATAAACAAAATGCAACAGAGAATACCATAAATAAAAGCCAATATTATTGTACTCTTTCCTATTTGCACAATCTTTGACCACTTTTTTAGGCCATAAGCATTACTAACTCTGATAGAACCAGCCTGTGATAAACCCAGCGAAACCATAAAAGTAAAAGCAGCACAGGTTAGTGCAATTTGATGGGCTGCCTGCGCTTTAGCACTAATAGTACCTACTAAAATACCCGAAACAGCAAATGCACCGGCTTCCATGGCAATCTGTAAACTACTGGGAACACCTATTTTTAATAATTGTAATAAAGTTTCCTTTTTAAATTTCCATTGGTTACGGCTCACGGCTATATATTTTTTAAACAGGCGATGATTGAGTATAACGGCACCCAAGGCAATAAAAATAGCGGTACGGGTTATTAGAGTTGCATAACCCGCTCCAACTAATTCTAATCGGGGCAAGCCCCAATTGCCGTATATTAACAGCCAGTTTAAAAATACATTTAAAGGAATAGCTATTACCGAAAGAGTCATAGCGGTTTTGGTATATTGCAATCCGTCGGCAAATTGTTTTAAGGCCATAAATAACATCATGGGTATTATAGAAATACTCATGATATTTAAAAACGGCATGGCCAGTTCTACAACCTCCAAATTTTGTCCCAAATGATAAAGAATATTTTTGCTGACAATAAGCCCTACAGAAATAAGAACAGCGGAAACAGCACATAGCCAAAAGCCATTATAAAAATAATGAGAGGCCAATTGTTTATCAAACCTTCCCTGTGCCATTGATACCATTTGGGCTACAGCAATGGTAATACCAATGCCTAAAATAAACGGAATATTTACCACATTTAAAACCAATGCTGCTGCAGCTAATTGCTTATAGCTAACCATTCCAATCATAGCTGTATCTACAATATGCAGTGCCATTTGGGCTAACTCGCCCAGGATAATGGGGTAGGCCAAACGGAGTGTATTTCCGGCTTCGGTTTTATACATCCCGCAAAAATAGCAGGGAGTTTTTTATATAAAAAGAAATTATTATTATTTTATAAAAAACGATGTAAATTTTTCTATAGAGTGCATACGGAACTGGTGTAAAATTTAAAAAGTTGAATGCTTCTTTGCATAAATTATTAATTAAAACAATTCAAGGACTACCTGCAATCTGGAATACTCACCAATCCTGATTATCATACGCTGCGGCGCACAAGTTTTTACCGGAGGTTGGCGTAGAAAGTTATAATTGTATTATTTTTTGGCAGTTTCTTTCTTGATTTCCAGAATCTGCATTTTTAAATACTCGATTTCTTCCTGTTGTTGCTGTATAGATGCAACCAGTATCGGAATTAAACCTGCCTCGTCAATTTCCTTCACTTTTGTAGAACGGTATGCATTTTTGCCAAACTGATAAGTAACTTTTTTTTCCTTTACAAGATTTGGAAATACTTTTTGAAATTTTTCTATATCAAATCCATATTGAACACCGCTGTTCAAATTTAATTTTTTACGGTTAGCGGCATCATACTCAAATGTTCTGGGTTCCAGCTGTTGCAAGTTCGTAATTGGGTTTTGAATAGGCTTTACATTCGTTTGCAACGAAGATTTGTTATTGGATTGAGCATTTGTTACTAATGAAATAATTAGAAATAGAATAGTAGTAAATAGTATATTTTTCATTTAAATTAAATTTTAAAATAATTAGTAATGTCATAAGTTGCTACTTATGAGTAATTAAAAAAGAGAAAAGAGGAGTAAACGATTTAAACGGCGGGCGGACGTTCGGGCGTGCTTAAATATCCGCTACTGATATAGCCGGATGTATGAGTAAGAGACATTGCAATTTCTTTAGAAGCTGCAATAGTAAAGGTTATAGTATTTTGAAGGAGGAATTCCTTTTCAATAAAAGTTTCTTTAACTTCTTCTGTGGTGTTTTTTTCTTGTTCTGTTTGATTAAAAAATGTTAAAGAATCGTCGTTAATTCCCATAAAGTCTGTTGCCACATTTATTGCAAAAGCGGTACCCATGATGGCAAAAAGAAATATTGATATTAGTTTTTTAATTAGCATACAGGAGTTACGAAAGTACGATTTATGATGGAAAATCTTCAATAAAAATGGTTAAAACTACTCACTTTGTGTGTACATTCCTGTTTTTAAATGGTAAGGCTATTAAACTAAACAAACCTCCAACTAAAACGGCTGCAATTTGCACCAGCCACATCAGCCATCCGTAAGCTAATGCAATGCTGCTGTCAGCTCCATACAATTGCATGGTTTTTTGTATTAAAAAGGCATAAGCTCCTATGCCTCCCGGTGTGGCTACCATACCAATACTTCCGGCACATAGCACTGTAAACATTTCAGTAAACCCATATTGTTGCATTTCAGTAAAAGCCCAAAAGCCCAAATACCCACAAATAGTATATAAGAACCACATTAAAACAGTATAAAATATAAAAGCTCCTCTTTTTTTTAAATGCCTGATGGCAGTAATGCCTTGCCATACACGTGTAATAATATTCTTAATAATATATCTGATATCCGAAAAGTTTTTTTTGGCAATCAGCATCCATGCAAAAATTCCAACTATAACAATTCCTGCGATAACGGCTATCAATAATAGCAGATTAGAGAAACTACCGCCTTCACTTCCCTCAAAAAAAGTATGCATAATTGTATTATACAAATCAGGTTGTATGGCTAATGTAAAAACAAAGATGAGTAAAAGACAAATAGCATCAATAAGCCTTTCTAATATTACAGTTCCCAATAATTTATCTATCGGGATTTTTTCATAGCGGGTTAGTGTACTACATTTTAGTACTTCGCCCAGGCGAGGAACAGCCTGGTTGGCAAGGTACCCAATCATTACAGCAAAAAAGGTATTTGATTTTGACGGCGAGTACCCCAGCGGTTCTATAAGTAGCCTCCAGCGTATGGCCCTTACCCAATGGCTGAATAAAATAGTTATAAAACCTATTAATATAATTGAATATTTTACTCCTTTTAAGGCGTTAAAAATATGTTGTTTTTCATTTGGAGTAATATCCTTTATTGACCACCATACAAACAACAGTCCCAAGCCAAGAAAGAAAAGAAATCTAAATATCGGGCGTATTTTTTGGGTCATTTTATAAAAATAGGATAATTAATTTTCCATGGGTGAATTTGCAGCAGTAATTCATTTTTAATAGGGGTAAATTACTGGCTGTAAGTTGCAGGTATTATAACCTATTGCCGGGCTTAGGGAAGCAAATTTTTGGAGTCAGTTCTTTCGCCTCATCTAGAGTTACCGCAGCATAGGAAATGATTACAATCACATCGCCTACCATGCATTTACGGGCAGCAGGTCCGTTCATGCAAATTACGCCAGAGCCTCTTTTGCCTTTAATAATGTATGTAATAAGACGTTCTCCGTTATTAGCGTTTACTACATGTACTTTTTCGTATTCAATTAGACCCGCGGCATCCATCAGGTCTTCATCAATAGTAATGCTTCCTATATAATCAAGATTGGCTTCTGTAATGGTCGCCCTGTGTATTTTGCTCTTTAATACTTCAATAAACATAGCTGGCAAAATTAGTAATTTGCGTAATAAAGATTGATTAATTTTTGTGATAGTTGCATTTACACAAAACCTGATAGCTAATGCTGCAACTATCTAATTTAACTTTTATATTATAGCTTTTATCGTAAATTCGTACCATATAAGGCAGTAATTTTAAGATATATATTATGAGATTGATATTAATAACGACAGGATTTGTTTTTTGTTCGATTTTTAGCTTTGCGCAAGATAATGTAATGGCCTTAAGTGGCCCTAAGGGGCCTGTGATAGAGCATAAAGTATCTGCCGGAGAAACATTTTATGGTATTAGCAGAAAGTACAATACAAAAGTACCACAGTTATTGGAGGTTAATGGTTTTGATGTTAATAAAATCTTAGCCATTGGCGAAGTGATAAAAATTCCACTTGTTACAGAAAATTTTAATCAAAAAGATAAAAAGGGTACTCCCGTTTATTACGCCGTTGCCGATGGTGAAGGGTTGTATAGTGTAAGTGTAAAATTTAACAAGATTTCGATAAAAACAATTAAAGATTGGAACGGTTTAAAATCAGATGTTGCTCCTAAGGATAAACCGTTAATTGTTGGGTATTTAATGGCTACAGGAGTAAATTCTGTTGCTGTAACACCTGTTGTAAAAGAAGCTAAAAAAAACACAGCAACTAAAACTGTAGTTGCAGAGGAAAAGACACCTGTAAAACAAAAAACGCCAGAAGCTGTCATTGAAGAAAAAATTATTACAAAGCAGGAGGTAGAGCAAGCCATTAAAATAGAACCGGAAATTGACGAAACCGGCTATTTTAAGCCAATTTTTGAGAAAACAACAAATCCATCATTACTATCTAACAGAACATTAATGTCTGGGATATTCAAAACTGCTTCTGGTTTGAAAGATAAAAAATATTACATGCTAATTGATGGCGTTGCCGTTGGAACTATTGTTAAGGTTTCTAATCCCCAAAATGGAAAAATTGTGTATGCTAAAGTATTGGGTAATATGAAGGATGTAAAGTATAGCGAAGATTTAAATATGCGTATTAGTGAAGCAGCAGCAGATGTATTACAAATACAGGGGTATGAACAGTTTGTAGTAAATGTAAATTATTAAGAAAATAATCAACTGCAACCATTTTTATATGTTGTATTTGAGGTATTTAAATAAAGTAGGATTGTTTTATTCTGCAAATTGCTAAGCAAAAAAAACTCCCGATTTCTCGGGAGTTAGTAGCGGAGATGGGAGTTGAACCCATGTCCGCCGCGGCGGATATGAATCCTGTACTATCAAATAATGTGCTAGTGTGGTAATGTTTTAATAAAATCTCGTCCAACGCCCGTTTTAAGCCATTTTTCAAATTGTAGGGCTTTTGATTTTTCTGTAAACTCTTTTGTAAAAATAAGTTTCCAAGGTCTATATCTGGCTGTCCAATCTTTACCAAGCTGATTGTGGGATAAAAGCCTTTGTTCCAGATTGGTGGTAAACCCAGTGTAATGTTTATTGAATTTTTCTGAAAATAATATGTAAACGGTGTATTTCATAATGGGGC
>JBKEEB010000143.1:0-8375 GCA_047975735.1 Niabella sp.
CTTTTCAGCTATTTTACCAGCTTCCTGCAAAGCCTCTTTTAAAGTATTGTTTTCTTTTAAAAGTGTAGCATTTCGCTTTGTAAGTGCCAAAACCTTTTCCTGAATCTGCTTTATTTTCTGTTCAATTTGTTCGGTCATTTTTTGGCTTGCTGCTGTTAAGGGTTAACAATATATACTACAACAAATTATTTTCTTATTTCTGCCTGCAACTCTTTTTTCAATCCATTCATTATTTTTTGAATCCAGTTGTCAATTTCGCCGTCTGTTAAAGTTTTTTCTTCATCTAAAAAAGTAAAATTAACGGCCATTGATTTTTTATCATGCCCTAACTTTTCACTTTCAAAAACATCAAAAAGCTGCATGGATAGTAGTTTCTTCAAATGTAAGTTATTTACTACATCTTTTACAGCCTGATATTTTAAATCTTTGTTTACAACCATCGCAATATCGCGCTGTACAGCAGGAAACTTGGGTATGGCTGTAAATACCGGATGATTTTTTAAAGCAATTTCGAGGATGGCGTTCCAGTTAAGATCTGCATAAAATACCGGTTGTTTAATATCAAACCTGTTTAATGTTTTATTATCAACAGCACCTAAAATGGCCAAAGTGCTTTTATTTACTTTGGCTGCCATCCCTTGGCTGAAACAGGTTTCGCTTGCTTCTTCGTAACTAATATGATTAATACCTAATAGTAAAAATAATTTTTGAACAGCTCCCTTTAAAGTGTAAAAGTCATTGTTAACAGCTTTAGTTTTCCAGTTTTGCAAAACTTTATCACCGGTTATATAAAGGCATAAATGTTCGGGTTCTTCAAATTTACCATCTTTATTGATGGTATAGGTTCTGCCAAATTCAAATAATGAAATGTTTTCGTTTTTGCGATTAAGATTATGAGCCACTACTTCAAGCCCTGTTTCCAGCATGTTTGGGCGCATAATATTAAGTTCGGCACTCAAACTGTTTTTCATTTTTACTACCAATGCCAGTTCATCCTCGGTAAAATAAGCTTTATTGGTAATGGAGTTGGTGAGGATTTCGTTATACCCAATCCCGGCCAAATAATTGGAAGCTTTTTCTTTTAAATTTTCTGCTTCAATATTTTCGTCAACGGCAGGAGTGATGGTGATGGAATTAGGAATATCAACATTGTCTAACCCGTCTATTCTTAATATTTCTTCAACAATATCCGCCGGAAGGCTAATATCCGGTTTGTGATAAGGCACTGTAATATGCAAGGCATCAATTGTTTCTTTTTCAATAACAAATCCCAGTGCATTTAAAATTCTTTTAATCGCATCGGGATGATAATTCTTACCGCTTAATTTTTTAAGATAATGGAATTTTAAAACGACTTGTTCTTGTGGTTGTGGCTCAGGATATACATCATAAATATCTGATGCTATTTCGCCACCGCAAATATCTACAATCAAAGCAGTAGCGCGTTTTAGCACATTTACAGTTGCCGAAATATCGGTGCCTTTTTCAAAGCGGGTGGCCGCATCGGTACGTAAACCATGCTTAAAAGATGTTTTGCGGATGCTAATAGGGTCAAAATAAGCACTCTCCAAAAATATATTTTTTGTAATATCCGTTACGCCGCTATTAAGACCACCAAATACTCCTGCAATACACATGCCGCCATCTGCATCACAAATCATTAAATCTTCAGCACTTAATTTTCGTTCTTTTTCGTCCAGCGTAATAAAGGGAGTACCTTCAGGTAAATTTTTTACAATGACTTTGTTTCCGCTGATTTTATCGGCATCAAAAGCATGTAAAGGTTGGCCGGTTTCGTGCTGAATAAAATTGGTGATATCAACAATATTATTAATCGGCCTAAGGCCAATGGCTTTTAATTTTTGTTGTAACCATTTGGGCGATGCTTTAATAGTAACGTTATTTATGCAAATGCCACTATATCTGGGACAAGCAGCATTATTTTCAACTGATACCGTTAGGGGAAGTGCATCTTTTTTTATGGTCAAATTGTTGGTAATAGGAAGCTTGGGTTTTACTTCTTTTTTATCATGATGCGATAAATAAGCACACACATCACGTGCTACACCCCAATGGCTCATGGCATCCATACGGTTGGGTGTAAGGCCTATTTCAAAAATGGTATCGTTATAAGAGCCAAAATAAGCGGCGGCTGTTGTTCCTGCTTTCGCATCGGCCGGCAATACTAAAATGCCATCGTGCGAAGTACTCAATCCAATTTCATCTTCGGCACAAATCATTCCCTCGCTTTCTTCGCCACGTATTTTAGCTAATTTCATAGTAACAGGCTCGTGGTTTAGGGGGAAAATGGTTGCGCCTACGGGAGCCACAATTACTTTTTGCCCTGCGGCCACATTGGGCGCACCACAAACAATTTTTAAAGATTCAGCTTTGCCTACGTTTACAGTAGTTAATTTTAATTTATCGGCATTGGGATGTTTTTCGCAGGTTAAAACCTCGCCAATAACTAACCCTTTTAATCCACCTTTAAATTCTTCAAACTGCTCTGTGCCTTCAACCTCTAACCCTATTGATGTGAGTATTTGTGCCAGCCTCTCCGCAGGAATTTGTTCGGGTAAATACTCGCTTAACCATTTATACGAAATTGTCATTTGCTTAAAATTATAAGCTGCGAAGATAAAGAAGTTTGAGGTAAGCCATGAGCAAAAGCAGCACTCTTGCCGCAGTACAAAAAAAAGTCCTGTGATGGTTGATGACACAGGACTGGATGTATATAGAAGGTACGAACCTATGCTAATGGCTATCGGGGTTCATAATTTTACCCATAAACAAAATAGTATTGGATGTTTTTTCGCTGATGATAATACCAAAAGGGCGGTTGCAGTAAAATGGAATATTAGTAATAGGTCCAACAGATGTAAAAACTATTCCAATAGTAGTAACTGCGGCGGCTTCGGTACCCACCTCGTCAACAGCTGCAAAAGTGTTTTGCTTTACAAAACTTACACTAAGTGGCGCAGTTTTATGAATACCTTGTAGCTCGGCAGCGTCTGTGAATGCTTTTTGCATTCCCATGCCTTTAAGCACCTCGTTTAATTGAAAATCTTGTTCTAATTTGAATTTGGGTAGCTTTAAGATAATCGTAGCACTATCAAGACCACCTTGTAATGATGTCCATTTAGTGCTATTTAAATTGTTAAAAACAGCATTTAATGTTTTACCGGGTTTGGGAAGTATGATGGTTGCCACAAATTGCTTATTTCCGTATGGCAGTTCCACCGCCTCAAAATCATCCATGGATGCATATTTGAACTTGCTGGCCTGATTCATCATGCTGACTGTTTTTGAACTGCCATTTTCCAAAGTAAAACTCTCGTTCTTTGTATCAGCCGTTTTAAACTGGGTTACCCAATCTCCTTTAAAATATAAAGCGTTCATTAATATTAATACCAAGTCTGGGTCAAGTTGCTGAAGTACTTTCGTAATCTTCCCGTTTGTATTATCACTCGCCCATTGATTGATGGCCTCTACAGTGCTTAACACTTTAGATTGCGCCTCAAAATAATTATTTAAAGTGGTAATATAATCAGCTTCTACAATGAAACCGCTTTTGTTCCAAACAGAATTTGCCAGTGCTAGTTTTACCTTGGGGTCGGCTTTGGGCAGCTCTGTCATTAGTTTTTTGTAAGATGCGTTCAGTTCTGCAATTGAAAGGTTTCCTGCTTTGATGGCACTCAGAATTTGAGTTTGGGTCTCTCCGGTTGCCCCATTTGCCAGCATTCCTAATGCCATATGCAAACTCAGGGGCGAAACAAATACATTTTCGGTAGCCTGAGGGTCGGTTTGCAAGGTTTTAAAAAAATCAAAAGCAAAATCGGTGGTGCTGTTAGATACGGCTACTGCTATTTCAATGGGGGTTTGCTTTGCTTCTCCTTGCTCGTTGGTGTTGGGTATTGTTTTTTTACTGCAGGAGGCAAGTGCAATTATTGATAATAAAGTGATTATAGATAAGATATTTTTCATTTACAAGTAATCCGTATTTTGTATAAGCGATGTGTTTACATCATATTGGACGTAGGTGTTGGGTAAAACGCAACAGAAAGCAACTATTTTTTAATAAAATTGTTATAATCAATCGGATTATTTGAATTGCTTTTCCGGCATTTATTCAGGTTGAGTTCAAATGTGAATAAAACCCTTTTTTTTTCCGCCTTTTTTTAAAGACTTTAGCAGCATGAATATTTCGCCCGCCTGTGCCGGTACTGATGGGGCATTGGATAAGGCGGCTAAAATCAAACATTAAATACACACATGAAATTCTCTCATCTTCACGTACATACTCAATACTCTTTATTAGATGGTGCAGCACCAATTGGGTCGCTGTACAAAAAGGCGATTGCCGATGGCATGCCTGCATTGGCCATCAGCGATCATGGTAATATGTTTGGCGTGTTTCAGTTTGTAGCAGAGGCATACAAACATGTAGATGAGAATGGTAAACCAAAGGTGAAACCTGTTGTGGGTTGCGAGTTTTATGTGGTGGAGGATAGAACGCAACGGACTTTTACCAAGGAGTTGAAAGATGTTCGCTACCACCAAATTTTACTGGCGAAAAATGAAACAGGATATAAAAATCTTTCCAAATTAACTTCTTTGGGTTTTATTGAAGGGCTATATGGTAAATATCCCCGTATTGACAAAAAATTGATTCTTCAATATAAAGAAGGTTTAATTGCTACTACCTGCTGCTTAGGGGCGATGGTGCCAAAGGCAATTATTAAAAATGGCGAGGAGGCTGCCGAAAAAGAATTCAAATGGTGGTTAGATGTGTTTGGCGATGATTATTATGTAGAGTTGCAAAGGCATGGCATTGGCGACCAAGACAAGGTAAATGAGGTTTTGATAAAATTTGCCCGCAAATACAATGTACCCATCATTGCCAGTAATGATTCGCATTATGTGGAACAGGATGATTTTAACGCCCACGATATTTTATTGTGCATCAATACAGGCGAAAAGCAATCTACACCGGCGTTCAGGGGCGATTTTTCTGATGATGATGTGAACATGAAGAACATGCGTTTTGCATTTGCCAACGATCAGTTTTATTTTAAAACAACCGCCGAAATGAGCGAGCTGTTTAAAGATATTCCCGAAGCGATTGATAATACAAACGCTATTGTAGATAAAATAGAGATGTTGGATTTGAAGCGTAATATATTGCTGCCCAATTTCCCTATTCCCGAAGAATTTAAAATACATACAATTGACGAGGTGTCTGATAAAGGAAAAGTATCTGCCGACTCCTTAAATCAGTGGGAGTATTTAAAACACCTTACTTATGAAGGAGCTCAGCGAAAGTATGGTGTTATAACAGATGAAGTAAAAGAGCGTATCGACTTTGAGTTATTTACTATTAAAACAATGGGCTTTGCCGGGTATTTTTTAATCGTAAGCGATTTTATAAAAGCCGGGAAGAATAGTGGCGTTTTTATTGGGCCGGGACGTGGTTCTGCCGCAGGCTCAGTAGTGGCTTATTGTATTGATATTACGAATATTGATCCGGTGAAATACAATTTGCTGTTTGAGCGTTTTTTAAATCCCGACCGTAAGTCAATGCCTGATATAGATACCGATTTTGACGATGAGGGTCGCCAAAAAGTAATTGATTATGTGGTGCAGAAATACGGTAAAAATCAAGTAGCGCAAATTATTACTTATGGTACAATGGCTGCAAAAATGAGTATTAAGGATGTAGCCCGTGTGATGGACCTGCCACTTGCCGATTCAAATGCTCTGGCAAAATTAGTGCCGGACAAACCCGGTGTTTCTTTGAAAAGAGTTTTACATGCACCTTTACAACAATCTAAAGATGGCGAAAAATCTTTATTAGAAAAAGAAGGATTAGGGGCTGATGATTTAGAAAATGTAAAGAAAATAAGAGAAATATATAATGGCGAACATTTGCAGGCAAAGGTATTGCACGAAGCTGAAATACTGGAAGGTTCTGTGCGTAATACAGGCATACATGCTGCAGGAATAATTATTGCTCCGCAGGATCTTACCGATCTGATTCCTGTAGCAACGGCCAAAGATTCAGATCTATGGGTTACACAAATTGAAGGAAAAGTAATTGAGGAAGCCGGTGTAATTAAAATGGATTTTTTGGGATTGAAAACCCTTACCGTTATTAAAAATGCCCTTCACCTTATAAAAGCTAATCATGGTGTGGATATTAGCATTGATGATATTCCGTTAGATGATGCAAAAACCTATGAGTTGTTTCAACATGGGGAAACCAATGGTACCTTTCAATTTGAAAGTGCCGGTATGCAAAAATACCTGCGCGAGTTAAAGCCTGACCGTTTTGACGATTTAATTGCAATGAATGCGTTGTACCGTCCGGGTCCCATGTCCTATATTCCTAATTATATCGACAGAAAACATGGACGTGAGGATGTTGTATATGACCTCCCGGAAATGGAAGAATATTTGTAGGAAACCTACTGAATAACAGTTTATCAGGAACAAGTGATGCTGTTAAGTCAAAAGCTGGCAGGTTTTACCAAAGGTGATGCCGATGTACTGCGTAAGGCAATGGGTAAAAAGCAGAAGTCGATACTGGATAAAATGAAAAAACAGTTTGTTGACGGAGCTGTTTTAATAGGACATCCGGCAGAAACTTTAGATAAAATATGGACGGACTGGGAAGCTTTTGCGCAATATGCTTTTAATAAATCACACTCAACCTGTTATGCATTTGTAGCCTATCAAACCGTGTATTTAAAAGCACATTATCCCAGCGAGTTTATGGCTGCAGTTTTAAACAATGCCGGTTCTCTGGAAAAAATTACTTTTTTTATGGAGGAGTGCAAGCGCATGGGTATTAATGTATTGGGGCCAGATATTAATGAATCGCAAAAGGGTTTTGCCGTAAATAAAAAGGGTGAAATACGTTTTGGGCTTGGAGGATTAAAAGGTGTAGGAGAGGCTGCAGTAGAAAGTATTATAGAAGAGCGCGATCAAAGTGGGGCTTTTGGTACCGTATTTGAAATGATAAAACGGGTAAACCAACGTACCGTAAACAAAAAAACTTTGGAATGCTTGGCCTATGCCGGTGCGTTTGATTGTTTTACAGCACTACACCGTGCTCAATACTTTAACACCCCGGAAGGCGATAATACCTCCGGTTTGGAAAAAATTATCCGTTACGGGCAGATTTGTCATTCCCAATCCCAAGCTAACACAAATACTTTGTTTGGAGATTTGTCTGAAACGATGGAAGTGGATATGCCTAAGATTGCTGATTGCGATCCTTGGCCGTTGGTAGTACAATTGGACCATGAAAAAGAGGTTACCGGTATATTTTTAAGCGGCCACCCGCTAGACGATTACCGTTTTGAGATGGAGCATTACGGCATTGCTAAAATTGCATATGTAAATGAGTACAAAGAACAGGAAGCCGAAAAAATAAGTGTAAATGCCATTTTTAAAGTAATGGGCTTAGTGAGCGATGCAAACCATCGAATAGCAAAAAATGGTAACAAATACGGTAGCTTTATAATTGAAGATTATAGCGGCAAACTCAATTTAATGCTTTTTTCGGAAGATTATATGCGTTTTTCATCTATACTTCAAATGGGTACTACCGTATATTTATCCGGTTATTACCGCCAGCGGTATAACGGTGAGTTTGAATTTAAAATCACATCTGTAAACTTGGCGGAGAGTGTAAAAAAGATTTTTACAAAAAAATTATCTGTATCTTTGCCTGCAGCGGATGTAACTGAGGACATGATTCAGTTTGTTCAAAAAAACCTGAAAACTCATAAAGGAAATTCAACTCTTTATTTTAACCTGAATGATGTAGTTAGTAATTTAAAAGTGGAACTGTTTACCGGGGCAAAAGGATTTGAAATGAATAGTGAGTTGGTTGATTTTTTAACTGCTCAGTCCGATTGGAACATAAAAGTAGAATGCAACAACTCCTAATTTTAGGATTTCTTTAACAAAAAAAGATTTTTTGGCATAAATCTTGCATTATTTATAAAGAATACAATTATATAGTAGCAATGCTACTAAAGATAGTCAATTTTCTCATAAGCAGTTAGTTTTGGTTGCGACCCTTGTTTCTACAGGGGTCTATTTTTTTGTCCATCAACCTCATTTTACCCTTAGTATTTTTATAGCATCTTATACAAACCATTTATAAAATGAACCAATATAATTGGTCTATTACGAATATCCAATCGGTATTAGAAGTATTGATTGGTATTAACCCCGTTTTTTGGCTGATTGCCTTATATGACGCTTAGGATGAAAAGGAAACAAAAGCACCAAAGATGTTTTTTCGGTAATTTGGCCTTCCTTTATAAGCAAATAGAGCAATTGTAAGGTTATATTTGTAATATGCC
>JBKEEB010000140.1:0-5665 GCA_047975735.1 Niabella sp.
CTCACCTCCCGTTGGTCGGTATTGTCGAAATGACGAACACGCTTAAAACGTCATTTCGAACGCAGTAAAACGAAGTGAAAAATCCCCAATTATCAAAACTTTAGTTATACAATAAAGAGTAAATCTCTTTATACACCTCCTCATTCAAAAATCTCCAATCCTTATTTACTGAACTTACTAAAGTATCCTTTTTACTTCTTCGCCATTTTTTTACTATTTTTTCTCTTTGAATGGCATTTTCAATATTGTCAAACCATTCATAATATACTAAATACTCGATATTATATTTTGAAGTAAAACTATTTTCATACTCATGATGAGCATGCTCCCAAACCCTATTCTTTAAATTGGACGTTACGCCAATATACATAGTCGTCTTTAGCTTATTGACCATTATATAAACAAAACCACCTTTTGTCATTATTAACTTTTTTGACTGTTTTTTATATGGAGATTTCTCCTCACCTCCCGTTGGTCGGTATTGTCGAAATGACGAACACGCTTAAAACGTCATTTCGAATGGAGTGCAACGGAATGAGAAATCTCAACACAAAAACTATTTTTAACCATCTAACAACCGAGATGATAGTTACACTATACCAACTCCTTCAATTTTTCCATCAACTCCTTCACACCTTCAGTGGCAGGTTTTTCTATTGTTGTTAGATTTCTAAAAGCTAATACTTCCGGTATATTTTTATCGATAATAAACTTGGGCGTAAAAACCGGTACGGCATTAATCAATCCGGCAGCAGGATATACAACCATTGATGTACCAATCACTACAAAAACATCAGCCATTGCAGCAATTTCGGCAGCTTCGCCAATTTTAGGAACGGCTTCGCCAAACCAAACTATATCCGGTCTTAACTGGCCGCCATCCGGTGCTAAGTTTCCTATGGCAATATCGCCCATAATATCATAATTTGGGAAAATTGCCTTTTCACTTCTCATTTTAAAAATCTCGCCATGTAAATGAATTACGCTTGAAGAGCCGGCACGCTCATGCAGGTCATCAATATTTTGCGTAATAATGGTAACATCAAAATCTTTTTCCAATGCTGCCAAACCTAAATGCGCGGCATTGGGTTGTACCTCCTTAACATTTCTACGCCGCTGATTATAAAAATCCAATACAAGTGCAGGATTTTTTTGCCAACCCTCCGGTGAAGCTACTTCCGTTACATCATACCCTTCCCATAAGCCATCACTATCCCTAAAGGTTTTAATACCGCTTTCGGCACTTATGCCTGCACCGGATAACACCACTAATTTTTTCTTCATGAAGTAAACTTAGTTATAAAACATTAATACGTTTATTTTTCACCAGCCATTTTTAAAACCAGCTCCCACTCCTCAGGTTTTACGGTTTGTACAGAAAGTCTTCCTAACCTTACCAAATCCATGTTCGCCAATTTTGGCACCGCTTTAATTTGAGCCAACGTTACAGGATTCTTCAATTTTCGTACCGGAGCCACATCTACCGCTACCCAGCGTTCATCATCAGTTGTTGGATCCTGATAGGCTTCTTTTACCACTTTTGCTATGCCAACAATCTCTACGCCTTCATTACTATGATAAAAAAATGCCAGATCACCTTTTTTCATTGCTTTTAAATTATTGCGTGCTGCATAATTCCTTACGCCATCCCAAAAAGTTTTTTTATCTTTTTTCAATTGTTCCCAACTGTATTTAAAAGGTTCTGATTTAATAAGCCAATATGCCATGATTGAATTTTGAGTTATGAGTTATGAATGAAATGTAAATTTTTAATTCTTCATTATTAATTGTTAATTTCAATTGTCAATTTTTTCTGTTTGCAAAAATAAAAAAGAAAAATAAACCTGATGCAACAGTTTAGTATTTGGGAACAAAAGACTTTTTTTAACCCGAAAGATATCATTATTGTTGGTGCCGGTTTTACCGGACTTTGGACAGCTTTGCATTTAAAAGAAAAATATCCGAACAAGCAAATTACTATTTTAGAAAGAGGACTTATTCCTTCCGGCGCATCATTAAGGAATGCCGGTTTTGCCTGCTTTGGCAGCCTTACAGAAATTATTGCAGATATTAAACTGATGGGTGTTGAAAAAACACTACAGTTAATAAACATGCGATATCAGGGATTAAAAATAATAAAAGATTATTTTGATAATCAGTTAATAGAACGTGTACAGTGTGGCGGTTATGAATTGTTACAAGATGATTCTGCTTTAAACCACATCAACCCTATTAACCAGTTATTATACGCTATTACCAGCCTTACAGAAACCTTTGTTCAAAAAGATGCGCTCCTGGCCAATTTTGGATTTAACAACATAAAACACTTAATTGAAAATCCTTTAGAAGGAGCCATTGATTCAGGTAAACTATTACAGGCTTTAACGCAACTGGTTATATCAAAAGGGGTGCAGATTTTTTACAATACCGAGCTGATTACATTTGAAGAAAAAAAAGATAGTATTGAAGTACATACCAACCATACCACCAGTTTTCAATGCCGGCAAATTATTTTTTGTACTAATGCATTTACTAAAAAACTGTTTATTGATATGGATATTACACCGGCACGCGGTCAGGTTTTATTAACCGAGCCCATTCCTAATTTGGCAGTTAACGGTGTGTTTCATTATGATGAGGGGTTTTATTATTTCCGTAATTGGGGCAACCGAATCTTGTTAGGCGGTGCCCGTAACCTTTCTTTTGAAACAGAATATACTTATGATGATTTTACCACAACTCATATACAACAAGAATTAGAGTTTTTTTTGCAGAACACAATCCTGCCAGGACAAACCGTTGGAATTAGCAGTAGATGGGCCGGAATAATGGCAATGGGTTCGGATAAATTTCCTATTATAAAACAATTAGGTCCCGGTATTTTTTGTGCT
Source organism: Niabella sp. (assembly GCA_047975735.1). GTDB lineage: Bacteria > Bacteroidota > Bacteroidia > Chitinophagales > Chitinophagaceae > Niabella. Next base: position 2,892 of record JBKEEB010000140.1, read on the forward strand.
GTAAGGCTTAGTGGTATGGGCGTTGCATTAGCACCACTGGCAGGAAAGATTGTTGCCAATGAGCTTTTTGCCAATAGTTGACCTTTTTTTAAAAAAGCCGCCAGAAAATTACTCCCGGCGGCATAACCAACACAAAACCATGTTAATTTTGAATGCTATAACTTATTTTTGAATAGCCTGTACTATGGCCGAGTATTCTTTGTTACCATCTTTATCAACATGCGATACCCTTACATATATTTTCGTATTGGGCTGTATTGACAGCTCCTCAGTTGCCTTGTTACAACCTATTCCTAACATTGTAATACCGCTTACAACAGCTGCCACAACCATCCATTTCCTGAGTTTTTTAAACGCCATTAAACCAAAACCCAACAGCATAAATGATGATAATCCCAATGCTAATCCACTATTTTCAAGAGTAGTACTAACCATATAATTTATTGTTCCGGTTGAGTTCCCATCCGCAGCTTTACTGGCTACCGTACCTATTTTTACAAAATCAATACCGTTAGTAGAGGCCTCTACTTCAAAATGGTCATTATTGGTTTCTAACAGACTTTCCCAGTTTACCGTTAGCACCCCGTTAGCATTGATAGAAGCTCCTAATTTACCAAAGCTAACAGGTAGGGAAATACAGGCGGCATCTTTAACGGAGGCAGTAGTAACATTTGAATGGGAGGCTTGCCCAGTAGCAGAGCTTGTTATTGTAGGAACTCCGTTGGCATCAACATCTCCTTTTAGTGATTGGCTTGCATTTATATCATAAGCATCAAACGATCCGGCTCCTTCTATAGCATCAGGGCATCCGTCATTATCCGAATCTTTATCTAAATAATTGGGTATGCCATCTCCGTCTGTGTCTATATTATAGTCAATTACAGGATATGCAAATGCTACAAGATTTGTACCCGAATTATTGCTAAGAAGTGTAAATGTGAGAGATTTAATGCCATTATTAGTAGCATTGGTGAAATCCACAAAATCCAGCAAACCTCCACCTTGTGCATTTCCTCCCAGTATATTACCTTGCACGGCATGATAAGTATTTCCACCATAGGTATATTCAACTTTTAAAAGGTTATGCTCGGAGTTTCTGATATTAAAATCCAGATTACTTTGAACCGTATTATCTTGCCTTACCACTGTAAAATTTCCAATTACTGTTCTACCATCCTTAGAAATCCAGTTTAGGTTATTTACAAATAATGAGACATCGTCAACAACCGGATTAAACGTAAAAGTATAAGTTGCTCCCAATGCGGCTTCTGATGTTTCAAAATATACAAAATTACTGCCACTTGGGCTATTTCGCCAACCACCGCCAACAGTTGAAAAAGCTACATTTAAATTAGTTCCACCAACGGTTGTAGAACCCGCTGTTGCCGACGAAGGAGTATAAGTTACATCCTTGTAAGAGCCCTCATTGGTATCAACAATTCCATCATTATCATTATCTAAATCACAATCATCACCTACTCCGTCTCCATCAATATCAGTAAAAAGCGAGCTTCCGCTTGAGCAGGTATTACACTCTGTTGATTGGGTACCGGCCAACTTACTTGTTCCTATTCCCTGAGGAGCCCCGGATATTGTAGGGCTCCCACTTGCATCAACAGGACTATTTAAGCGCATACTTCCATTTAAATTACTCCATAAAAAACCATAATCTCCTTCCAATGCATCCGGGCATCCGTCCCCATCGCTATCAATATCAATATCATTTGACAGGCCATCAAAGTCGGTATCTGTATTTCCCGCACAACCTACTGTAACCGAACCAGTTGGATAGGGCGTAGTTGCTGAGCTTGCTGTTTCTACACCAGTATATCCCGATGCTATATTAGATGAAGTACTAAGCCCGAAATCAAAAGAAGCCATTACAGCGTTATTAATTGTTCTTTTTATTACAATAGCGTTTACGGGTATTATACCACCACCAGAACCTGTAAACTGAATGGTATAGGACGATGTAGGCGAGGGTGTGAAAGAGTAGGTTTGGTTTACCCCTGCTCCTAAGGTCACACTTTGTGCTGCGCCCCCGTTTACAGATATTGAACCAAGTGAGCTTCCACTCTCATCTCCCACAGTAACCTCTATAGTAATGGCCACATCAGCCAGATAATTTGTAGCCATTACAGGGTCAGAGCGTAGAAAATCTAATTTAAAACCGAAATTATTGCCAAAGATGAAATCGCGTGTAATGGCAGTTCCTGTTGCACGGTTTCGTGCACCAGATAAAGTTCCAGTAAATGAATAATTAGCCGTGGATGCAAAACAAGGGTAAGGGTTTTCAACAAGGTCTAATATACCATCATTATCATCATCCAAATCGCAGGTATTGGCAACTCCATCTCCATCATAATCATTTCCGGAAGGAACACCGTTGGCTCCAACTAAATAGGTACATTGTAGGTTTCCTTTATAAGATTCAACGGATAGTTCTTTGTATGGTGTACCAACCTCTAATTCCCAATCTCCGTCCAGACCAGTTATATCGTCAGAAGCAGAAACAGGAACTTTTAATAAATATGATAATTGCGTTACAGCAAGTTTTCCTATATTGCCTCTGCCAAATTCACACCCATAAATGCGAATAGCCTTACCTGTAATTTGTGGTTGAGACCGAAACCACTGAACCAGCCTGTTTCCCGAAAGCCATTTTCCGTTTATCAACAATGCCCCCGGTTTCCCATGTGCAAAAACAAAAAAATCAGATGACAACCCTTCTGTTTTTAATAGGGCTTCTTCAAGCGGGAACCTTGAAATAAGTA
>JBKEEB010000083.1:0-22625 GCA_047975735.1 Niabella sp.
AAGAGCGAATTTCAATACCTGTTAAAAACCCTGCAAGCAGGGCTTACGATTGTGTGGCGATATTTGAGCATGAGGTGTTGGACTTGATTCCGTTCACAGGAAAATTTTCTTTGATAGATGTCTATCTGGAGTTGGCAAAATCACAAAAAATTTTAGCGCAGGAGCATTTTGATGATAGATGGATAGATGTAGGTAAGCCCGAAAGCGTAGCTGTGGCAGAAAAGATGTTTCTGCAATAAAAGAAAAATTGGTTATATAAAACTTATTTAATTTTTATAGTTATTCCAACTGCCGGGATGGGGGTCTTCTGAAGAAATATACTAGTTAGCCTACTATTATATTTCGATTTATTAAACACGTACATTGAATTATGTTATTTGATTATTAGGTAGAAAGCATATATAGAAATACAAAATAAGAATGAAAACGGAAAAAGAATTAGCAGCTTTAGCGGCTGTAAAATTTGTAAAGGATGGAATGGTTATTGGTTTAGGTACTGGCTCCACCGCTTATTTTGCAATAAAAGCAGTAGGAGCGATGGTGCAAAACGGATTGCAAATAAAAGCTGTTCCAACATCGGAGGCTACAAGGCAAATGGCAGAAACACTGCAAATTCCTTTGATTGATATTAACGAAATTTCCGCTATTGATGTTACTATTGATGGTGCAGATGAGTTTACCGAAAATTTTGAACTAATTAAAGGAGGCGGTGGTGCTTTACTTCGCGAAAAAATTGTCGCATCTCTTACCAATCAGCAAATTATTATTGCCGATTCATCCAAAAAAGTTGAAAAGCTGGGTAAGTTTAAGTTGCCGATTGAAGTGATTCCTTTTGCTTATAATTACGTGTTAACTCAAATTGATGTTTTTGGCGGTAAAGGAGCCATCCGAATGAAAGGCGGCGAAAGGTATATTACTGACCAGGGCAATTATATTATTGATGCCGACTTTGGCCTGATTGATAACCCTGCAACCTTAGATAAGCAATTAAAACAGGTTACAGGCATTGTTGAGCATGGATTATTTATAAACCTAACCCATAAAATAATTATGGGTACGGGTGGTACAACTGTGGAGTATCACCGTTAGGGATAGAAAGAGTTTGTTAGCATAATATGCCTATGAATAGTCCTATTGTATTTAAAATTTTGCCACCACACCCGTATAATTCTGCGGTGTAATTTGTTTTAATTCCTTTTTCACGGCGGCAGAAACTTTTAAACCTTTAATAAAGTTTTGAATAGATTGTTTGGTAATACCTTCCTTACCGCGGGTTAATTCTTTTAAAGCCTCATAAGGGTTGGGGTATTTTTCTCTACGTAAAATGGTTTGAATAGCCTCCGCCACTACTGCCCAGTTATTCTCCAAATCTTCGTTTATTTTAGCATTGTTCAGTACTAATTTGCCCAATCCTTTTTCAATACTCTTTATGGCTATGATGGTATGCGCTACCGGCACGCCAATATTTCTTAAAGCAGTACTGTCGGTAAGGTCTCGTTGCAGGCGGCTGATGGGTAGTTTGGCAGCAAGATGTTCTAATAAAGAGTTTGCTACACCCAAATTACCTTCGGCATTTTCAAAATCTATGGGGTTTACTTTATGCGGCATCGCAGATGAACCCACTTCGCCGGCCTTGGTTTTTTGTTTAAAATATTCCATACTGATATAAGTCCATATATCCCGGCACAAATCAATCAAAATTGTATTGAGTCTTTTAATACAGTCAAAATGGGCGGCCAGATTATCGTAATGCTCAATTTGTGTGGTAAACTGCATGCGTTGTAAGCCTAACACATCTTCCACAAAATAATTACCAAATTTTATCCAGTCGGTTTTAGGGTAGGCTACATGGTGTGCATTAAAATTTCCTGTGGCACCGCCAAATTTAGCTGCATACGGTATATATGAGAAGAGTTGTATCTGGTTTTCCAATCTTTCCACAAAAACCATCAATTCTTTTCCCAAATTAGTAGGCGATGCTGGTTGTCCGTGCGTTTTAGCCAACATGGGAATGTTTTTCCAGCTTTTGCCTAATTGTAGCAAGCTGTATTGCAAATTAAGATAAGCGGGTAACAGCTCGTGCTCCATACTATGTTTCCACAATAGTGGTACGGCAGTATTGTTTACATCCTGAGAGGTAAGCCCGAAATGAATCCATTCCTTAGCGTCAGCGGCATCTGTTTTGTCTAATTCAGCTTTTAAAAAATACTCAACAGCTTTTACATCATGGTTAGTGGTTTTCTCAATGTCTTTGATGGTTTGCGCATCCTCAACACTAAAATTTTCCAATAATAAACGCAGGTGTTTTTTAGCCGCAGCCGATAGCTTAAGAAATTTTTTATCAGCTAATAAAAAAAGATACTCAACCTCAATGATGACACGGTATTTTATTAATGCATATTCACTGTAATAATCTTGTAAAGGTTGTACTTGTTTGTGATAACGGCCATCAATAGGTGAAATTGCTGTAAGAGACATGTTTGTTTTTTATTTACTAATTAAAATTTATGTTTAACCTCCGCAAAAGACGTAATTTTGCAGCGCAAAAATAAGGCTAAGCGTGGAAAGAAAGATAAGAGTTGGTATAATCAATTACCTGAATACAAGGCCGCTACTGTTTGGATTAAAAAGGCCACCCATTAGCAACATCATCGAGCTGGTGGAAGATTACCCTGCAAATTTAGCTGAAAAACTAATTGCCGGTACTATTGATGTAGGCCTTGTGCCAGTAGCTATTACTAAGAAATTACCGCAATATTACATCAACGGCAAATTTTGTATTGGTGCTGTGGGTAATGTGGCATCCGTATGTCTTTTTAGCGATAAGCCTTTGCAAGAAATAAAAAAAATTTATCTCGACTATCAAAGTCGTTCTTCGGTACAGTTATTAACCTGGTTGGTAAAAAATTACTGGAAAATAGAGGTGGAACTTGTTTCTGCATCGGATGAAACGTATATAAATGCTATTAAAAACGATATAGCGGGGTTGGTTATTGGCGATAGAGCGTTGGTGCATCGAAATAAAACCAAGTACATTTATGATTTGGCCGGGGAGTGGAAAGCCGCCACGGGACTGCCATTTGTATTTGCCGCTTGGATTAGTACAAAACCCTTACCGCAAGATTTTATTCAGTTGTTTGATGAAGCTAATGAATACGGCCTGCAGCATTTGGATGACGTAATAGCACAATGCCCAAAAAATATATACAATTTGAACACCTATTATGCCCAAAACCTAAGTTATCGGTTAGACGAAGCCAAGCTAAAAGGGTTAGAATTGTTTCTTAGCAGCTTTTAATTGCAAAAATTGCTAAAAGTCATGTTGCTAATTAGATGTAAAATGTTAAAAGTATTACATTTGTTATCAATTTAATAATAACGCATGAGTTTTAATTTAACGCAACTACCAGAACGAAACCGACAACCACGGACTTCGGGGCTTACAATGGTTATGGATAAAGGGCTAAGCCTGGATGAAGCCAAAAACTTTATGAGCAGTGCTTCTCCTCATGTTGATATTGTAAAATTGGGTTTTGGAACGGCTGTAGTAACGCCCCGGCTTTCCGAAAAAATAGAGCTGTACAAATCGCATGGCATGGCGGTGTATTTTGGCGGCACACTGTTTGAAGCCTATTTAATCCGTAATCAGGTTGATGATTATGTAGCGGTTTGTAAGCATTACGGTATTGATTATATTGAGGTGAGCGACGGCTCCATTACTATTCCCCATGCCGAAAAATGTGGGTATATTGAAAAAATGACACGCTTTGGTACTGTTTTAAGCGAGGTGGGAAGTAAAGATGCCACCCACATTATTCCGCCTTATAAATGGATTGAATTGATGCGTGCAGAATTAGAAGCCGGGTCGTCCTATGTAATTGCTGAGGCACGGGAAGCCGGTAATGTTGGCATCTACCGCGGTACCGGGGAAGTAAGAGAAGGATTGGTGCAGGAAATACTTACACAAATTCCTTCAGAAAAAATTATTTGGGAAGCTCCGCAAAAAGCACAACAATTATACTTTTTAGAACTAATAGGGTGTAATGTAAATCTGGGTAATATTCCTCCTAACGAGGTAATTGCTTTGGAGGCCATGCGCATTGGTTTGCGTGGCGATACATTTACCTTGTATCTTAATAAAAAATAAGCCATGCGTTTATTCGGACTTATTGGTTTTCCGTTAGCGCAATCTTTTAGCAAAAAATATTTTGCCGAAAAATTTTTGGAAGAAGGTATTAAAGGAGTGGCGTATGAATTATTTGAGCTGGAAAACATAAACCAGTTTCCCGGTATTCTTAAAAAGCACCCCAATCTGGTCGGCATAAATGTAACAATACCATATAAGCAGGAGGTGTTGGCTTACTTGCAGGAGCTGGATTTGGAGGCCAAAGCCATTGGTGCCGTCAATTGCATTAAAATCACACCTCAAGGACTTAAAGGGTATAACACCGATGCTGCAGCATTTGAAAACTCGCTAAAGCCATTGCTTCGGCCACATCATAAAAAGGCATTAGTGCTGGGTACAGGTGGTGCCGCTAAAGCGGTAGCCTATGTTTTGCAAAAACTGAGCATTGATTTCAAATATGTATCGCGCAGCAGAAAAAATAATGGCTTTACTTATGAGGAATTGAATGAACAGGTTTTAAATGAGTTTACACTTATTGTTAATTGCACCCCATTGGGTAGCTATCCTAAAACTGGGGGAGTTCCTGCAATTCCTTACGAATATATTAGTAGTCGGCATTATTTATACGACTTGGTGTATAATCCGCCGTTAACCCTGTTTTTACAAAATGGGCAGAAGAAAGGGGCAGCAATAAAAAATGGTTATGACATGTTGGTAGGTCAGGCAGAATTAGGCTGGCAAATATGGAATGCGGAATAGGTTTTTAAACGCAATAGCATAACTAAACAATTCAACTATTTTCGTGTTAAATTGTTAATAAAAAGGTGTCGATTTTTTTAGATCTGAAGATATTATTCGCATTAGATAAAACATCTTATCATTAAATAAATTGTAATTATATGTATCCAAAAGAAATAGTTTTTCCCATGAAGGAGGAACTTACAGATAACGGTTTTGAGGAATTATTAACCTCCGATGCAGTGGAAGACAGCCTTTCGCAGGGTGGTACCAACTTATTGGTAATTAATTCGGTATGTGGCTGCTCGGCAGGTACTGCTCGCCCCGGAGTATTAATGGCGGTAGCAAATGCCGACAAAAAGCCCGATCATCTTACCACTGCGTTTGCCGGGTATGATATGGATGCCGTAGCTAAAGTAAGAGAACATTTATTACCATATCCGCCATCTTCTCCATCTGTTGCATTGTTTAAAGATGGCAAATTGGTTCATTTTATTGAAAGGCATATGATTGAAGGCCGCAGCGCACAAATGATTGCGCAAAATCTGATAGCGGCTTTTGAAGAATATTGTTAATATTAATCATCTTTTAATAAGGCGTTAGGTGCTATAGATATAATATCTGTAACATCTAACGTCTTTTTCGTATTATTGCTGCTTATTAAACTATCGGGCATATATGTATCCTAATTTTTATTACCTTTTTGAAGATTGGTTTGGTGTGCAATGGGGCTTTTTGCGGTTTGTTAATTCATTTGGGTTTTTTGTGGCTATTTCTTTCTTATTGGCCGCATATTTGTTAACTCATGAGTTAAAACGCAAAGAAAGGGAAGGTCTTTTAAAGCCTGAAGAAGAAGAAATAGAAGTAGGCCGGCCGGCCGGCATGGGCGAACTTATCACAAATTTTATACTTGGGTTTATATTGGGCTACAAATTGTTGGGATTGTTTTTCGCTGGCAATTTATCAACTATAAATCCTCAGGAATACATTTTTTCCTCACAAGGAAGTTGGCTGGCTGGTATTGCCGCCGGGCTGTTATTGGCATTTTTAAAATGGCAGGAAAAGAACAAACATAAACTGGAAAAGCCCGAAAAAAGGAAAATACGTGTTTGGCCACACGACAGGGTAGGAGAAATGACTACTATTGCCGTAGTATTTGGGATATTGGGAGCAAAGTTATTTGACACTTTTGAAAATTGGGATTCTTTTGTAAAAGATCCCTCTTCTATATTTTCCATGTCGGGGCTTACCTTTTACGGTGGGCTTATTTGCGCCGGTATAGCCTTGTGGTGGTACACAAAGAAACATCAGATAAATTTTTGGCACTTTACAGATATTATGGGACCCGTAATGATGATGGCTTACGGTGTTGGCCGCATCGGTTGTCAGGTATCGGGCGATGGTGATTGGGGTATTTATAATGCCGCCTATAAAACTTCTTCTGCCGGAGGTATTTTCCCTGCCGCAGCAGGTGAGTTTGAGCAGGCTGTCAGTCAGCATGCACCATTTTTTGCCAATCATGGCTCTACGCACGCTTTTTTTTCAAAACCCGGCTTTCTAAATTTTTTGCCCGACTGGTTTTTTGCTTACGATTTCCCTCATAATGTAAACGAATTTGGTACACCGCTTGATGGTTGTGCCGGTGCTTACTGCGCCCATCTTCCTATTCCGGTATTCCCTACTTCTTTATATGAAATTATTGTTTGTCTTATTTTATTTACTATTTTATGGCTAATGCGTAAAAAGATAAGGATACCGGGCTTACTATTTGGTATTTATTTAATATTCAATGGCTTAGAGCGGTTTTTTATAGAAAAAATAAGAGTAAATGTTAAAATGGATTTTCTGGGCATGCAAATTACACAGGCCGAATTAATATCTTTTGGGCTTATCATCTTTGGTATTATTGTGGCGGCTTACTGTGTAAAAAAGCATAAACCCGCTTTGCCTGTAATAAATTCTTGATCTGTTTGTTGCATTCCATTTACTTATTTAACGGGCAGAACAAAAAGTGTCTTTTTTTGTTGTTAATTCTTGATGTGCAGGCTTGTTTGATAAATAGCTAAAACTATTGTATCTTTGCACGTTTTTAATAGGTAAAAGTTAAATGTTCGCTGGCTTTTAACCTGTTTTTGTTATAGCGTTCTTATTTAAAGAATAGAAGTTCATATATGCGTCAGCTAAAAATTGCTACTCAAATTACCAATCGGGATTCTCAGGCGGTAGAAAAGTATTTACAGGAGATTTCTAAAATTTCGATGATCACGCCGGAAGAGGAAACCACGCTAGCCCAAAAAATTAAAATGGGAGATCAAAGGGCTTTGGACAAATTAGTTCAGGCCAATCTTCGTTTTGTGGTATCAGTTGCAAAACAATACCAGCATCAGGGCTTATCGTTGAGTGATTTGATCAACGAAGGAAACCTTGGATTAATTAAAGCCGCACAACGGTTTGATGAAACCAAAGGGTTTAAATTCATTTCTTATGCCGTTTGGTGGATTCGCCAATCTATTTTACAGGCTTTGGCAGAGCAAGGCAGGCTGGTTCGTTTGCCTCAAAACAAAATAGGAACCTACAACAAAGCCAACAAGGCTTATATGGCTTTTGAACAGGAACATGAAAGGGAGCCTTCTACCGAAGAACTTTCTGAGTTGTTGGAGATGAGCGAAACCGAAATCAACAATATTTTTCAAAGTAATACCCGCCATACATCTTTAGATGCGCCGGTACATGAGGCCGAAGATGTTGCTATGGGCGATTTATTAGAAGGTGGCAGCGATACCGATGATGATGTAATGAAAGATTCGCTTCGTAATGAAATTCGTCGTGTATTAAAATCATTATCGCCCCGCGAAGCAGAGATTGTAAATGCCTATTTTGGATTGGATGGTGAAAATGGCGTAACTATTGAACAAATTGGACAGAAATACGATTTAACCAAAGAGCGTATTCGCCAAATTAAAGAGCGTGCTATTAAACGCTTGCAAAAAGCGCGGTACAGCAGTGCTTTAAAGTCTTATTTAGGATAATATAAGAAGCCTACCAAGATAAATTCTTTAATTTACGAATTGTCAAAACCTAATCTTTAGATTAAGTTTTGACAATTTTTTATTTGTAGCAATATAACTGGATGACTCCCGTATTCCTATATGCTTTCGGAATTTTTAATCTTATAAATAGTTTTTAGCAAATGTCATCAGGATAAATCTGATGCTTTTTATAGGGATTATACAACTGATGTTTATATGTTTATGATTTTTATCATTTGTAACAAATATCACATTTGTATAATATAGTTATACCTAAATTTATTAGGATTTTACAAAAGACCTTTGATAATTTAAACTAAAAATGCATCAAAAGTAAAATTCTAAAAAATGAAAAATTTACTCATCTTAGGAGCCGGAACATCCGGAACAATGATGGCTAATCATTTGTCGAAGAAAATAAATCTTCAAGAATGGAATATTAGCATTGTAGATCAATACCAATCGCATTATTATCAACCCGGATTTTTGTTTATTCCTTTTGGAACGTATCAACCAAAAGATGTAGAAAAAACGATTGACGAATTTATTCCCCAAAAAGTAAAACTCATTCGCGAAGAAATCGACCGAATCGATAAAGATAGCAACGCTGTGATTTTGAAAAACGGAGAACAACTTAATTACGACATTCTCGTCATAGCAACCGGTTGCAAAACGGCTCCAGATGAAATTGAAGGTATGAATGGCGATTTTTGGTATAAAAGTATTTTTGATTTTTACACTTTTGAAGGTAGTTGTGCTTTAGCAAAAAAATTAGAAACTTGGGAAGGTGGAAAATTGGTTGTACACATTACGGAAATGCCGATTAAATGCCCGGTTGCACCGTTGGAATTTGCTTTTTTGGCAGACGATTATTTCCTAAAAAAAGGAATGAGAAACAAAGTGGAAATTACTTATGTAACGCCGCTTTCAGGAGCATTCACAAAAGCAAAGACTACAGCAGAACTTAATCATTTATTGGAAGAAAAAAATATAAAAATAGTTCCTGATTTTGCAGTAGAACACATAGAGGGAGAAAACGGAAAAATGTACGATTACGGTGGAGAAGAAGTGGAATTCGACCTATTAGTTACCGTTCCTACAAATATGGGAGACGATTGTATTTTACGTTCCGGCTTTGGGAATGATCTTAATTATGTTCCGACCGATAAACACACATTGCAATCCAAAGTGAAAGACAATATTTTCGTTATTGGAGATGCTACAGATGTTCCCGCATCTAAAGCTGGTTCGGTTGCGCATTTTGAAGCAGAAATTCTTACGGAAAACATTCTGAATTACATTGATAGAAAACCGCTGAAACCTGATTTTGATGGGCATGCCAATTGTTTCATAGAAACCGGGCACAGAAAAGCACTCCTCATCGATTTTAATTACGATATAGAACCGGTAAAAGGGAAATTCCCTTTTGGAGGACTCGGCCCATTGAATTTATTATCGGAAAGTAAATTAAATCACTTGGGAAAAATGGCTTTTAAGTGGATGTATTGGAACATACTGCTTCCCGGAAGAAAAATTCCTTTTGTTACAGCGCAGATGAGTTTAAAAGGAAAAGACTTGGAAGGCATCAATACCGAAAAAAAATAATAAACCGCTAAAAAATAATAAAATGGAAAAAGTAATTGCAGGACAAAACGTGAATGTCAACGAAGAAGGATATCTTACCGACATGAACCAATGGAACGAGGATATTGCTGGAGAACTTGCTCAAGAATACAATATCGAACTTACTCCAAGACATTTTGAAGTACTCCGGTTTTTGCGAGAACAACAAAAAAAAGAAGTAGCATTGACAATAAGAGGTGTAGGAAAATCTGGTGTTGTGGATATTAAAGAATTTTATGCATTATACCCGAAAGGACCCTTGAAAATTTCCAGCAAAATTGCAGGAATTCCGAAACCTAAATCGTGTATTTAATGGGCAAAGAACATTATTATTGATATCCAGTAAAATAAAAAAGCAGCATGCAGCAATTTGGATTGTTACGCACCTCAAAATAATTTGTTGCTTTATTTCGCTCATTACTTTGAAAAAAAATATAAAATTTAGAAATAATGGAAACTACAAAAATATAACCTTTGGCAGACCTTGATCCCAATGCAAAAACCATTGAAAAAGTGATGATTATTATTTCAAAAGGAACATTGGAAAGTATTTATGCTGGATTTATTCTTGCAAATGGAGCTAGAATGGAAGGCATAGCATCTGAAATATTTTTTACTTTTTTTGGTTTGGAAGCTGTGAATAAAAAAAGGAATAATCATATTCATGTTGCTACTGTCGGAAATCCGGCCATGCATATGCCTACAATGATTGGAGGACTGCCCGGAATAGAAGCATTAGCTACCAAAATGATGAAAACCAAAATGGAAAAATTGGATATTCCCCCAATTGGGGAATTTTTAGAAATTCTTTCCGCTTCCGGTTGCCGGCTTTGGGCCTGCAAACTAGCGATGGATATGTTTGAACTATCCGAAGATGACCTTATTTCTGAAATAGAAGCTGTAATTACAGTTGGTGATTTTTACGCTCGCGCAGCAGGGGAAGGAACTCAGATTATCTTTATTTAGCCAAAACATGCTTAACTATTAAGAAATTAAAAAAAATGTCATGGTACGTAAACTATCCATGACATTTTTATTTTTTGTGTAATAGTTTATAAAAATGCTTACGCATTATCCCATAAACGGAACCCTTACTTTATAACGTTTTTGAATATCATCGCCAAAATCAATGTCCACATCTTTTTGCTGTACAACGGGTGCCAGCGTTGCAGAAAAATCGTACCCGATATCTTCGCGGATAGTATTAATATTTACAAAAGCTCTTTTTTTACTTGTGCCGTAATTAGCATCACTAATTATTTTTTGAATTTTATCGTTTATAGCATTTTCATTAGATAAACTTTTTTGGGCTTTTTCTTTAGGGCTGCCAACCATAACGGCTGCATTTTTCTTTTCTCCCAAAATCTGTTTTGTAGCGTTATAAACATTGGTAACATTACCATCATTGTCAATACCTACTGTAATTAATCCGTGGTCGGAGTTAATACTTTTTACGCCTTTATGTACCTGACGGTATTGCACAATGGTTTCTATGGCTGCCGCCTGGCCTAAAGTGCCGCTTCCTTCCAAACTACCGCCATTGGTAAATCTGTGTCTGATATTACCCTGTACTAACTGTACACCTTTGTCAAATTGCAATTCTTTTACTGTGGCTTTGGCAATAGATATTGCTTTTCTTTCATTAATCAATGATGTATTATGCGCATTGGCTTCTTTTAGGGCAATGTTCACTGCTCCTTCGCTATTTACATTTACGGCAACATTACCATCTTTAACCATTCTGTTTCCATACTGATCCAGCAATATGGTAGATGCTTTTGTTTTGGCAATGCCAAAGGTATTGGCAATTTTAGCTATTCTCGCATCTGCAAATTCGTGGTTGGCAAGTATTAAAGCATTCACCTGTTTGGGAGTTGCCTTTTTATAGTTAAATGAACGGTTGGGTAAGGTGCCAATCCATTGCCATTGGTACCAGCCTTTACCCACAGCTCCTCTGTTAAAAAGTCTTTCCGTGTTTAACCTGTTAACGGCCTCTGTTTGATTAGCACCACAGGCCATAGCCACGGCTACCTGATTATGACTAATACGCCAACTGGCATCTAAAAAAGCACGGGTAAAAGTTTTCCCTTTTTTCCATTCATCCCAAAAATATTTGCCGTAATTGCCGTTATCAACACTGGTGGTTTCATATCCAAAAAGCATTCTTAGGCCACCTTTATTAGGATCCCACCAAGTCCTTACAGGGCTGTCGTTTCCGGAAACCCTTAAGGAGTAACAGGTAGATAAAAACAAATACCTGAGAGTTTCATTAGCAAAAGCCATTTTATTACTATAGGCTTTGTCCCTGTTATCCCAAACGCCACCCAGCGGCATCCAAAAAACGCCATTGCTATTCATAGCTCCGTGGCCGGAATGGTAAAAAACGGTTACGGCATCCATGCCGTAAGTGTCCTGCCAGTTGTCGTAGGCTTCTTCATAAGCCCATACTTTTACGCCGCCGTCGCTCATCCAAAAATTGGCAGCTTTGCCGGCAAATTGTGTTGGGTAATCTAAAAATCCTTGTGCATCTTCGTGGGTGAGGGATAAAGCAGAAGAACTGTTAAATTTTTCAATACTGCAGGCTCCATACCAATCGGCAGATCCGCTAATAACAGCTCTGCTGCCCTTTTTTTGGGCAACCACTTTTGCTACCGGAGATTCGGGGTTGAGTTTTTTGTAATTCATTTTGATGTTTTTAGGTTTATTGTAAGTTGAGATATATTGTTTAGAGGTAATTAATTGTTTATGGTTTAAAAGTGTAAATACTAATTTACTTGTGTAAAAGTATTTTAAATATAGATTTTGGTAAATACCTAAAATGAGCTATTGATTTTTACTTATTTTGCGATGTATGAAAATTTTAGTTACAGGGTCTAATGGTTTTGTTGGTGGTTATGTGGTACAACAGTTGTTGTTTGAAGGGCATCAGGTGTTTGCTACATCGCTAACTGCAGATGTTTCTTCTTTTTTTAATGAAAAGGGGTATCAGTTTTTACAGGCCAACCTTACAGATGCTTATGCTGTACATACTGTTTTTGACATTGTTCAGCCGGATGTAGTGGTTCATTGTGCGGCTATGAGTAAGCCCGATGATTGTGAGATAAATCAGGCTGATGCATACGCTATGAATGTGGAAGCTACTGTGCAATTACTACTAAATGCGGATGATTATAAAAGCCATTTTATACATCTTTCTACAGATTTTATTTTTAACGGAGCTGCCGGAATGCATAAAGAAGATGACACGCCGGAGCCTCTGAACTATTATGGTAAAACCAAATTAGAAGCTGAGGAGGCTGTAAAAGAGTATGCTTATAATTGGGCTATTGTGCGAACGGTTTTTGTTTATGGTAAAACCCTGCATGGGCGGGATAGTTTTATAACGATGATTGCTAATAGACTTAAATATAACCAGCCTTATAAAGTTGTAAACGACCAGGAGCGCACTCCAACTTATGCCGGCGACCTTGCCAGGGGAATTAGCAGTATTATTAAAAAGCGGGCTTCGGGTGTTTTTCATCTCTGCGGCAAAGATGTAGTTACGCCTTATCAAATGGCAATTAAAACGGCTGCTTTTCTGGGCATAAAAGATCATTTGTTTACGGCAGTTACAAGTATAGAGTTGGACGAAAAAGCTCAACGCCCATTAAAAAGCGGGCTTTGTATTGATAAAGCCATACGAGAGTTAGAATATACGCCTCTGAATTTTGAGGAGGGGCTAAAACAAACCTTAGAACCATAATAGGTTTAAAACTGGCGGCTAAATACCGGCTGTATTTTTTACCGGTAAAAATATTTCCGCCATCATGCACCTTGCACTTCCGCCGCCATTTTCTTCAATAGTATAAAGTGGAGCATGTATGATCCTGTTAAAACCTGTTAGTTTATTAATTTGTATTTTGGTTAGCGCATGATAGGCCTGGCTCGACATGATGAGCAATGGCTCACCACTGTTATTAACAACCTGTAACATATTACCGGCAAATTGTTCCATTTGTTTTATACTTATGGGGATGATTTCTTTTCCTGTTTCTGCAAAGGAGTGTAACAATAATTCCCTATCATTTTCCTGCGGAATACTATCCATACAAATTACTACATATTCTTTGGCAATACACATCATAACGTTTGTGTGATAGATGTCTTGCCCTGTATTGTCTTTTGCATGAAACAAAATTGGAGTATATTTTTTTTGCGTACAGAAATCGTATAAGGGTTCCGGATGTGTTCTATTTGAAATACAGGCGTAAGCAAATTTGTTATCTCTGTCTAAAACCATACTGCCTGTACCTTCTAAAAACTGATTATGTTTTTCATAAAAAGAAAGGTCAATAATATTTTTTATTGAAAATCCCGACATTATTTTGTTGATAATATGTTTATCTCTTTCTGCACGCCTATTTGGAGCAAACATTGGGTATAATATAGCAGTACCATCAGTATGAAAACTAATCCAATTATTAGGAAAAAAAGCATCGGGCGTATGCGGTTCCGGGGTGTCTTGTACTACGGTAACCTGTAAACCATTAGCCACTAAAACTCCTGCAAAACTGTCAAATTCCTCTAAAGCTTGTTTGCCGGTTCGGGTATCGGTATTGTTTTGCTGAAAGGCATTGTTTACGGCGGTTTGGGCATTAAACCCGAAATTGGCCGGACGTATCATTAATATGTGCGATGTGTTTTGCACTAATAATTATTTTATGTCAATGGTTTCACGTAATAAAGGCATACTCATGCAATGAAAACCACCTCTGGCACGGGATAGTTCTGCCGAAGGCATAATGATAAAAGCGTCTTGAATGGTTTCTGTTTTAACAGCACCGCTTTCCAATTGTTGCAATAAATCTTGTACCCTAACGGCTTCAAATCCGGCTTTTTTAAAGGCTTCAGTAGTTTTATCATTCCTATCGTAGCCCATTACCACACCTTCTTTTAGTGCCAGTACATTACAACTGTCTGTCCATTGTTCGCGTACATCAAAAGGGAACTCGTTATTGCCGGAGTAAATGAATTTTACCCGTTCTTTGCATTTTAAATCGTTCTTGCTAATATCGGTTAAAAGGTCTTCTAAATTATCAAAGTAAACGGGGTTGCTAATATCTTTACGGTGGAACTGAATGACACTAATGGCATCTTCCTTTTTAGCGGTTTCTAAAACGCGTTGTACATCATCGGCATCTTCTTTTTTAGCTCTCTTTTTTGAAAATGTGCCCAGCATCACCCAAGTATTCTTTTTTACCTGTGTAAAAATAGTGTCAATATGCATATAATCCCTTTTCTTAGGTATTTTGACCACCGATACTTTTTGTACTATATTTTTTTCAAATAAAATATTGATGGCCTGATGGGCAGCTTCGGCTGTGGTACGTTCACTAATACCAATTAGTACATGTTCTTTACTAACCACCATTACATCGCCTCCTTCTAAAGTAACTTTTTTATTATCAGTATCATCGGGTACTAAAAAACTTAAAGGGCTTTCGGTAAGTTCAATAATATTGTGGCGATGGTTTTTAAATATGGGATGATTAAAAAAGATATATTTCATCAATAAGGCTTCCCTTGTGCGGGCCGGTTTTGCGGGTTTGTTAAGCAAAATGTAATCATTAATTACAATACCGATATCTCGTGTAAAAATAAAATTTGGTACCGGAGGAAAAAGCATTTTTTTGCCATTCGCAGTTCCGCTAATGAAAATTTTTGCCAGTTCGGTTGCTTCTGTATTCATTAGTTTTTCCTGAATAAGGAAGGAGCAGTTTTCAATAGCACATACCGAGGCTACTAATTTCAGTTTTATATCTTTTTGTTGAAGAATTTCAATCAGCAACCATTCTATTTCAATTACATTTTTAGAGCAGTAAAAGTCTTTATGGTCGGGTTTAAAAAAAGCATAGTCTTCTTTATCAACCAACGCCAACTTGTTTTTTATTTTGATGGGGTCGAGAAAATACAGCAATAGTTTTATGTAAAAATCATATTCATTTCTTCTAATGGTATTAAGGTGTACAATATCTTCAAAAAGCCAGTCCTGCGCTTTGGAGGGTACTACTTTTCCAAGACCACTATCGGGACTGTGAACCAATAATCGTTTAAGAACTCCTATTTCTGATGAAACATGAATGTTATTTTTTGTTGTCATAAAGTATCATTTTAAGTACAACAAATCTGCTTTCTGTTTTAGGCACAGTATTTGTATAACAAATGTAAGATAAAGGAGCATATTGGAAAGGATAGAAAGAGAATCTATCCCAATAACGGACTATTTTATATGAGGATGCAAAAAAGAAGGCCGCTTTAAAAAGCAGCCCTGATTGATCACAAAAAATAAACGGACTATTTGTGAAGATAGATTGTGTCTAAAGCAGTTGTCATACCGGCAATTACATTAGCCGAGCTAACGGTACTGTCTTTATACATCGTAATATCATTTGCGTTAATGGATAGTTGATAAATCCCAGGATTTATATTCGTAAATCTAAAAAAGCCCATACCATATAAGGAATTAGCGGTTTCGGGTATAGCAGTGGCCAAGGTATCGTTGCCTTGCATCAGGTAAACCGTAGCACCGGCTTCTTCCGGTAGCACAACACCTTTAATAGCTCCAAAGGATGTCGATTCGGCAAAGGCTTTAATAACCGGTTTTAAATTATAGCCGCCATTCCCTTTTGCTACTATTGATCTGGCAGCATCAAAATCTAACCAAATTTTATAAATACCATCGGCACTTAATGTTTGGTGGAAGTTAATCTTTAACCCGCTTTGCTGCGCAGACGGTGTTTTAAGTTCGTATGGAGTATTCCCTATAACTACGGCATTGCCTTCATCAGCCAATATCAGTCGTATTTGCGAAATTTTACCGGGGGGAAGGGCTATAGGGTCGCCCATATACATATAATCGCCGTTTCTTAGGTCTAAAAGATTAACAGGATTATTAAAATTATTTGACAAAGGATAGCTGATCCATTGGCCTTTTGCCGAACCTTCGGGAACGCCATCAGCTTCTGTATTTCCAACATTGATTCTAACCTCTTTGATGTGAATCAATACGGCATCATAATTAGCAGGCGCATCAGTTAACACTAACTGAACAGTAGCTGTATTGCCTTGCTGGGAACTGTTTTCGTTCTTTGCGCAGGAGGACAATAAAATTATAAATGCCAAAGGCAAAACCAACATAGATCTATAAATATGTATGGTTTTCATAATCTGAACTTTTTTGTAATAAAACGCAAACATAGTAGGGAACTATGAAGAGAGCATGAAGAAAACAGAAAAAGCGTATTATTGAAATTAAAAATGACTTGCGTCAAACTTTATGATAAATGTTGTGCCTTTGTTGGGGGCAGAGCGTACCATTATATCTATATTTTGGTGGGTTATAATTGACTTCACAATTGATAGACCCAAGCCATATCCTTCGGCCGATTTGGTGTTTTTCTTGAAACGGTCAAATATCTCATCTGTTTCATTTTGTGTCATACCTACACCTGTATCAGAAAGGTGTATTTCATATAAATGCTCGGTTTTTTTATCATAAATATGAATATTCCCTTCGGATTTATTATAACGGATAGCATTATGCAGCAGGTTGTAAAATAATTGAAAAATGAGGGTTTTGTTTATATTTTTTAAGACCATCAGCTCACTAAGCTGTATTTTAACCTGAATGCTTTTTTCTTCAATTTGAAAACTTAGTTCATCTAAAATTTCTGTAATTAATAGTTTGGGAGCTACTTCATCATTGTTAATGTACTGCTCGTTTTCTATACGGGATATGAATAACAATGTGCTAACTATTTTCTTTAATCGGTTGAGTGTTTTTTTTAAATCTTCTAATTTTTGATATTGACCTTTAGTAAGGTTGTTATCAGTACTCATGTTCTCTATTTTTGTTTGCATGATACTGATGGGGGTCATTAATTCATGCGAAGCATTGGAGGTAAACTCTTTTTCTTTCTCAAATGCTTGTCTGATTCTATCCTTTAAATCGGTGATAGATTCGTCGAGATATTTAAAATCGAAGGTGCTTGTTTTAATAGGCGGCTGGGTTTCTTTAAAATTAATTTGTTGATTGCGTAATTTGCTTTTTATGATTGTGTTTAAAGGCGATAATACAAATTTTGTATAAAAGTAATCACTAATCAGTGTTATAAAAATAAGCAGTAGCAGTATATAAAAAGCAGCTGTTTGCAATAATTGGGCTTGTTCCTCAATGGCTGATATTTTTTTGCCAATTTCAAGTAAATAGTTTTTGTTTTTAACAGAGAATGTGTAGGTGAGTATTCGATAATTTAAGGTATCCCCATCTTCAAAAAGTCTTGTAGAGGTTACAAGTTGTGGGTTGGTATAAACGGTGTCAGTAGGTTCAATTGAAATATATTCTCCTTTTAACAAGGTATAGCCGCTGTAGGTTTCTTCTCCCTGTAAATAATAATCAATGCCGTTTTTTCTTACCTCATTAATTACTTTTTCTTTTTGCTGATCCAATAATTTATTAGTGTTCCTAAATGCTATCCGTTGCATTAAAACCGGTATCAGCAATACAAAAAGTATAGCAATTAATAATTTTGAAAAGGTTGAAAAAAGGGTGAGTTTAGCAAGAAGTTTCACTATCGTTTTTTTATTTTGTACCCGATGCCTCTGATGGTTTGCAACCAATTTACCGGCGCATAAACCGATAATTTCTTTCTTATATTTTTTATGTGAACATCAATGTAATTAGAATCGTAATCGTCCATTGCGTATTCTCCCCAAAGGTGTTCGCTTAATTGCATTCTGGATAAAGGTCTGTTTTTATGTAAAATCAAGTAATGCAACAGGTCAAATTCTTTTTTTGAGAGTTCGATCTCGTGGTCATTACATATAATAATACGACTATTGGTATTAATTACAAAATCGCCAATGGGAATAATATTATCTTTAATGTTGTATTTTCTTCTTGTTACTGCCTGCATTCTGGCCAATAGTTCATGTAGCGAGAATGGTTTTGCCATATAATCATCAGCCCCCATTTCCAGCCCTTTAATTTTGTCTTCTACATTACCTCTGGCCGTTAAAATAATTGCGATGGTTTCGGGGTTGTCTTTTTTTATTTCTTCTAATAACAGCAGGCCTTCCTTATCTGGCAGGCCAAGATCCAGAAGTACAAAATCATAGTCGGTTTTTTCGCATTTAGTAATGGCCTCGTTGGCAGAATGTGTCATATTACATATATAATGCGACTTTTGTAAGAAATCTTTCATTTCTTTTGCCAGCGATATTTCATCTTCAACAATTAAAACCTTCATGCTATTTTTTTAAAACTGATAATAAACACTTGCCGTAAAAAAGGAGTGAGTGCTGCCCGGGTTAGACACTACCTTGTTGCCTAACAAAGATAACTGATAACTTAACTCCAACATATAAGAGCCCCTGCTGTAAGAAACGGGTAGGTTGAAATTATATGATAAAAGGTCAAACCGGGTATATTCGGTAGTTACGGTTTGTGGCGGACCGGAGGGAACAGTGGGTTTGCCATTTCCTTTATTATTGTTTTTTTTAGTTTGATACGTTTCCAGAAAGCGCTGCGTGCCGGCAGTAATGTCTAACTGCGGTGTAATACTCACAATAGCTTTATTATGATTAGTATAAAAATCAAAGGCTTTATAATTACTGAGGGTAAAAAAATAGTCGGAAGCCTCTTTTCCAAAGGCGTAATCAAAAGTAGCTCCGGTAGAAAATATATGTTCATACACCAGGTTCCCACTCACAATATCTGTATTAGAAGCCTGAATAAACGGAGAGTTAACCGGGTAAAAAGAATGGTTATAACTAAAGTCTGCAGTAAGTTTTTTGGTTATATGAAATTCATAACCTGCACCAATAGCCGAGGCAGATACCCAATTACTATCGCCAAATAAATGATAGCCAAGCCCGGTAAAATATAAACCAAAAGGGAGTTGAACGGTTGCGGCAAGTGCTACATAAGACATTTTTTCATCAGCTACCTGCCCGTAATAATTTGCATTAGTACTGTAAATGGCAGCAAAAGTAACGCTGGGTTTTTTTGTAATAATGCTGTCGGTTGTTGTTGTAAGGGAGCTATCGGAAGACTGCCCTATACAATAGCACATAAAAATACTACTAATAAGGGTAAGTAATAACGGCTTGCAATTAATAGTTAAGGGGTATGCCATTCGTGCTTGCTATACTTTCGTTTTAACTTTTGGTTTTTTTATCTTAACGGGTTTTACCTTAGGTTTGATTGGTTTGGGTTTTGGCATGGGTCTGGCCTTAGGCACTTCTTTTACTTTGGTTTTTGCTGTTTCTTTTTTTTGAGCGTCAGGTATTGTAGAAGATGCGGGTATTGTATCAGCAACTAATCTATTATCAATAAACACAGGTGTTAACGGAGTGTCATTCATTGCCGGTATTGTTTTAAAACTAAATACTGCCAATAATCCAAATGCCATGTATTTTGATAGGAGTGTCAATTTTTCAAATTAAGTTATGTAAAATACATTTGCTATTTTACAGACTGTAAAGATAGTATTAATATTTTTAGATGCAAATGCACCCCTCAATAAAAGGGGAGGAAAAATAAATTTGTTTAATTACGAAATATTCGTAATTTAGCATAAAATTCGTAATTATGGTAAAATTAACATCACAGGAAGAGCAGGTTATGATAGCCATTTGGGAAACCGGTGAAGGCCATATTAAAGCCTTTATGGATAATATGGAAGACCCGGGTCCCTACACCACCATTGCCTCTACTGTAAAAAACATTGAAAAGAAAGGGTACATCACCGGAAAACTTTTTGGGAAAGTATATGTGTACAAGCCGGCCATCAGCAGAGAGGAGTATAAAAAAACTTTTATGGGCGATGTCGTAAAAGATTATTTCAGTAACTCCTATAAAGAGTTGGTTAATTTTTTTGTAGATCAGAAAAAACTTTCGGCAAAAGAATTGAAAGAAATTGTAACAATGATCGAGACCGGAAAAACTAAAAACAATAAGTGATCATTTTAAAACAATCGCTATGCCTCCTATAATAGATTACATTTTAAAAGCCTCCATTTGCCTGGCAGTTACCTATGTTTTTTACCAGCTGTTTTTAAGAAGGCTTACTTTTTATAACTGGAACCGATGCTATTTATTAGGTTATACAGCTTTAAGCTTTGTAATTCCTTTTATCAATATTATGCCGGAATTGCAAAAACAGCAATTAGACGAAAGTACGGTATTGCAATGGATTCCCACAATCGGCTATCAGGCAACCACACAGCAATCCTTTATCGAATCACTCAGCTATTGGGATTGGGCGTTGGCTTTTACATTTTTGGGAATAATCATTAGCCTGCTACGCTTTGCTATTAAACTATTTTCCTTTTTGCGCATGAAGCAAAAAGCAATGCTACTAACTAAAGACAATGTACTCCTATACCACCTAAACGAAAACATTACGCCTTTTTCTTTTGGCAATGCCATTTTTATTAATAAACACTTGCATAAAGAAGAAGATTTGGAAGAAATTATCCGCCACGAATTTGTACACGTAAAACAAAAACATACTATTGATATTATTTTTTGCGAACTGCTATGCATTATCAACTGGTTTAACCCCTTTGCCTGGTTGCTACGCCATAGCATGAAACAAAACCTTGAATTTATTGCCGATGACAAAGTAGTACAAAACGGTTTTGATAAAAAAGAATACCAATACCTGTTATTGAAAGTAATGGGTAACCAGCAATTTGCTTTCACCAATCATTTTAATTTTTCATCCTTAAAAAAACGTATTGTTATGATGAATACCATAAAAACAGCCAAAGTACATTTGGTAAAATTCTTATTCTTACTACCCGTAGTAGCTGTGCTGTTGTTATCTTTTAGAAAAGAAGTAATTAAAGATGCAGCCACAGCAAATACAGCTAATATTGCAGATACAATACCTGTTAATGATACTGGCTATAAAATAATGGTTTTCTCTGTTCCGAACGGTGGCACTAATTCTTATATGAACAAAAAAATTATGGAGAAAATAAGTATTGAAGACTGGAATAAGAATAAAGAATTTTACGAGAAGAAATATGGCAAAGCAGCTGTAAAAGCCACCCCTACTGAAGAAAACGAGAAAAAAGTTAGCGGCGATTCTGTATATGTGATGCATTACAACCCAAAACCTTTTAACCCCAATCAATTGATAATATTAGATGGTAAAGAAATTACAAAAGCGGAAATGGATAAGATTAATCCTAAAGAAATAAAAAGTATTAGTGTTTTGAAAGACAAAACGGCCACAGAACTTTATGGAGAAAAGGGAAAAGAAGGTGTTATTATTATTGATACTAAAAAGGAGAAGCAAGGAGCTATTGATGATAAAAAAGGTGTAGTTGTTGTGGAGAGACACCTATTAAATAAAGACACGGCAACTCCATCTAAATCAGAACTAAAATCCGTCATTGTAACAGGATTCTACTTAGACCCTAAAGAAAACGACTCTTTAATTTCTAAGAGGGCAAAAAGCCAACCCTTATTCATTGCGGATGGCAAAGAAATAGATGATATGAATAAAATCAACACGGATAATATTCAATCAGTCACTGTATTAAAAGATAATCTAGCTACAGATAAATACGGCGATAAGGGCAAAAACGGTGTTATATTAATCACCACAAAAGACGGAAAAGTTAATTTAAAAAATAAGGATGTTAAAATAGTTGCTGATTCTATTATTTTTAAACCGGCAAGTAAAAATTAAAAGTCCTTGTCCAAAATGAGTACGTTTAGGTAACGCCAAAGAGATTTTTCCTCACAATTTTTTCAAATTGCTCGTCAAAATGACGGTAGATATTTTCCGTCATCCTATGTTTGCAATTAAGTAAATTTTCATAAAAATCTATTATTACTAAATCAATCAAAAGTGCAAAAAAGGATAAAGATTAATTGTCGCCATTTCAACGGCAGGGAGAAATATCCTACATACCAAAATGAGATTTACCTCTGGTGAAATTGTTATCTTCGTTTTCTTTTAGAAAACTCATCGAAATTAGTGCGCCTTGCGTATGGTGATAAGAGTTACTTATTATTCCAGAATGCGGATAGTAGTAAAAAACTACATGTAAGT
>JBKEEB010000093.1:0-9784 GCA_047975735.1 Niabella sp.
TAATTCCGGCATTCTTTATTGCTCTAAAAGCGTCATCAAAATACCAGCCGCTACGGGAAAATTGAAAAATAAACTCATCTGTAGGATTATCGCCCTGAAACCAATCCCAGTTACAATAGGCTCTTAAAAAGCCGGCTGCTTTAATAAAGTCAACATTATCTTCGTGAAAGCCATTTACACCCAAAAATTGGTCAAACGGTACATTAAATCTGGATAAAACAACTGTGCTGTCTTTTAGTACAGGTATTTCGGGGAGTTTTCCAATTGTGTCTTTCCCGGTATCTAAGCTGTCAATATTATTTCCTGGATTGGCCGAATTTGGCTTAATGCAGGAAAACATACAAACAACATATAATAGAATAAACACAAAAAGTCTTTTTCTTATAAAAAGATTCTGCATTTGGTTTTTGTTTAAAAGGCTTTTACAATTAAAATATATGACAAAATACTATATCACACAATTTCCGGCAAAAGTAGCTATTTGAAATGTATGTAGAAAGCATTTAAGTAAACATTATGTTAAAGTAAAAAGTGTTTTACACAATGCAATACATATACAACTCCTTAAAAAATCTACTTTCCCTATACTTGTAAAAATAACAAGTATCAGCAAAACATACCAAAAAACATTCCAGTTTATTAGCGGCCACCATTATTTTAATTGGGCGCATTTCAAATTTTCGCATCGTCATGTCGATTCCGAAAGCGTTCGGAAGATACATCTCATTACTAATATGAAGAGATTTCTCGCTGCGCTCGAAATGACTCAAACAGATACTACTTATACTAAGCGAAAATTTGAAATACACCCTTTTAATTATACATGTAACATTTATAATTAAAATTCTTTATCTTTAAAACTTAGACTCTCTAATAGCGCAATCGTTTGCGCAAATAAATTAAAATTTCAGGATGGTACAGGATGGTTGCGGATATCCCCCATATTAAATTTGAAATGTCAAACGATGAAGTTGCTGTGAAACGATGTTAACTATTCCTGTAATTTAAGCATTAAGAATTTTAAATAAATCAACAAGTTCTCTTTTTAACAAATCAACAGGTTCTCTATTTTTTACCCTAAAAAGCAGTCATATGATTTCATTGCTAAAAACAACGCTATGCGTATCAGTATTATTTATTCTATTCATTTTATGTATCCCCTTACAAGGTAATACACAAAATCAATCCATCACCGGAACTGTAATGGATGAGGCGGCTAAAGCTGTGGCCGGGGCTTCCGTACAGTTAAAAGGAACTACTTCCGCAACTTTAACAAATGAGGAAGGTGTTTTTAATATAAGTGCGCCTATGAATGGTACATTGGTTGTGTCTTATATCGGTTACGAAACAAAGGAGGTTGTAATAACCGGAACTTCGGTTAACGTGGTGCTGAAAAGCAAAAACACTGCTATGGATGAGGTAGTAGTAGTAGGATATGGTACCCGTAAAAAGTCTGATGTTACTGGAGCAACGGCTTCCATAGGAGGCGACAATTTACGAAGTGTACCCACCACTAACCTAACGCAGGCACTGCAGGGTAGGTTGACGGGGGTTGTAGCCACTCCCAACACGTTTCGACCCGGTGCAGGAAGTACCATTCGTATTCGCGGGAACAGGTCGCTTACGGCCAGTAACGAACCATTATATGTGGTAGATGGATTCCCTGTAAGCTACACTATTGATGATATGAACCCTGCCGATATAGAATCGGTTGACATTTTAAAAGATGCCTCCGCAACAGCTATATACGGTGTTCGGGGCGCAAATGGCGTAGTTCAAATTACCACAAAAAAGGGAAAAGCCGGTAAGTTGAATGTAACTTATATGGGAAGTAAATCTGTAGAGCAAATAGTACGGCCTTTAAAAGTATTTAACGGTGCAGAAATTGCTGATGCCTGGCGACAGGCTCATTTTGCAGATAGACAATATACTATAAACAGAGGTACTGCATCAGCCACAAATCCTTTATATTATTATCCCCGAGCTCTAAACGATATTGAGTTATTTTGGAAGCGGTTTGGAGGTATAGAGCAATGGAATGGAATTAAGGATGCTTATACATGGGATGTGTATGACCCCGTAAATAGTATATTCGTTGCTCGTAAAAGAGCCACTACAGCAGAAGAACGGGCTTTATTACAAGGGCTGGGTATCACTTCTCAATTAGATAGTGTGGATATGTACGATCCGTCAAAAGTAAGAAGTTTCGATTGGCAGGATGAGGTAGGCTTAAGAAACGGTAGCACTGACAATCACAGTATTTCGGTTTCGGGTGGTAGCGATAAAATAAGGTCTTCTTTAAACGCTGGTTATTTTAAACAAAAAGGGATTGAATGGGGGCAGGATTACACAAGGTATAGTATAGGAAATTCTGTTGACTTTAAACCAACCAGTTTTCTGAATTTTGGAACCAGTATCAATTTCATCCAAAGCATCACCAATACCAGTACCAGCTCCTTTGGCAATGCTTCCGGTATGATTCCTTTAACGGTTCCTTATGATAGCTTAGGCAACTGGATTATGTTCCCCAACGGAGACCGACAAATAGTAAGTGCTATTAATGATAGGAATACTGTTTTTGATGAGACAACAGCCAACCGTGTGTTTGGTAATATATATGGCGAAGTGGAGTTTTTAAAAGGGTTGAAATACAGAGTGATGTTTGGGGCTGATATTAGAAACTCCATAAGTGGTACATTCAACGGTGCACAGTCATCTATAAGATTGGGAAGCCCCGCCAATGCATCGCAAACTAACAACAGAGCTTCATCATGGGTATTTGATAATATACTTACTTATAATACACGCATCAAAGAAAACCATTCTTTAAATATTACTTTGTTACACGAACTACAGAGTTTGAACCGTTCTTCTTCTCTTACCATGAGTGCGAACAACCTGATTTTTGAATCGCAAAAATGGTACTCCTTAAACAGAAATACTGATGCCACGGTAACGGGTTCGGGTACTTATTTAGCATCACAATACCTATCCTATATGGCAAGGGTAGAGTATGGGTTTAAAAATAAATACCTGTTAACATTAAGTAACCGTTACGATAATTCTTCGGTTTTATCGGCAAATAACAAGGGTGCTTGGTTCCCGTCAACGTCTGTAGCATGGCAGGTTGACCGAGAAGATTTTTTCAGCAACCAGAACGTTTTCAATGTACTTAAATTAAGGGTAGGTATAGGAAGGGTAGGTAATGCTTCAATTGACCCTTACCAAACCGGGGGGCCACTTGGGTTTACCAATTATGTTTGGGGTAATGGAGTTGCAGCAATTGGCATTGCGCCTACTACTTTCCCTACACCTAATCTTACTTGGGAAAAAACTACTACTACTAATTTGGGGGCGGATTTTGGGTTACTACAAAATAAAATTACCGGAACAATTGATTTGTATAATTCAAATACAACTGACCAATTACAAAACCGCACTATTCCTGCTGCCAATGGTGTTACGCAGATGTATTTTAATCTTGGTAAAGTAAACAACAAGGGTATAGAAGTATCGGTAAGTACACAAAATATCACCCGTGAAAATTTCCGTTGGAGTACAGACTTTGTTTTTTCCAGAAATGTTGAGAAAATTGTTGACATAGACGGTAGCGGTAACAGTAACTATGCTAATCTTTGGATATTGAATGAACCTTTACAAGTGTATTGGAGTTATCAAAAAGCAGGTGTATTTCAATATGCAGATACAGTTGCCGGTTCTGGCATTCTTGCCACCACATATTGGCCTAAGAATGGGAAAACCAATACTTCTTACAAGCCTGGGGCTATAAAGATTTTTGATGCAACAGGAGACTCTACTTTCAGCCCGGCAGATAAAATTGTATTGGGCTCGCATAATCCTGACTTTGTAGCAAGTATTAATAATACGCTGGACTATAAAAATTTCTCGTTGAATTTTCTTATGTATTTTAGAGTAGGTGGTTTATATCGTGTACGAAGACCGGGTTTGGTTGGTCGCTACCAATCACCCTGGGTAAATTATTGGACACCGGAAAACCCCAGCAACGACTATCAGCAACCTACACAAACCAGTGATATTCCTACTTATTGGGAAGCACTTACGTACCGCAAAGCCACTTTTGCCCGAGTGAAAAATATTACGCTTACATATCGGTTGCCGAAAACGCTTACCTCAAGAATGCATATGAACAATTTTGCGTTATACCTGTCCGCAGTTAATCCAATCTTAATTCACAATGGTGATAAACTTTATGACCCTGAAACGGTGCCATATAGGGAGTTTCCCGGAAATACCACAAGTCAAGTTGGACCTAGTTCATATAGCTACCGCAGTTATGTATTAGGTGTTAGGGTAGATTTATAAACAAACAATCATCATTAAATTAATAAAAATGAAACATAAAATTTTACATATTGGGTTGATAATGATAAGTATAATTATACTATTCTTTTCTTCCTGCAAAAAATTCATAAAGGAAGAATTGGTTACAACCCTTAACGAAGATTATTATAAAACTGATGTGGGTATAGAAGACCTCATCAAATCTGCATACGCACCCTTACAATGGAAATTTAACGGAGAACAATCTTATGCTATGTCAAATTTTGGAACCGACGAATTTCGTGAAGGCGACCAGTTTAACAACGTAAGGTATAATGATTATGATGCGAATCTGAATTCGAATGATGCATTTGTAAACGACCTTTGGATTAATAATTATGCAGGCATTCGCCGTTGTAATCAGGGCATTGATTTGGTTACAAATTATCAGGCAAGTTCTACCACCAGTTCACTTGGTACACAAGCTAAAAAGGATATTAGAATAGCCGAATTAAGAGCATTGAGAGCCTTTTATTATTTGCAACTTATACAACAATTAGGCGGTGTTCCGCTGGTTTTATCAGTTCCTACTGTACCTCAATATGAATTTCCACGCGCTTCAGAGGCGGCCGTATATGAGCAAATTATAACAGATTTAAAAGCAGCAGCACCGGCTTTACCTTGGCGATATACCAGTGCTGATAGAGGAAGAGCAACACGGGCAATGGCAGAGCATTACTTGGCAAAAGTATATTTAACAAGAGGTAGTGCCGTAACAGAAGCCAGAGGGCAGAAGTCCACAGATATGGATAGTGCTATTTATTATGCAAATGATGTAATTGTAAATAGCGGCCATGCTTTAGAAAGCGATTTTGGTAACTTGTTTAGTGCAGCATTTGCCGATGGAACCATTGCTCCTTTAGGGCAAGACGGTGCACCTCCAACAGGAAGTAAAACAAGAATTGATGCTAATAATGCCAGTAATGAAATAATTTTTGCAGCGCAGTTCAGCTCCAATCTCGCCTTAGCAGGTTCCAATAATCAAACACATTTATTTTACCCCTCTGCCTACGATAACGGCATACCGGGAATGGTTCGTGACTTTTTTAACGGAAGACCTTTTAGAAGACTGCGTCCCACAGATTATACAATGGATATTTATGATAAAATCAATGATTCACGATTTTTTAAATCCTTTCAAACTGTCTTTTACAGAAATTCATCCATACCAACCATCACGCAATCTCCTAATCTTTATTGGAATAGTGCAAATGCACCCAACCCGGCCTTAGTAGGAAAGCCTAAGGTTATGTTGGGAGATACTGCGGCAATCTATATTGTAAATCCTATAGACAGGCCATTACTTACTTCCACTATATCGGCAATGAGGTACAATTCAATTTTTGCAAGGTACAAGCAAACCACCGTAGGAGGGGCACTTAGCACGGATTATACCGGTAACAAATATCTCAGCATGTGGAAATTTGCCGACCCTATCCGTCTGACTAATACCAATAATGAAGCGCGTGGTATTAGAAACGGAACTTATGCACGCCTGGCCGAAACCTACCTGATAATTGCCGAGGCTTATGGTAGAAAAGAAGACTACGTAAATGCCCTCAATTACGTAAATATTTTGCGTAGAAGAGCCGCCTATAAAACAGATGAAGCGCGTAGTTCTCAAATTTGGAGATTTTTGGGAGGCCCAACTACCTTGGCTAATACCGAAGCTCCCAATATGGCTACACAAACATTATTCACCACAAATGCGGCAAGCGAATTGTATCCCTCAACGGTTACAACTACAAAAGATAGATTCATTCACTTTATGCTGAATGAGAGAACAAGAGAACTTTGTGGAGAGTTGTTCCGTTGGGAAGATTTGGTTCGTACAGAAACACTTTTTGTAAGAACCAAGCTGTATAATCCTGATATTAGTGCTTCTTTTGCAGAATACCATAAAAGAAGGCCTATTCCTTATTTGCAAATGATAGCGCAACAAATTAACGGACAACCGATGACGGATCAACAAATGAACGAATATCAAAACCCCGGATACTAATGAAAAAAATAATAATTTACGCATGCTCCTTTATGGGGGCATGCTTTCTTTCTTTATTAATAAACGCACAATATGTTACTACCCACGGCAACGACGCTACCACACCTTTGCATTTGTTAAAGCCCCATTATGAAATTCCGTATGGAGAAACCACGCTTGAATCTGTAAAACAAAAATTAGAAACGGTTTTTCAATATCTTAATACCGTTACACCAACGGCTCTTGTAAATAAAAACACTGATGAGCCCATCGCCATAAAAAACGCTGATTCTACAAGTATTTTACAAAAAGGCGATTATAGATTAACAAGCTATGAATGGGGCGTTACTTACTCAGGAATGTTAGAGGCTGCTACAGCTTTGAGCGATTCAAAATATTCAAAATACACAATAGACAGGGTTAACTTTTTGGGAGAAGTAGTGCAACATTTTCGTGCATATCTTCAAAAAAACGCAAAGGCTTCCAATCCGGTACGCTCTATTATGAACCCTCATGCTTTGGATGATGCAGGTGCTTTGGCAGCTTCTATGATAAAGGCACTAAATGCAGGTGCTGATATGGGCAAAGTAAAACCTATGGTAGATAATTTTATTCAATATATTATGAATAAAGAGTTTCGTCTTACCGATGGAACATTTGCCCGAAACAGGCCATTACCTAACAGCCTTTGGTTAGATGATTTATATATGAGTTTACCGGCATTAGTTCAGATGGGTAAATTAACGGGTGATACAAAGTACTTTGATGAAGTAATTAGCCAGTATCAAAAATTTACTTCAAGAATGTTCAATTCCCAAAAAAATATTTTCATGCATGGTTGGGTACAAAATATGGAACCACATCCGCAGTTCCATTGGGCAAGGGCCAATGGCTGGGCATTAATGACAGCGGTGGAAATTTTAGATGTACTTCCCAATAATTATCCCGGCAGAAGTTTTATATTGGATATTTATAAAAAACATGTTGCAGGTTTGGCAACGTTGCAGGATAAAACAGGTTTTTGGCATCAGCTTTTAAACAAGAACGATTCTTATCTCGAAACTTCGGCAACAGCCATTTATACTTACTGTATTGCAAGAGGTATTAACAAAGGATGGCTTGATGCAAAGGCATATGGTCCCCTAACTTTATTAGCGTGGAATGCTGTAGCTACTAAAATAAATGACAAAGGACAGGTAGAAGGCACCTGCGTAGGAACCGGAATGGGTTTTGATCCGGCTTTTTATTATTACAGACCCATCAGTAATTATGCAGCACACGGTTACGGTCCGGTTTTATTGGCCGGGGCAGAAATATATAAGTTACTAAAAACCCACCCTTTTAAATTAAACGACAGTGCCGTACAATTTTAGTAGGGCAGGATGGTGCATGACGGATAATTTTCACTAAATTGTACTTTTGACAATAACAAAAAGTAGCAATTGCAATGCAAATGAAAAAAGAATATACGCTATTATTAGCTTTTGTTAGTCTGTTTACGATTGTTAAAGCGCAGGCTTACAAATTTGATTTCGGTAGTGGTAACCCACATGCAGGTTATATAAAAATTACGCCAAAAACAATTTATTCCCCACAAATAGGCTATGGGTTTGATTATAATTCAAAGGTAATAGCCGTTGCTACAAAGGATGACGGTAAGCCGGAAAGCGATTTTATTACTTCGCAAAAGCCCTTTTATTTTTCTGTAAAATTACCCGAAGGTAATTATAAGGTATCTATTTTATTAGGCGATGCGCATGGCGAATCCAGCACCACCATTAAGGCAGAATGCAGAAGGCTGATGGTAAAAGAAGTAAATACAAATCCCGGCGAATACAAGACTGTGGATTTTATTGTACATGTAAAAGACAGCATGATTCGGGGAGAGAAGCCAACTAAGGTTAAACTAAAATCGCGGGAGAGAAATTATCTCCATTGGGATGATAAATTAACGCTTGAATTTAATAATTTGGCACCAAAAATTTGTGCCGTAGAAATAGAACCTGCAAAGGATGCCACCACTATATTTCTTGCAGGAAACTCTACGGTAGTAGATCAGGCAAATGAACCCTGGGCAGCCTGGGGGCAAATGATTCCGGCTTTTTTAAAAGGAAATATTGCTGTGGCCAATTATGCCGAAAGTGGCGAAACCCTAAGGGCATTTAAAGGAGAAAGAAGGTTAGAAAAAATATGGAGTATGGCTAAGCCCGGCGATTATTTGTTTATTGAATTTGCCCACAACGATCAAAAAACCGGCAGTAACCATCTGGACCCTTTTACAACCTATCAGCAAACCTTAAAAGAATGGATTGATGAAGCTCGTAAAAGAAAAATTACTCCGGTGCTGGTAACCTCTATGCACCGCCGCAGGTTTGATGATAAAGGTAAAATTGTTAATACGCTTGACGCTTATCCTGCGGCTGTTAGGAAATTAGGTAAAAAGGAGAAAGTAACCGTACTCGACCTCAACGCCATGAGCAAAAAAATGTATGAAGCCTGGGGCGAAGAAAAATCCATCAAAGCATTTGTTCATTTTCCTGCAAACACTTTTCCAAATCAAACAAAAGCATTAGAAGATAATACGCATTTCTCAACTTTTGGTGCATACGAGCTTGCGAAATGTATTACACTGGCAATCAAAAAATCCAAACTCCCACTTAAAAAATTTATCATAGATGATTTTAAAGGGTTTAATCCGTCTAAACCGGATGCTTTTGAAAATTTTACTTTGCCGGCAAGTAGTTTTATTGAAATTGTTAAACCTGATGGAAATTAACAAATGATTGCCATGCTCAGGTACATACAAGTATCGATGATAGTATGTTTGCTACTTACGTCCTGCGTTGCAATGAATAGGCCGGTTGCCAAACCTTTATATGACGATCCTGTTTATCATGGGGCTGCTGATCCGGTAATCATTTACAATAAGCATGCTAAAAAATGGTGGATGTTTTACACGAACCGGCGTGCCACATTACCGGGCGAAAATGTAACTTGGGTACATGGAACCAAAATAGGTATCGCGGAATCTGACAATGGAAGAGAATGGAAATATGTTGACACCGCCAATATTAATTACAGACCAGATGTGGGATACACTTTTTGGGCACCTGATATTATCTTAGATGGTGAAATATTTCATATGTACCTTACATATGTACCTGGAACTTTTAGCAATTGGTCGCAACCGAGAGAAATTATTCATTTAATTAGTAAAGATTTAAAAAACTGGCATTTTCAATCAGTTTTACCAGTAGGAAATCATAAAGTTATAGATGCAGAAGTGGTTAAAATTAAAGATGGCCATTGGCGTATGTGGTATAATAATGAAAGTGATAAAAAATCAATTTATTATGCTGATAGCGAAGATTTATATCATTGGAAAGATAAAGGAAAGGCATTTCAATCCAGAGGTGAAGGACCGGAAGTTTTTTATTGGCA
>JBKEEB010000041.1:0-38930 GCA_047975735.1 Niabella sp.
CAGATTATGCAGATATGCCCCGCTAGGATAATTTAACTACTGGTGCCAAATATTATTTGGCAAAGAATATTTCAACCCTAAAAACTACCGACTGGGAAACCGATATTCAGGTATCGACAAATATCGGAAGTCGTAAAACCTTGTTTTTAAACGATGGATTTGATGGTTATACAACAGTAGCAGTGAGGTGCTCAAATGCCGGGCAGATGGCTACAGGGCGGTATAAGTTTCAATATTCAATAAAGCAAAAAAAATCCGAAGTTGGTGTACTTCGGATTTTTTTTATACATTATTTAATTAATACCGTTTCTTTTTATAATTACCACCGTTATTATTACGGCGATTACCATTATTGCCATTACCATTTCTTTGTTGGTACTTTCCGCGCTTACCGGAAAAAGCACTTCTCTCTCTGGCCATATCCTGTTTCATATTATAAGATTTTACATGAGGCGTATTGGTAAACGCTAATTGCCCGTCAGTAATATCAGAAAGTTCACTTTGAATGGCATCATCGTGTACCACCTCTTTATGCCAGTTATTGTAAGCCAGTTTCATGTAGTAGGCTATAGCATTGGCAAAACCCTGCCTTTTTTCAGCATCCTGTTCATCTAATCCTTTTTGAATCAAATCTTCCAAATTTTTTCCCAAATGTGCCAGTTTGGATATCCTGTTAGGATAAGGCATTGGTTCCGGTTTTGCACGCAGTGTTTCTGCTGTGGGTATAGGATAAGGTGATTTAACCTCTAATTTAAAATCTGAAATTAAAAATAGATGATCCCAAAGCTTATGCTTAAAATCCTCTACATTTTTTAAATGCGGGTTTAAAAAACCCATTAATTCAATTAATGACTCAGCATTTTGCTGGCGTTTTTCCGGGTCTTCAATAGTAAGAATATGATCTACCATTTTTTGTACATGACGCCCATACTCACGCATAGCCATCTGTGTTCTTGTCGTATTGTATTCCATAAAATAATAAGAAAAAATTATTGCAACGCAAATGATAGGTTTGATAGTGTATGTTACAACGTATCCTTGCAGCTTACTGCAAAGATAATGGGATTTTTAGTTTTTTTAGAAAAAAAGAAATCTGACCGGCTTTTTTACTCTTTTTGCCGGTGTAAACCGCGTGAGGGGGTGGCGTGAAAAGCCCGCAGCAGTATTGCACTTGTGCACAGGTATGCGAGGACTTGTAACAAACACCCGACCCGCCCATAAGCCACAGCGTAGGCGGCGGGGCACGCCACAGCCACATTAAACGGCTATAAACCAACACCTTGTTTAAGCTAAATTTAACTCCATATTCTGCCTAAATTAACGTACCTTTGCGCCTTCAAAAAAAATAGTCAGCAAAGCATGAATTTAAGAAATATAGCCATCATTGCGCACGTTGACCACGGTAAAACTACACTGGTTGACAAAATTTTACACGCTACAAAGGTTTTTAGAGAAAATCAGGAAACCGGCGAGCTTATTATGGACAGTAATGATTTGGAAAAAGAACGCGGTATAACTATTTTTAGTAAAAATGCCGCCGTAACTTATAAAGACACAAAAATTAATGTAATTGACACCCCCGGCCACGCCGATTTTGGTGGGGAGGTTGAGCGCGTATTAAAAATGGCCGACGGTGTAATTTTACTGGTAGATGCTTTTGAAGGCCCGATGCCGCAAACCCGTTTTGTATTGCAAAAAGCATTGCATCTTAACTTAAAACCCATTGTTGTAATTAATAAGGTTGATAAACCCAATTGCCGACCCGATGAAGTACACGATGCTGTTTTTGACCTGTTTTTTCACTTAGATGCTACAGAAGAGCAATTAGATTTCCCTACATATTATGGTTCCGGGAAAAATGGCTGGTTTAACGATTCGTTAGAAGAAATTGATAATATTACCCCTTTATTAGATGGCATTATTAAGCATGTGCCGCCGCCACATATTCATACCGGGCCTTTGCAATTACAAATTACTTCCTTAGACTATTCCTCGTTTTTAGGACGTATTGCCATTGGCAAAGTAAGCAGGGGTAGCATTAAAGAAGGGCAACAGGTAGCTTTAATGCAAGCGGGTGGCGTAATTAAAAAAACTAAGGTAAAAGAACTGTATGTATTTGAAGGCATGGGCAAGAAAAAAGTAGCTGAAGTACATGCCGGAGACCTTTGCGCAGTAGTTGGTATTGAAGATTTTAATATTGGAGATACTATTGCAGATGCAGAAACACCGGAGGCATTACCATTGATTAGTGTAGATGAGCCTACTATGAACATGCTTTTCAGCATTAACAATTCGCCTTTTTACGGAAAAGATGGCAAATTTGTTACCAGCCGCCACTTACGCGACAGGCTTTGGAAAGAAATGGAAAAAAATCTGGCTCTTAAAGTGGAAGAAAGCCCCGGTGGAGAGAGTTTTATTGTTTACGGACGCGGTATTTTACACTTAGGTGTACTTATTGAAACCATGCGCCGTGAAGGATATGAATTAACCGTAGGTCAGCCTCAGGTAATTGTTAAAGAGGTTGACGGGCAGAAATATGAGCCTTACGAAAACCTTGTGGTAGATGTGCCCGAAGAATTTGCCAGCAGGGTTATAGACTTAGTTACACGCCGTAAAGGTGAAATGATGGTAATGGAAACCAAAGGTGAAATGCAACACCTTGAATTTGAAATTCCATCCAGAGGACTGATAGGCTTGCGTACCCAAATGCTGACGGCTACAACCGGCGAAGCAGTAATGGCACATCGTTTTTACGATTACAAGCCTTGGAAAGGACAAATACCCGGCAGAAATAACGGCGTACTTATTTCCAAAGGTCAGGGACGTACAACGCCATATTCTATTGATAAATTACAGGACAGAGGTACCTTTTTTGTAGATCCGGGTGAGGATGTTTATGCAGGACAAATTTTAGCAGAGAATATTAAGCCGGGCGATTTGGTGGTAAACGCAATTGAAGAAAAGAAACTGACAAACCACCGTGCCAGCGGTAGTGATGCAGCTACCAGCATTGCACCTAAAACCGATTTGTCTTTAGAAGAGTGCATGGAATATATTGAGCAGGATGAGTGTATTGAAGTAACGCCTAACTTCATCCGCATGAGAAAAGTGATTTTAGACGAAATTGAACGCAACAGGCAAGCTAAGAAAATGGCTTCGGAAGCGGTATAAACTTAAAATACCTACTATAAAAAAAGCGGCTTCATGGTTTTAATACCTGAAGCCGTTTTTTAATTTCTAAGTATAAGGAATAGCGGTTTTTGATGTTTGTACCGGAAGCATTGCTGGTAATTATTATAATTTATAATTAAGCCATAAAAATGGTTTTAAAAACGATGCACGCACAGCCTTATCTTCAAAACCCACCTATACTGTTTCAAACACAGAATAGGTATAACCTTTATTTCCCGGCTACTAACTCTTTTTGAAGTGCATCTAAAGCAGTCCAATCTCCGGCTGCAGCTAATTTAGCCTGCTTAGGCCAGCTTGCAGGGTTGTGCACTTTAAATTTAGGGCCTGCGGTTTCTAATACTTCTTTTAATTTTTTTGCTGATGCTTTAGAAAGAGCTTTAAAATCAGTAATACCATCTGCTTCTAACAGTTTGGCAATTTTAGGTCCGATGCCTTCAATTTTAGTAAGATCATCCTTTGCTACTACCTCTTTTGCTTTTGTGATAGCTTTTGTGGTAGCTTTTTTAGGTGCTGCTTTCTTTGCTGCTGCTTTTTTAGGAGCTGCTTTTTGGGGTGCTCCTTTTGTTGCAGCTTTCTCTTTTTTAGTGGCAGGGGCTTTTTTTGCAACAGCTTCAGCAGGTACAGTAATTACAGAGTTTTCAATGTCTAACTCGGTTTTATATACATATGCTTCTGCATTCCAATCGTTCACCCAAGCTCCTGTATTTAATAAGAAGCGGTACTCGTATGTTTTTCCGGGTTCCAGCAAAATGGCGGCAGTTAATATACCTTCTTCTTTTAAGGTAAGGGTTACAGCTTCTTCGGGGTTCCAGTTGTTAAAATCTCCTAATAAAATTACTTCTGTTGCATCGCCTAACGCTTCAATAGGTAGCGAAAATGTAATTAATTTCATGTGTCTGTTTTTTTATTGCTCTTAATGGTTACATGAAATTCGTCAAGATAAATTTGCATTGGAATATGCAAAATTGTCATCACTCATTTCATGATTGTATTTGTTTAAATGCCTCAAATAAATAAATGCAAAAAAATAAAAATTTTACAGGTTGCTCTTTTATTAATTGAGGACTGAAAGTTTCAAAATTTATCACCGCAAAATTAACTTATTTTTTCCATTCGTTTACACATTCAATAGTTTTTAGTTAAAAAACTGTGTACAAAAAAGGTGTTTTTTTACGCAAATGATTGCGTAAGTGTGAAGTTTTTCAACCCCATAAAAACATAGTACCTTACATGCTTAAAAATTAAATATGAAATACAGTGTATTTGCAATACTGATGTTCGCATTTTCCCTCACGGTGCACGCCGGCGTTAATAGCAAAAAGAAACCCAAAGTTCTGGTGTTAATGAAAACCGCCGGCTACTATCATAAATCTATTCCGGCAGGGGCAAAGGCTATTCTGCAATTGGGTGCAGAAAACGGTTTTGGAGTTGATACTACTCGCAACGCAAGCGTGGTTAACACAAAAAATTTAAAAAAATATGCTACTATTATTTTCTTAAATACCACCGGCACCATTTTTACTGATAAGGAACGGGCTGCCTTAAAAAAATACATAAACAAAGGTGGCGGCTTTGTAGGCGTTCATGCCGCTACTGATACTGAATATGACTGGCCCTGGTACAATGGCTTGGTAGGTGCCTATTTTATGAGCCACCCCAAACAACAAAATGCAACTTGTAATACAATCAATACAAACCATCCTTCCACTAAACACCTTCCGGCACAATGGACCCGCTTTGATGAATGGTATAATTTTAAAAATATTAGCAAGCAAATCAACGTATTGTTAGAAGTAGATGAAAAAACTTATGAAGGGGGTAAAAACGGTACATTTCATCCAATGGCATGGTATCAAAATTACGATGGTGGACGCTCTTTTTACACCGGTATGGGGCATACAGATGAATCTTACGCCGAGCCGCTATTTCTACAGCATTTGTTAGGCGGCATACAGTATGCGATGGGAGTAAAAAAATAGTTTTTATACATTCTTAAAGAAATTAATATTTGTACTGTCTTTTGCATTGTTATTGCAGGTTGGGGTAATAACGAGGTACACCGGGAACACTTTAAAAACAAAGTGAGTATATTTTGCAGTAGCCTGAAAAAAGGAAATTACACATTTATCGTATCCTTATTACCACGGTTTACCGGAAGCTACCACTTAAACCCTGCCAAAGCCGAAATGATGTACTTCCCAGTATTTTACGGCCGAGAAAGAATGAAGAAAGTGCAGATAGAATGAATGAAAAAACAGAATCGACGAAAAACTATTTATACAAATAACATACAATATAAAAAAGGGCTGCCAGTTATGTAGCAGCCCCTTCCTATAAAACAAATCCTTTATTGTTGTATTTCAGAATTATAATCAAATTCCCTATTAGGTATTTTCCATGTCCACTTATTGTTATCCTGAGGATTGATTGTACCCGCTAATGCAGCAGGATAACTACCACCATCATCTGTGCTGGTTCTCACAATAGTTGCCCCCCAACGTTTTTGATCAAACCAGTCAAAGCCCTCTCCCCAAAGTTCTATTGCTCTGTAAAATTTAATTTCGTTCAGTAAATCGGCTCCCGTTTTTGTAGTAGTAAAAGAAGCGTCTCTGCCAGACGTGGTATTTAGTTCTATTAACAAGCCCTGTATTTCGGAAGCTGGCTTTGTTTGGAAGTATTTAGCCTCAGCTTCAATTAAAATCATTTCGGAGGATCGGAAATGATTTAAATGACCAACACCAGGAAAATCGTTGGCCTTTACTTTAAACTGCATATAAGCATAAGGCGTAGCATTACTTTGGATATCAGGGAATAGTGCTCTGGCATGTGCTGCTAAAGCAGAGTTTGCTCTTCCTGTAGCTGTATTATAGGAATATCCTGTCGGGTCTAAAAATAAACCTCTCCGAATATCCGAAGCAGGAATCATAGCAAATAATTCTTTATTAATACATTTGGGATAATTCCTTACAGCACTCGCATTACTATTATACGCTATGTAAGCAAAATAGGAGTAATAATATAGCGTTTCGTCGCTAGCTCCATAACTACTCCAAATCCACTCAGAAGTAGGATTGGCAAATCCTGCCCTATAATCGGATACATTCATTAAAGGATAACCCTGTCGGGCCTTTTGAGCATTTGTTTCCGCAGTAGGGTAATCCTGCCTATTTAATGCAGCTCTAGCATAAACAGCATACGCTACATTAATGTTCATTTCAAAGTTTTTTGTTTCATCCCTATTTTTTCCAGAAGTTGTAAACAAGGCTATAGCTTGATCCAAATCATCATAGATCTGCGTATATGTATCTCCCAAAGTAGATAATGGCATTGGACCTGTACTTTCATCCAATCTTAATATCACTCCACTAGAAAGACCATTTTGCGAATCACTCCACCTATTACCATAAAGTTGTGCTAGCATCATAAAAGAATAAGCTCTATATGTTAACGCCTGTGCTTTAATAAACTCCCGATCGGCTTCTTCACCTGTAGCATTGTCGATATTCGATATTATAATATTGGCATTCGTTATTAACCTATAATAATAAAACCAAGGGTAATAGCAGTAAATAGAAGTTGTATTTTCATTAAATGTAGAATTAATGATAGAAGCCCATCCAGTAAGATAAACATAAAAATCTTTTCCAGGATAATTTCCATAGTACATTTTAATCGTCCCTTCACCATTAAATCCCTGGCTGCCCAAGTATTGAATAGTCATCATTTTGGCTAACCCGTTTACTGCCAAAGCTGCATTGCTAGTTGAAGCAAAAACGGTAGAAGGACTTGTTTCGCTTGTTGGAACTGTTTCAAGAAAACTCTTCTTACAGGCCGTAAACAATATAATAAACAATATAATCCAAGTTGTATATAGTATCTTTTTCATGTAATTTTTTTTTATAGACCAATATTTAACCCAAGAGAAAGGACTCTAGGTGTCATAAAATAATTATAATTTGTACCGCTAAACGATTGTTGAGGATCCATTCCCTGTAGTTTAGTTAAGGTTACTAAATTTTCAATCGCCAGTTTAACCGTACAGTTGGAAACTGTTATTTTCTGTAAAAGATTTTGAGGTAATTTATAGCCTAAAGTTATATTTTTTACAACACCATATGTTCCATTCTGTAAGAACCTAGAGGATGTTTGATTACTATATTGGCTTCTATAAAAATCAATAGCCGGGATACCATTAGGATCTATTCTGTTGGCAGAAGTTTCCGTCATTCCTGATGGCACACCATTCCAACCCTTTAAAATATCCTTGTGCAAAGAACTTGGAACGCCAGACATTGACATTAGGCTTTGATAATTATAATCAATAATTTTAGAACCCACTGCATAAGAGAAGATGCCTGACAAACTAAAATTTTTCCAATCAACATTCAATGTAAAACCTCCAAAATATCTGGGAAGAGAGCTACCACTCCAGTTTCTGAGAGCATAAGTAGGATTTGTTGTATAATATTTATCTCCAATCAGAACAACATGTTCGGTCGGAATTGGTGTTTTATCAGTTACATTTGGATCTCCACCGTTATAAACTGTATTATCTGGAAGATACAGAGCATTACCATTCATTTGGTCAACACCGGCATATTGGTATAGCCAATAATCATAAATACCATGCCCCTCTAAATAACGTTTAGTACCTGAGATGATTCCATTCTCTCTGTTTTCTTCAGGAAGTTTTAAAATTTTATTTTTCAGGAAAGTAATATTTGCTCCAAGGTTTATTCTCAACTCACTTTTACGGA
Organism: Niabella sp.; assembly: GCA_047975735.1. GTDB lineage: Bacteria > Bacteroidota > Bacteroidia > Chitinophagales > Chitinophagaceae > Niabella. The sequence continues at coordinate 7,950 of JBKEEB010000041.1, forward strand.
CTACATCTCCATCCACTGTAAATTCCCATCCTCTATTGGATGATGTACCCAAATTCTTTGTTATAACTGCTTCTGCACTAGACGTAGATGTGGCTCCTGCAGAAAGTGGTAAATTCACATCAAACAATAAATCTACAGATCTCTTATCAAAATACTCTGCCACAAAATTTAATCTTTTGAATAACGTTCCTTCCAAGGCAGCTCCCCAGCTTTCTGTTGTTTCCCAAGAAATATCCCTAGCTTCATTTTGACTTTTATATAGAGCCGCAATATTAGAGTTTTGATTCATTGAGTAAAGTGCCATCCAAGCATATCTTCCTGCACTCTGATCATTACCTACTTGCCCAAATGAAGCTCGGAACTTTAAGCTATTAATTTGTGGGATATTCTTAATAAAATTCTCTTCGCTTACAAGCCAACTACCTCCAACACCCCAGAAATTACCCCAGCGATTATCTTTATAGAATCTTGAGGAGCCGTCTCTTCTAAAAGAAGCTTCCAAAAAATATTTTCTACTAAAATTATACCTGGCACGACTCAAATAGCTTTCAGTTGTATAAAAATTCTGATAGTCTGTTAAACTAGTAATATCTGTAAAATTGATTAAATCGGTTTGACCTGTAAATGTTTCTGTAGTCTTATATCCATATAAATAACTATAATAGTCTGAGAAGTTTTCATGACCGATTAATACCTCTACATTATGCTCTCCAAAACTTCTTCTCCAATTCAATTGCTGTTGAAAAGTGTAGGTTTTGTACCTATATAATGTCCTGGAAGCTCTCCCATGATTTCCCTGCCCATCACCAATAATAGCATTATCATAACTTTGATCTTCTGAATTTCGAAGACTCAAATCGCCCCTAATGGTAAAGGTGAAATCTTTTAGGAAGTATATATCAGCATATGCTTGACCTTGCATTGTATTTCGAAACCCCCTGTCTATATTCAACTCGTTTTCCCAAATGGCATGTCGTGCTATATATTGAGGTCCAGAATAGGTAGAGCCATCATCATATATTCTATCTCCATTTCCGTCAAGTATATAATCCCCTGTAGTTGCATCATGTAAATGCAGTGGATATACTGGGGATATATTACGTGCATAAAAGATAGGATTCACAAAAGATGAATTACCATCAGAATAATTATTATTTATTTGACTGGAACCAGCCAACACAACCCCAGCTTTTAACCATTTTACGGGAGTAATATCACCATTTAAACGCCCCGTAAACCTCTGGAATCTCGACCTTTTCATATAGCCTTTTTCATCCAAATAGCCAGTAGAAAAATACAAATTAGACTTTTCAGTTGCATTACCTCCATTTATATTATAATCCTGACGGTGACCGAGTTGAATAATTGGACTATACCAATCTAAATCATCAAGATAGCCATCTAAAATTTTTGCATCACTCACTAATTTACCATTAGCATCAAAAAGAGCATCATTCGCTTTGTTATAAATATTATAAACAATATTGTCTGTAATTACAGATTGTGACGCTTTTGCATTTGCCAGTGCCTCTGTAGAATAGGTTGTTGGATTTGTTGAAAGCAGATTATTTCTATAACCTAACCACATAGATTCCATCCATTCATTTGCCCCTAAACGCTCATACTCTTTAATACCTCTTGTATAAAATCCTTGATTAATATTTGCGCCTAAAATAGGTTTTACCCCTTTGGCTTTTTTAGTAGTAATAATTATTACACCATTTGCCGCCCTGTTACCATATAAAGATGCAGCTGACGCATCTTTTAATACAGATACAGACTCTACATCATTTGGATTAATATCCGAAATATTCCCTGAAAAGATAACTCCATCTAATACATACAAAGGCGAATTACTACCGTTTACAGAAGTAAAACCTCGTATCCTTACATCAGGAGAAGATCCTGGTTGACCATAAGTATTATTTACCATTACCCCAGATGAAGACCCTTCTAAAACACCGGTTACAGTAGTTATGGCTCTTTTTTCAATGTCTTCTGCATTAACTTGAGAAACGGCTCCCACTAAGGACCTTCTGGATGCTTTACCATATGCTACTACTAAAACCTCATCTAATGCAACTTCATCAGAACTTAAAACTATTGGGATGACACTAGTTTCATCAAGAATATTCACCTCAATGGTGTTATGTCCTATAGATGTAACAATCAAAGTTTTTCGATTATTTGGAACATTAATCGAAAATTCTCCACTTGCGTTAGTGATTGTGCCAATAGTAGTTCCTTTAACGCTGATGGATGCATTTGGTACAGGTTTTGAACTAAAGTCTGTAACTGAACCAGTAATCGTCCGTGTTTGAGCAAACACATTTGTGATACTCAAAAGAAATACCACAAATAGGAATAAGAACTTTCTCATAAGAAGATGTAATGTATTTTTATATGTTAACTAAAATACAATAATAACTATTTTTTGTTAAAAAATAGTTATTTTAAATCCTCTTTTCTTTCCTCCCCGTAAAACTAATTAACAATGCAGGCAATAAAATTAAATTAGTAAATGTAGCTGTAATTAATGTAACAGAGGTTAGCCAACCCAATGCTTTAGTACCACCAAAGCCGCTAAAACTAAAAATAATAAATCCGGCTACTAGCACCATCGATGTATAAATAATACTCAAACCCGTACTATTGATAGTTTGAATTACGGTTTTCTCTTCCGATGGTTGTTGGGGCAACTCCTGCTTATAGTTTATTAAAAAACGTATGGTAATATCAATCACTATTCCCAAAGCAACACTAAAGATTAATACTGTACTGGGTTTTAGCGGAATGCCCGCCCAGCCCATAATACCCGCAGTAATTAATAAGGGTATAATATTAGGTATTAACGAGCAGAGTAAAATTCTTACAGATTTGAACAGGTATAACATACAAAGGGCTATTAATAAAAATGCCCAAAAAATACTTTCTTTAAGACCATTAATAATAAACTGGCCGCCCTCTAAAAAAGTAATGGCTGTTCCGGTTAGTTTTACATCATATTTATCTTTTGGAAAAAGTTCATCGGAGCGTTTTTGAATACCCGCCAATAATCCCGGCAACTCATGTGTTCCTATATCTGCCATATTCACGCTAATGCGTGCCTCTTGCCGGCTGCTATCCATAAAAGTAGCTACCAGTTTGCTAAAAGAACTGCCCTTGCCTGATGAATCCGTATTATTCATATTCAAATACTGCGACAACCCCGGCAAATCAAATTCCGATGGCATGGCGTAGTTCACACTATCACTGTCATAAAAAGCCTGGCGGGCAAACTTCAATCCTTCAATCAGGCTCAGCGGCCTCGCCATTTCCTTTTGGGCTGTTAAGTATTGCACCAGCGAATCTATTTTTTGCAGGTTTTTGAAATTTCGGGTTACCCCATATTTCCGCTTTGTATCAACCACAATTTCCAAAGGCATAATTCCTTTGAAATGGGTTTCAAAAAATTTCAAATCGGTATATATCTTATCCGTTTCAGGCACATCATCCACCATATAAGCATTACTTTGTAACCTAAAAGTGCCGGCAATGGCAATTACAACAATCACGGCGGTAATAATATACACCTGCTTTCTGGAACCTAATGCCCATTTTTCTAATCGGCCCAGCCAGCGTTTTATTCCGGGGTTGTGTAAGTACCTTGTATGTTTATTTTTAGGCGATGGCAACATACTTAAGAAGGAAGGAATAAGTACTAGCGAAATTAAAAACAGTGCCATAATACTAATACCCGCAACTACACCAAATTCCTGCAATATCTCGCTCTTTGTTAAGGCAAATACCGCAAAGCCTATAGCCGCCGTAAGATTGCAAAAAAGCGTTACCACTCCCATTCTGCTAATCATATCTATAATAGCTTTCTGCTTCATTTTGGGCTCGTTAAAACTTTTACCCTCAGGCAGGTTATGCCGGTTTTTAGCTACATTATACCAACTGCTATGGTATTTGTTTAAAAAATAAATACAATTAGGAATACCTATAACCACTAATAACGGAGGTATTAAAGCTGTTAACAATGTAATATTATAACCCAGCAAATGCATGGTTCCCATGCTAATCAATACTCCTATTATTACTACCGTAAGGGACAATATCATTGAACTGAAAGAACGGAAAAACAGTAGCAAAATAACGGCAGAAAGCAGTATTGAAGCTACCAAAAAATATTGCATTTCATTAGCAATACGTGCGGCCATAATAGTTCTTATATATGGAAGTCCGCTTAATTTTACATCCAAAGAATGATTGGCACCAAACGCATCCGTTAGTTTTTTTATATCGGCAATTGCTTTATCGCGCTTGGCAGAGTTTATGACCTTGCTGTCCATGTGCAATGCCATTAAAAACGCATGGGTTTGCGGGTTATAAATTAACCCCTGATAAAACGGTAGGTTCTTAAATATACCTGCACTGCTATCCAAACCTTGCTGACTTGTAATGGAGTCTTTAAAGATTTTTTGCACCTTTAGTTTATCACCATCCTTTACCAAGTTAACCGTATTAGATACACTAATTACATCCTCTACACCATTTACTTTTTTCAAAGCTCTTTGTAATGCGGCATAATCATTAAAAAACTTTTCCGTAAAAAGCTGATTGGTTTGAACACCTACAACCAGCGTACTGCCATCTTCCCCGTATTTCTTCTTAAACTCCTTATAGGCAATATTTACAGGGTGGTTAGTCGGTATAGCCTTAGTATATTCATACCCAAGCGTAACCTTACTTCCCCAATAGGCAAAAATTACAGTAATCAAAAACAGAACTGTTAATAAGTAGTACTTGTACTTTAATATAAATTTTCCCAGTTGACGCCACATATTGCCAAATCTTTAGTAGAATGATGGATTTGCAAATAAACAAAAACTATTTTTTTCTTACATAAATAATTTATGGCGTGCCCCGCAGCCTGCACACTTTAGCGCAAAGCGGGTCGGGCTATCCGCTACTACTCCGCCACAAAATCCAGCCACAAGGCTTCAGCGGGGTAACCGCTTCTATCCCTTACGCAAAAGAAATTGTGAACGATCAACCATCAGCCATCAACTCATTCCTCATTCAAAAAACCTACCTTGCAGTTTATTCATTAGCATTCATTGTCCAATAATACACATAAAACGCGTGGAATTGTTTTACGCACCGTAAAATATGGCGAAACCAGCATTATTGTAACCATTTACACCCAAATATTTGGTCTGCAATCTTATATTGTAAACGGCGTAAGAAAAACATCTAAAAACGGCAGTAACAAAGCCGCCTTTTTTCAACCGGATACTGTTTTAGAAATGGAAGTGTATCACAATAGTCTTCGGCAACTGCACCGAATTAAGGAATACCAAATTGCCATTATGCTTCCCCACCTTTTCACTAACGTGTTAAAACACGGCGTGGCACTTTTTATGGTAGAGCTTTTGACCAAATGCTTAAAAGAACCCGAAACGCAAGAAGATCTGTATTATTTTTTAGAAGATAGTCTGCATCACCTTAATAATTGCACCGATGCGGTTATGGCCAATTTTCCTATATTCTATGCAACACATCTCTCCGGTTTTTTTGGCTTTTTTCCCCGTAAAAATTATCTGGCCCAAAACGAGCAGGTTTTTTTTGATATGAAGGAAGGATGCTTTAGTGCAGCAATGCCGGCTCATAACCAATACCTCGAACAACAAGCTGCCATCTTTTTTGCAGAGCTGAGCATGGCCAGACAACCCGCCGAGTTGGAAGACATACGCACCAACGCTGCTACACGCCGAAAAATACTACAGGCTATAGAAGCCTACTACGCGCTTCACATACAGGATTTTGGCAAACTTAAAACCTTACCTGTACTGCGCGAATTACTGCAATGATTATTTTGCCAATTCCTTGAAAGGACTATTTTTGAACAGTGGTACACGAAGACATTTTGGTACAGGATCTAAAGAAGGGCAAGGAAACGGCTTTTAAATCTATTGTTGACAATTATCAGAACATGGTGTATAATACCTGCCTGTCAATTGTTAAAAACGAAGAAGATGCCGAAGACCTTGCTCAGGAAGTATTTGTACAAGTGTATCAGTCAATCCAGTCTTTCAAAGGCGAATCCAAACTTTCTACCTGGATTTACCGCATTGCAACCACTAAAAGTCTGGATCATGAAAGAAAAAAGAAAAGAAAAAAGCGTTTTGGCTTTGTAAAAAGTATTTTTGGCGATGAGAATGAAGTGGTCATCAATCCCCCTGATTTTCATCACCCCGGTGTGGCATTAGATCAAAAAGAAAATGCAGCAAAACTATTTAGAGCAATTGATAAACTTCCTGAAAATCAAAAAATTGCATTTATTTTAAACAAAACCGAAGGCCTTAGTTATCAGGAAGTTAGTGAAGTAATGAATGTTTCCGTATCTTCCATAGAATCGCTACTGCACAGGGCAAAAAATAATTTGAGGAAAATATTGGAAAAGGAATTATAACTTTAAGAAAGAAATTATTAAAAAAAACGTCAAACCATTCATGAACAGTTCCGAAAATAATATAAATGATATTCTTAACAGCTTAAACAGCACATCCAGAGCTGAGGCCAAGCCGTTCATGTACACCCGGGTTATGAGCAGGTTACAGCAGGATGAGCAGAGCATTTGGGCACGTACTGTATCCTTTATTGCAAGACCGGTAGTAGCCATTGCCTGCTTAATTGCCATTATTGCCGCCAACCTGTATTTTGTAGTTAGAACAGAAAATACTGATGCAGAATATGTTAACACAAATGTTACTAATTCTGTTACAGAACAGTTCTTACAAAATGATAATTTGGTTTTGGCTGTTAACAGTATAGAAATTAGCGAGTAAATACGATGATCAATACACAATCAAAATATAAAACCCTCATTACAATTATTGTATTGCTTTTAATTACCAATGTGGCAGTATTGGCTTTTTTCCTAAGTGCTAACAAGCAAAAACGTGGTAATAAGAACAAAAAACATGGATTTGAAGTTGTACTACAAAAGGAAGTGGGCTTTAATAATGAGCAGGTTACACAATTTATAGCACTTAAGGATTCATTTTGGGCAAAAGCCAAAAATGAAATGGATGAACAAAAAAAAGTAAAGCAACGGTTGTTTAATTTAACCAAAAACGATGTGGTTTCGGATTCGGCCATAAATATTTTAGCCGATTCAATTGCCCTGTATCAAAAACAAATAGAACTCAATTCTTTTCAGCATTTTAAAGCTACCCGTAAAATTTGTACAGAGGAACAATTACCCGCATACGACTCTTTAATGACAAAAATTATCACAAAAATGGGCCGTAACGGTTCAAAACCGCCGGGAAAAGATAAAAAATAATTATATTTTGCAACTTTTATAAAATTTAACACCTCTATTTAATAAAGTTGTTCATGAAAACCAAAGCCTTATTATTAGCCGTTTCATTATTTGTTTTTTCCGGTATAATACATGCGCAAAAATCAAAACGCAGTGTAGAAAGCCGTGTGGAGTTTGTAATGAAAAAAATGGATGCTTTAAATCTGAATAAAGACACTTACAGTAATGTTAGCAATATTTTTACCGATTTTTATAAAGCACAAGATAAAATAAGGGATAATATACAAGGGCCGGCCACAACATTGGGTCAGGGTTTTGTTCCGCAGGATTACCAAAGCGTACGCAAGCAAAACGAAAAAATTATTGAGGACAGAGAGAAAAAACTGAAAAAAGCACTTACTGCAGAACAGTATAAAAAATGGACGACTGAGATTGAACCCTCTTTACATTCAAAAAAATAAATACCTGCTTTAAAAAAAATCAGACAAAAATTCTTTGATAGTATCAATCACCCCTTGATGATTATTATCCTGTGAGGTAATATAGTTGGCAGCCTTAATAATTTCGGGTTGTGCATTTTTCATGGCAAAGCTATATTTCCCTGAACCCATTAGCTGCAAATCGTTAAGGTAATCGCCAAAAACCATTGTTTCATCGTAAGCTATTCCTAATTTATTTTGTAATAGTTTTACGGCATTGCCCTTATCTGCTTCAAATCCGGTAATGTCTAACCATCGGGTACCTGCTACCGCCACTTTGTAATCTTTTTCATACTTCTTATAATGAGGATAACTGTTGGTATAAGGATCACCAAAATCGCAGATTGATATTTTTAAAACAGGTTCATCCACCTCACTTAAGTCATTCACCAATTCATAATCCTGATAATATTGTAATGCCACCTCCAAAGCCTCATCACTTTCTTTTTCCATAAATGCCATTTGCTTACCACAGAGTACCGGATATGCATATTCAATACCTCGGGATACGGTAACAAATTCCTGTACAATAGCTTTATCTATAGGCAAAGCCAATAATTCCTCATCTTGGTAAACCACATAGCTTCCATTATCGCTTATAAAATAAGTTCGTTCCTTAATAGCATTAAAAGCTGTAGCAATATTATGCAAAGGTCTGCCACTGGCAATAGCCAGGGTTACTCCGTTTTGATGTAATACTTTTTCCACTTCCCAAAAATCTTCGGGTATTTCCTTTGCATCATTCAACAAAGAACCGTCCAAATCTGTTACAATCAATTTTACCATCCACGTTAATTTGAAGTTGCAAAGGTAGCGGAATGTAAATCTGCAATAAACAGGCCTTATTCCGACCTTAACGAAAATTGCTGTTTAGAGGCTTTAAAAGCAGGAACAAAAGATGCAATAAAAGCAATAACGATTACCGTGCCAGCTACCAGTAAAAAATCTGACAGCCTTAATGTTACCGGAAAATAATCTATTAAAAAAGAACCGCCTTGTAAGGGCACTATATGAAATTTTTGTTGAACGAGCACCATTACTAATGCCAGCAACATACCTATAACACCACCTATAATGGCCAGCAAAAACCCTTCGTTTAAAAAAACCCTTAAAATAAACCGCCTGTTGGCTCCTAAAGCATTTAGGATACTAATATCCTTCTGCTTTTCTAAAACCAGCATGGTTAATGCCCCAACCATATTAAATGCCGCTACCACCAATATTAAACAAAGTATAGCATAAAAAACCCATCGTTCCATATTCATTACAGAGTACAGTGTTTGGTTTTGTTCATAGCGGTTCTCTACTTTATAATTGCTTCCAAATAACTGTTGAATAGCTGCCTTTACTTTATCAGTTTTTGCCGGATTGTTTACTGCTATTTCTACAGCCGTATATTCATCAGCCCCCAGCTGCATAGACGCTTTTAAAAATTGCAGGTTAGTTATAGCATATTTGTTATCAAAATCCTGCTGAATTACAAATGCCCCGGAAGTATGAATGGTATCGCTGGCAATATCCCGCAGGGGATCAATCTGCTCTTCGCCACTATGGCGTGGTACATAAATAGTAAGCGGCAATATACTGAGGGATGCCCGCACACCCAGAACGGCCTCAACACCGGCACCCAAGATAATTTTAGGATGTTGTACCGTACCCACATTATATTCACCATCATCAACATGTTGAGCAACTGAATTAATGGTTTTATAATTTTCATCCACACCTTTAATATGCACCAGCGACTGGTTCTCATCGGCCTGTAAAATACCTTTTTCCTCTGCCACCAAAGAAAAATTACGAACACCGGAAAGGTTTTTTAATTTTTGTAATTGCTCGGGCGTAATAGTAATTACTTTTCCGCTTGTTGCCCCTACCCTTATATCAGGATAAAAAGAGGAATACAATGATTTTACTAATCCTTCAAAACCATTAAAAACACTCAGTACCAATATCAATGCTGCTGTACCCACCACAATAGCGGTAATGCATATCCATGCAATTATATTAATAACATTGGTTGATTTTTTAGCTCTAAAATATCGCCATGCAAATAAAAAATGCAAAATAGAAAAGTTTATTGTAGTTGATAATTGGAGGCATTAGCCGCTGCTCAGCTATTATTTTTTTCGTCGTTAATTTTTTTAAAAAGCTCTTCCATCCTAAATACATGATCTAATGTATCGTCAGGAAAAAATTTAAGTACTGGTATGTTTCTTAGCTGGTGCCTTACAGAACTAGCCAGTTCTTTTTTTACTTCGTGATGCTTGTCCTCAATTTTTTTTAAAGCGGCTTCCGTATCATTCACTTTAAAAAAACTCAGGTAAAACCGCGCTTCCAATAAGTCGGGCGTTACTTTCACATCTGATATAGAAACCATACCGCCACCAATCATACTTAACCCCAAGTGCTGAAAAATCCGGTTCATTTCCTCGTTTAACAAGCCGGCTACCTGTTTTTGTCGTTTACTCTCCTGCATATTCAATATCTTATTTAGGTGTAAAAATAACTATTTTTGCAGGTTTATATACGAAGTTCTATTTATGAAAAGATATTCAAGAATTTTTCACTACTTAAAAGAATATAAAGGAAAGATTGTACTATACTTAATCTTCACAATTCTATCCATTGTTTTTTCATTAGTGAGTTTTGCAGCCTTGGCTCCCTTTTTTGAGTTGATATTTATGGGAAAAACAGGAAATTTACCCGGTACATCGCTGGCAAACGATTTTATTCCCGATAATTTAAATTTAGAGAACTTTTCCAAATTACAAATGCTGGCAGTAATATGTGTATTATTATTGATTTGTATTTTTTTTAAAAACCTATTTCTGTATTTATCCCAATATGTATTAAACCCTTTAAAAAATACAATCGTTAATAAACTAAGGGAAGATCTGTATCAAAAAATATTACACCTGCCCATTGGTTATTTTACAGAGAAACGAAAAGGAGATTTAATCAGCCGTATTACCAACGATGTAAATGAGGTAGAAGCATCAGTGGTTGGAGCTTTGGAAGGTTGGATAAAGGATCCGCTTACCATTATTTTTACAATAGTGGCATTGTTTTTAATGAGCACGCAACTTACTATAGCCATTATAATTTGTATCCCTGTTGTGGGCTATATTTTAGGAAGAGTTTCCAGAGCACTGAAGAAAAAATCAAACGAAGCTGCCGTTAAACAAGGCGAAATACTATCGGTTTTAGACGAAACCCTTCATGGCTTAAGAGTAATAAAAGCTTTTAATGTAGAAAACATTTTGAATGCCCGCTTTGACGGTATTAATGATGAATTATTAAGGGTGCGCAACAAAATCAGCCGCAGGCGGGACTTGGCATCGCCTATGGGCGAATTTTTAGGAGTGCTAGTTTTTATTGGCATATTGTGGTTTGCCGGCCAATTAATATTAAATCAAACCATTGACTTAAAAGCCTCTACTTTCTTGGCTTATTTAGCCATGTTTTACGGCATCATAAACCCTGTAAAAACATTGAGTACTTCTTTTAGCAATTTGAATAAAGGCTCTGCCGCCATTATAAGAATTGAAGAAGTTTTAAATACGCCTGTTACGGTAGATGAAAACCCCAACGGGAAACAACTCACTAATTTTAATGACAAAATTGAATTCAGGAATGTGCGTTTTGCTTATGATGATGCGGTGATTTTAAACAACATCAACCTAACCATTGAAAAAGGTAAAACCATTGCGTTAGTGGGTTCTTCAGGTGCAGGAAAATCGACCTTGGCAGATTTAGTTCCCCGCTTTCATGATGTAACCAGTGGTGCGGTATTGATTGACGGCATAAACATTAAAGACTATTCTCTTCACTCCGTGCGTAGCCAAATGAGCATTGTAACGCAGGAGCCTATTTTGTTTAACGATACCATTGCAAATAATATTGCCTTAGGTTACGAGGACGCTACTAATGAAGAAGTGATTGAAGCAGCTAAAATTGCCAATGCACACAATTTTATTATGCAGAAAGAGCAACAATATGATACCAATATTGGCGACAGGGGCAGCAAACTGAGCGGTGGCGAAAAACAAAGACTTACCATTGCACGGGCGGTTTTAAAAAATCCGCCAATCCTTATTTTGGATGAAGCCACCTCTTCCTTAGATACCGAAAGCGAAAAGTTGGTACAGGATGCTATCAATAATATGATGCAAAACCGCACCAGTATTGTAATTGCGCACCGCCTGAGTACCATCCGTCATGCCGATGAAATTATTGTTTTACAAAAAGGCAATATTGTTGAGCGTGGCACCCACGAAGAACTGATTGCCCAAAACGGTTTTTATAAAAGATTGGTGGATATGCAGGAGGTGAGGTAGGGGAAATATTTTCAATAAAAAAGGATAGCGTTGCTATCCTTTTTTATTGTTTCCTTTTATCGTTTACGCCGTTTCATCTACCACCTCAGCATCTTTTGCATTTTCCTTTACGGAGGTAATGCCGTTATCACGCCCGGCTTCTGATTCATACATCTGGCTGCTGCCAATTATCTGGCCATTGGAGGCTTTCAGGTTAAAATAAGGTTTTCCGCTTGAGGAAGTCAATTTTTCAAACTTAGCATCATCCTGAGAGTTTGTTTTTACTGACTCCACACCATTTAAGCAAGCGGCTTTGGTAGTATAGCCTTCGCTACTTAAAATATTCTGGCCGTTTCCTGCTTGCAGGTTAAACTGAAATTCGCCATTGGCACGCGTTTTTACAATAAATTTACCCATGATTAATTTTTGAATTTTATTGTTAAAGTAAATAATAAATACCTAAGTCAAATAAAGGTTGCAAAATCATACAGTTACAAACCAGTTGTATGCATTTTCCTAATAGGCTGATTAAATGTAGCTATAATTAATGAAAAATAATGTTATTTTTTTGAATTGATGACACTAACAGCCCTGGCAACCTCTCCTGAAAAAGATTTGAAAGCCTCCTTTGTAATAGCATCATCACTCATCACAATGGGTACGCCAATATCACCGCCTTCGCGGATACTCTCAACTAATGGTATTTGCCCAAGAAACGGAATTTCATATTCTTCGGCAAGCCTTTTGCCGCCTTCTTTTCCAAAAATATAATATTTATGATTGGGTAACTCTGCCGGAGTAAAATAACTCATGTTCTCTACCAATCCTAAAATTTTTGCATTCATTTGTGCCTGACCAAACATGGCGATTCCCTTTTTAGCATCAGCCAAAGCTACATCCTGTGGGGTGGTAACAATAACTACACCGGTTACCTGTATCAATTGCATCAGGGTTAAATGTATATCGCCTGTTCCGGGAGGCATATCTACTATCAAATAGTCCAAATCTCCCCAGTTAACATCGGTAATAAACTGCCGGATGGCACTGCTGGCCATAGGTCCACGCCAAACAACCGCTTTGCTTTCATCAACCAATAAACCAATGCTTAATAATTTAATACCAAATCTTTCTAAGGGCTCAATCATTGGCTTACCGTTAATATCCTGCATCAGCGGCCGCTCACCTCTTACACCAAACATAATGGGCAAACTGGGGCCGTATATATCCGCATCCATTAAACCTACTTTAGCACCGGTTTGTGATAATGATAATGCCAAATTTGCGGCCACCGTACTTTTACCTACACCACCTTTACCACTCACAACAGTTATAATATTTTTTACACCGGGTAATGTTTCTCCTACAGAAGGCCGGGTACTGGTTGTGTTGCTTTCAAAACCCACTTTAACCACAGCGTCTTTATTCACTTTGGTTTTAATAGCCTGCACACAATCGTTTTTCATTTTGTCTTTTAAAGGGCAGGCCGGTGTGGTCAGTTCAATATTAAACGATACATAGTATTTTTCAATTACTAAATCCTTAATCATCCCCAGCGTTACTAAGTCCTTCCCTAAATCAGGTTCTTGCACTGTGCTTAACGCTTCTAAAACTTGTTCTTTTGTCATAAATTGAATCGTATTTATATTTTTTCGTACCAATTACCTAATATCAAATAATGTTAGAATAGCTACTTATTTTCATTATTATTTATTCATTATCAATTCAATAAAATATATTAAATTTATTAATTCTCTAAAGCATTTGTTAAATTAAACAGTAAACTACAAAGTTAAACACTCTTAACGCTATTTTGTTGTCTTAATTAAAAATGTGTACCTAAATTTGGCACTGTGAAAAAAGTAATTGTTTGTTTTAGTATATTATGTATTGTTTTTTCTTTACCTGCCCAAGCGCAGTTTGAAAAAGCCAGAGACAGTGTTATTCAATTATTTGGTGTAGTAATGACATCCGACAGTTTGGATGGCATACCTGCTGTAAGCGTTGTGGTAAAAGGCTCCAAAAGAGGTACCATTTCTAATGGGGACGGCGTATTTTCTATTGCCGTACTTAAAGGAGATGAAATTGAATTTAGCCATGTAAGCTATAAACCTTTTACTGCCAAAGTACCCCGCAATCTTGAAGGCAACCAATATAGCATTGTGCAATTAATGGTAAAGGATACTGCTTATTTACCGGTAGCCATCATCAGGCCAAGGCCAACCAAAGAGCAGTTTGCCCGCGACTTTGTAAATGTTAAGGTAGCAGAGGACGAAATGGAAATCATTCGTAAAAATAATACGCCCGAAATGCAGGCAGCAGTAATGCGCCGCACCTCGTTTGACGGAAGGGAAATGACTAATCGCCAGTTAGACCAGGTATATCAGCGTGCGCGTTATCAGGGACAGGTGCCCCCTATGAATATTTTTAACCCCGCAGCCTGGGCTGAATTTATTAATTCCTGGAAAAGGGGCGATTTTAAGAATAAATAACCTGATTGGCCAATATAAAAAACAATACAGTAACATTTACGGCAACGCTCCTACAGTTTGCAGAAAATAAAGACAAAACCGGCTGGATCTATATTGATATTTCGGCTGATATTGCCCAACAGTTAAAACCCGGTACAAAAAAATCTTTCCGCGTAAAAGGCAGCATTGATGCACATAAAATAAAAGGCGTATCTATTTTGCCAATGGGTGGCGGCAATTTTATATTGGCTGTAAATGCCTCTATTAGAAAAGGTATTAAAAAAGGAAAAGGAGCAATGATTACTGTAACACTCACTGAGGACGATCAACCATACAAGCTCAATAAACAATTAACAACCTGCCTAAAAGATAATAAAGATGCCGCTGGTTATTTTTACAGTTTACCAAAAGGGCATCAAAATTATTTTAGTAAATGGATTGATAGTGCCAAAACTATTCAAACCCAAACAGACCGATTAGCCAAAACCATCACTTCTTTAGAACGAAAAATGGATTACGGGCAAATGATACGTTTTTACAAAAAGATAGATTGACAACGAAAAATAAAAAATCAAAAGTAAAAATAACTATAAAGTTTTGTTTGCTTCTGTTTTAAAATATACTTTTATTTTTTAATTGTTTTTATAGAAGATCATGATAAATAATTTAGACAACGTAAAGCATATTTTTTTTATAGGAATAGCCGGAGTGGGCATGAGTGCCATTGCGCAATATTTAAAAGGAACGGGCATGAAGGTAAGCGGCAGCGACCGCTTTTTTAATGAAGGTAAAGCCGGGGACATTAAACAGAAATTAGAAGCCGAAGGCATTGAATGTTTTTTGCAGGATGGTAGCGGTGTTACCAATGACATTGATTTGATGGTAGCTTCTACCGCTATTGAGGATACGGTAATTGAAGTAAAAAAAGCTAAGGAATTGAATATTTCTATTATTAAACGGTCGGAGTTATTAGCCATTATTTCATCAAGTAAAAAAACCATTGCCGTGGGTGGAACCAGCGGCAAAAGTACTACTACTGCCATGTTGTTTGATATTATGAACCACGCAGGTTTATCCCCTTCTATCATCAGCGGTGCCGGATTAGTGAGTTTAATTAAAAAAGGAAAAATAGGCAATGCCTTTGTTGGTAACAGCGATTGGCTATTGATAGAAGCCGATGAAAGCGACGGGTCTATTGTACAATATCATCCCGAAATAGGACTGTTGTTAAATATTGAAAAAGACCATAAGGAGATGGAAGAGTTGATGCAGGTTTTCGGCGTTTTTCAACAGAACAGCAAAACCTTTGTAGTGAACCGTTCTAACAGTCATGCTGCCTCTTTATCGGTAAATGCTGCCAATGATTTTGTGGTAGAAGATACTAATTCTGATGCCGGATACATTGCTTCAGATTTTAAACAAGAAGGTTTTCAAATTTCTTTTAATATTAACGGGCAGGCATTCAGTATGAACATTGCCGGCAGGCATAATATGGAAAATGCTTTGGCGGCAACAGCTACAGCCGCACTGGCAGGTGTACCGCTTAAAACGGCGTCTGCTGCACTAAGCCAATATGAAGGTATTTACAGGCGCAGCCAGGTTTTAGGACAAAAAAACGGCGTATGGGTAATTGATGATTTTGCACACAATCCGGTAAAATGTGCCGCAGCTATTCAGGCAGCACAACCTGTGGCCAAAAAACTAATTGCCTGGTTTCAGCCGCATGGCTATACCCCCACTAAATTTTTGCGGAAAGATTTTGTAAAAGAAATTTCGGAAGCCTTACGCCCCGAAGATGAAATTTGGATGAGTGAAATATTTTATGCCGGCGGAACTACTACTAAAGACATTTCGGCCAACGATTTAATTAACGATATTAAAGCCACCGGTAAAACCGCCATTTTTGTGGAAGACAGGGAACAACTTTTAGAAAACCTACGTCCCCACCTTACGCCCGGAACTGTACTGCTAATGATGGGTGCTCGCGACCCATCGCTGGAAAAATTTGTACGAACAGTTTATGAAAACCTATAAGCTATTCGGCTTTTTCGTTAGCTTCTTTAGGCAGCAAATGTTCCTCAATAACCTGCTTAAATACATTTTTTGGTAATGCTCCGGGTTGTAAAGAAGGATCACCCTCGGCCGGAATAAACAAAAAAGTAGGGATACTTCTAATGCCTAAAGCAGCAGATAGTTGTTGCTCTACTTCCGTATCTATTTTATAAATCAATAGCTTTCCTTCATACTCATTCGAAAGCTCTTCTAATATAGGAGCCACCATTTTACAGGGGCCACACCAATCGGCGTAAAAGTCTATAATGGCCGGTAAATTTCCACTGTACTTCCATTCCTTTTCTGTATCAAAATCAAATATCCTTTCTTTAAAACCCTGTGTTGTTAATTGAATTGTTGGCATATAATAAATTTTTGCAAAGGTTATAAAAACATCCGGTATTAATTGTAATGTTTGTTACAAATGAACCGTCCAGATTATTAGGCATTGTTATTTTCTCTTTAAAATTTTACTTTTCACTTTTTACTTTCTATTTTGCAGCCAAAGTTATATGTATGAAAATTATTCCGTTATCGGAAGGTAGTTTTACCGTAGATGCCTCTAAAAAATTTGTGCCTTTTAAGCCCGATACAGATGAATTACAAGATCGTAACAGAGGAAGTTTATTGGTAGAAATTCAGCCCTTTGTAATTATTACGCAAAAGGATATTATTCTTTTGGATGCCGGATTGGGAATGTTAGACGAGAATGGCAGTTTTCAAATATACAGTAACTTAAAAGCCCATAATATTTATCCCGACGATGTAACCAAAGTGATTATGAGCCACCTACATAAAGACCATATTGGTGGGCTTATAAACCCTTTTACAAAACAACTGAGTTTTGAACAGGCGGATTATTATGTGCAGGAAAAGGAGTTGGATGATGCTTTTGAAAAAGGCAACCCCTCTTACGAAACTGAAAATCTTGAAATATTAAAAAACTCCGACAAGCTACATTTACTAACGGATGACGAAGGAACCATTGACGGATATGTACATTATGAAATTACCGGAGCTCACGCTAAATACCATCAGGTAATTTGGATAGCGGAAGATGGCGAAACGGTTTTTTTTGGTGCCGATGATGCGCCGCAGCTAAGCCAAATGAAAAGAAAATTTGCTGCTAAATATGATTATGATGGTAAAAAAGCTATGGAACTAAGAGAAAAATGGTGGCAGCAGGGGAATAACGAGGGCTGGTTTTTTGTTTTTTATCATGATACCAAACATCCGGTTTATAAAAGCAATTAAGGCAGTCCGATATGAACTGCCTTAATTATATTATTCTTTAACCTTTTTAGGTTCTATTCGTTTACGGCTGTTATTATTCTTGAATAAGTTTTTGTACCGTCTTTATCTATCTGTGCTATTTTTACATACACCGTTTCCTTTTTACCTTCTATTACTTCGGAAGATGGTTTGTTACAGGCTATCATAAAAATGCTAACACCTGCTATCAGCACAACTACAGAATATACTTTCTCCCTGTTGTTCCTTTGAAACAGCACCAATAAGAAACTTACTGCTAATGCCGAAACGCCTAAGCTTGTTGACATCCCTGTTTTTACAAAACTATAACTGATCAATTCGTTGGAATTTCCATCTACAGCTTTTGAGTTTAATTCTCCTATTTTGGTAAACGTTTTACCGTCTGTTGAAGCCTCTATCTCAAAATGATCGTTATTCTGTTCAATCAGTGTTTCCCAGTTAAGTACAAGTGAGCTTCCGTTGCGTACGGCAGTAATAGCACCATAGTGTACCGGTAAAATTATATTACAAAAATTTACCAATGGGTCTCTGGAAACTCCAATGCCTTGCGGCAGACCTGTTCCCAAAGGCACGCCCGTGGTCGTATTAACACTGTTAACTAACTGAAAATTAACAGCGGTTGTACTCGTCTTCAAATCATTTTGCCTAAAATCGGCGGAGCCCTCAATAGCATCAGCACAACCATCTCCGTCGCTATCCCAATCCAGGTAATCAAAAGTTCCATCCCCGTCAGTATCTAAAATGGCATAATCAAATGCAATTATAGGATCATCAAAATCCAATTGCACAGAGGGGCCTCCGACATTATATACATATATTCTTATGGTGTAGGTTGTATTACGTAAGAGGGTATAATCTGAAATATCTAACGCTCTTCTCCCTATCGGATAGCTACCTCCTCCCCCTTCGCCTGCTATTTGTGCAATAGTTCCTAAATCGGTACTATTAGAAACAAAATTATCGCTGGATATAGAAAATGTAGTAGTGTATGCAGGGTTTGTATTCAATCTGTTATATATGCCTACCCAATCTATAATCCCGTAAAAATGTACATCTTGCGTAGTAAACTTATACTCCAAATATTCGCTATTAGTTTTAGCCTCTGTTAGAGTTGCAGCGTTAATATTTGTAAGGCGCAGGCTAGCTGCAGTGGTAATTGTTGTATCAAACCCGCCTCCTGAAGTTATTGATGTTACGCTGGCCGGATTCATTATACCTGCTAAGTTAGACCTGGTTGGGTTGTAGCCATATGTCCAATTTCCCGACCCAACCGGATTTTCAATTCCAAAAGGGTATGAAATAAATACCGAGCCCGGTGTTCCTGTTGGATTTGAGTTATTTCCTGCGAACTCGGTATTATAGTACCCTTCTGCCGTATCAAGAATACCATCATTATCATCATCCAAATCACAGGCATCAGAAACACCATCTCCGTCAGAGTCGGGATTGGTAGCACTAATCGTACAATCCACAGATTGAGCCGATAGGGGGTTGTTAATAATTGTAACAAATACAATAAGCAGTAATGAAAGCAAAAACTTCATCATTATTCAAAGTTTTGAATTGGTAGTTAAAAAAGAAAATAAACTCGATTGTAATGGTAGTGGAAAAGGACTTATTTCAAAGCTGTTTTAATCAGACCATTTAATTAAGTTCAGTAAAGCCAATACAAAGGTATTATTACCAAAACCGTACCACAGAAATATTCGATGAATGCCTTATTTTTTTCGATGAATGCCCTATTTTTCTCGATGAATTGTTTTTCATACAAATATGAATAAACATTATAGCTTTCTGTAAAACTATAAATCCATCTCCGTTAACCGAAGATGGATTTATATTATTAAAAAATGTACTTAACTAATGATGGCTATGCTGATGTTCGTTCACCATTTTGGTAAAATCGTCAGCATTTATAGGGGTTGAGGTGGGTTTAACCTGAGTTTCTGCCCAATTAAACAGCTTTTCAGATTGCAGGCGGTTATAAGAATCCTCAATGTATTTACGATCCTTCATCATCCTGTCAACATAATCGTTTACCCAATCTTGCTCCTCTACCATTGGAGCGTTCGCTCCCATATAGTTAAACAATTGCTGTTTGGTAAATGCTCTCAACTCATCGGGAGATACGCTAATGGCCTGATCATTCACAATTTTATCCGAGATTAATGTCCACTTTAACTGGTTCAGGAATGTAGGCATTTCCTTTTCAATTTGTTCCTCAGATTTAGCAGGTTGTCCTTCCTGCGGCTGACTGTTTTGAGAAACCATCCACTTTTTTAGGAAGGCTTCAGGAAAATCAATTTTTGTATTGTCAATCAGACTATGAAAAATTTGATCGTGAATTTGATTACGGCTTTGCGAAGCCCAATAGTTAAAAATTTCATCGCGGGTTTTAGCTTTCAAATCATCTTCAGATTTTACTTCTCCGCCAGGATGTAATTGTTCAAAAAACTCTTCGTTCAGCTCCCGCTTTTCTAATTGGCCTACTTTAGTAATAGCTACTTTATATTTCTTCTTTTTAGTAGCGGCATCATCTTCGTTTAAACCAAGATCTTTGGCAATATTCTCTGCTTCACCTTTGCTAAATGCTTTACCAAGTGTAATTTCCACTTCGTCGCCGGCTTTTTTACCCATGAAATCTTTTTGTGTCTTATCGGCAAAATATTTCAGCAATAATGAGTCTTCCACTCTTTTACCGCCTTCCAATATATTACCATCAGCATCTAATTCTTCAAACACCACATTTAAAATATTCTCACTGCCATCAACAGCTTCTTTATCAGTCATATTACCAAAACGGTTCTGTAGTCTCTCAATTTCCTCGGCAACCATTTTGTCGGTAATATCAATATTATAGGCTTTAATATCGGCCTTTGCCAAATCGGCCATTTCAAAAGCAGGCTTTAAGCCTACTTCAAAATCAAAAGTATAATCCTGCGGATTATTTACATCCAATTTTGAAAGGTCGTCAGTTTCCAAAGGAAGCGGCTGGGCAAAAATGTCAATATTTTCTTTTTGAAGATACTCGATTAATTCCTTATCTACACTGCGTAAAACCTCATCTACAAATAAAGAGGGGCCATACATCTTCTTTATCATGCCGGAAGGTACTTTCCCGGGGCGAAAGCCGGGAATATTAGCTTTTTTGCTGTACTCTTTTAATGATTTCTCAAAAGCGGGCAGGTAGTCGGTTTTGTCTAACTTAACACTAATTTTTTCGTGTAGCTGACTGATGGGTTCTTGTGTAATAGTTGCCATAAATAGTTTAAAAAAGTTTAAAAGTTTAAGGTTTAGAAGTTGGGTGTTAAACCAGAAAGGCATTTTCTGCTCATTCAACCTTTAAACAAAATAACTTTTAAACCTTCAACTAAATTTGTCCGGATGAAGGGACTCGAACCCCCACACCTTGCGGCATCAGATCCTAAGTCTGACGTGTCTACCAATTTCACCACATCCGGAAAAGAACTAATTCGGGGCTGCAAAGGTAAGGTTATTTGGAATAACAGTTCATAGTTTTTTAGCAAATTCCACCATTTTATATTACACAAACAATAACTTTTTTTTGGAACGTATTAACTGTGGACAATCTTTCATACACAGTACCTTTTTTACAACCAATCCGGAATTTTTATAAAATAAAGCATTAGTAACCAAGTTTATGAGGAAAAATATATTTTTTTATTTTTAAACGGTTGTTTAAATTTGGTTATAATTTTTAATTCCTATGGCGATAAAGCAAAATAAATCTGAGGTAAGAGACAGGATTCTCAAAGTTGCACATGAATTGTTCATATCCAAGGGCTATTCTGGTACAAGTATCCGCGATATTGCATCTTCTTCTAGTACTAATATTGCTCATGTAAACTATTATTTTGGCTCTAAAGCCAAGCTTTTTGAAATTATTTTTGACGAGTCATTTGAAATTCTAGTAAAAAAAGTTTTTGACAACCTAAACTCAGACCAACCTTTTTTATCAATGATAGAAAACTGGGTTGATATTTATTACGACTTATTGCCCAAATATCCGCAAATACCAATGTTTATTTTAAATGAAATAAGCAATGGCTCTGATGCAATAGTTGAAAAAATAATAAAAAAGAACCCACAAAAAATAGTGGACAGGCTTTGCGAAAGAATGGAGGCTGAAATTAAAGCAGGAACAATCAGGCCTATACCTGCTTTAGATTTAGGATTGAATGTATTGTCTTTATGTGTGTTTCCTTTTATGTTTAAAGGGTTTACTATGAAAATTGCAAATTTTACAAGTAATGAATACAATTTACTCATTAAAGAACATAAAAAATATGTAATCGATTTTTTAATTAGGGCTTTAAAAACATAAAAAAAAAAATTTCGTTATTTTAAACAATCGTTTAAAGTTTTAACATGACGGGATATGGAAAAGAACCAAAAAAATATATTACGGATTGGCATTGATATAGGCTCAACAACCTTAAAAGTTGTTGCTTTAAACCCACTTAACGAAATCCTTTATAAAACCTATAGGAGGCATAAAGCCATTTTCAATAAAATCCTGATAGAGGAATTAAATAATATTATGGAGCTTGCCCCAGAGGCAGTATGTACCATCACTTTTACAGGGTCGGCAGGGATGGGTATAGCCGAATATACAGGCTTGCCGTTTGTTCAAGAAGTTATTGCATCCATAAACGTAATCAGGATTGAATACCCGGAAACCAGCACAATGATTGATTTAGGCGGAGAGGATGCAAAGATGGTTTTTTTAGAAGCCGGTAAGCAACCCGATATACGTATGAATGGCAGTTGCGCCGGAGGTACAGGTGCTTTTATAGACCAAATGGCAGACTTGATGAATATTTCGGTAAATGAACTTTCCCAACAAGCCGTAAACTATAAAAAATTATATCCGGTAGCTTCCCGATGCGGTGTATTTGCTAAAACCGATGTGCAGAATTTAATTTCCCGAAATATACCCACGCCCGATATATCCATGTCCATTCTTAATGCAGTAGCTGTTCAAAGTATTACTACCCTTGCCAGAGGGTATGATATTAAACCAAAGATTTTATGCATTGGAGGGCCTTTAACCTTTATTCCGGCTTTGCGCACTTCCTTTTTAGACGTATTAGAAATTGATGCGCAGGAACTCATCCTGCCAAAAAATAGTGAATATTTTCCTGCATGGGGTGCAGCCTTAAATTCCGATGAGGAACAATTCGTTTTAAGTATTGGCCAACTTATACATAAGTTGGGAACAAGAGGCTATAGCAACAAAGAAAATTTACCCCCCTTATTCAGTAGCGCATCAGAATATCAATCATGGAAGCAATCCCGCAAGATTAAACGATTGAAACAGGCAGCATTAGGAAGCGCAAACCACATTGATTGTTTTATTGGAATAGATTCCGGCTCTACAACAACCAAAATACTAATCATGGATGAATTGGATAATATTGTATTCTCCTTTTATGAATCGAACCAAGGCAACCCACTTAAAAAAGTTATGGAAGGGTTAGAAAAGTTTTCTGCCGAGGCAAAGCAAAAAAATGTTTCTTTCCGGTTTATTTCCTCTGCGGTAACAGGCTATGGAGAAGAAATGGTAAAGTCTGCCCTAAACCTGGATTACGGTATTGTTGAAACCATGGCTCACTTGTCTGGTGCGCAATATGCCGACCCTGAAGTATCTTTTGTATTAGACATTGGTGGGCAGGATATGAAATCTATATTCACCCCCGAGGGCGTAATATCTAAAATTGAATTAAATGAGGCATGCTCTGCAGGCTGTGGGTCCTTTTTGCAAAACTTTGCATCCACAATGAACATGAGCCTGCACGAATTTACAGAAGCCGCCTGCCTATCAGAATATCCCGGCGACTTGGGTTCTCGCTGCACTGTATTTATGAACTCAAAGGTGAAGCAGCTATTAAGAGAAAATGCAACATTGGGAGATATTGCTGCGGGCTTATCCTACTCGGTAGTTAAAAATTGCTTATTTAAAGTACTTAAAATATCAAACCTTAACCTGCTGGGGGATCATATAGTTGTGCAAGGCGGAACTTTCCGAAATGATGCCGTATACCGTGCTTTAGAATTGTTATCAGGGAAATCCGTCAGTTCAACCGATTACCCAGAATTAATGGGTGCCCTTGGTGCCGCACTTTATGCAAAAAATATGTGGCTAAAAAACAAAAAACAAACCACATTTTCTGGTTTAAGCACTTTGCCCGATTTAAACAAAATTGCTACTAAAGAACTGCAATGTAAGGCATGTACTAATAATTGCCCTATCCTGCGTTTCAAGTTTGAAAATGGCAATACTTGTTTTGCCGGCAATAAATGCGAGAAAGTATATTTTAATAAAGCAACTGCACCAAAAAAAGGCTACAACGCATTTGATGAAAAAACTAAAATATTATTTGACAGGGGAGAGATTAAAAAAGAAACAACCCAAAGAAAAACCATAGGAATACCCCGTGTGTTAAACATGTTTGAAAATTACCCTTTTTGGCACACCCTTTTTACAGGATGTGATATTGACGTGGTGCTTTCGCCAGAATCCACTACGGGCCTTTATAGAAAAGGGGTTGCAAGCGTTATGTCCGATAATATTTGTTTTCCTGCAAAATTGGTACACGGCCATATTATGGCTTTAATTGAACGTAAAGTAGGCCGCATATTTTACCCAATGGTAATAAAAGAGTACAAAGAAATTAATGAAACGAATAATTCCTATAATTGCCCGGTGGTAAGCGGCTATCCCGATGTTGTTAGGAGTGCCATGGAACCGGAAGAAAAACACGGTATCCCTTTTGACAAGCCTGTAATTACATTTGGAAACGAAAAAGCACTTAAAAAAGCTTGTTTTCAATATTTATCGATGTATGGAGTACCAAAGCCTGTTTTCAATTCAGCATTTGAAAAAGCAAAAGAAGAACAGGAAAACACAAAAAGAAGATTAATTGCCAGCCAAAAAGAGCTGTTTGAAAATGCTGTAAGAAATAATAAAATAGTTTTTGTTGTGGCGGGCAGGCCTTACCACGCAGATCCCCTAATCCATCAAAAAGTTGGGCAGATACTTTCTGATATGGGAGCTGATGTATTCACAGATGATATTTTCCTGAATTATGAAAATACAGGATTAAAAAAATTAAGTATTGTAACCCAATGGTCGTACCCTAACAGAGTTGTAAATGCTGCCGTTGAAGTTGTCAAGCTTCCCAGTAACGTACAGCTAATACAATTGAATTCATTTGGGTGCGGTCCAGATTCGTTTTTTTTGGATGAAGTAGGAAAAATATTAAAACAGGCTGGAAAAAACCATACCGTATTACGTATTGACGAAATTGCCAGCCCGGGTTCTATTCGGCTACGGTTACGCTCATTAATAGAATCATTAAAAGTAGTAAAAAAAGAGTGTTTTGAGGATACAAGGCCGTTTGAAGGGTATAAAACTTATTATAAAAAAGAAGACCGGAAAAAAACAATACTCATTCCTTGGTTTGCAGATTTTCTTTCCCCATTTATACCACCAATTGGTGAGTTGGCGGGATATAAAATTGAAAACCTGCCTAAAACAAACAAAACATCTGCCGAAGTTGGGTTGGTATATGGCAACAATGAAGTTTGTTACCCGTCAACCTTGGTATTGGGCGATATCATTTCGGCATTACAATCAGGAAAATACGATTTGAATGATGTTGTTGTAGCAATTACCCAAACCGGAGGGCAATGCAGGGCAACAAATTACCTGGCTCAAATAAAATTAGGGCTTGAAAATGCAGGATTTTCACATATTCCCGTTGTTGTTTTATCTACCGGCGATGTTTATCAAAACGAACAAAAAGCATTTAAAATTCCGGTTTTAAAAATTCTAAACATTGGTATTTATACCCTTTTATATGCCGATGCACTTAATAAAATGCATAATTCAACAATTGTAAGGGAACAGAAAAAAGGCAGTACGCAGGAGTTGTTCAACTTTTATGTTGAAGCAGGAATTATAGCCATCAAAAATAATAACCACAAGGCATTATTATCTTTATTAGAGCAGGCAGTTGCGGATTTTAATATGCTGCCAATAAATGAATATCCGTTAACAAAAATTGGATTAATTGGAGAAATTTATGTAAAATACAATAGTTATGGCCAAGCACATATTGCCGAGTGGTTGCAGTCTCAAAATATGGAGGTAGAAAGCCCTCCGATACTTGATTTTGTGATGCAGTATTTTGTCAATTCTGAAGTGAATATAAAAAATGGAATAACAAATGGTGGAATCATTAACCGCTTTCTATATCCGGCTTTTTGGAAATACATGAATCACAGAATTAATAAGGTTGAAAACATCATGAAAGAATACCGTTTTTATACCCCTTCCGAATCAATTTATACAAAAGCAGCCTATGCATCAAATATACTTGATATTTCGAACCAGTTTGGCGAAGGCTGGACAATAGCTGCTGAAATAGCCTGCTATGCGCGTAAGAATATTAATAAAGTTGTATGCGTGCAACCTTTTGGCTGTATTGCAAACCATGTTGTTGCAAAAGGAATAGAAAAAAGAATAAAGAAATTCTACCCTAACATGAATATGCTTTATTTAGATGTAGATGGAGGGATTGCAGAAGTTAACCTGCAAAATAGGCTTCATTTTTTAATTAATTAACTGATACAATGTAATATTGCCTTTACATAGCCAACATACTTTAAAACTATTACCAACCTAATAAATTTATTTATTTATTGTTATTTAGTATAAAAGCACTTTCCCCTTAATAGTGCTTTTTGGTAATGATGTGTTTTTATAAATAGCATCTTGGATAAAATTCAGAAAATTAAAAAAACAAAAACACCTAAAAATCGTACTTTTAGCTAAGAACTAACTGCTTATTGATGGTTAAAGGTTAAAAAACTACCTAAAACCGAGAGCATACGAGAATTTATTATGAAGACAATAGAACAAAAACCAACATATAACCTTGACGAGGAGCAGGAAAAAAAGTTGATATTAAGGGAATATCGTTCGCTTTTACGCTCTTTAAAGGATAAAATAAAACCGGGAGATAAAGAAATTCTCCGCCGTGCTTTTGAAATAGCTGCCGATGCGCATAGCACTATGCGGCGCAAAAGCGGAGAGCCATATATTCTGCATCCGATAGCCGTAGCCAAAATTTGTGCCGATGAAATTGGATTGGGTGTACGCTCGGCTGTTGCGGCTTTATTACATGATACCGTAGAAGATACCGATATTACTTTACAGGATATTGAAAAAGAATTTGGCTCGGAAATTGCCAAAATAGTTGACGGCCTAACCAAAATATCCAATGTTATAGATGCTAATGCCTCCAAGCAGGCCGAAAATTTTAAAAAGATTTTACTGACGCTTACAGATGACCCCCGGGTAATATTAATTAAACTGGCCGACCGGTTGAACAATATGCGTACGCTGGAAAGCATGAAGCGCGAAAACCAGTTAAAAATTTCTTCTGAAACGGTTTATGTTTTTGCGCCACTGGCTCACAGGCTGGGGCTTTACAGTATTAAAACAGAGTTAGAAGACCTTTCCATGAAGTATCTGGAACCTGAAATTTACAGGGAAATAGCCCGTAAACTGGCCGATACTAAAAGAGACAGAACCCGATATATTAATGAGTTTATTAAACCTATTAAAGAAAAGTTAGATAAGAATCATTTTAAATTTGAAATACAGGGACGTTCTAAAAACATTCACTCCATTTGGAATAAGATGAAGAAAAAAGGCGTTGCTTTTGAAGAAGTATATGACCTATTTGCTATACGAATAATTTTAGACACTTCTATTGATAAAGAAAAAGAAGAATGCTGGAAAGTATATTCTTTAATTACAGATGAATACACCCCTTCTATCGAAAGATTGAGAGACTGGGTAAGCAACCCTAAAGCTAATGGTTACGAGGCTTTGCATACTACCGTAATGGGTCCCAGAGGTAAATGGGTAGAGGTGCAGATACGCAGTAAACGTATGAACGAGATCGCAGAAAAAGGACTGGCCGCTCACTGGAAGTACAAAGAGGGTACACAAGTAGAGAACCGTTTTGATAAATGGTTTCAGCAAATAAGGGAGGCTTTATACCACGAGGATCCCGACAGTATTAATTTTTTACAGGATTTTAAAACCAGTTTTCTTACCGAGGAAATATATATTTATACGCCTAAGGGAGATGTAAAAATGTTGCCGGTAGGTAGTACCGCTCTCGACTTTGCCTTTTCTATACACACTATGGTAGGCTCTAAAACCATTGGCGCAAAAGTGAACCATAAACTGGTACCCATCAGTTATAAATTAAAAAGCGGGGATCAGGTAGAAATTATTACCAGTAACAAGCAACACCCATCCGAAGACTGGTTATCATTTGTTGTAACGGCAAAAGCTAAGGCTAAAGTAAAAGAAGCCTTAAAAGAAGAAAAACGAAAAGTTGCTGATGAAGGTAAATATACCCTGCAACGCAAATTAGAAGGAATAGGTGCCGCTATGCATCAATCAAATATTGACGAGCTGGTACATTATTATAAACTCAACTCTAACCTAGACCTTTTTTACCAGATTGCAATTAAGAATATTGACCTTAAAGAACTAAAAGAATTTAAGGTAATGGGCGACAGAATAGAACTACCCAAACCTATTAAAGTAGTTACCGAAAACAAAATTGAAAGTATTAGTCCGGCTCATGGAGCATCCCATACCAAGCAACACGATGCTGAGCTGATTATTTTTGGTGAAAGCAGCGACCAAATAATGTACAATCTGGCAAACTGCTGCAAACCCATTCCCGGAGATGATGTTTTTGGCTTTATTACTACAGGAAAAGGCCTAACCATACACCGTACCAACTGCCCTAATGCCACCCGGTTGATGAGTAATTACGGACACCGGATAGTAAAAACCAAATGGGCTAAAAACAAAGAAATATCCTTCCTTACCGGTATTAAAATTATAGGGTTAGATGATGTGGGCATGGTCAGCCGCATTACCAATTTAATCTCGGCTGATATGAGAATTAACATGTCTGCATTATCTATTGAGGCGAGAGAAGGTGTATTTGAAGGCAATATTAAAGTTTTTGTACACGATAAAGAACAGTTAGACGAGCTGGTAGTAGCATTGGGAAAAGTACAAGGTGTGGAAAGAGTAGAAAGATTTGACACAGAGGATCTGGCAACAGGTTAGCATGTAATACAATCTCTTTTATCCTATTTGAAGTATATAAGCTACTTACCTGTAATCTGAATGGGTATTTGTTGAAGCCGCTAACTAACGATTTTTTTTGTATATTGTAACAACCTAAAACAGAACACCATGTTACCAATTACAAAAAAACTGATAACTAACAGTTCCAATCGCCCTAAAACCAAGTTAAAGAAACTGAAAGGACTCATAATCCACTGGACAGCAAACACAGGTGCTAATGCCGGAGCATTGGCTCACTATAATTTTTTTCAAAATCATAATATTAAAGCATCAGCACATTATTTTGTTGACGATAAAACTATTTTACAAATCATTCCGGACAATGAAGTTGCTTATCACGTAGGTGCCAATAGTTTTAAACCCATCGGCAATACGATAAAAGAAAACGGCCTTTCGCCAAACTATTTTTTAATAGGCATTGAAATGTGCGTAAATACCAATAGCGACTGGGATACCACATACAAAAACACGATAGAACTTACCCGTTACCTTTTAAATAAATACAACCTAAGCGCACAGAACGTTTGGCGGCATTATGATATTACCGGAAAAGATTGCCCTAAAATGATGTGTTATGAAGAAGATGAGGGCTGGACAAGATTTAAAAATATACTCCTTACTAATAAATTTCCCAATGAAAGCAAAACGATTGGGAAGGGTATTTCCAAAGTTGCCGGATTAAATGTAAGAATGGGAAATGGCACGTATTTTAAAACTGTTGGCACACTGCAAAAAGATGAAAAAGTATCCATTTATGAATCCATTGGTGAGTGGTACAGAATTGGCAAAGGGAAATGGGTAAGCAAAGCGTATATCACCGCTCAAGCCACTCAGCCAACTCAAAATATTACCGACAAAGGCATCGTAAACACGGCCAACCTAAATGTACGTAACGGAGCCTCTACAAATTATAAAATTGTAGGCAAACTACAAAAAGGAGACGCTGTAAATATCTACCAAAAATCCGGCGACTGGTATCATATTGGTGATAACAGGTGGGTACACAGTTATTATATAGATATTATAAAGAAACAGGAACAGGTTTTGTTTGTAGGCATAGTTACTGCAACAAAACTAAATGTAAGAAGTGGTGCCGGTACTAACCAACCTGTTACCGGTGCCATAAAACAAAATGATACTGTAAATGTGTATGAAGAGCGTAATGGATGGTACAGAATTGGCGAAGACGATTGGGTAAGCAAACTGTACATAATGGAGAAATTTAAAAAACAAGGCAAGGTAATTGCCTCTCTGTTAAATGTAAGAAGCGGCCCCGGTGTAGAGTTTGCAAAAGTGAAACAACTTACCCAAAACGATAAAGTAATTATTGAAGCAGCGGAAGCCGACTGGTATAAAACAGGAAAAAACGAATGGGTGCATTCCGACTATGTACAAATCATTCAACTATAAAAAAATGATTTGTACATAGTTAAAACTTAATCTGACAATTCGTAAATTAGTCAAAAATACCCGTATTTAAAGCAGTAAAAAAGATGATTGAAAAGCATCATGACGACATTATCAATTATTTTAAAGAAGGGCAAACCAATGCGAAAGCAGAAAATATGAACTCAAAAATACAACGCTTCCTCGCCAACAATTTTGGTATCAAAGACCGGGACTTCTTTCTTTACCGTGTAGCCGGATACTTCGCTTAGCACCTCAAAAAAAGAATTAGCCGAGATAAAGCAAATTTGGAACGCAATAAAATTAAACACTAAATTTAAATCAAGTGTTCAAAAATCTGCCCTGGAAATTGCAAGAGCCGCAGGATGGAATGATAACCTGAGAGAAATTGAAACAAGGGTAACTACAGCTATTGCTGCTTTAGAAGAAGCGGGCTACCTAAAGCGAAAACAAAATATGC
>JBKEEB010000139.1:0-10578 GCA_047975735.1 Niabella sp.
ATAGTGTAGGCATTAGCTTAAATCGCAGAACCGATCATTTTAACTTTTTTACGCAAATGGGATTAGGACATCGTTCCTTGCCCCGTTACAATAAAGGAGCCAATTTTGATATTGAGAATAATTCTGAAATACGAACAGATGGCGTTAATTACCGTAACGAAAAATTTTATAATCTTACACTTGGTACCGATTATCATATCAACAACCTAAATGTACTAACCTTGTCGGGAAGTTTTGCCTACGAAGTAGAAGATCAGCCATCAAATACGCAGTACAATGCATACGATAACAACGTTTTATCTTCTTCATGGATTAGAACCGAAACCACTAAAGCCGATAACCCCAAATGGCAATACGAATTAAATTACGATCGCATTTTTAAGGATAATGAAAAGCATAACCTGGTGGTAAGTGCCATAGGGAGTTTCTTTGGAAAGGATCAATCTTCCTATTTTACTAATAAAGCCAATTTTGGTACTATTGCCGAAAATGACCAGAAGAATACCACCAATTTTAAACAAGCCGATTATACTTTTAAAGCCGATTACACCAAACCTTTTAATAAAAAATATACCATTGAAACTGGAGCACAATATCTTATAAACGACGTAGGTAATGATTATGCTACCAGCGACCTAATAAATGACGAATGGGTTTTAAATAATCAACTTACCAATAATTTTGAGTACGACCAAAAAGTATTGGGAGTATATGGTACCGGTAGCTACGAAGGAGAAAAATGGGGGTTAAAAGCAGGGGTGCGTTTAGAAAATACATCCTTATTTACACAGCAGCATAGAACAGGACAGGTTAATAACAATCATTACACTAATCTTTTCCCTTCACTACACACTTCCTATAAATTAAGTGCGGAAGTCTCTTTACAGTTGGGGTATTCCCGTCGTATTTATCGCCCGCGCTTATGGGATTTGAACCCTTTTTTCAATAATAGCAACAATTACAACATTCGAACAGGTAACCCCGATTTAAATCCCGAGTATAGCGACTCTTATGAATTGACCGGCATCTTTAAATTAGGTAAAGCCACGCTCAATTCAAGTCTTTATTATCGTTACACCACTGCAGTTATTGAAAGGGTATCAACTTTTGAAAATAATGTAAGTATTACAAAGCCATATAATGTGGGTACCAGTGGCGCACCCGGATTGGAAATGAATGGTAGATACAGCCCCATTGGATGGTTATCCTTTAATGGCGATTTTAATTTTAATTATTTTAAAAGAAAAGGAACCTTTCAGAGTCAGATATTTGATTTTAACGGCAATCGGTGGTCTGGTCGTTTAACAACGAAGATTGATTTACCAGCCGATTTTGCCGTAGAGTTAAATGGTAATTACCAATCGGCCTATAAATCTGTTAATGCTACCAATACAGCCTTTTCTTATCTTGATGCAGGCGTTAGAAAAAAACTATGGAAGGGGAAATTAGTGGCTAATCTGTCTGTTAACGATATTTTTGCTTCCCGCATTTTCGAATCTGAAACTTCCCGCCCTCAATTTTATATATTTAACCAAAGTTATCGTGGTCGCTTCTTCACTTTCGGCCTTAGTTATGGTTTTGGAAAAGGCGAGGCAATGACCTATTCCGGAGGAAGAAGAAGATGATGCTTGCTTTAGTGCTTTCCTGCTAATTGGTTTACTCATCTAAAGGGGAAATTTAACAGGCATTAACATATTAATATAATCTATTATATTTAAAGTCTTTATTTATATATATGTAAAAAATGTGCAACCGTTTGATTATGATTTTAGTCAAGTTTTTATGTTACATTTGTTAAAGTGATTGCTACTGCTATAAGTTTTATCTAGCCTTTCTGGCAAAACCACATGGTAATTTATCACTGCTTATTTTAACTAAACAATTCATTGATGATGGGATTACAAATTTCTCGTATCCGTACGGTATTGCATTATTTAAAAATTCCTGCAATAGTACTGCTTTGTTCGGGTTTTTTACCGGGACTCCAATTAAACTCCTTCGCCAATAACAAAGAGGCGATGGAACGTATTAACCTCTACAGCTTTTCGTTGCAACAGGCCGATATTGAAGTTATTGGTTTAGTAACGGACTCTGCCGGAGCTATCCTTCCGGGAGTAACTGTAGTGTCTAAGTCCAATCCTAATATTGGAACCACTACAGATTTAAATGGCCGCTACATTTTAAAAATTGCATCGGATGACGTGTTACAATTTAGAATGGTAGGGTATAAAATGCAGGAAATACCAATTAATGGAAAAACTACCATTAATATTGTTCTTCAAAAAGATGTATTAGGCTTGGAAGATGTGGTAGTAACAGCTTTTGGCCAAAAAGCCAGAAAACGGGACTTAGTAGGTTCGGTATCTTCTATTGATCCGGGAGAACTAAGAATACCCGCCAGTAACCTTACCACCGCTTTACAGGGTAGAATAGCCGGTTTGGTTTCGTTTCAAAGAAGCGGTGAGCCGGGTTTAGACAATGCCGATTTTTTTATACGCGGTGTAAGCACATTTGGCGTAAACCAACGGCCGCTTATTTTGGTGGACAATATGGAAGTTTCTTCCGAAGATTTGGCAAGGATACCGGTAGATGATATTGATGGTTTCAGTATTTTACGCGATGCCACCGCTTCTGCGGTATATGGTTCGCGTGGTGCAAATGGAGTAATACTGGTTACCACCAAAATGGGGAAGGAAGGGCCTCCCAAAATTTTCTTCAGGGGCGAACAAAGGATTTCTATGCCTACACAAAAACTAAATATTGCCGATCCGGTTACTTTTATGAAAATGAACCGGGAAGCTATTTTAACCAGAAACCCACTTGGAAAAGATGATGAAAATGTATATTCTTTAGAAAAAATTGATAAAACTGCAGCCGGAGAAGACCCTATTTTATATCCGGCGGTTGACTGGTTAGATTTTATTACCAAAGAAGTTACCAGTACCAGAAAATACAATTTAAGCCTTTCCGGGGGTGGGCAAATAGCTACTTATAATGTTAGTGGCGATCTTTCAACCGATAATGGCTTACTTAAAATTGAACCTATTAATGATTTTAACAGTAATGTACGGTTTAATGTATATAATTTAAGAACGAATGTTAACATCAACATTACTAAAACAACCAATTTAAAAGCACGTGTAAATGTAAATGTACAGGATTATAACGGCCCGCCCGTATCTGGTACCGATGCTTATAATAGAGCTTTGCGTTCCAATCCTGTATTATTCCAGCCGGTTTATACGCCTCCGGCAAGTCAGTCTTGGATTACCCACCCCATGTTTGGGAACTATGGAGAAGGCGGTTATATGAATGCTTATGCGCAAATTGTTCGTGGATACTCCGAAAGAAAAAGAAGTAATGTTTATTTGCAATTGGATCTCAATCAGGATTTGGATTTTATTACAAAAGGTTTAAAATACCGGGGGTTGCTAAATATTACCAGAAACGCCTATTTTTCCCAATCCAGAGTATATAATCCATTTTATTATACACCGGTTGTTAATCCGGCAACAGGCACAGTAAGTCGCTTTGATGCCATTAATCCCGAAGGTGGTACCGAGTATCTTAATTTTCAGCCGGGTTCCCGAGATCAGGCGGCCATTATGTATGCTGAGAGCCAGTTCTCTTATAACAAAAGAATTGAAGACCATTCAATAACCGGCATGGTAGTGGGTACTATCCGCGATAATATAGAAACACCAAATAGTTTTACTTTATTAAATACATTACCTTATCGTAACGTTAGTTTATCCGGTAATGCTACTTATGCTTTTAAAGAAAAGTACTATGCGCAGTTCACCTTTGGATATAACGGTTCTGAAAGGTTTGATAATAACTTTCGTTGGGGTTTCTTCCCTTCATTCGGGTTGGCATGGACAGTTGACAGAGAAGAATTTATGGAAGCTCTAAGGCCTACTATCAGCAAACTAAGGTTGAGGTTTACCTATGGTTTACTGGGTAATGACAATGTAAGTACAGCGGATAATAGGTTCTTTTACCAATCTATTGTAAATCTTAATGACCCCAACAAAGGCTATAGGTTTGGTTTGCCAACTGTTGGCACCGACTATACCAACGGTATTTCTATTGACAGATACCCTAACCCCACTGTACGTTGGGAAATATCGCGCCAAACAAATTTGGGGATAGATTTAGGATTATTTAATGGCGCACTTACTTTTACCGGAGATTATTACAGGCAATACCGGTATAATATTGTTCAAACAAGAACGGGAATTACTTCCTCCGCCGGGTTCCAGGCTCCTATATTAGCCAATGTAGGTAAATATAAAAGCCACGGCTTTGATGCTGAATTAGCATATACAAAGAATTTTCACAACGATTTTTGGGTACAAGCCAGAGGAACATTTACCTATGCTAAAGGAGAATATGTGTATTATGATGAACCTGCTTATGCATATCCTTATTTATCAAGAGTGGGTCTAAGTTCCAGTCAACAAATGGGCTATATTGCTGAAAGATTATTTATAGATGATGCCGAAGTACTGAATAGTCCGCAGCAATTATTTGGTGGCGAAGCGGTATTAGGCGGCGATATAAAATATGTGGATATTAATAAAGATGGTGTAATTAATGCCGATGATATGGTGGCAATCGGCTATCCTACAGTTCCTGAAATATCGTATGGTTTCGGACCGAGTATCGGATACAAAAACTTTGATTTCTCTTTTTATATCACAGGCAATGCCCGCACATCACTTTTTATTAATCCTACTTATGCCGGTATTGCTCCGTTTGGAGACAGATATGCGCCCAATGCTGTTTTGCAGGTATGGGCCGATAGTTACTGGTCAGAGGAGCATCAGGATATATATGCCCGATACCCACGGTTAAGCCAAACGCCTACAAATAACAATACACAGCGTAGCACCTTTTGGATGCGTGATGGCAGCTTTATTCGATTAAAACAGGCTGAATTGGGTTATAATTTAAAGGGAGTACATCTCGGTAAATTAAAATTTCAAAATCTACGTGCTTATGTTAGTGGTACCAATCTCTTTAAAATCAGCAGTTTTAAATTGTGGGATCCCGAAATGGGAGGTGATGGTTTAAAATATCCGTTACAAAGAGTTGTAAATTTTGGTATCACTGTTAATTTGTAAAATTCAGATATGAAACTAATCAAAATAAAATCTCGTAAATATGGGAATGTATGTGCGAATTTCCCTATCTGCCGGATAGGCAGGCATTCGAGCATAAAAAATATAAAAAATATACGGATGAAAAAGATATTATTAATATTATTAATTCCGGTACTGGTTTTTACTGGTTCCTGTACAAAATTTTTAGATGTAGTGCCAGATAATACACCGGAAATAAATCAGGCATTTAACCTACGGGTAATGGCGCAAAGATTTTTGGCTACCTGTTATAACAGGCTTCCTTCAAATACATACTTAGGGGGTGATAATTATTTAATAGGAGATGAGTTTTGGTTGAACTCAACAGCCAATTTTTCTTCGGGCGGTTATCCCGGCTGGTATATAGCAATGGGGCAGCAAAACTCTAATGCCCCCTTGTTAGACTGGTGGGGACGTAACGGCGGTAACAATGGGGGAGCCTATTGGCAGGCTATTAACGATTGCAATGTTCTTATTGAGAGAATACACGAAGTTCCTGATATGGATGACTGGGAAAAAGAAACCTGGAAAGCAGAGGTGAAAGTACTCAAAGCTTACTATCATTATTTATTGTTGAGGGCATACGGTCCCATTATCATCCGGGATAAAAATATATCGGTAAATACAGACCCTGCAGAAATGCAGGAAGCCCGAGTGCCAGTTGATCAATGCTTTGAGTATATTGTAAGTACCATTGATGAGGCTATGCCCGAGTTAATGTCAATTGAGCAAAACGGTAATTTGGATGTGGGTAGAATTACACAAATTGTAGCTAAAGCCATTAAGGCGAAAGTATTGGTTGAAGCAGCCAGTCCCTTGTTTAATGGAAATACAGATATGGCTTCTTTAAAGGATGAAAATGGTAACCCATTATTCAACCAAACCTTCGATGAGAATAAATGGACATTGGCAGCGGCAGCTTGTAAAGAGGCCATTGATTTTGCCGAAACAAACGGAAAGCATTTGAATATATGGAATCCTTCTGCCAACCTTACCATCAATGCACCATCAACTGTTTATCAAATGAGTTTGCGCACTGCGTTCAATGAATCTGATGGTAATGCAGAAGCGTTGTGGTTTGATACAAGAAGCGTGGCAAATGCCAGTTTTCAGGCAACATTTACCCCAAGAGGATTTAATTCAAACACGGTATCCAATGGTAGTATTACCAGTTATATGGGAGCCACTTTAAATATGGCCGAAAAATTCTATTCCAAAAACGGGGTTCCTATTGAGGAGGATGCTACCTATCCCTACGCCTCTCGGTTTGATTTGGTAACGGTTCCTAATACCGATGATTATAGATACGATTTACAGGTTAATTACACCACCATTAATTTTCATTTAGACCGCGAGAATCGTTTTTACGGAACCTTATCTTTTGACGGCGGCCGTTATTTTATGATGTCGGAACTAAATGATGCCAATGCGTTAAATACCAATTACAAAACCGGCGGTAATGTAATGAGCTATAATGTAATTAATAATCAGGCTACCGGTTACATGGTAAAAAAATATGTAAATACACAAAATTCTTATGGTGCCAGTAACGCTTATTCTGCAAGGTCTTATGCCATCCCCGTTATCAGGCTGGCAGATTTGTACCTGCTATATGCAGAATCATTGAACGAAAGTCAGGGACCCACAATAGAAGCGTATAATTATATCGACTCTGTTAGAGCACGTTCAGGATTACAGGGAGTTGTAAGTTCTTGGGCTAATTACGCTACGCAGCCGAGCAAGCCACTTACAAAAGAAGGCTTACGGGATATTATAAAGCGCGAGCGCACCATTGAACTGGCTTTTGAAGGCAAACGTTTTTGGGATTTAAGAAGATGGAAAGATTGTGTGCAGGAATTAAATGAATTAATCCTTGGTTGGGATGTTCAACAAAGAGCGGTGGCTCCTTTTTACAGGGCGAGGCCATTATTTAACCGGATATTTACTACAAAGGATTATTTCTGGCCTATTAGTTTAGATGAATTAAGAAGAAATCCAAAGCTAAAACAAAATCCGGGATGGTAAAGTATAACAAAAATTTTAATAGATTATAAAGTCCTCGTTATTAAAAATAAAAGGCAATAAATAAAAGAAAAATGAAACAATATTATAAAATAAAATCGGGCTTACTGATAGCTTTGGCGGCGTTCATTTTCAGTTTTCTCGGATGTAAGGAAGACATAGGCATTACAGTCAATAAAATAGGCGAAAAGCCGGGGCCTGTAACAAATGTGCAATCAACTCCTATTTCCGGCGGAGCAATTATAAAATACGATTTGCCATTGTCGGAAGACCTGCGGTATGTAAAAGCCACTTACAAATTAGATAACGGCATACAGCGCGAAACAAAATCCTCCATTTATAAAAATACCATTACTGTTGATGGTTATGGTATTGAAGGAGAATATGAAGTAGAACTTCAAACCGTAAGTGTAGGAGAAGTAGCATCAGACCCTATTACGGTAAAAGTAAATGCGTTGAGGCCTCCTTACTTGCTGGTATTAGATAAAATGAATACGAGTGGTGAAATAACAAGCACTTTTGGCGGCTTGAACCTGAATTATATAAACGAAACAAAGGCCAATCTTGTTATTAGGATTATTAAAAAAGATTCCACCGGCAAATGGGTGCCTGTAGAATCGGAATATACCAACTTTGAAGCAGGTACTATAAAGCTAAGAGGGCAGGATGCTGTAGCTACCGATTTTGGTATTTATATTGAAGACCGATGGGATCATACTTCCGACACACTTATGGTAAACTTAACACCTATTGAGGAAGTGCTCATTCCCAGAAATAATTGGGCATGGTCATACTTACCCGGTGATGCAGGTAACCGTGGAGGCGGCTTCGATGTTGGCGGTATTTGGGATGGTAATACTAACAGAGGGTATCTTTCTACCAACGCAGGAGGTACCAGCACAACGCTACCCAACTCTATTACTTTTGATTTAGGAACACCGGCTTTAATAAGTCGGATGCAGATTTGGGCTACCCGATACAGCAACATTTCAGATGTTTATGGCCCGGCGCATATTTACGATTTTGAGATCTATGGTAGTAACAGCCCTTCTTCAACTGGTGCTTGGGATAATTCCTGGACACTTCTGGGACATTTTACCAGTTCCCGGCCTACCGGTTTTGGTTTTGGGGTACCCGCCACTACTGCAGAACGCGATAATATAAGGGATAATGGAGAAACCTATGAGTTTCCCGACCCCACAGGATTTCCTAAATTCAGGTATATCCGTTTCAAAAACTATGCAACCTGGAATGGTAGCTATGAAGGAGGTCCTAATTTCTTTATTTATGAAATGTATCTGTTTGGTCAGTTATAAAATACTTTAATATTATGAACAAAATATTTTTTACGTTTATTGCAGCACTTATTGTAATAACAATGAGCCAATGTAAAAGAACCAGCGATTATTATTACGCAGATTTTTTAAATAAGGCAGAAAATGCAAAACCGGGTAGTGTAGATTCTTTACAAATTCTTCCCGGTCATAATAGAGCTATCCTAAGGTTCATTGTTGGGCCGGACAGAAGGGTGAACAGAATCAAAGTGTCCTACAATAGCTCTTTAAGTGCCGAAATATCCACAGCCTTTTTTGATGTTGTTGCTTCAGATTATGGAAACTATAAGGAAGTGCAGATTGATAATTTACCCGAAGCCACACTTATAGCCAATGTATTGTCTTTTGATAATAAAGGCGATAGTTCTAATATAGCAACTACAACAGGTTTGGTATATGGCAACAGGTATATAACATCATTATATAACAGAATATATTTGCGTACATCAACAGTAGGTACAGATAAATACCTTGATTTTCAAAACGAAAGTAGGAAGCCGCAGGATAGCACCGTATTTTATACCATGCTAAAAACGATATTAACCTATCCCAGAATAGACGGTACTACTGCAACAATTGAGTTTACTCCATACTCTAATTCAATTCCTGTACCGGATATAGCAACCACTGGTACCATTACCCATTATTCTGTATTTAAACCGGTAGAAGAAGCTATTGATGTATTTCAATCCGCTCCGGTATCGATTAATTTTTAAAACTTTTTTACTTATAGATTTTAAAAAGGGCTGCCTATTGGGTAGCCCTTATAATTTTAATACGAAATATATTACGAATATCCAATCGGTATAAAATGGATAATAAAAAGCAATAATCATTCTCAAAGCCAATAATTAGGTACTGATAATGCAAAATGATGTAATACCATTCGAAAAACACTCAAAATAAATTTGATGGTATCATAATTCCTCCTACATTTGCACTCCGTTTTTGAAAAGCGGTTTGTTCTCTGATAGTATTAAAAAGTTTAAAGAAAAACTGCAAATAAATTTGGCTATTAAAATTAAACGGCTATCTTTGCACCCCGCTTCACATAAGCAAGTAGTTCTCTGATAGTTATATTGAATTTTAAAGAAATTAAAAATAAATTTTGTAGTTAAAATCACAAGCACTATCTTTGCACTCCGTTTTGAAAAAAACAACTAGTTCTCTGATTAGAAATTGGAAGAAAAATAACCGGCTCACACAGCCGCCACTTATAATAATGAATACATACTTAATTGTTGTATTCCGCTTATTCCCACACATTTATATACAATCTTTTTTCTTTGTTTTCTCTGAAAAAAAGATTTGGAATTAAAGATTTTAATTGTATCTTTGCAGTCCGCCCAAAAAAAAGCGGAAGGTTCTTTAAAGTTGCGATTTTGAATTAAAATCAAAAAAAATTTGGTAGATTGAAAAAAAGGATTACCTTTGCAATCCCAAAACAAAAAAGAAGGTCAAAAATCTTCTAAAGTTCTTAAAAAAATAGCGACAAGTGATATAGCGTTAAAGGCGCACAAATGACGGTTCAAATCCGTAAATATCAACAGTTCCGGCAAAAGTGATAGTTTATCATTATGTCTGAAAAGTTCTTTGAAAGTTTGGAAACAATAGCACAATTCTCCCGATTTAATCGGGAACGAAAGGTAAGTCAAAGCGAAATAAATTCGATTTTTGACACGTTAATTTTCTCTTGAGAATTTTAAAATGTCAGTATCAAACATCATTTACAACGGAGAGTTTGATCCTGGCTCAGGATGAACGCTAGCGGCAGGCTTAATACATGCAAGTCGTGGGGTAAATAGGGAGCTTGCTCCTTATGAGACCGGCAAACGGGTGCGGAACACGTACACAACCTTCCTTTCAGTGGGGCATAGCCCAGGGAAACTTGGATTAATACCCCGTAGTATATTTTAAAGGCATCTTTTTAATATTATAGCAGCAATGCGCTGATAGACGGGTGTGCGCATGATTAGGTAGTTGGCGGGGTAACGGCCCACCAAGCCTACGATCATTAACTGGTGTGAGAGCACGACCAGTCACACGGGCACTGAGACACGGGCCCGACTCCTACGGGA
>JBKEEB010000149.1:0-28864 GCA_047975735.1 Niabella sp.
TCGACATGACGATACACAGCTTTGATTTTCAATATAGAACATCCAAAACTCACGTTATATTAACGTGAGTTTTGGATACACCGAATTAGAAATGAATACATACATCGTCTTATCGAATAAACAATTTGTTTCACAAAATCAAAGAAGCGATGACAGGGTTATACTGCCTGTCATTTCGACCGAAACGCAGTGTAGGGAGAAATCTCATTGGCTATTTTTGGAGACCTGTCTGCCGACAGGCAGGTTTACCTCCGGCAAAATTGTTCTCTTCATCTTTTCCGAAAACAATAGGGAAGGGTTCATTACAATGACACAAGCTTTTAAATATTTTATGGTTAAATAACATCCAACACTCACGTTAACGCTAAGGATTTACAATTTGTTCTATCATTAAAAATCTTCCATCGTTGGTAACTCCTTCGGCTACTATTTTAAACCTTTTGGTTCGGTCGTTATTATAAAAAATAACGGGTATTTTGGCATTTACATGAGCCGCATAAATTAAGGGCATCCAGTGTAAGGTTATTCTGTTGTCGGCTTTGTTATCAATAGGTTTTTTAACCTCGTAATCTGGACTGTAAAACTCTTTTGTTATGGTATAACCGGTATAAGGTATAATATCTGTGGCCGATTCGGTAACGGCACTTAACTCGGCACCCTTCTTCATGTAAATAGCTAATGCCGTTCCGCCACCCGGGGCTCCCACAAAATTACCCATGAGTTTTACAAAGGCTATTTGATTAACGGGTATCGATTCTATAAAAGTGGCATCAGTTTGCATTTCATCTAAATATAAGGTAACATTACTACCCCCAAAACCGCCACTTCTGTAGGTTAAAACATATTGCCCCTCTGCGTCTCTGCTAACGTTAATTCCCGGCAACCTGCCTTGAAGATAATCGAAAATATATTGACCCACAGCCATTTCATTGGTCAAATCCAATATACGGGAATTAATACCTCCCGAAAACATCCCGGAAGTATATCGTTCATCTAATTCTTCTTGTTTTGATTTAACCCTGGTTTTTACAGTTACGGCATCCAGCATCAGTCCTTCGGCTTTAATATATTCGGCATATTCTTCATTTAATTTAGCTCCCGTTTCGGTAAGAGTGTCTTTAAAAGGAATGATTACCTGCGGTAGATTGTATCGTTTATATAAAGAATCATCAGTAAGTGTAACTTTAATATATTTGCTTTTGCTTCCTTTGATGTCAGAAAAAAGAATATTCATATCTCCAAAAAATACCATAGAATCAACCCTGAAATTACCTGCGGAATCTGTTTCAATAAATTTTGGCATGCCAAATCTTTTCTTAGTTGTATCTCTGGGCGACATAAAATAAATAAGCTCTTTATTAGCAAACAATTTTTTACGGCCTTCAATATTAATGCGGCCTTGCATGGTAATAAAACCATTGTCTTTATACAGAGGTTTAGGCAAGGTGTTTTTTACGGCATCTTCCCATTTAAATCTGGTCCATCCGTTTGTCATCATTACCAAATCAAGTGCCTGCGACTTTTTATCGGCATTGCTATCCGGTAAAAAATACCAAGCGGGGTTGTGTATATAACCTTTCAAATCACTGTTTAGTAAAAAAAAGGAAAATATATTTTGTTCCCGCATATCGGCGGTTTCATAATCTGCATCTGTAACGGCTATTGAAAAGTTGCCAATAACTGTATCGGGGAGAGAAATTGAGAAGTGGTTTCGCTGACGGGTATTTGCATTTACGGTATCTGCTGTAAAAGTGGCCGGTAAAATATATTCTTTATTATCAATAAACGTAATCCTTTCTGCCAGTGGCATACCATCTTTATTAAAAACAGTTAATTGCAAAATTCCCGAAAGAAGCTCTCCCGTAGGAATTATGCCGCCTATGGCGTTCTTATTTCCCGTAAAGGGTTGTTTAAAAACAATTTCGTTTTGCATTTGCCCTACCATATAGGCAGCTTTAAAGGTTTCGTTGCCCGGTAATTGCGTTATTTTAAATGATTTACCGTTTGCAATATTATTTACAGAAAAGGCTACTCCCTGGTGGGTAGGTATGGGAAGTGCATATTGCTTAAGGGTGTTATCGTTTACAATAGTAGCGTAATACAATTCGTTTTGTTGTGGAATAATAGCAAAATATCCCATGCCGTCATGGGTAGTTTTAGCAGTGGTAATTACATTCTTTTGGTTGTCGGTAATTTGCAGGGAAACATCTACCGGGAATCCGTTTTCATCAACGGCTTTAAAGGCTACCATATTAAGCAAACTGCTGATAAGGTTACCTCCTTCCGGGAAAAATGTAATATAAGTACCGGCAGGTTTGGTTGTTTTTTGTTTTGTTACTGCGTTTTTACCATAAACGGTAATTTTTTTGGTAAAATAGAATCCGGATTGGTTAAGCATTGGCTTGGAGTAGGCTCTTAGCTGATAGGTGCCGCTTACAAGTGTTTCCGGCAGGTCAATTTGGCCATAGGTTTTACTTAGATATGCGGGAAATGCCTTTCTTATAACAATTTGGCCATTTTCACTTAAAAGTTCTGTATATAAGGATGTGCTGCCTGATGAGGGAATGAAATTTGATAAGAAATATCCCGAAAACCAGATGGTTTGCCCGGCAGTATAGCTGTTACGGTCAACCTGCAAGTATAATTTTTCTATCGGATTGGTTTTTGACCAGGCTTGCAAATTTGTTTCCGGACTTTGTGATATAGCTGGTAAGCTTATGAAAAATACAAAAATGAATAATAAACTTTTAGGCCTCATTAAATTAGATTTGAAGAACGAAACTATTTTTAAAGATATTTAATTATATACGATTTTGAAGAACAAACAGCAGACTGTGATTTTATGGCTATAAAGTGGCATAATAAAATAAGCATATTGGCAATATTTTAACTTATTTGACGGTTTTAATGAAAATAAATTTCGTTCTAAATACAGTTTTTTCAAATTTTGGCATAATAATTTCTTCCTGTAAATAGAAAGCATTTATTAACGGTTTTT
This sequence comes from Niabella sp., assembly GCA_047975735.1. GTDB lineage: Bacteria > Bacteroidota > Bacteroidia > Chitinophagales > Chitinophagaceae > Niabella. The sequence continues at coordinate 2,999 of JBKEEB010000149.1, forward strand.
TTGAACCGGAGTTTCTCTAACATCACAAGTCAAATAAACTTTTTATTACATGAAAAAGAACATTTTAACATTATTTATTGCATTATCCATTTCTACATTCGTGCTGGCTCAGGTAACTCCCGAGGTGCCCCGTAATTATAAGCCGCAGCCAAAAGAATTATTACCTATGCCGGATTCGTTAACTAATGAAATGATTTTTCCGGTGTTGGGTAAATATAATGTGGTAAATCATAGCGGGGACAGTACTACTTTGTTTATAACACTGGATAAAGAAAAGAAAGGTGTTGTATGGGTTAGCGGCTTATCGGAAGGCAAGTTTAAAGCCATTTTAAAAGGTTCGCCGGCAATCTATAAAATTCCCTCACAAAAAACATATTTTAATGACCCCATGCCAGTTTTAACCGAACCAGAGCCAGTGGCCGAAGATGAATCCAGTGCTCCGGTTGAGGCCGAATCAAAAAAGCTTTCGGGAAAGTCTGTTACAGAAGGTACTTTGATTTATGATAAAGACTTAAACGAGTTATACATTAACCTTGGCGGACGATTTAACGAGGATAACCCTGCTTCTGTTTTTGCAGCTATAAAAAATATAGATAATACAAAGGAGGATGAAAATGCAAAAGCAACTTCAAAAAGCAATAAAAAAACTACGGCAAAAGATAGTAATTATACGGGTTCAAAAATTATTACAGAAGTAGTTGCGGTGCAATAGTATGTATAATTTTATTACATTATATAAGGAGCCCTTAAGCTCCTTTTGTTGTTTTGTGGCACAATAAAAAGTATAACGGTTTTAAAATCAGCCTTTTAAAAAATATGGTGTTGGCATATATTTTGAGTATCTTGCATTAAATTATATTTTAAAATTCGTAAACATGAAAAATTTTAGAACTGTATTATTAGGAGTAGCCGTTTCCGGCGTTATCTTCTCTGGTTGTGAATCCATGAACAGAACCCAAAAAGGGGCAATTATTGGAACTGGTGGAGGCGCAGCCGTTGGTGCTGTAGTAGGAAAAGTAGCCGGCAATACGGCTATGGGAGCCGTTATTGGCGGTGCCGTAGGTGGCGTGGCCGGGGCCATCATTGGTAAAAAAATGGATAAGCAGGCCGAAGAAATTAAAAACGAAGTTGCCGGTGCAAAAGTGGAAAGAGTGGGCGAGGGTATTGTAGTAGAATTTAGCAGTGCTGTGTTATTTGGGTTTGATCAGGCTACTGTAACACCCCAGGCGCAACAAACCCTGAACGATTTAATTACCATTTTAAACAAATATCCTGATACCGATTTGACTATTGACGGACATACCGATAACAAAGGTAGCGAAGTGTATAACCAAAAATTATCTGAAAGACGTGCAGGAAATGTGGCAGGGTATCTTACTTCAAATGGTATTGCCATTGAACGTATTACTACGAGAGGGTTTGGCCTTACAGAGCCTAAATACGATAATGCTACAGCCGATGGCCGCGCACAAAACCGTCGTGTAGAATTTGCTATTGCGGCAAATGATAAAATGAAGAACGACGCAGAAAAAGAAGCAAATATGTAATTATTCGGTTTTATTTTTATACAGAAGAACTTTATTGGCGGTTGAAATAACGGCCAATAAAGTTCTTTTTTTATTTAAATAATAAACGTACATAGCATAACCCATCTATTGAAATAGCTTTATACCGATACGATATTGGTCTGTTTTATAAATGTGTTTCGTTTACTGTACATACAGAATGATTAACTTCGTTCCTATTAAAATTAGAATTATGCAAGAACAACAACCCAACCAGTTAAATATTGAAATATCTGAAGAAATAGCAGAGGGCTCTTACGCTAATTTGGCTGTAATAACCCATTCACACGCAGAGTTTGTGATAGATTTTGTAAATGTGATGCCCGGAACTCCTAAAAGTAAAGTAAAATCTAGAATTATTTTAACCCCACAGCACGCCAAGCGGTTTATGAAAGCTTTAATTGATAATGTTGAAAAATTTGAAGCTATGCATGGCAATATTAAAGATTTAGAAGAAATGCAGTTCCCTGTAAACTTTGGAGGGCCGCCTGCGCAGGCCTAATCACATATCAATTATGTAGCTGTAAGGGTGTCTTAAATAAAATAGGGTATAATCATTACTATATTAACATAGTAATACACAATATTCTAAGGATATTAACAGGAAAGTAGTGCAAAACCACAAGTTATTACCATAACTGTTATATAATTTACCTCGCTAATAGGAATTCCTGTAAATAACAAATCGGCAAAAAATATACGATAACTTCGTATTTTTTTGCCCCTCTTTGTATTGATTTTGTTGTACAAACTGTGGGTTATCCAATAGTAAAAGCAATCGTATCCTTTGCATTGTTAGGATGCTGTATTTTTTACATCCGGCTGGTAATGATGGATGCATTAACCGTAATGATGCCAAAGAGTAATCTTACTTTTTTTCATTGGGTTGTTACGGGCAATAACCATTCTTGTGAATGGAATTTTAACGATGTCAATCTCATCTGAACAAGTCTGGGTCGCCATGTAAATTTATGAAATTGAAAAAAAGCCACAGGAAAATAAAGACCCGATTTTGTATTACGAATATTTTAATGGCGATACCGGCAGCGATTTAAGGGCTGCTCACCAAACAGGATGGACTTCTTTAGTGGCAAAAATGATTAGCAAACTAACAAAAAAGGAGATGGTTTAAAACTTATTGTAGCTTAGAAATAGTTTCATCAAAAAGAATATAACAATCGTATTGGCTAACAATTAGTAAGGCTCTTTTTTGACCCAAAGAAAGGTTGGCATCTTTTGATAAAAGGTTCCATGTTTTTTCGGCATCCTTACCACGCTGGTATTTATCAATCATTTTATGGGTAATAATATTCGATTGAATGGCGGCTGTTATAATTTGGGCAATTAATGTTTGCGCCTGCTCTAATTTAGTTTCATTATCCTTATAGCCCGTACTTAGCAGTTGCTGTAATTGTTGTAATACTTTATGTGTTGTTGTTTGTAGCAGGTCGTTTTTCCCGCTTTTTATTTTTTCAAGAGTAACCGTATTAAAGCCGCGCTGTGCCATTAAAAACTCCGATAAAAGCACTTCTGCTTCACTTTGCTTTATTGTGTTTCCTAAACTTTTATACACTTCAATACAGTTATACAAAAGGGTTTTTACGCTTTCTGTGGTATTAAAATCTCTGTTGTTAAATTTAGTAAGTGTGGTATTAAATTCAGTTAATAAACCTTCGAATTTCTGCTGTTCATTTATCAAAAATTTTTGCATTTACTAATGGTTTAATCGTTTATTCAAACTCAACAATTTTGTTTTCTTTTCCGGTATCGGTATCTTTTATTGATTTAATAAAAATACCTTCTTCCATAATTTTTGCATTTATCAAAAATATGGTAGCATCGGTACTGTTGTTTTTCACAACATTGGTTTCAGGGTCAACTAATAAATTGTCAATTTTAGTAGAAGTAACCACCGTGTTTTTAAAAACCCAGTCGAGCACTTCATCACAGGTTTGAAGAAAAAGTTCGTTTTTAGGATAGAACTTATTATAATCTTCTGTAAGTTTTGAGCTTTCAAGCTTTGCATAAAAATATTCGCCCCATTTTACTTTTACAATATTTTCTGGGTTGGAAGGGTCGGAGTTTTTCAGTAATAATTCATGAAATTCAATAAGCGTTTTTTTTTCTTGATCCGTATCCCTTGTTTTTGTTGGTGTTTTTACCCCCGTCTTTTTTTCTCCTCTTGTAATGGGGATATTAAGCCTCGTATCAAGTGTGCCCAGTATAATAGGATTAATTTTAATGGGTCCTAAAATAAAATTATTTTTTTTGATGAGAATGCTAGTAATGGCATTCTTCATTTTTCCTGTTAAAAAGTTTATAAAATCATCCTGCTTAATAATAAAATTTAAAATGGATGAAAATTTGGCTCCTGAAACGATAACGGGTATCGACAGGTTCATTTCCGGGATTTTGAATCTTGGAACAGAAAAATTTTTGAGAATATCATCTTTAGCATATAACTCTGCAATACGTCTGCTCTCGCCATCTGCTATAACACGAGCTCTTGTAATTTCAGAAAAAATAAATCCAATATAGTCGCTCATGGTTACGTTTGCCATATATAAAGTTTTATAACCGGAAGTGGGGTCTTCCGGTTATGATGAGTAAATCTTTTACAAAAAAGGGTTATGCAGCCAGCATGTTGAGTATTTTTTCAAGACCTGCAGGAATTTCATCCTGTACGGCTTTAACATTTACGTTTAGCGCATACTCTTTTTTAATTTCTACGCCTGTGCTGCTTTTTCTTTGGTAAGAGGCCGATACTTTAATGTTTACGGGTCCCCAGCCGGCTTTGGCTTCTACACCTAATTTAAAATCATCACTTACCTGCGATGTTTCTACCGAGTTGAGTTTTACATTAAAGTCAATAATTACATGTTCAATTCTAAGGCTGGGTATAGGCAGCATGGCCAGTAAAGGCACTTTGATATTAATTTCCTTATTGTCGGCAGTTCCATCAGCTTTTACATCTTTTCGGGTGTGAGAAAAATCAACCATCACCAATTCTTTCTTACCGTCAACAACGGCAAAGCCTACTTCATTAATAAAGTTAATGGTGGCTAATGACGAGGCTACCTGTGCATCTACACAAGCTTGCAGCGGCCCGCCAATCATTTTTTTAAAATCAATATTGTTTAGTTCCGATGTGAGGTTGGTGTTTAGTGCTCTTACCCCGCCTCTGGTGGCTCCAGTAGCACGGCCGAGGGCTTGTGCAGTTTGTTCTAATGCTTGTGCAGCTTCTTTAATAGTGGGTGATTTTGATGGTGCCTTTCTTTTAACAGGTGTTTTAGAGGTTGCCATAAATTAAGTATTATTTGTTGCCTACTTTGTTTAAAATCCGCTTTTCGGCTTTGGCGGTTTATAATGTAAAAAATAAAATACTTTTTTTATTGGTAAAAGAGTCCTTGTGTTTACATAAAAGTTTCGGTAAAGGTATTTTGTATTTTATAATATATTGATACCTAAAATGAGGGAGTTTGAGGTATTAGACGATTGTATATTGAGAGGTTATTGCTGATGCGTATATTGGAGGTAATTATCATAGTTGTTTATGCAATACTCCACAATAAACTGTAGGGGGCAGAATAAACTATCGTAACAAAAGCTCACAGGGTTTTAGTCCGGTATGTTTTTTAAAAGCCGTGCTAAAGTGAGAGATAGAAGAATAGCTCAACATCATAGCAACCTCTGTTACGCTAATACCTTTTTCGTATAAAAGATATTTGGCATGTTCCATCCGTTGGTTTTGATAAAAATCAAAAATGGTTGTACCGTACATTTCTTTAAACCCCTTCTTTAAATAGCATTCGTTCATAGCTACTTTGCGGCTTAGTTCTTTAATGGTAATGGGGTCAAAAATATGCTGGATTAACAACTCCTTGGCCTGTACCAGTTTTGCTCTATCTTCCGTATTATGTAAAAACCGGCATTCAGGGAGAATGGTTGCGGTATCGTGGCAAACGTTGTCAAGGCTTAAAAGTAGGAGCATGTGCAATTGGGCGTTAACATAAATATTTTCAAGGCTTCCATGGTATGGATGGTTAACAAGCCCTTCTATAATATTTTTTGTTTTAATGCAAACGGGCACTTGTTTTGAAAAAGAATTTTTATGCTTAAAATTCAGAACATTATCGCTAAGGCTTTTATAACCTTTTTGCTTAATAAATTGCGATAATTGATCCGCAGTAAAATGAACCTGAAGAATGTCTAAACAGTCAAAACTATCTTCACATTGTTTAAAATTGCCCATTTTACAGTAGTTGCAATTTTTATCGGTGCAATACATATTACCTGCCACGCAAAACTTTAATTGCAAATAATTTTTTTCTTTTTCTTCCTCGTTAAAATAATATTGAATGATTCCTGCGTCTTCAAATTCAAACCGGGCTTGCTTATCATAACGCCTGATATAATATTGCACTGCGGCCGGAACTACCTGTTCTTTTTCAATCAGTAATTTTAAGTCGGCTTTGGTAACATCGCCGGAATTATATAGTATTTCTGTTATTTGCAGCATTGGCTGCAAAGGTATGCTTAATAGCCTTTTATATTGTCAGATAATGGTAATTTACCGGCTTCGGTTTCTATATTGGGGAATAATATATCTTTTATTGATTTTCAATACATTATAAAAATATTAATAACAATTAACGTACGATTGATTATTTTTGTTGCCATAAAAAACAAATAAACCATTAACAGTAATATATGGTACACTTCAATTCGTACATACACCCCAATGCCAAGGTGGCTACTAATGTGAAGATTGATCCCTTTACGGTGATACATCAGGATGTTATAATAGGAGAAGGCACCTGGATAGGCAGTAATGTTACTATTGAAGAAGGTACCCGAATTGGCAAAAACTGTAAAATATTTCCGGGTACAGTTATTGGTTCTGTACCGCAGGATAAAAAATATACCGGCGAAAAAACAACGGTGGAAATTGGCGATAATTGTGTAATTAGAGAATTTGTAACTATTCACCGTGGTACCAGCGACAGGTGGAAAACCGTTGTAGGTAATGGATGTTGGATACTGGCATACAGTCATATTGGCCACGATTCTATTATTGGAAACAATTGTACACTTAGTAACAGCACCCAAATAGCAGGCCATGTAACCATGGGCGATTATGTGGGTTTTGGAGGTGTAGTAGCCGTACATCAGTTTGTAAAAATAGGTTCTCATGCATTTATCAGCGGCGGTTCGCTGGTAAGTAAAGATGTGCCTCCTTACATTAAAGCTGCCCGGCAGCCGCTGAGTTACGCCGGTGTTAATTCAGTAGGTCTAAAAAGGAAGGGTTATACAATTGAAAAGATTAATCATATTTTAGATATATACCGCGTATTGTACAACCGTGGGTTAAATGTAAGCCAGGCCGTACAGTTATTGGAAGAAGAGTTTCCGGCTACCGATGAAAGAGATGAGATTCTTACCTTTATTCAAGAAAGTACCCGTGGTATTATAAAAAGGCATAAAAGCAATACGGATGAAGATAGTATTGACTAATGCCGGCAAACGTTATAACCGGGATTGGATCTTTCGCAATCTGAATGCAGAATTTAAATCGGGCAACGCTTATGCCATAACCGGAACCAACGGCTCCGGTAAAAGTACTTTGTTACAGGCTTTAAGCGGTGCCATTAGTTTTAATGAAGGTGCCTGCCAATGGGTGCTACAAGAAAAGAACATCACTGCCGAAAATATTTACCAATACAACTCTATTTGCGCCCCTTACCTTGAGGTAGTTGAAGAAATGACACTCTCCGAATTTTTTCAGTTTCACAGTAAGTTTAAACCATTAATAGATCATATATCAGTAAAAGATATTATTGAAGAAACGGGGCTCCATTTGGCCGGTCAAAAAAAAATCAATCAGTTTTCAAGTGGAATGAAGCAAAGAGTAAAACTGGCGCAATGCATTTTATCAGACTGTCCGGTAGTGCTTTTAGATGAGCCTTGTACAAATTTAGATGCTCCCGGCATTACCCAATACCGTTATCTTATAAATAAATATTGTAAAAATAGATTGGTTATAGTAAGTAGCAATGATGCGGTTGAATACGATTTCTGCAATCATATTATTGATATACAGCAATACAAATAATCCGCTTTTTATCTCAATCAAATATTGGGCAACATCAATCTTTTTCTTTTCGAATAAATTCGTATTACTACAACCGTTACAATGCAAATAAAAAGGTCAACGTTTCTGGGAAAAAAAAGAAATTTATTAACCAAAATAAAAATAATGCCGCCAATTAAACATACAGTGGCATATAGCTCTCCTTTACGCAATAACGATGGCGGGTAACTGCACATAATATCAGCCAGTAATCCACCAAAAGTAGCCGTAATTACACCCATTACCAATGCATATATATCGTTTACACCCATGCTTGCTGCAATTTCTATACCTGCAGCCGTAAAAAGTCCCAAGCCAATGGCATCAGTAATAAAAATAGTTCTTCTAAAACTACTTAATTTGTTTTTTACCAAAAATGTAATGGCTGTACCTGCAAAAACCAGGGTTAGGGCAAAATTGTCATTAATCCAGTTAACGGGGCGTATGCCTAACAGCAAATCTCTGATGGTGCCACCGCCGTAAGAGGAAACAAAAGCTACTACAAAGCCTCCAAAAACATCCAATTTGGCGGTTCTGGCTTTTAAGGCTCCTGCAATGGAAAAGGCAAAAATACCTATGTATGTTACTACATCAATAAATCCCATAAGTTCTGCAAAGTAACAGCATATTCCGGTCTGTTAGAACAAATAATTTTAGATTTGTAAAAATATTTGCATATGACATTTTCAACCCTGTTAGTACATGTAGAAAACAATATTTGTACTATTACCATTAACCGACCCGATAAGCTGAACGCTCTTAATAATACGGTAATAGATGAATTAGCATCTGCTATTAATAAAGTGTACGCAGCGGATGAGATTAGAGGGGCTATTATTACGGGCAGCGGTGAAAAAGCCTTTGTTGCCGGTGCCGATATTTCGGCTTTTAAAGGGCTGAGCAGGGAGCAGGGCGAGCAACTGGCGCGTAAAGGTCAGGAGCTTTTTTTAAAAATTGAAAACTGCCCCAAACCAATAATTGCAGCGGTAAATGGTTTTGCGTTGGGTGGCGGTTGCGAGCTGGCAATGGCCTGCCATTTCCGGTTGGCGTCCAGTAATGCCAAGTTTGGTCAGCCCGAAGTAAATTTGGGTTTACTTCCCGGTTATGGTGGCACACAAAGGCTGGTGCAATTAATTGGTAAAGGCCGGGCAATAGAAATGCTGCTCACCGGCAATATGATTGATGCCGTTACTGCATTTAATTATGGATTGGTGAATCATGTAGTTTCGCCGGAAGAATTGTTATTACAAGCAACAGCTACATTGTCAATAATTAATACCAAAGCACCGCTTGCCGTGGCTGCTTGTATTGAAGCTGCCCAAAAAGGCGGTTCTGTTGATAAAAAAGGGTATGATTTTGAAGCGACCAGTTTTGGCGAGCTTATTATTACTGCCGATGCCAATGAAGGTATTCAGGCATTTTTAGAAAAAAGAAAAGCCAATTTTAAAGGCAAATAAACCTACAAAGAAATTTTTGTTCCTACCGGATGATTGGCTGCAAAGGTTATTTTTAATAATGATGCCATCGTTTGTGCAAACTGATTGGCAAAGTATTGTGCTTTTATTTTTACTTCCTGTTTGGGGCGAATACCGGGAGCTATAACCGCAAACCATGTTTGTGAAGATCCGGCTATTGTGCTCCAATGGTGCTGCCATTCTTCTTTTATTTCATCGCCGCGGCCATGATCCGTGGTTATAAAAACAGCCGTTTTGTTTTTATATGCCGGGGTTGATTGCAGATAGTCCCATATTTCCTGTATCCATTTATCAAACTGGTGTGTAGCATTTAAGTAACTAAAGTATTTACCGCCATGTGCCCATTCGTCTGTTTCGCCATAGGCTATGTATAATATTTTGGGTTGATTTATTTTTAAATACTCCATAGCGGCAAAATGCGTAAAAACATCTAAGCATTCGCTTTGGTTCCAGGGCTTATAGGAAGCCAAAAGCATCTTATTAATTAATTGTTGTTGAGGAGTGAGGTTTCCCGGAACCGTATCAAAAGCGTTGATTACCGGAAAGCCACTCCGCTTTTCATTTAAAATTCTGTCAAAAGCATCCCATGCAGCAAAGGCAGCCACCTTGCCCTTAAATTTGTTTTGTTTATATAAAAATTCCAGCAGATTGGTATTAGGGTTGGCGGGGTAGTTATTGCTATTTACTAATGTATCGGCATAGCCGGTAAATATTTCATTATAGCCCGGGTAGCTAAACCAATAAGGGTTTTTCACATCTACAAGATTGCCGTATTTCCTGTTGCCGTAAATGCTTCCTTTATTGGCCATATAGCCCCACATAAAGGGCATTAGTTTTTCACGTCTTTTTTCGGGAGTAGTAGCCCAAAAACGTTGATATAGAAGACTGCTGTCGTCTTCATTAAATTTTTTATTATTAGCCAATACCGAATCCATGCCGTTAAAAACTTCTTGCCACCTCAGCCCGTCGGTAGTAATGATAATAATATTTTCTATTTGACTATAACTCGTATTCAAATAAAATATTCCAATAAAAAATAGTAGTAAACTTCTTTTCAATAGAGAGAAAATATTCATATTTATAAGTTTTAGTAGGCGGTATAAGCAAAACAACCGGCAATAAATTTTTGGTTATTTTAATACAAATAATCTTCAGAAAACAGTTTCAATTTATAAAAAAACCTTAAGTTTATTGCATAAGGAATAACAATGCAGCTATTCTGGTATATATGACCAAAATCACGGTTTGAAGATAAGAAAAAGCACGATTTAAATGTAACTTTGTTTCCCACCATCAAAAAAATAATAAATATGGAGTACAGAATTGAGAAAGATACAATGGGCGAAGTAAAAGTGCCTGTTGATGCTATTTATGGAGCACAAACACAGCGTTCCGTAGAAAATTTTAAGATAGCTCAGGATATTAATAAAATGCCCAAAGAAATTATTAAAGCATTTGCTTATCTAAAAAAAGCAGCAGCTAATACCAACCAAAAAGCAGGGGTGTTGCCCAAGAAAAAAGCGGTATTGATTGGAAAGGTATGCGATGAAATTTTAAAAGGCCAGATTGATGATAGTGCTTTTCCCTTGGTTGTATGGCAAACCGGTAGTGGTACCCAAAGTAATATGAATGTGAACGAAGTGGTGGCTTACCGGGGGCATGTATTAAACGGCGGAAAACTTACTGATAAAGAAAAGTACCTGCACCCCAATGATGATGTAAATAAATCGCAAAGCAGCAACGATACTTTTCCAACTGCCATGCATATTGCAGCGTATAAAATATTAGTTGAAACTACGATTCCGGGTATTGAAAAACTGCGCGATACCCTGAAAAAGAAAAGCAAGGATTTTATGAAGGTGGTTAAAATAGGCCGTACCCATTTTATGGATGCCACACCACTAACTTTAGGGCAGGAGATTAGCGGATATGTATCGCAGTTAGACCACGGGTTAAAAGCTATTAAAAACACTTTGCCGCATTTGAGCGAGTTGGCTTTAGGTGGCACTGCTGTAGGTACAGGTATTAATACGCCTCCGGATTATGATAAAAATGTTGCGGCCGAAATCGCAAAACTTACAAAACTACCATTTAAAACTGCCGATAATAAATTTGAGGCCTTGGCTGCGCATGATGCAGTTGTAGAGGCTCATGGCGCATTAAAAACAGTTGCAGTAAGTCTGATGAAAATAGCCAATGATATTAGAATGTTATCCAGTGGGCCACGTAGTGGTATAGGTGAAATTTTTATTCCTGATAATGAGCCGGGCTCATCCATTATGCCGGGCAAGGTAAATCCTACTCAATGTGAGGCTCTTACCATGATTGCTGCCCAAGTTTTGGGTAATGATGTGGCTATAAATATAGGCGGTGCTACCGGTCATTTTGAGTTGAACGTATTTAAACCATTAATGATTTATAACTTTTTACACAGTGCCAGATTGATAGGCGATGGCTGTGTATCATTCAACGATAAATGTGCCGTTGGTATTAAACCTATTGAGGCTAATATTAAAAAGCACGTTGATAATTCTTTAATGTTAGTAACTGCTCTAAACACAAAGATTGGTTATTACAAAGCCGCCGAAATTGCTCAAAAAGCACATAAAGAGGGTACTACTTTAAAAGAAATGGCTGTAAAATTAGGCTATCTTACACCCAAGGAATTTGACGAGTGGGTAGTGCCTTCAAAAATGGTAGGTAAAATTTAAGTAAACAAACCTGAAGCAAAATTATAGTTGTAATATATTGATTTATAGCTATATATATAATTGCGCTGTATTAGATTTTTATTAATTTTCAGGGTAAATCGGTATAAAAGTTTCAAGAAAAGAGATTTTTATGCCGGTTTTATTTAAAGCCATCCCTTAAATTAGTGATGCTGGAATTTTGTTTAGTTTAAAAGGAATACTAACTTTACTGACTCAAATCAAGTATTTCAGTAATTTTACTGCAGCGATATTTGGAAAAACACCAGTCCGCCGAAACAGCTAAATCAACTTTTTGGCGGTTTTTTTTATAACTATACGGTATCTTCATTGGCTGCTACAGGTAAAATTGTATTTTCTGTTGTATCCTCTTGTACCTTTTTGTAAAACTTTTTTTGAAATACCAACAAGGCAATCACTCCGGTAGAAATGGCTGCATCAGCCACATTAAATATAGGTGCAAAAAATTCAAAAGGTTCGCCGCCTACAAAAGGAAACCAAGAGGGATAGGTAGATTTTATCATAGGGAAATATAACATATCCACAACACTACCATGTAAAAACGAAGCGTAGCCCGGAGAGGTCATCTGCGCAATACCGCTATAGCTTATATAATCGCCAAAAGCCGAATCGTAATGAAAGCCTTTATCAAAAAGCACGCCATAAAACATACTGTCAATAAGATTGCCCAAGGCACCGGCATATATTAAAGCCACACATACCATAAAACCGGTTGTATATTTTTCTTTTGCAAATTTTACCAAAAGCCAGCTTCCAAAAATTACGGCCACTAACCTAAAAAGAGTAAGAATAACCTTGCCGCCTTCGTTACCAAATTTCCAGCCCCAGGCCATGCCGCTATTTTCAATAAAATGAATACGAGCCCAATCAAACCCCAGTATATTGGTAACATGCCCAATGGGGAAATGAGTTTTGATATAAATTTTAGAAATCTGATCGATAATCAGAATAATAATAATTATTAATATAGCCTTGCTAAGTTTACTTAGTTTCATAAGGCGACAAATATAACTATGATTTATGTTATTGTGGGTTAGTAAATGCTTAATTATTTTAAAATTCTGCCGGGGTTCTTTTTAATAAAGTCATCCCAGTCTTTAGCGTTTTTGCCGCGTTTAACAGGGGCTGATAACTGGTAATGATGGCAAAGGGCAACAGCCAGCGCATCAGTGGCATCAAAATAGTCAGGCATTTCATTTAAAAGTAAAATTTTCTGTAACATTTTCCATACCTGCTCCTTACTGGCATTGCCATTACCTGTAATAGCCTGTTTTATTTTTCGGGGCGAGTATTCTGTTATGGGCAGGTGGCTTTGCATGGCTGCGGCAATTGCTACACCCTGTGCCCTGCCCAATTTAAGCATACTTTGTACATTCTTACCAAAAAACGGGGCTTCAATGGCAAATTCGGTTGGTTTAAATTCTTTAATCAGTTGTATAACCTTTTGAAATATTAAATGCAATCGTTCATAGCCTTCTGTTTTACTGTTTAATTTTAACGATTGCATTTCGAGCAGTATTATTTTGTTGCCATTGCATTCAATAATACTGTAGCCCATTATTAAGGTGCCCGGGTCGATGCCTAATATTATTTTGCCGTTTTTTTGCAAGTAGTCTTTATTTTTACCATTGTTTTACAATGAAGATTAACAAAAATATTAAAATATTTATCAATTATTTTTTAGGGCCGGTTTTATTTGCCTGGTTAAGTTGGTCCATTTACACGCAAATTAAAAACCAACCCGATTTACCCGAATCATGGCAGCATATTAAAGAGGCTTTTTCAAGCAGTGAAATTTTGTACTTGTTGGCCGCATTGTTATTGGTACCGGCCAACTGGGGATTGGAGGCGTATAAATGGATGTTGGCAGTGCGTAAGATACAGCCCATTACTTATGCAAAGGCTTTTAAGGCAGTATTATCCGGCGTATCGTTTTCGGTAAGTACGCCTAACAGGGTAGGGGAATATTTTGGCAGGGTTTTATATGTGAATGAAGGCAATCGCATAAAAACAATTTCTTTAACCATTGTAGGCAGCATCAGCCAGTTAATTACAACGGTTTTTATGGGCTTGCTGGCATTACTGTTCTTGCAAAATAAAATTATTGCTTCTGAGATTTTATCGGCTGTTTGGGTAAAAACAATTTTATACGGAACAGGTATCGGGTTTGTTATTTTAACATTATTTTACTTCAGGTTATCATGGATAGTGAAAATTATTGATAAATTGCCGGGGTTTCGGAAATATTCGTGGGTGATAGAGGCCTTAGAAGAGTTTGATGCAACGTTGTTGTTACGCTTTCTGTCAATATCAATAAGTAGGTTTTGTATTTTTATTATACAGTATTACTTGTTATTCAAGTTGTTTCATGTAGATGTAGGGATGGTGCAGGTGTGGCAGGGTATTAGCGTAATGTTTTTGGTGATGGCCATTATACCTACCATTGCTCTGTTTACAGATCTTGGATTAAGAAATGAGCTCAGTATAAAACTGATGGGCTTATTTAGCACCAATCATCTTGGAATAAGTTTAACTTCCATCAGTATTTGGTTAATTAATTTGGTGATACCTGCCCTAATTGGTAGTTTGCTAATTTTGGGTATCAGAAATATTATTAAGAATAAAAATGAGAGTATTTAGATTATCAATTTTGCCATTATTTGCATTAATGCCGTTTGACAGTAACACATTGTTGGGTACAAAAAATATAGTTCCTGAAACTGTAATTAACAGTTCCTGCGCCATTACAAACACTGCTTTTAAAGAGGGAGAGAAAGTATCGTTTATGGTGTATTATACTGTGGGTGGATTAATTAACGCAAAAGCGGGTACCGGTAGTTTTACAACTTCCTTAGAAAAATTAAACGGTCGCAACGTTTACCATGTAGTAGCAGAAGGGAAAACATTATCGTCCTACGAATGGGCCTATAAAGCCAGAGATGTATATGAAACTTATATGGATACAGAAACCCTCCAACCTTTAAAATTTATAAGAGATGTAAGTGAAGGGGGGTATAAAAAATACCAAAACGTTTTTTTTAATAAAAGTGCCAATACGGCTATTGGTAACGAAGGTGTATTTAAAGTACCAGCCTGTGTGCAGGATGTGGTAAGTTCTGTTTTTTATGCCCGCAATATTGATTTTAATAGACTAAAAACAAATAGTCGCATTATGTTTAGCATGTTTTTAGATAACGAGGTGTACCAGATGTCGGTTAAATATCTTGGCCGTGAAACCGTAACTACCAGCTATGGCAGGTTTAAAGCCATAAAAATAAGACCCGTAACCATTAAAGGGAACATTTTTGAAGGCGATGAAAAAATGACGGTGTGGGTTACCGATGATGCTAATCATGTACCAATACGTGTAGAAAGCCCGATAGTGGTGGGTAAAGTACGTATTGATATGACCAGTTTTCAGGGATTGAGAAGTCCTATGACCTCTCTTGTTAAAAAGTATTAAAAACCATTAAACCTCATAAAAAAACCATCTGCCGCGGCAGATGGTTTTTTTATGGAGTGAATTCACTTGGTATAATTATATTACTATATTCACCATTTTATTTTTTACGAAAATGATTTTTTTAGGGGTTTTGCCTTCTATCCATTTTTGAACCACTTCATTATCCAATACAATTTTTTCTACTTCTGGTTGTGCTGCATCTAAGGAAATTACCATTGTGGTTCTTAGTTTTCCGTTAATTGAAATAGGATATTCTTTACTGCTCTCTTTCACGTATTTTTCTTCAAATACAGGATAGGTGGCGTTTAAAATTGTAGTGGTATTGCCCAATGCATGCCATAGTTCTTCTGCAATATGGGGCGCATAAGGCGTAAGCATCACGAGCATGGATTCTAATATAGCCCGTTTGTAACATTTCAAATCTGTAAGTTCGTTTACCAAAATCATAAAACCGCTTACACCCGTATTAAAGCTAAAACGCTCGGTATCGTCTTCAATTTTTTTAATAGCTTTATGCAGTACTTTTAACTCGGCATCAGATGGCGCATCGTTGGTCCAAACAGCTTCGCTGGCACCTTCCGGAGTAGTTGGGTCTTTATAAAATAAGCGCCATAATTTTTTTAAGAAACGGTGAACACCTTCAATGCCTTTTGTGTCCCAGGGTTTGCTCATTTCTACCGGCCCTAAAAACATTTCGTACATGCGGAAAGTGTCGGCACCGTATTTATCTACAAGGTCATCCGGGTTAACAGTGTTATATTTTGTTTTAGACATTTTTTCTACTTCTGTACCACAAACGTATTGACCATCTTCTAAAATGAACTCGGCATCTCCAAATTCTGCATTCTTCCAGGCTTTAAACTTTTCTGTATCTAACTCAACGCCATCAACAAAATTTACATCAACGTGTATTTTATCCAGTATTTTACCTTCATAGGTACTTTCATTCTCGGTTAGCCCATGAGATACAAATAGATTGGTTCCGTTAACTCTATACACAAATCTGCTACTGCCCTGTATCATCCCCTGATTGACCAGTCTTTTATAAGGCTCATCAAAACTTAAATGACCAAGGTCATACAAAACCTTTGTCCAAAGGCGACTGTACAATAAATGTCCTACGGCGTGTTCGGTACCGCCAATATATAGATCCACCTGGTTCCAGTAGTCGGTAGCTTCTCTTCCGGCAAAGGTTTCTGTGTTATGCGGATCCATGTATCGTAAAAAATACCAGCTGCTGCCGGCATAACCGGGCATGGTAGAAGCCTCCCCCCGGCCCCCTCCGAAGGAGGAGGAGTTCAGCCAGGCTTCATTATTACTAAGCGGGCCTTCACCATCTTTGCCGGGTTTAATATTGTCCATTTCAGGAAGTTCAATGGGTAGCTGGCTTTCATCTAAAGCATAAGCCACCCCGTTTTTCCAAGTGATGGGGAAGGGCTCGCCCCAATAACGCTGGCGACTAAAAGCCGCATCGCGCATTTTGTAATTGGTTTTACGGGTACCAATGCCGCTGTCTTCTAATTCGGTAATTACCACTTCTATCGCATTGCGCATCACCATACCATTAATAAAACCGGAGTTTTGTAAAACGGCATCTTTGGTGGGGTTGGCCTCTTTTCCGTCAAAGGCATCGCCAATAATATTAGTAATAGGAATATTGAAATGTTCGGCAAATTTATAATCCCTTTCATCACCGCAAGGAACGGCCATAATAGCTCCGGTTCCGTATCCTGCCAAAACATATTCGCTAATCCAAATGGGGATTTCTCTACCATCAAATGGGTTAATAGCGTAGGCACCTGTAAATACACCACTGATTTTTTTCTCTGACATGCGCTCACGCTCACTGCGGCTGTTTACCCAAGCCACATACTCATCTACGGCAACGGTTTGCCCGGGCGATTTTATTTGGTCAACCAAATCCAACTCAGGAGCAATTACCATAAAGTCCACGCCAAAAATCGTATCGGGGCGGGTGGTGTAAACACGGAGTTTAAGCGGCTCATTTGCCTTTGCAAACGCCTCATCCCCCTGCCCCTTCTCCGCCTGGAGAAGGGGGAAAGAAACACGCGGCTCTTTACTTTGAGCAATTTTATTTTTTATGGTTTCAATGACAGTGTTTATGTTGTTTAACACTTCCTCGTTTGTAAATCTTATTACTTCAAGATTAAATGTTTTTAAATAATTTTTTCGTGCTTCATCAAAAAGCTGCTGTTGCTTTTCATCATGATAACCGCCATCTACTTCAATCACTAAACCTGCTTCTAATATGGCAAAATCAACAATATACTCTCCAATGGTATGCTGCCTTCTTACTTTAGTTTCAAGTTGGTTATTGCGTAAAAGCTGCCAAAGTGTATCTTCAGCTTCTGTTGCATTTTTTCTGTTCTCTCTACCATACTCTTTTAGTATTTGCCAAGCTGAACCAGCCGTTTTATAATAGGAGTTTTCGGATTTCTCATCTTTAGAGGAATCCATGCTCCCCTCTCCGGCCGGAGAGGGGTTGGGGGTGAGGCGAATCTCGAAGTCAATCTCTGCGCCGCTGCTTTTGCCAATCCAGTTGCTTTGCATTTCCTTCATCGCATCGCTAAAATCTACTTCCTGCAAACCATGTAGCAATCTGTCGGCGTACTCGGTTATACGCAAATACCATTGGCGCAGTTTCTTTTTTACTACGGGGTGTCCGCCACGCTCGCTTACACCGTTTACTACTTCATCGTTAGCCAATACTGTTCCTAAGGCCTCACACCAGTTTACTTCGCCATAACCGCAATAAGCCAAGCGGTATTCCATTAAAATTTGCTGTTGGGTAGCTTCATCAAAAGCATTCCATTCATTGGCGGTAAATATGGCAGATTGGGTACTGTGTATAACAAACTTATCATTTGGAATAGGATGATTGCGGTTGCCCTCCTGCTCAAAGCTCTTTATTAAAATATCAATTGGTTCTGCCTTTTGGGCATCTCTATTAAACCAGCTTTTGAACAATTGCAGAAAGATCCACTGGGTCCATTTATAATAATGCGGGTCGCTGGTGCGTACTTCACGGCTCCAATCGTAACAAAAACCAATATTGTCTAATTGTTTACGAAAAGTTTTTATATTATTATCCGTAGAAACAGCGGGATGAATACCATGTTCAATAGCATACTGCTCTGCCGGAAGGCCAAAGGCATCATAACCCATGGGGTGTAAAACATTGTAGCCTTTTAGCCTTTTATAACGGGCGTAAATATCGCTGGCAATATAGCCTAAGGGATGCCCTACGTGTAAACCTGCACCGCTGGGGTAAGGAAACATATCCAATACATAATACTTGGGTTTGTTGCTTTGGTTTGAAACTTTATATGCCTCGGTATCAACCCAATTCTTTTGCCACTTTTTCTCTATTTCGTTAAAATTATATTCCATAAATAAATATTCGAATTACTTTTTTTGATGCCATGTGTACAGGTGACCAACCGAGCGTGGCAAGGAAGATGCTATATGTACTGCTGCCGGCTCAAAAATAAATCATCTGCAAGGCGGCAAATTTAAGCATTGTAGTGCGAATACATTAAATTTGTGGGCTTTGAAAGCAGTATGCATATCTTTTTTATAATTTTTTATGGTAGAACAACAAAAAAATACGACTAAAAGAGGGAAACCTTCCTACTTCATGGCAATACTGGGTGTAACACTGGTGTTGTTTTTGTTGGGAATTATTGGTTGGATGATTATTAGCACCAGGGCGTTAGGGGAGCATTTTAAGCAGAATGTAGAAATGAATGTGTATTTAAGAGATCCGCTTACCCCAGCTGATAGTACAGCTTTGGTGGAGTACATTGCTGCAAAGCCTTATGTAAAAGAATATACGTTTACAACCAAGGAAATGGCTCGTAAAAAATATATGGCCGATGGTAATGAGGACTGGAGCGATGTGCTAACCGAAAACCCCTTACCAAATAGTATTGATTTTAAACTGAAACCGGATTTTGTGAATCCAGAGCAGATGAGGGCCATTCAGGAAGATTTAGAAAAACAAACCTATGTAACAGATGTGCAATACCAACAGGAATTGGTAAGCAAACTAAATACTAACTTAAATAAAGTAAGTTGGGTATTGCTGATTGCTGCAATACTATTGGCACTTATCGTTATATTTTTAATTGATAATACCATTAGACTGGCTATGTTTAGTAACCGCTTTTTAATTAAAACCATGCAAATGGTAGGGGCCACCCGCTGGTTTATAGCCAAGCCCATGGATATACGGGCTATAATAAATGGAGCCATTAGTGGTGTGATAGCCATCGTTTCGGTTTACGCACTAATTATTAGTGCCGAAAAAATGCTGCCTGAGTTAAGAGCTATTAGAGATAATAACTGGCTAATTATTTTATTTACAAGCATATTTGTATTAGGAATATTAATTACGCTGCTTAGCACACATACCAGCGTTTTAAAATATTTACGAAAAAAATTAGACGATTTATATTGACATAAATTTTATCAAAACGTTTAAAAAGGAATAGCTATATTGCAGCAGTAAAAAATAATAAAATGAGTAACGAAAATACACAACCATCTATGTTTAATAAATCTAATTATATGTGGATGTTGATAGGGATTGTTGTTATTGCGATTGGAATGTTTTTAATGGCCGGTGGTAAAAGCGATAACCCTGCTGTATTTAATGCTGATGAAGTATATAGCACTACCAGAATTACTATTGCTCCTATACTTATTATAATAGGGTTGGGTATAGAGGTGTATGCACTTTTTAAGAAGTAATATATTTATAAAAAGATATTTTAAAGGCGGTACAATTGTGTCGCCTTGTTTTTTAAGCATAGTATAATGAATTTAATTGAGGCTATTATTATTGCCATTGTAGAAGGTATTACAGAGTATTTGCCTGTTTCGTCAACCGGCCACATGATTATTGCCAGCTCATTACTGGGTATTCATAAAGAAGAGTTTACCAAGCTGTTTGAGGTGGCTATACAGTTAGGGGCTATTATGGCAGTAGTAGTTTTATATTGGAAAAGATTTTTCGATTTCTCCAAATGGCAGTTTTATGTAAAACTAATTGTAGGTGTCATTCCGGCTTTGGTTTTGGGTTATTTGTTTTCTGATAAAATTGATGAAATGCTTGAAAGCCCTTTGGTGGTAGCCATATCGCTATTTTTGGGCGGCATTGTGTTATTATTTATTGATAGCGCATTTAACAAGCCAACGGTAAAAACAAATGAAGAAATATCGTATAAGAAAGCCTTCATAACAGGCCTTTGGCAATGTATAGCTATGATTCCGGGTGTAAGTCGTAGTGCAGCTTCAATAATTGGCGGTATGCAGCAAAAGTTTACGCGCAATGTAGCAGCAGAGTTTTCGTTTTTCCTGGCAGTACCTACAATGGCTGCTGCAACATTATACACCCTGTTTATAAAAAAATGGGGTACGGAAGGAAATATTCAAAAAGGATATGAACTTATTATGGCCTCTCGCGAAAATACTATAGCTTTTATTGTAGGCAATATTGTGGCTTTTATAGTAGCTATTATTGCTATTAAATTTTTTATAGACTATCTAAAAAAGTACGGATTTAAGATGTTTGGCTGGTATCGCATTATTGTAGGAGCGGTATTATTAGTATTATTGTTTGCGGGAATTATAAAATAACATCGGTCTTTTTCCCTATTTTTATTGCATGACAGGAGGAACCGTTAAGACAGCGCCCCGCAAAATAACCAACGGTTGGGCTATGTACGACTGGGCCAACAGTGTATATAACCTAGTTATTACTACCACTTTTTTCCCTATATATTTCCTATCAATTACTGCTTCTGATGATAATCATTTAGTAACTTTTTTAGGGAGAGCGTTTGTTAACTCCTCTTTATACGATTATATTTTGGCGGCCTCTTACTTAATAGTAGCCGTTTTGTACCCAATACTAACCTCCATTGCAGATACAAGAGGTAATAAGAAAAATTTCATGCGGTTTTTTTGTTATATGGGAGCCATAGGTTGTAGTACGCTTTTCTTTTTTAAAGCAGATACTTTAGGTTTGGGTGTTGTAGCGTTTATGCTTGCCGCAATGGGTTATGCCGGCAGTTTGGTTTTTTATAATGCGTATTTGCCGGAAATTGCTGCACCGGCCGATAGGGACAGGATTAGTGCTCGTGGGTATTCTTTTGGATACATCGGCAGCGTGTTAATGCAAATTGTAGGTTTTGTATTATTGATGGTAATGAGCGACCAAGGATTGGCAACAAGAATTACTTTTTTAATTGTAGGTATATGGTGGTTTTCTTTTGCTCAAATAACCTTTGCCACGTTGCCCTCATCGCCCCGGCGAAAAGAAAAAAAAGGCCACATTATTAAAGATGGTTTTGTAGAAATGAAAAAAGTATATCAACAGGTAAAAAACCTGCCGGTACTCAAGCGTTTTTTACGAGGCTTCTTTTTTTATAGTATGGGGGTACAAACTGTAATGCTGGCCGCTACTATATTTGGCAGCAAATTATTAAACCTGCCCGATACAAAACTTATCATCACTGTTGTGATAATACAGGTGGTTGCCATTGCTGGTGCCTGGAGCATCTCAAGGCTTTCTACAAGCTTTGGTAATTTAAAAGTATTGTTAGGGGTTATTTTGTTTTGGATTGCTATCTGCGTATTAGCTTTTTATACAGCCGGTGTTGCCGAAAATGGCTTTAATGCAGAATATTTGTTTTATGGATTGGCGGTATTAGTAGGGCTGGTAATGGGAGGCATTCAATCGCTAAGCCGCTCTACTTATGCCAAATTAATGCCCGATACAAAAGACACGGCATCTTTTTTTAGTTATTATGATTTTACCGAAAAAATAGCCATTGTAATAGGAATATTTACTTTTGGGCGTATAGAAGAGGTTACAGGAAGTATGAAAAACTCGGTATTATCGCTGATCGTATTTTTTGCCATTGGTTTCTTTTGGTTATATTCAGCATTGAGTAAGGAAAATAAAATGAAACAGGAACTATGAAATTACATGTGGTCAATCATGGAAATTTTAAATTAGACGGCGGTGCCATGTTTGGCGTAGTTCCCAAAACTATATGGAACAAACTCAACCCTGCCGATGAAAATAATATGTGTACCTGGGCCATGCGCAGCCTGTTAATTGAAGAAGAGGACCGGTTGATTTTAATTGATGCCGGCATGGGAAATAAACAAAGCGATAAATTTTTTAGTCATTATTATTTACATGGAGAGGATGATTTTGATAAAAATTTGGCTGCCATCGGGTTTACCAAAAATGATATTACAGATGTATTTTTAACGCACTTACATTTTGATCATTGTGGTGGTGCTATTATGAAAGAAGGCGATAGTTTAGTTCCTGCATTTAAAAATGCTGTTTATTGGAGCAATGCACTTCAATGGAAATGGGCTACCGAGCCTAACCCGCGAGAGAAGGCATCCTTTTTACCGGAAAATATTTTACCCATTCAGCAAAGCGGGCAATTGCAATTTATTAACACAGTCCGTAGCGAAAACGGCCAATTGGGTGAAGTGGATTTTTTATCAGGCTTCACAGTTCGTTTTGCTTATGGCCATACAGAGGCCATGATGCTGCCGCAGATTAAGTACAACGGAAAAACCATTGTTTATATGGCGGATCTGTTACCTTCCTATGCACATATTCCTTTACCTTACGTAATGGGGTATGACACCAGGCCTTTACTTACAATGTCAGAAAAAGAGGTGTTTTTAAAGGAAGCACTGGAGAATAATTATATTCTTTTTTTTGAGCATGATGCCAAACATGAATGTTGTACTTTGCGCCAAACAGAAAAGGGCATCAGGCCTCATGATTTTTTTACATTAAATAATGTTTAAATCAATTACAGTCATTAAACTTTGCTTAATTTCACTTCATAAAATTATTTTTTCAATTTTTATGATGTATAAATCATAAAACAACCGGATTTGCAAAACCCTATAATCGGAGTGTATGAAGAACTTGTTATTACTGTTATTAGCATTTGGTTTTTTGGGCATTTCTAATGCGCAGGATTTAAACGTAATGAGTTTTAATATCAGGTACAATAATTCTGGCGATAGCCTTAACGCCTGGCCATACAGAAAAGATTTTGTTGCTTCTGAAATTTTATTTCACGATGTGGATTACTTGGGTGTGCAAGAGGCCTTGCAAAGCCAAATGCAAGACCTTCAGGATCGCTTGCCCGGATATAAATACATTGGTGGCGGACGGGATGATGGTAAAACCAAGGGAGAGTACAGTGCAATTTTTTATAATACAAAACGATTAAAACCGTTAGAATCAGGTATGTTTTGGTTATCTCAAACCCCTGATGTAGTGGGTAGCAAGGGTTGGGATGCCAATCTGCCCCGCATAGTTACTTGGGCTAAATTCAAGGACTTAAAAACCGGTAAAACTTTTTTTACCTTTAACACGCATTTTGACCATCAGGGGCAGGAGGCTCGTCGCCAAAGTGCTTTATTATTACTCAAAAAAGTTAAGGAACTGGCCGGTAATGCCGCTTCTGTAATAACGGGCGATTTTAATGCCAGTCCGGATTCGGAGCCCATGCAACTAATTACAAATAAAAACAATCCTTTGATGTTGACAGATGCCAAATCAATTTCAATACAACCCCATTATGGGCCTACGGGCACCTTTAATGGGTTTAAAAACAAAGAATTGACTGATTATCCTATTGATTATATTTTCTTAAAAGGGAGTTGGAAAGTGAAAAAACATGCCACATTATCGCCAACACGGGGTGGGAGGTTTGCATCCGATCATTTTGCATTATTTAGCAAATTGTTACTTTTATAGCTTACATTTATAACCGGATTGTTGTGCTCACTACTTATATAATATATTTTGGCTAATGTTTAGTAGCTACTTTATATGATATTTTTATTCAAAAATTAAAACAAAACAACTATGGCAATTAACATTGTAGATCTGGTAAAGAACTACGCAACTAGTGAAGTTATCTCCAAAGCAAGCTCATTTTTGGGCGAAAGTGAAGGGGGTATAACAAAAGCTGTTTCGGGATTAATACCGTCGCTCTTAGGTGGTTTAACAGCAAAAGCCACAGCTTCCGAAGCCGGAGCAGAAGAAATATTCCAGGCGGCAAAATCATCCAACGACAGCGGCCTTTTAGGTAATCTGGGTTCTCTTTTTGGCAATGCTGATATTCTTTCTAAAGGAAAGGATTTGTTTGGCAGCCTGTTTGGCTCCAACTCAAATTCTATTTTAGATACAATCAGCAGTTTTGCCGGTATAAAGTCTTCATCATCAGGCTCTCTTGTGAGCATGTTGTTGCCTTTAATTAGTGGTATTTTAGGTAAGCAGGCAGCAGATAATAATTTAGGTGCCAGTGGCCTTGCCAGCTTTTTAGGTAACCAGAAATCAAATATTCAAAGTGCATTGCCTTCCGGTTTGGCATCAGTAGGGTCTTTATTAGGACTTGGTAGCTTAGGTAGCGCAGCCAGAGAAACTGTAGAAGATGTAAAAGAGTCTGCTTCTGCTGCATACGATTATGCAAAGGATAATGTTGAAAAAGCCAGTGGCGGTGGTATGAAATGGTTGTTACCCTTATTGTTAATAGCTGCGGTAGCATTAGGACTTTGGTATTTGCTGGGTAAGAAAGGTTGTAACAGTACCGATGGAACTGCAACAACTGACACATTGGTTACCGAGGCTTCTGATACTTTGTCATTGGCAGCCGCTACTGTAGCAGGTATTTATGATTCTTTAACAGGCAACTATATTTATGAAGTAGGTACTGAAAAAGAAATTAAATTACCCGATGGCGTTACCATGAAAGTGGGCGAGAACAGCACAGAGGCTAAATTATATAATTTCTTATCTGATGCTAATGTAGCAGTTGATACTGTTGATAAAGGAAAAGGGTGGATTACTTTAGATCGTGTTTATTTTGAAACAGGCAAATCCGTATTAACTTCCGCATCTCAAAGCCAGTTAAAGAATATTGCTGCTATTTTGAAAAACTATCCCAATGCAAAAGTTAAAATGGGCGGTTATACCGATAATACCGGTTCAGAAGATGTTAATATTAAAATTTCAGGGGAAAGAGCAAAGATTGCCGCTTCGGAATTAGTAAAATTAGGTGCTAATGCAGCTAATGTTGAGTCTGAAGGCTATGGCCCGCAACATCCTGTTTGCCCTGCAAATGATACGCCTGAATGTATGGCGCAAAACAGAAGAGTAGATATTAGGGTAGCCGCAAAATAATTTTATGATACTTTTTTGTAAAGAACCGCTTTTAATAAAGCGGTTCTTTGCATTATACGATATGGTATAATTTGGCACATATATTGTTTAACATATATATTCATCGAAAATATATGGGGTTTCATCGAGCAAAACACCCGTTTCGTCGAAAAAATTAATAAAAAATAATATAAGATTTACTTTTGTGCCTGTTTTGGGCTAATTAACCTATGTATTATTAATATATTGAAAAACTATTACCATGAA
>JBKEEB010000015.1:0-2434 GCA_047975735.1 Niabella sp.
AAAACTGTTTGTGAAATTCAAACACATTATGAGTTGAAAACATAGCTAATATTTTTAGCTTAAAAATACTAAAATAATTAGACTTATCAAAGAGCTATTTTATTTATGCGAATAATCTTTATTATCCTATTATTTTTTTATTTCAATAACATCTGCTAATTTCATCCTGATTTTATCTCTAAACAAATTTTAAACTTAAAAAACAAAACTATGAAGAAGTATTTAAAACCTATGTGGGGGGGGTAATTTTTTCTCTCCTAATTATTGTCGGTTGCTCAAAGCAAGAAAATGCTAACCAAACAATCAGATTAACCAAAGAAGAAACATTGAACGTACAAAAGGAGATAGGAAAAATAATCGCTCCTGCTTTGCAAGATCCTGAAGCAAAGAAAGAAATCTTATCGAAGTCTATTACCAATTCAGGCAATGATTATTATGTAAAGATTTCCGACATTATTGCTTTAGCAGAAACAAACACGAACAGCACGATTGCCAGATCTGTAAAAAGCAAAACACTTCAACTAAGCGAGTTCGCATCCAAGCTAAAAAGTGCAAATGCTGGTCAGGAGCCTGTTGTTTTTTTCCCAAGAGCAGAAACTATTGAATATCGTTTAAAAAAGAAATTGAAAATAACTGATGCTACACAAACCAGTGGAACAGTAGTAAGATCAGTTGTACCGCAAACGCTACTAACATCTATTGCCTCAACACCGTATAATACATTAGCGTATGCGGCTACCGAAGAGCAAGTCCTTACTGATGAAGAAGACCCCGGATATTATATTGATCCAAGTTTATACGGAACACCCGGCTACCCCACACCAACAGAACAACCCATTATTGTACCGGGTATTACTTACGATCAAGCAACTGAATTTGCTGATGGGTTCATTGTAGATGATATGGGAGACCTAATTCCTGTAGGAACTGTAAATGAAGAATACGCTTGGGAACATGATGTGTATGTTATAGGATCCGAGGATCAGGTAGTTTTTACTGATTTAAACGAACTATTAGGTGAAGAGTATGCCTTTACTGCACCACCGCCCGGAAGAAGTAATTACGAACCGGAGTATGGGGGAATTATACAAATTACAAACCTTGGTAAAGTAGAGGGATGGCCCGCAGGCAAATTAGAATTAATGTATAGCGTTGTTAGCTCAAATGGAACTATTGTAAAGAAAAATAGAGAATTTGGTAAAACAAAACGCAAGCATTTTAGAGATCAAAAATGGTATGATTATAAAGATTTTTTGTGTAATTGGGACACTACAAGTGTTGGAAAAATGATGATAGAAGAATGGTGGGAAATTGATGGCGGTACAGGAACTGACTCCCATGAAACTTCCTACTCATTCCCATCTGCTTGTACAGGGTGTCCAACAACTACCGTAAAATCAACGACTACCGCAAATTCAAATGATGAAAAACTTGGATCAGCTTTGGTATCATTTAGAGATGATAAGTCTCAAGTTTACAATATTAGTTATGCTAATTTTAAAAGAAAATAATGCACAAAATTGCACTCTCTCTATTTTTTATTATTCTATTTCAGGTTATATATGCACAGAAGAGTACAATATATTCCAATGTAAACCGAAGTGCGCATGGATCTGGTGATATGACAGGAATAGCATTTGATATAGGCTATAAGGAAAAACTAAGAGAGAAAATAAATTGGTATGGAGAAATAGGAGCAAGCTCTCATGACGTTAGCTTTTATGAAAGTTATATTGATAATAATTCAGATTTAATCGACGCTTCCCTTAGGTTTGTTACTTCTGGAATGCAATTATCGGGAGGATTTTCTTGTAACCCAATACAAATTCCAAATGATTTAAACTTACAAATAGGGGTTGTTTTAAGGTATCAAACAAGTTCTCTTCCCTCTTCAGTAGCAACATATTACCCAATAGTTACAAATTTGCCATTCCCTGCTCATGCATTTGAGCAATATGAACCAATGCGTACGTTTGCTGTAGGAGGTAAAATTGCAGTTGGATACTCTTATACATTCAAAAATAATTTCTTTGCAGGAATTAATGGAACTTATCAAACAGATACCAACGGAGACAGTATCTACGGCTACGGTCTTACTATTGGTAAACGCTTCTAAAAAAGAAGATAAATTAAAAACCGCCCCAACTGAGGCGGTTTTTTAATTTACTTCCTACTATAATTAGGAGCTTCCTTGGTTACATCCACATCGTGGGGGTGGCTTTCGTTCATGCCGGCGTTGGTAATTTTTACAAACCGTGCTTTTTGTAGCTCCTTAATATTTTTAGCACCACAGTAACCCATACCGGCACGTAAACCTCCGGTAAATTGGTAAATCACTTCTTTTAAAGAGCCTTTATATGCCACCCGGCCTTCAATACCTTCGGGTACAAATTTCTTTACATCATCTTCAGGGTCTTGGAAATAGCGGTCGCTA
>JBKEEB010000036.1:0-42256 GCA_047975735.1 Niabella sp.
ATAACTATTATGTACACGAAAATTACAGCATCAACCCTATTCCTCCCAGAAATATAATGATTACAATAGGATATAAATTTTAACAACCTATGAAACTCAAAAAAAAGCCCGGCAGTAATGTCGGGCTTTTTTTTATCAACCTAACATAATGAGGAATATCTAAGAGCATTATTATGGTTTGATGGAGTGCATTAAAGAGAACATCTATTCAACATCAAAGAGGATCTCCTCAAAATCAATGATAGCTGCCTTCTGTAAAGTTGACAACAACTTAACCATAAACCCCATTGCTGTTAGCGCATATTACTAAGCATTTAAAATAATCATTATCGATATTTTAAGCGATTTCCTGTTGAAGCATACCACTAATAGCAGAAATACACCAACCGCTATAAACTTGTAATTCATTTTTAATTAAAAAATACTGGAAACCGCATGAAGCTGCAGTTCGAAAAATGCTAACCTTTGAACCGAGCCTTTATAATCGTATTAGAGATGAGCAAAAAAATGTGATTACTGTAAAAACCGTAGCCATTTCCGTTCGTCGGGGAGATTTCATTACCAATCCTAATCATTATTTGCTACCGTTTGAATATTACTTTGATGCCTATTGCAAATTTTTTCCCGACTATGATATAGTGATTTTTACAGACGATTTTAAGTGGTGCAAAAAGATGTTTGGAAAACTGAAAACAGTTTCCGTATGCTATTCCGACAAATATAACTCTATAGAACAGCTATGCTTTATGAGTATGTTTTCAAATTTTATTATTTCAAACAGCACTTTCAGCTGGTGGGGAGCCTATCTGGCTGATCCTAAAAATAAAACTGTAATAAGACCGCATTATGTGTTTGACGGTGCTAAAAAGACAGAACTGAACATAAAAGACCACTATCCGGGTGAGTGGATCGAATTTAAACACGAAGAGGTTGTGCGACCTTATTTACAAAAAATTTTATTTTATAATGATAATAACTACAGGTTAAAATCTTGGAGTAGAAAACAACTATTTACAATATACAACAAACTGCCTTTCAAAAACTTTATAAATAAAATTGCAGGAAAGAGATAAACCAATGTAATTGGTCTAAACGACTATCATCCTGAATGTTTCCGGGAGCATAATACGAAGTATAATTGGTCTGTTTTACAAATACGTTTCGTATAATTTGTTCCTGATAACCACAAGAACTTTCAAAGTTTTATCCTGTACACAAAGAAAGTGTTCTACTAAATTTTGTATAATGCTTTAGGAACTTTGTTGAAATACCGTTAGAACAAACAATATAGACTAATTTTGATTTAATGCAAATTCGTTATTTATTAATACTGGTTATTAGTTTGTTATTTTTTTCTTGTGCTGTTAGAAAAAAAAGTACTAAAACAAATGTATTATCAGCTGTCAGTTCTGAAAAAACGCAACCGAAAACGCAAAAAGGACAAGCAGCAAACAATGTTCTTTTAAAAAACGGTTCGGTAAATATCAACCGGAAAGAATTTGTAAACTATTCCGAAAAATTTCTGGGGGTTCCTTATTTATACGGCTCAGCCGAACCGGCAAAAGGCTTTGATTGTTCGGGATTCCTGCTATATGTTTTTAACCATTTTAATATAAAGGCACCTCGCACATCTTACAGCTATGAAAATGTAGGAAATGAGGTAACCATAAATAAAGCACAGCCAGGCGATTTAATTTTATTTACAGCTAACGAACCCGAAAAGATTGGGCATATTGGTATCGTTACTAAAGCGGGAGAAGCTATTTCTTTTATACATGCATCTACCAGCAAAGGAGTTATTATAAGTACCTTAAGCGGATATTATGAAAAGCATTTTGTGAAAATCATCAGCGTATTAAAATAGTATCACCAATTGGCCACAACAGTTACGCCGCCTTTGGTAATATCGCCTATTTTAACTTTAATGTCAACATCTAATGGTAAAAACAAATCTACACGGGAGCCGAATTTAATAAAACCCATTTCTCCGGACTGTTGTACCTGCTTACCCACCTCGTTATAGTTTACAATTCTTTTTGCCATTGCACCGGCAATTTGTTTGGTTAGTACTTCTTTACCATCACCGGTTTTAAATACATTGGTATGCCTTTCGTTTTCGGTAGATGATTTAGGATGCCAAGCCACTAAGTATTTGCCTTTATGATATTGGTTATACACTACTACTCCGCTAACCGGGTTAAGATTTACGTGTACATTTAACGGACTCATAAATATAGAAACCTGTAAGCGTTTGTCGGGGAAATATTCATCAGCCTGTACTTCTTCTATCACAACAACCTTACCATCGCAGGGGGCAACAATGGCCTGAGCATCTACGGTTAACTTTCTTTCAGGAATACGAAAGAAAAAGAAAATTAAAAACAATAAAACGGCTGTAACTAATAACAGGAAGTAAAAAATTATGGAATAATCCGCCCATAAAATTTTCCAACTGATGAAATTAATCGCCAAAAAAAGTATTAGAGCTATTATAATTGTTGTTTTTCCTTCTTTATGTAATGTCATTAATTAATTTTTGCTGCGAAAATAGGTAATACTTTATGGTTTTTTAAAAAATAAATGATGACCCTAAGTGGAATCATCATTCCCTAACAAAAATAGCTTACAACTGATAATGAGAAACACTATTGGTCTAAAACCCTGAAGGTAATGGGTTGTTTGCGGTAGGCTTTTACTTCTCTGCCCTTTAATACGGCCGGTTTCCATTTACCCGATTTTTTTATCACACGCATAGCCTCTTCTTCCATACCATATCCAAGTGATGTGAGTGGTTTTATTTGGCTAACAGTGCCATCTACATCTACCACAAACTCTATAATAACTTTATAACTGTTGGGCGACGCACCTTTTTCTACAGGTACTTCTCCCCGTAAGTTTCTTTCAAGGAACCTTATCCAGGCAGCGTTTCCACCAAAATAAGAGGCTTCAATATTCACATCTCTTACTATAATATTTTCATCAGGGTCGGGCTTTTTTACCAAAATGATCCCCTTGTCATTGTCAATTGATTCGATTGGCAAAACAAAGGAAGCATCTTTTACACCTGCCTGAGTAATAGTCCCTATTCTGGCCTCGGCCAACTCACTTTGAGTAGGCGGTGGTTCTACCACATCTTTATTATCTACAACTACAGGGGTAGTTAATTTTACGGTTTGCACTTTGGGTACATCAATCGGTTTTGTAACTGGCGGGGGTGGTAGCTTTTCGGGTTCCGGTTTTTCATCAATGGCTTTAATATCTACAATGGTGTGTTCTACACTTCTAAATTCACTTTTATTGTTTGCAGCAAACGTATTTTTGATATAAACTACACATACAACGGCCAGTACAAAACAGGTAGTAATGGCAATTGCTTTTAGCATACGCTTGTCATAAGTGGTTCTTAATTCGTAAGCCCCGTAGGCTTTATTTCTTCCGTCAAATAGAATATCCATAAAGCTGGCAGTGAGAATTTTTGTCTTTTCCATATTTTTATTTTTTTGGTGAGTGTAAGTGATTGAACAAGGCATAACAAGCCTCTTAAGCCTTTTGGCATTTAAAAACAGGCAGATAATTTATTACAATTACCAGCGGTTATTGCTAAAATTTATTTCCGGAACATATTGTTAGTGCATGAATTTCAATTCCTCTTTGTTGGCTTCCAGCAAAGCATATCTGGCAATTTTATTAATAGTCATTTCATCCAGCATATTTACAATGCTATTATAATCTGCATGCTCATCCGGTTTTATAAGAACCATCATATTTTGTTGTTGGCAATCTTCAATGGATTGATGATTAGCTACAGCTTTTGCTTCACAATCCGCATTGGGAGTATAAGCTGCTATTACACTTTGTTTTTTACGAATAATTACTTTTCTAATTTCAGAAAAATTTGTTGGGATTATATTAGACCCGTCTGTCTTTAAAAGCCCATTATAAAAATATAAATGGCTGTTAGCACTTATGAGGATAGTGAGTGCCCCGGACTCGGCTGTATTGGTATGTCCTCCTTCATCTTTCGGCATTAACAAATTCATTGTTTTAGGGGTATTCATACTGGTAGTAAAAATGAAAAAAGTAATCAGTAGGAAACCTAAATCTACCATCGGAGTCATATCAACCTTCAGGTTTGCTTTCTTTACATTTTGGGCAAACCCTTTCCTGCAGCCTGTTTGGGCCATTGGTGTATTAATAGCTGCCATATATTTTTGATTTTGCTACTAAGAACCCGCATAAAAATATTTCCATAAAGCATATATAAAAATTTTTATTTTTTACAGGTGCATATGGCTTGGCATAATAGCTTTGCTAACAAATTTGTGCTATCCTACAATTAATACCCACCTAAATGGGGGCGCATTTCAAATTTTCGCATCGTCATGTCGATTCCGAAAGCGTTCGGAAGAGACATCTCATTACTAATATGAAGAGATTTCTCGCTGCGCTCGAAATGACTCAAACAGATACTACTTATACTAAGCGAAAATTTGAAATACACCCTAAATGGGCCATTAAAAATAGTTGCATTTTTTTGCGATAATTTTACTGTAATATTTTCCGTATTGCTTTTGCTTTTACCATACATTCTTCCCACTCTTTTTCTGCATCAGCATAAATGGTAATACCGCTACCCGCCATAAATGACAGGTATTTCGTTGTTTGGTTATACATTAGGCTACGGATAACTACATTAAAATCAAAATCCCCATCAGGATTTATATAGCCCAGGGTTCCGGAAAAAATACCGCGCTTTCCGGTTTCGTATTTGTCAACCAAGCGCATTACATTCACCTTTGGAGCCCCCGTCATAGAGCCCATAGGAAAGGTAGCATTGATAATATTGGTAAAGGTTGTATCCGCTGTTAATTCTCCACTAACGGTAGATATCATTTGATGTACCTGCGGAAAGCTGTAAATCCCAAATAGTTCATCTACTTGTACGGTTCCTTGCCGGCAAATTCTGGAAAGGTCATTCCGAACCAAATCTACCACCATTACATTCTCTGCTTTTTCTTTGGCACTGTTTAACAATTGCTGCTTTTCTTGTTTTATACTCTTCTGATTGCGGCTTTTTCGCGGCCATGTTCCTTTTATTGGCTGGCTGATAATATGGCGGCCTTTTTTCTGCAAAAACCTTTCGGGACTGGCGCAAAGCAGCCATTTATCATCAATACGGTATAGAGCCGAAAAAGGATTGGGCGATACCTTATTTAGTTTTTCAAACAAATCAAACGGATTGGCAAAGGCATTTTCGGCAAAAAACTCCTGACAAAAATTAATTTCGTAACAATCGCCACGGTGAATATGCTGCTGCAACTGTTGTACAATGTTGATGTATGCCTGCCTCGTAAGCCTTTGCTGTACTTCTATAGGATGAGTTTGTAAATTGTTTTTTACAGGTTGCGCATTCATAATCTGCTCATAAATACTGTCAGGGTTTTGAGCAACAATCTTTAACTCCTGCTGTTTGATGTGCAACACAACGGAGGGCTCAAAAAAACAGGCATCACTAAATAACAGCTTATCTTCCAATTCCGGTTTAGATGCATGTTCGCTGGTTGGCAGTTCGTAAGCCAAATGTCCAAATAACCATGATTTTTTTTCATCGATAAAATGCTGTAATCTTAATAAAGTTTCTGAACCGGAATTTTCAAACCTGCGTTTTATACCGGCTCCAATTAAGATTTCGTGGGTTTTGGTTTTGTGTTCGTACAGGTTACTGTCTAAAAAGCAAAAAGTGTTGAACTGTTGTAACCAATTCAACACCTTCGCTTTTATTTCACCATAATGGTGTAACCCGAATGTTTTTGTTTGGGTCAATTACTAATTGTTAGGAATTATATGGTATGGGATTTGTATTAAAAATCATCATCATCATTGAAATCATCATCATCACCATTATCAAAAAGGTCGCTAAAATCATCATCAACTTTAAAGTCATCGTCATCATCATATGACTTTTTTGATTTTGAGCGTCCACTACTTTTGCCTTTTGATTTTGGTAAATCAAATTCATCAAAATCTTTATCCCAGTCTTCCTCTTCTTCTACTTTATCCCAATCATCACTTTCATCATCGTCAAGATCATCATCATCGTCATCATAGTCCTTCTTTGGTTTTTTTGATGCTGTTTTTCCTTTCTTTTTGGAAGTATCATCTTCATCCAAAAAGTCTTCTTCTTCATCATCAAATTCCTCTTCTTTTTTTGATTTTGACGATGGTTTTTTTGATTGTTGTTTTCCTGTATTACCTGATTTAGCTGCCTTGGCCATGGTTAAAAATTTAAAGTGTAAATTTTATGCGAATTTTTTAAACTTCCAAATTTTTTTTGAAAAAAATTATACCACAATTAATTGCTCCCTTTCCGGTCCATTGGAAATAAATTGTACATTAACCCCCAAAAAGTTGTTAATGAATGCAATGTATTCTTTCATTTTCTCCGGCAGGGTTTCAAAAGTTTGGATTTCACTAATGTTAGTATGCCATCCTTCAAAACTTTTATATACCGGCTTAATACCCATGTTATCCAATCGGAAAGGCATTTGTGTATGTTCTTCGCCATCGTATTGATAGGCTGTGCATACGTTTAACGCTTCAAACTCATCCAGTACATCGGCTTTTGTCATTACAATTTTAGTAACGCCGTCAATCATACAGGCATATCGTAAAGCAATCAAATCCATCCATCCGCAACGGCGTGGCCTGCCGGTAGTTGCACCGTACTCTTTCCCAATATCACGCAGTTTTTGCCCGTCTTCATTTTCCAGTTCGGTAGGAAACGGACCACCTCCCACACGGGTGCAATAAGCTTTTGTAATACCAATTACTTCTTTTATATGTTGTGGGGCAATACCCAAACCGCTGCACACCCCTGCAGATACAGTATTAGAGGATGTTACAAAAGGGAAAGTTCCAAAATCCACATCCAACATGGTTCCCTGCGCTCCTTCGGCCAAAATCTTCTTTCCATTTGATATTTGCTGATTAATAAAGTATTCTCCGTTTACAATGTTTAGTGTTTTTATAAATTCGATAGCTTCAAAAAACACTTTTTCATCCTCGCTTATATCCTCTGTAAACTTGTACGTATCCAACAGCACCTGATGCTTTTCTTTTAATTTATTGTAAGCATCTTCAAAGTTTCCACTTATTATATCGCCCAAGCGTAGCGCATTACGTCCTGTTTTATCCATATAAGCCGGGCCAATTCCTTTTAAAGTAGAGCCGATTTTTTCTTTACCCTTGGCTAATTCCGATGCTTTGTCTAAAGCACGGTGTGTAGGCACAATGATATTGGTACGTTCTGAAATAAATAGATTTTTTTTCAAATCTATTCCAAACGCCGATACATTATCACATTCCTTTTTTAAAGTAATAGGGTCTAACACTACTCCATTGCCTATCAGGTTTAATTTATCCTGATAAAAAATGCCGGATGGAATTTGGTGCAACACTAATTTCTTACCGTTTTTATACAAAGTATGTCCCGCATTGGGACCACCCTGAAAACGTGCCACTACATCATAGTCCTTCGCAAAATAATCTACAATCTTGCCTTTGCCTTCATCACCCCATTGGAGCCCCAGTATTACATCAACCATTGGTTATAAGTTTTTTATTTTTAGGACTACAAAAATAGAGGTACAGCCATTTATTACCAACTAAAACTTTATAACTGCCATTCACAAAACCGGGTACAATAATTTTCTTTCAATCTATCATATATAAAATATGGTGTTTAACAAAAACATAGTAAATTGCTCCCACATCCTTTTTCATATAAAATAATAGTTAAATGTTTGAACTTACTAACAAAGTAGCGCTCATTACCGGTGGAGGCAGCGGTATAGGCAAGGCTGTATGTTTGCTTTTTGCAAAAGCCGGTGCTCATGTAATTGTAGCCGATTTAAATGAAACCGCAGCTACACAAACGGTTGAAGAAATTACAAATTCGGGCGGAAAAGCAGACTGTATTGTTGTAAACGTGAGCCAGCAAAAAGATGTAGTTGAAGGATTTTCAACCTTAAATGTATTAGATATTTTAGTAAACAGTGCGGGTATTTCGCATATTGGCAAGGCCGATACTACCAACAGTGAGGATTTTGACAGGGTATATCAGGTAAATGTAAAAGGTGTTTACAATACTATTTATGCCGCTATTCCCATTATGAAAAAAAGTAATGGAGGTGTAATCCTGAATCTTGCATCTATTGCCTCCAGTGTGGGGCTTAACGACCGTTTTGCCTACTCTATGAGCAAAGGAGCAGTATTGGCTATGACCCTCTCTGTTGCAAAGGATTATATTCATGATAACATCCGGTGCAACTGTATTTCACCGGCAAGGGTTCACACTCCTTTTGTAGATGGTTTTTTGGCCAAAAACTATCCCGGTAAGGAAAAAGAAATGTTTGAAGCCCTCTCTAAAACCCAGCCCATTGGCCGAATGGCCAAACCGGAAGAAATAGCCGGCCTTATTTTGTATTTATGCAGCGATGCGGCATCCTTTATTACAGGAACGGATTATCCTATTGACGGCGGATTTATTAAACTCAACAATTAATAGCAACTGACAAAACCTTTACCAATCAATATTCCAAATTATAAAATATAAAAATGAAATTAATTAGATACGGACAACCCGGCAATATTAAAACCGGTGTAATTATTGACGATACACGCTTTGACACTTCTGCCTTTGGCGAAGATTATAACGAAAGTTTTTTTGAAAATAACGGCTTGGAAAGATTGCAAAATTTTATTGCCGAGAACAAAGCCAATTTGCCCGTAATAAGTAATAATGAAAGGCTTGACAGCCCGGTGGCACGTCCGTCTAAAATTATTTGTATTGGTTTAAACTATGCGTTGCACGCTAAAGAAACCAATGCGCCTATACCCAAAGAACCCATTATTTTTTTTAAAGCTACCACAGCTTTATGTGGCCCCAATGATGATGTAGTGATCCCTAAAAACTCTCAAAAAACCGATTGGGAAGTAGAACTTGCCGTCGTTATTGGCAAAAAATGTGCTTATGTGGAGGAACAAAATGCGTTGGATTATGTAGCGGGATATGCTTTACATAACGATTACAGCGAGCGGGAATTTCAAATAGAGCGCGGCGGACAGTGGGTAAAAGGTAAGAGCTGCGATACCTTTGCACCGTTAGGGCCATTCCTGGCCACCAAAGACGAAATTGCCAACCCCAACAATTTAAACCTTTGGTTAAAGGTTAACGGGAATATGGTACAGAACTCTACCACCTCCGATTTTATTTTCAATATACAACAAGTTATCAGCCACCTTAGCCAGTTTATGACCCTTTTACCCGGCGATGTAATTTCAACCGGAACACCGGCAGGCGTAGGCTTGGGTATGAAACCCGAACCTTGGTATTTAAAACCCGGCGATGTAGTAGAACTGGGAATTGAAGGTTTAGGCTCCTCAAAACAAACGGCAAGAGCTTATGCTGAAAATTGATGCGCACCAGCATTTTTGGAATTATAATCCGGTAAGAGATGCTTGGATTACTGACGATATGAGTGCGATAAGGCGCAACTTTTTACCCGCGGATTTAAAACCTATTTTGGATGAAAACGGCCTTGACGGTTGTGTGGTGGTACAAAGCGACCAAACCCCTGCTGAAAATAGCTTTCAACTAAAAAACGCTACCGAAAACGATTTTGTAAAAGGCGTTGTGGGCTGGGTTGACTTGCGCGCTGATAATATTGATGCGCAATTAGCACAATTAAGCCAGCACGTCAAACTGAAAGGTTTCCGGCATGTATTACAAGGTGAAGCCGACCGCCAGATGATGCTGCGTCCAGCGTTTATGAATGGTATTTCG
This sequence comes from Niabella sp., assembly GCA_047975735.1. GTDB lineage: Bacteria > Bacteroidota > Bacteroidia > Chitinophagales > Chitinophagaceae > Niabella. The sequence goes on from JBKEEB010000036.1 coordinate 9,845, forward strand.
TTATTGGCCAAATACAATTTTACCTATGATATTTTAATTTTCCCCGACCAATTAAAATATGCTAAAGAACTGGCCGAAAAATTTCCCAATCAAAAATTTGTGATCGACCATATTGCCAAACCCTTGATAAAAGACCAGAAAATTGATGGCTGGAAGCAGGACATGGAGGCATTTGTCAACCTACCCAACATGTATTGCAAGATTAGCGGCATGGTAACCGAAGCCGATTGGCAAAACTGGCAACCTAAAGATTTTAATCCCTATCTGGATATAGTAACCGAAACCTTTGGTATGAGTAGGTTGATGTACGGCAGCGACTGGCCCGTGTGCTTGGTTTCCTGCAGCTACCAAAAAATGAAAAGCATTGTGGATGATTATTTTCAATCTTTTTCACAAGAGGAGAGGGATGCGTTTTATGGTGGGAATGCGGTGGCGTTTTATGGGTTGTAAAAACTGAAAATGTCATCTGAGGCACAAATAAAAGGGAAATTAAGCCTGCCCGAATGGCACAGGCGGGTTTGTCGAAGTATGCATTGTTATAATTTGTTGGTATATTAAAAACATGAGACACGAGCCGGGGCTAAGATTTCTAAAAAATGCAGCTTGCTTTCGATATGGTTTTGGTACGAGGTGATTGGCCTAAGGAAGGACGCTTAGGATAGCAAAGGAACCAGACCCATTGCAATACTGTATGCACAAAAACTGGCAGCAAGGCAAAGGAAATAAGTGTACATTTGAAATGCAATAAATAACAGCAATGCAAAGACTACAATTTAAAAAGGAGATAAACGCTACATCCCAAAAAGTGTACGAAACAATGTTGGGCTTAAAAAATAAAAGCACTTACGAGTATTGGACGTCCGCATTCAATCCTACCTCCACTTATGAAGGAAGTTGGGACAAAGGCAACAAAATTCATTTTGTAGGTCTGGACGAAAACGGAAAAAAAGGCGGAATGGTTTCTGAAATTGAAGCACACCAACCAGCACAATTTGTATCCATCCGGCACTATGGTTTTTTGGATGGCGACACTGAAATAACAACAGGCGAACAAGTTGAAAAATGGGCTGGAGGGCATGAGAACTATTCTTACCAAGAAACCGATGGCATCACCACTGTAACGGTAGATATAGACACGATAGACGATTTTGTAGATTATTTCAATAATACCTATCCGGCTGCATTGGATAAATTAAAAGAGATTTCGGAGCGATAATTATTTAAACCGACGCGTTAAAAACTATATACTAGCAATAGTATCGTTTCGTCCTCGCCATGGTTCGTGTTCCATGTACCAAATTACAAACTTTTTGCTCGTGAAAACACGAGCCAAGGCTAAGAAGAGAGGGATACGTTTTATGGGTTGTAGTGTGTGCCGTAAAGAAGATGTGGTTCGGCAATCTCACCACGACAAGCTAAACCATTAAGGGCTTACCTCGTTATCCTCCTGTTTTGCCTTTTCCATTTTTTTAAAAGAGCCTTTTAGGAAAAAATTATAGCGTAACGCATCTAAGGTTTCGTTTAATTTTATAGTGCCGGTTTGCAGGTTCATAATCACTTCTTTTAAATCGGCAGCTGTTTTTTCATCGTTCAACATCATACCTGCAGGCTTTTCGGTATCGTTTAAATTATTGGCAGAGCTATTTAACTGCCGTACAATACCCTGTGCATTATTGGCCAAATCATCTAATTTTTGGGTGGCCGACCGAAGCCGTTTAAAAATAACAGTATCGCTCATTAAATCGTGCGTCATTGTTCCGGGCTTATCTAATTGCGATGTAAAAACGGCAACCTCTTTAGTAAGGGTTTGCGCATTATTGGCAGAAATATGCAATTTATTTACTAAGCCCTGTAAATTATTTACAATGGATGGGTCGTTAATCAATTTACCAATTGTTCCTTCGCCCTGTACAATTTTTTCCGAAATATCTTTCAGATTTTGTGTAATGGTCAATAAATTTTTATTGTTCGCCTGCAAGGTTGTAAAGAGTTCTTCCATTGAAGATCCCTGTTCCGACTGTAAAACAGTTCCATCGGAAATATTACCTTGTTTATTATCTCCACCAAAAATCTCAACTATTTTGCTACCCACTAAACCATCATTACCTAACCTTACCATTGCATTTTTGGCAATAAAACCCTGCTTATCACTCTCTATTTGCATTACCACCCTTACTTTATTACCGGGCAGTAGCGCAATACTTTCTACCATCCCCACTTTTACGCCGCCAAATAAAACATTGCTGCCGCCTTTGAGGCCGGCTACATTTTCAAAATTGGCGTTAACGGATATTATTTTACCAAAAGCCCGTTGCTTGCCGCCCAGTACAAATAAGCCCAACGCAAAAATGGCAATGGCTGCGATAATAAAAGCCCCTAATATTACAGAACGTGTATTTTGACCCTTGCTCATTAGTTTACAAAATTATAATCATAAAATGATTTTATTATTTCATTGTCCGATGAAAATACTTCTTCAAAACTGCCATTGGCTATAATTTTACCATCTACCATCATCATTACCCGGTTGCCGGTGGCTTTGGCACAAGTAAGGTCGTGTGTAATAATGATGGAGCTGGTTTTGTAGGATTGCTGCACTTCATTAATCAGTTCAATAATTTCTTCGGCTGTAATAGGATCCAACCCTGCAGTAGGCTCATCGTACAACATAATTTTGGGTTGCAGAATTAATGTTCTGGCAATGCCTACCCGTTTTTTTTGCCCTTCAGACAGTTCTGCCGGAAACTGGTTTACAGCATGTAGCATGCCCACGGAGCGCAGTGTTTCCGTAATTCTTTCCTCTCTTTGCAGTACAGTAAGTGTTTTTACATTTCGCTTTAATGGAAAATCCAAATTATCATATACCGTCATACTATCATACAAAGCGCCATTTTGAAATGAAAAACCAATATCAAGCCTTAACCGGCTAAGTTCTTTTTTTGACAGGCTTATAATTTCTTTACCAAGAACCATTACGGAGCCGCTATCCTGCTGTAAAAGACCGGAAATGATTTTAATGAGTACCGATTTACCGGTTCCTGACCTACCAAGTACTACGAGATTTTCTCCGTCGTGCAATTGCAAATCAATACCCCGCAATACTTTTTTTTGCCCAAACGATTTGTGCAGTTTGCTTATAGAAACCACCACCGACGTATTTGTTATTTGTTGCAGTGTGTTCATTTTTATATTGCTCGTAAAATATTGATGCCGCTTACTATCATGGCCTCCTCAATAAAAAGAAAAAAATAGGAAATTACTACCGCTCTATTGGCAGCCCTGCCCACGCCTTCGGTACCATGACGGGTATGGTAGCCTTGATAAGAACCTACCATACCGAGGGTAAACCCATAAACTGTTGACCGAAAGACAGCCGAAGTATAATCTATAAAATCAATTTTATCAAAAAAACCATCTACGAAAATAGCTAAAGAAGTTTGGTCGGCCATGTGTACTTGCAAATAACTACCCAAAGCACACATCAATCCAAAATATACTGTTAATAAAGGTATCATAATTGATGTAGCAACTACACGGCTTACTATCAAATATTTATAAGGGTTAACCGCTGATACTTCCATAGCATCAATTTGTTGGGATACGCGCATGGCTCCAATTTCTGCACCAATTGTGGAGGCTACTTTACCAGCACAAATTAATGAAGTAACTAAAGGTGCTAAGGCACGAACCACTGCTACGGCAACAGTTGCGGGAATCCACCCTTCGGCTCTGAACTCTACCATTACAGGGCGAAATTGTAAAGTGAACACCACTCCTGTAATTAAACCTGTAAGTGAAATGAGTGAGAATGACTTTACCCCAACAAGATAACATTGCCGAACGGTTTCTTTTAATTCAACAGGCAACGAAAATAGTTCTTTAAAAAAACGAAGTATAAATAATGCTACACTATGCACTTTCATAAAAAAACCATCTATCGCTTTTGAAAAGATGTATTTGCGGTGCGGTTTATTATCCTGTGCGGGGTTCACTTACATTTTTTTTTGAATGCTGAAAGGTAGTTAAATTTTGGTGTATATGGCAATCTCAATGTAAGAACGGGCGCATTTGAAATTGTTGCTTTAGAAAAGCACTCCTTTAGGTGTTATGCCGATTTGCACCGGCGGAGAGAAATCTCTTTGCTTATAATGATGAAACCTCTCTTTTTAGTTGACGTAACGATACGACAATTAAAAATGCCCACTGTATGAACCTTACCCAAAAACACACTAAAAAAGCGGCTGAACAATCAACCGCTTTTTACGTAATAATATTTTTTATTTAGAACCCGCTATTTTGGGTGGTATGATATTTTTGTAGCCCGGGACATTGGCCGGCAGCATCTTTATCGACCAAAATATAATAACTAGGAATTTTTTTTGTCAGCCAGTTATCCAACTCTTTAGCCCTTTTTTCTTCTAAAGCACCTTCGGAAAGTTTTACATAATCGTCCTTCATGTTCATCCGGTGGGGTTCTGTACGGGATTTTAAGTAAACCAACCTTACCCCTCTTTTGCCTTGCTCATTGGTATAGGCTACGGGCTGAGAAATATCGCCTACCTTCATACTGCTAATAGTACCTACCATTTCCTTATCTAATCCATCAATAGGAACAAAACTTGACCCATCTCTGTTTAGAATAAAAGGACCGTAATTTTTTACCATTTCGTCATCACTATATTTATAGGCAGCATCTTTAAAATTGATTTTTCCATCTGCGATTTCAGTTTTTACACTATCTAATTTGGCTTTAGCCGCATCAATTTCGGTATTGGTTACAGGAGGAATGCGCAAAATCATTTTAATCTTAGCATTATCACCCCGCCTGTCATCTTGCTGAATAAGGAAATAGCCAAAACGGTTCGATTTTACGGGCATGGATATTTCTCCGGCTTTTAACCGGAAAGAGGTTTGTAAAAATACGGGATCCCAAGTAGCCTTGTCGCTACGGTTAATTTCATAAGCACCGCCTCTTTCTTTACTGCCGGGATCTTCCGATACCCGCCTTGCTAATGCTTCAAAAGAGGTTTGCCCACTTTCGATTTGCTTTTTATAATTCAGCATTTCGTTGTAAATATAATCCTCCACTTCTTTGGCTGCTTTAGGCAATAGTACAATTTGACCAATTTCTAATTCAGACTCTAAGAAAGGTAAACTATCGGTAGGTATTTTATTAAAATAGGCCTGTACTTCTGTGGGGGTTATATGTACGTTTTCTACTATCTTACGCTTCATGTTATTGGCCTGCATTTGCTCTCTAATTTGCGGACGTGCATCATCTTTTATTTGATATATAGTCTTGCCGGCAATTTCTTCTACAGCACTTACGCTACCAAACTGATTAATCCAGTTACGGGCTCTCATGTCAAGCTCTCCTTCAATATCTTCCTCAGAAACGGGTAAGGAATCTTTTGCGGCCTGCAAGGCAAGTATTTTTTGTAACATAGATTGCTCTAACACCATACAACCGGCACTGGGGGGCAGCTTTTCACCGGCGCGCTCAGCATCTGCCAAAGCATTTTGCACATCGCTTTGCAAAACAATTTTATCGCCTACAACGGCAACAATTTTATCAACAACTACTTTATGTGCCTGCCCGCCCTGCGCGTAGGAAGCTGCTGCAACAAAAAGACAAAGTATTGTAATAATATTTTTCAACTGTACCATAGATTCAAAATTAACCCGAGGCTGATAATTATTGTTTATGAAAATGTTAATTTAACAAAAGTTTGAAGTTACTAATAACTTGGAATTGTAATGTACTTTCATTCCCTTGCCATGATTCGACAGGCTGTTAATGACAAGTAGTCTAATTATTTGATAATGAACACTCTAAAAATCATTCGTCATTTCGAATGAAGCGAAGCGGAATGAGAAAACTCCTCAATTTTTAGAAGATTCCTCTTCCGATCCCGAATGCTTTCGGGAAGGAATCGGAATGACGATTAAGATTAAAATGTCATTTCAAAGAACCTGTTTACCGTAGGCAGGCTTAATTTCCTTTTTTTTGTCGCACTATGACAATTCACTACAACGATACCGAATTGCCTATAATGTTCTTTTTACTTCTTCCAGCTCGTAAGCTTCCACTACATCGCCTACTTTAAGATCGGCGTAGTTTTTAATCGTCAATCCGCACTCCATACCGGCAGTAACGTCTTTTACATCATCCTTAAAGCGTTTTAAAGAGCCAAGTTCTGCTACGGTACCTTCTCCTACCGGATATACAACGATACCATCACGAATCAGCCTTATTTTAGAATCGCGTTTAATTCTTCCATCAATAACCTGACAACCGGCAACTACGGCTTTATCAAATTTAAACACTTCTTTTATTTCAACATTGCCAATGATTTTTTCTTTCACTGCAGGCTCCATTAATCCTTCCATGGCACTCTTCACTTCTTCGATGGCATTGTAGATAATAGAGTACATCTTAATTTCTATACCGGCATTTTCGGCCAATTTAGAAGCCTGAAGAGAAGGCCTTACGTTAAAGGCTATTACAATGGCATCGGATGCTTCGGCCAACACAATATCACTTTCGTTAATTTGTCCTACGCCTTTGTGGATTACATTTACCACTATTTCTTCGGTAGAAAGTTTTTGTAAAGAATCGCTTAAAGCCTCCACAGAACCGTCCACATCTCCTTTAATAATTACGTTGAGTTCTTTAAAGTTACCTAATGCCAGACGGCGGCCAATTTCATCAAGTGTAATATGTTTTTTAGTACGCATACCCTGCTCGCGCAAAATTTGAGCACGGCGGTTAGCTATATCTTTAGCTTCCGATTCGTCTTCATAAACTTTAAATTTTTCACCGGCCTGCGGAGCACCGTTCAATCCTAAAATAACAGCCGGAGCTGATGGACCAGCATTATCCTGCTTTTTATTACGCTCGTTAAACATGGCTTTTACACGTCCGTAATACTGGCCGCTTACTACCAAATCGCCTGCTTTTAGCGTTCCGTTTTCAACCAACAAGGTGGCTACATAACCACGACCTTTATCAAGCGTAGCTTCCAGAATAGTACCGGTAGCTTCCCTTTCGGGGTTAGCTTTTAAATCAAGTAATTCTGCTTCTAATAATATCTTTTCAAGCAATTTATCAATATTGAGGCCTTGTTTGGCAGATAACTCCTGACTTTGGAATTTGCCGCCCCACTCTTCTACCAAAATATTCATTTGCGATAATTGCTCATATATTTTTTGCGGATTGGCTCCGTCTTTATCAATTTTGTTTACGGCAAAAATCATAGGCACACCGGCTGCCTGTGCGTGGCTGATGGCTTCGCGGGTTTGTGGCATCACGGCATCATCGGCAGCTACCACAATTACGGCAATATCGGTAACCTTAGCACCACGGGCACGCATGGCAGTAAAGGCTTCGTGTCCCGGCGTATCTAAGAAAGTAATCTCTTTTCCATCCTCTACCGCTACTCTCTATGCTCCAATGTGCTGGGTAATACCCCCAGCCTCACCGGCTACTACATTGGCGTTTCGGATATAATCTAACAAAGATGTTTTACCATGATCTACGTGCCCCATGATGGTTACAATTGGGCTGCGTGGAACCAAGGAGTCTTCATCATCTTCTTCTTCTTCAACTTCTTCCATTTCCATTTGCTTCTCCATATCAATAAATTCTACCTCATAATCAAACTCACTGGCTACTAATTCAATTACCTCGGCATCTAAGCGTTGGTTAATAGATACCATGATACCTAAGCCCATACATTTACTGATAACGTCTGCAAAACTTACGTTCATCAAACTGGCTAATTCGCTTACACTGATAAACTCTGTTACATGCAATATTTTATCCTGCTCGCCCTCCATCATAGCCTCTTCGGCCTCATTTCTTCTTTCTCTACGGGCTTTGGCTCGCATAGATTTTTGCTTATTACCGCCACCGCCGGCCAGTTTGGCCTGTGTTTCCCGTATTTTTTCTTGAATTTCTTTTTCGTCGATTTGTTTTTCTTCGCGATGATGGTGGTGGCCGCGACCTCTATGATCTCTTTGTCCTCCTTTATTAAACCCACCGCCTTTTCTGGCTCCGGGATCGGGTTTTACAGCTTTCTTTTCAATAGGGATACGTTTACGTTTGCGTTTTTCATCGCGCTTAGGTCGGGTATCATTATCTACAGGTAATTCTATTTTACCCAATATTTTAGGGCCTTCAATTTTTTCGGCAGCTATTTTTATCATTTCAGGCTCTTCTGGTTTTGTTTCCTGTTGTTTAACAGGTTTTTCGGCAGCCACTTTCTTAGGCTCCTGCTTAGGTGCCTCTTTTTTGGCCACAGGGACTTGTTTCTCTTTGGCCGGGGTTTGTTTTTTAGCTCCTTTTTTGGGTCTGGTAGAGGAGTCTATTGCCGAAAGGTCTATTTTGTCCAATACTTTAGGGCCTTCAATTTCTACCGTCTTTGTTGCTTTTATTTCCGGTTCTGCCGGAGTTTCCTCTACTACGGGTGTGGCCGGTTCTTCAATTTTTTCTTCGGGCTGTGGTTCAACAACTACAGGTTCCGGTTGGGCAACAAGTTCCGGCTGTGGCTCCGGCTCGGCTTCAATAATCGGATCGGGAAGGGGTTGCGGCTCCGGTTCCGGATCTGCAATTACCGGTTCTGCCTGAGGTTTTTGTTCTACTTCAGGCGTTTCTTCTTCCTCTTTACGCTTGCGCGATTCGCCACCGATGTTTTTAACCAGTTCTACCTGATCGCTTTTTTCTTTGGCGGCTTTATCACTTTGAAAAGCCTGCTGTAATGCCGAGTACATTGGCTCGGTAAGCTTAGAGGTAGGTTTTAAATCGTCGCGCGAAAAACCTTTACCTTCTAAAAAGTCAATAAGCGTATCCTGACCAATATTAAATTCTTTGGCCGCTGCTAATAATCTTGGAAGTTTCTTTTCTGCCATAAATTTTTTTGCGTCTCACTTTATTTTACCCTTCTGCACAAAATAATATCTGTTATTTTTTAGTCGGTTGTTATATTGTTTTTACCAACTGTTTAATTATTCTCTTTCGAGTTCTTCCTGTAATATTCTTCTCACATCATCTACGGTTTCTTTTTCAAGGTCGGCACGTTTTTCTAATTCAGTTGGAGACATTCTCATTACACTGCGTGCTGTATCGCATCCAATCTTTTTTAATGCATCAATTACCCACTCGTCAATCTCATCTGTAAATTCTTCCAAATCTACGTCAAATTCCTGTTCTTCGTCTTCACTATCTCTATATACATCCAATTCAAAACCCGTTAGTTCGGATGCTAATTTAATATTTACGCCTCTTTTACCAATGGCCAGCGATACCTGATCGGGTTTTAAGAAAATGCTGGCATGTTTGCCCTCCAGATCGAGGCTCATGCTGCTGATTTTTGCCGGTGTTAAAGAACGTTGTATAAGAAGCTGGGTATTAGCCGTCCAGTTAATTACATCAATATTTTCATTTTTCAATTCTCTAACAATACCATGAATACGGCTTCCTTTCATACCTACGCAAGCTCCTACGGGGTCAATACGGTCGTCGTAAGATTCTACGGCCACTTTGGCTCTTTCGCCCGGCTCTCTTACAATATTTTTAATGATGATTAAACCATCAAAAATTTCGGGTACTTCTATTTCCAGCAATTTGGCAAGAAAATCGGGAGATGTTCTGGATAAAATAATTACGGGGTTGTTATTTTTAAGATCAACCCTGGTAACTACGGCTCTAATATTTTCTCCTTTTTTGAAATAATCCTGCGGTATTTGTTCGCTTTTAGGAAGAATCAGCTCATTACCTTCTTCATCTAAGAGCAATATTTCTTTTTTCCAAACCTGATAGACTTCGGCACTGATAATTTCGCCAATACGATCCTCGTATTTTTTTGCCAGAATGCTTTTTTTCAGATCGCTGATGCGGCTGGCCAGGGTTTGTTTTGCTGCCAGAATGGCCCTGCGTCCAAAGTCTATCAAATCAATTTCTTCATACAATTCTTCCCCAACCTCATAGTCGGGCTCTAATTTAATAGCTTCGGAAAGGGAAGCCTGCGCAAGTGGATCTTCCACTTCGTCATCTTCTACAATAACCCTGTGACGTACTATTTCTAAGTCGCCCTTTTCAGCATTAACGATAACGTCAAAATTTTCATCGCTACCATATTTCTTACGGAGTAGTGTTTTAAATACATCTTCAACCACTTTCATCATGGTAGGACGATCGATGTTTTCTGCATCTTTAAACTCCTGAAATGCTTCAATTAAATTAATACTTGCCATAAAAGACCATGCTTATTTTAAAAATTTAATTTGCTATAATATACATTGTTAAAACCTTACTTCTATTTTAGTGGTTTTTATTTCGGTAAAAGGGATTTCATGTTGCAGTGATTCTGCTTTTTTACCTTTTCCTTTTGTTTCTTCCACTACAATAGCCAATTCAGTTACTTTTATTAATTTTCCTTGTGTGATGGCTCCCTCTAATGAAGTAACCTGTACATCACGTCCAATATTTTTTACATATTGCCGATGTAATTTCAAGGACTCGTCTAACCCTGCCGACGAAACCTCCAAAGAAAAATCACCATCCGGAAACAATCCCTCTTCTTCTATTTGTTTGTATAATGTTCGGTTATATTTTACCAAATCATCTATACCTACACCATTGTCGCCATCAATATAAACTTTAATATTATTTGTGGGTTTAATCCTGATATTTACCAAAAAATGTTCCGTATTGGCAGATAATATCTCTTCCAATTTTTGCTGTACCGTATGTATTATTTGCTCCGGGGTCATATATGTATAAAGAAGAAGGGAACGCCTATCGTTCCCTCTTTTTCTTTTTCCGGTGCAAAGGTAGGATATTTAAGTTAAAAATTATAATATTAGGGCTTAAAAAAATTGTCTTGGGGTAATAAATTAGCTGTGTTTACCTTTACGTTTTGGTGATTTACCGATATTTTGCACTTATCGGCACTTTTCCGGCAACTTTTTATACCGGCATCTGTTATTTTTGGTATATTAGTAAAACGTATATAATTAGTAAATGACCTATATTTTAATTGCTGTTTTTGTATGGATTATGTACTACTTTGTTTCCAGAGTAGTATTGCCGGTATATTTTACAACCAAAAAAGTAAAAGAGCAGTTTAAGAACATGAGGGAACAGCAAGAAGCCTATATGAATCGGCAACAGCCTTCGCCGGAACCATCCAAGGATGCAAAAAAGGAAAAAGTGGGCGAATACATTGAATTTGAGGAAATAAAATAGCTGCTCAACTGCTATGATCCTGTACTATAAGCCATTTTCCTTTTATTTTATGGAAAATAAGGGTGAAGTGTCCGCCAACATCTCCGGCATTACGTTTTAACCGCCAGTTACCTACCACATTATATTTTGTTTTTGCCAACTTTTGAATCTTTAACAAATTAAAAGTTAAGAAACCCATAGCCGCTTTGTCCGGATAGGATTTGATATAATTATTCAACGTATTTTGCCAACCATACGTTACACCATTTTTACCTATAAACATTAGCGAATCATTGTTCCAGTAAGTTTGCATAAAGGCTTCCAGGTTACCGCTATTCCATGCAGTGGTTTGCTGTGCCATTACTGCAGTTATAGCTTTAACAGTATTGCGTTGCGCATTTACATTTACAACCACCAGGAGAAATATTGCCAACAATAAGCATTTAAAAACGGAAACAGGTTTACACATAACACATTGTATTTGTTTACAAAAAATTGTTGAGAATTATATAATGAGAATATTATATGCTACAGATTATATTTAATCAACCAAAAGTAGCTAATCTTAAAAAACGTTCAATAATAAAAACCTATTTTTGGTGAGAAAATTTAAGCATTATGAAGGAATTAAGTGATAAAGGAATATCTTACTCCGCAGGATTTTTTATGCTAATTGCATTAGCTATTGGCGGCATTATGGTAGGAAGTTTTCTTTCAATTCCTATTATAATGCTTATGAGTGGAAAAAGCATTACCGCTATACAGGATATTATGGGTAATCCGGCTTACTTTAGAGAGTTGCAGGTAATGCAAAGTATTTCGGCCATTTTTGGATTTTTATTACCTACAATTTTTGGAGCTGCCTTATTAAGTAAACGCCCTTTTAAGCTAATTGGGTTTACCGGAAAACCTTCTATTAGAGAGGTATTGCTCACTATTGGCATCATTGCATTGGGACTTGCTTTAAACGGTGCATTAGCCTACCTCAGTTATCAGATTCCCTTTCCTACATACTTACAAGAATTTTTTACAAGGCTTGAAAATAATTATTTAGAAACTGCGGCTAACATTATTAATCTTGATAACCCCTTTGAATTATTTGTTTCCATAATTGTGCTTGGGCTATTACCGGCTGTTTGCGAGGAAACCCTTTTTAGAGGCGGATTACAAAATTATTTATATAGAAGTACGCATAAATTCTGGCTATCCATTTTAGTGGTAAGTTTTATTTTTAGTATCGTTCATTTTTCGGCTTATGGTTTTTTATCAAGATTTTTTTTAGGTATCGTGCTGGGGCTTTTATACCAGTATAGTGGTAAATTATGGCTACCCATTATTGCTCATTTCATTAATAACGCAACGGCCATTGTTGTAATGTACGTGCAAAAATCAAATGGTAAAACTATGGCAGAGTTGATGAGTGATAAGGATGGCAGCTATTGGGGATTATTATCCATCCCTTTTATTATACTACTTTTTGTAAGGTTTAGGCACATAACTAACAAAACAAAAACTATTAATGGCATTTAACTGGCAAACGTTTTGGACAAGAGCTTTTACAGCACTGATATTTGTGGCTGTAATGATGGCAGGAATGCTGTACAACGAGTGGAGCTTTTTTATTTTAATTGTTATAATACATTTTGGCTGTTGGTACGAGTATGGGAAACTGATTGGGAAAATACATTCTACCTATATTCATCCGTATATTGTTTGGGGGTTTGCCTTAATAGGGTTTCATGTAGTGTTGTTGTTTAGTAATGGTTTTATGCTCAATTATTACTCTGTTAAAGACAGTTTTTCATTATCTTTTTTATTGGCAGGAGCCGTATTGGTGCTGATGGGTATTTTTAAGAAATATAAAGTGGGCAGTATGGCCATTGCCACACTGGCCGCTGGTATCCTATATATATCCCTTAGCTTGGGCTTATTATTCCACCTCAGGCTTTCAGAAGATATTCCGGTACTAACAAGTGGGGAACTGCTATTTAAACAAGGGAATGGTTTTTATATTCCTCTTCTTATTATTGTTGCCATTTGGATTAACGATACAATGGCTTACCTTGTAGGATCGGCTATTGGCAAAACGCCGTTTTCAAAAATTTCACCTAAAAAAACAATTGAAGGAACGGCAGGCGGTATGATTTTGTGTGTACTGGCTTTAGTATTTATTTTAAAACCCTGGTTTCACTGGCAGGTGCTTTTAGGCATATCTGTGTTGGTGGCTGTTTTTGGAACTTTGGGCGATTTATTAGAATCGAAAATAAAACGCATGGCAGGCGTAAAGGATAGTGGAAAAATCATGCCGGGGCATGGTGGCTTTTTAGACAGATTTGACTCATTACTAATTGCCGTTCCGGCAGTTTGGGTGTTTTTACAAATTTTAAAATAACCGGCTTCGGCAACATTAAATCCTTGACCTGTTTTTTAGTTCCAGATATTTATTGATGGTATTAACGGTGAGGTTTTGGGGTGTAGTTAAAATAGCCAATATCCCGTTACGCTGCAACTCCCTAATCATTTGTTTTTTTTCAAAAGCGTATTTCTCGGCAATTGTTTTAATATAAATTTCTTCAAGATTGCTGGTTTTATTTTGCATCAACGTTTTGATTGCTGTATTTTCAAAAATCACCAACATCAGCAAATGGTAATGAGCTATTCGTTTAAGTGCGGGCATTTCTCTTTGCAAGCTTTCTATAGATTCAAAATTGGTAAATAAAACAATCAAGCTTCTGTTAGTAATTTTATTACGAATGACTGCATATAACTTTTCATAATCAGCTTCTAAAAAACGAGTTTCCTGTTTGTACAATGTTTCTAACAATAAACTCATTTGACCGGGTTTTTTATCGGCCTGTATAAAGCTGTCTTGTTTTTCGGCAAAAGTTATCAATCCGGCCTTGTCCTGTTTCTCTATGGCAATATTTGAAAGTACGATGGATGCATTAATTGAGTAGTCTAACAAAGTCATGCCCTCAAAAGGCATCTTCATAACCCGGCCTTTATTGATAACACAATATACCTGCTGACTTTTTTCATCGGTATAATTATTTACCATCAAGTTTCCTTTTCTTCCAGTTGCTTTCCAGTTAATGGTACGATAATCATCGCCCCGAACATATTCTTTTATTTGTTCAAATTCCATGCTGTGCCCCAACTTTCGGGTGCGTTTTACTCCTACTTCCTGTAGCCGGTTTCCTACTGCTAATAGCTGAAAACGCCGCATTTGAATAAACGATGGATATACTTTTACAAACTTTGTTGCCGGCGTTACGAATTTTCTTTTTACAAGTTTTAGCGGTCCGGAAATAAACACATTTATATTTTCAAAAATATAAGTGCCGCGTGTTAGCGGTTTTAAAGTATATTCAATGCTAGTTACTTTTCCCGGCGGCATTGTAACTGTACGTTCCCAACCTCTATCCTGAAACTGAACAGGAATTTCGTCAATTACTTTGGCATTTACTTTAAATGAGTACTTGTTTAAAAGATGGAGCACTATTTTATTATCATCTCCTATTCCAAAACGTTCGGAAACAGTGCGGCTGGCTGTTATTGCTCTTTTTTTAAAAAACAATAAAAGCATATCTACCATAACTGCAGCCAATAATAACAGCAAAATAAGCGAACCCATACCGTACAAAGGCTCATAAAAATAACTGGCCATGTAAAGGGTTGCTGCTACTACTCCTATATAATACACGATATTATTAAAATATATTGAACGCAAGTGCCTTAATTGAATGATAAATATTATTGTTCTACCGCGGTATTTCTAATGAATTTATAATTTGTTTGATTACATCATTCTCTCCGGCACCTTCCATTTCTTTTTCCGGCGACAGGATGATGCGATGCCTTAACACAGGCAATGTGACTGCAATAATATCATCGGGTGTTACAAAATCTCTTCCTAATATGGCTGCCATTGCCTTTGAGGCATTCATAATGGCCAAAGAAGCTCTTGGAGAAGCACCAAGGTAAATATCTTTATTATTTCTGGTTTGATTGATAAGCTTTGCTATAAAGGCCAATAATTTTTCTTCTATTACAATTGTTTTTACCTGCTTTCTTAAATCATTTATCTGGCTGCCGTTAAGCATGGGTTCAATTAATTCCAATGGTTTTTGATTGCCGATGGTATTAAATTTTTGTAGTATTTGCAGCTCATCTGCCTCCGAAGGGTAAGGCACTTCTATTTTAAACAAAAAACGGTCTAACTGCGCTTCCGGTAAGCGATAGGTACCCTCCTGCTCCACAGGGTTTTGCGTGGCCAGTACCATAAAGGGTGCATCCATCGTATAGGTTTTTCCATCTATCGAAATCTGTCTTTCTTCCATCACTTCCAGCAAAGCTGCCTGCGTTTTTGCCGGTGCTCTATTCACTTCATCAACCAATACAATATTTCCAAAAACAGGGCCTTTTTTAAACTCAAATTTTGCATCAGCAGGGTTAAAAACAGGTGTTCCAATAACATCGGAGGGCATTAAATCCGGTGTAAATTGTATGCGCGAAAAGGATGCGTTTACCGCATGTGCTATCAATTTTGCGGTAAGCGTTTTGGCCACACCCGGTACTCCTTCTATCAAAACATGGCCATCGGCTAAAAGTGCCGTAATAATAAGGCGTACCATTTCTTCCTGACCTACAATAATTTTTCTTATCTCTCCGGAAATATCTATAACAGCTTTATTAAGTGCCGAAAGGTCTATACGGTTTTCAAAAATCCGGTCTTCCATATTTATTATTTTTATTTATTTAAGTAATATATAGCAACATTAATTATTCTCTGTTATAAAATTCTTCCATATTTCTTTGTAGGGCAATAAGTTCTATATCGCTTATAGCCTCACCGCTATTTATAAGGCGCATTTGTTGTACAATGGATGCCACTAATGGCTCGTTAACACCACTTTTATGGCTCACTTCTTTTACAAAATCAGCGTTTAATTCTTTGGCAAAAATCCGGTATCGTCCATTTAAATGGTCTAAAAAATAAGTACTCATTTTATGAGCTAAATTTTGATGATCGCTTCGCTGATAGTATAGCAAGCCCATTGTTTTTACAAATTCAAGCGAATCATTTACAGGAGCATTGATTACCGGAATTACCCGTTGCTTACGTCTCATTTCGATAAGGGTATATAATAACAATACAAATAAAGCGGTAAGGATGCCTGCCCTAAAAGCCGGAATACTCATAATAGCCGAAAACCAGTTGGGCTTGTGTCGTTTTCGCTGATTATTATTATCAAAGGATGTACCTTCCATGTACTCATCCCAAATAATTGATTTTATATTTTTGGGGAAAGCAGAAAATATTTGCTCAAAATAGGTGCTGTTATTATCATACAATAAAAAATAATTACTGAAAGACATGGGCGATAAATGTATATACAAATTTCCTCCCCCACTTTTTAAATGTACAAAATTTACATTGCCACCAGTTCCGGTTCCTAAAGTTCTTGCAATACTGGTATCTGTTTTATTAAAATAACCTTCCATTTCCTGACCAGGATAACTATAAATATGCGGTACTGTAAAAACCGGTGTTACCAAGGTCTGTTTCATATTAAAGGGGCCCACATTACCAAATGGAAACTGCCCTGTATAAGAGCTTGCAGCTTTGGCATTTATTTCTTTGGCAAATGCATCGCCAATATCAAATGTTGTAATAAAAAGATTATTACCCCTGTTTACATATTCCATCAGATACTCCAAATCGTATTTACTAAGTCTTAAAAATGGAGTTATTACAATGTATAGTTCATCTTCAATATCGTTACTTAAATATTCGTTATCGTAAATATCTTTCGTATTGTTCTTAATATTTGCCTGAGGAAAAAATTGTTTCAGCCCGTTGTAAAAAACGTAGGTACCATAAGGGCTTTTATCGTTTTTTGATAAAGAAATCCAAGTACTCACACGTTTTTGTTTTGTAGCTGCAGATCTAATTATCAGTACTATAATGGTTAACAAAAGTACCCCTCCAATTATATATGGTAAAATCTTTTTCAAAAAAAAGGTTATGCTAATTTTTTATTTATATTCATAAATTGTTCTTCAATTTTATGGTATTGTTGCTCATTTAAATCAAACAAGCCATACCAACTATATTCATAATTACGTGTTACTGTAAAAAAATCATCGTGATAAGTGGTAGGCTTTAATTGCAGTAAATACTCAAAGTTGGTTTTCTCTGGCTGGTAATTAATTATTTTTCTATCGGCCAGTTGTTTTAATAATTGCAGATATTGCAACCGTACTGCTAACCTGTAATTTTTGTTTTGCACGGCCATTTGTATGGCCTGTTTATATTGTATTGAAAATATGTCTTCTTGCTCTAAAACTTCTTCAGAATTTTCAGTGGTAAAAGTTGATTTTCGTTTAAACGAAATAATATTATTACTAATTAAATACCATGTAAGGAAACCGAGGAATAGCAGTACAGCCAAGTATGGGATAAAATTACTAAGCTTGTATTGCTTTGATTCTATATTTTTTACAACAACCTTTTCTTTTGGAATTCCGTTTTTAACATAATCAAAAATTTTAGACTCTTTAACTTTATTGAAATAATTATTTTGCACTTTTCGCAATTGTATTGAATCGCTTATATTGTTGACGGGTTCAAACGAATATTCATTTTCTTCTTCATCGCCATAATAGTTGGTACTATCGGGCATTGCTGCGGCAGGAGGAAGTAATGTATGTACAGAATCTACAGTTACTACTTGGGCTGCACTATTAGAATATACTACCCATAGCAGCATTCCTACAAAAAAAGTTTTATTTGATATATTAATTGTTAGCCATTTCATGGGTTGTTATCTCATTGGCTTTTCTTTTTGCCTGTCGTGCCAGTTTTACGGGATACAATATAAAATACCACACTACAAAAATAACTGAAGCTGTGGTGATAATTGTTGTAAACCAAGACACATCATTATATAATCTTGTAAATAACCCTTCAAAAAATGCGGCAATAGTAAATACCGGGAAAATGCCAATCATTATTTTCAACCCGTCTTTTGCCGCCTCACTAAAAGAAGTAATTCTTTTTTTAGTTCCCGGGAATAAATAACTTTTGCCCAAAATAAAACCCGCAGCTCCGGCTAAAATTATAGAAGTAATTTCTAATGTGCCGTGTACAAACACAACCAGCCAAAATTCTACACCGAGGCCGTGTGCTGCAAATACCTGATCAAAAATACCTACCATGGCACCGGTTTGTGCTAATTGATACATTGTGGGTAAGCCACAAAAAACACCTGATATAAAAAAAACAAATGATACCCGAATATTGTTAATCATAATGCCCAACCAGCTTAAAAACGGATTACCCGATTCGTAAATTCCAAAAGGATTACCTTTTTCAATATTTTCCAGCGTTTGATCTACATAGGCATCGCCAAAAAAATTACGCATAACGTTAGGATCACTGGCCGAAATTAAAAAACCCAATAAAAAAAATATTGCAAAAAGTATTAATGAAAAAATTACGGCTTTGCGATGTTTGTAAATGGTAAGCGGTAAATCATATTTCCAAAAAACAAGCAGCCGCCCAGATTCTTCCTTTTGGTTTTTATAAATATCAAGGTAAATTTTAGACGCTTGTTTATTAAGGTAGGTAGTAGTTTTGCCCGAAGGATAAAAAGTTTTGGCATAGGCTAAATCATCTACCAACTCAGTAAAAGATTTTGCCATTTCATCCGGTGAATCAGAAGGCTCAAACTGATTTTTTAGCCATCGGTCTTTATTTTTTTTAATAAATAATGCCTCGCGCAAGTTGGTTATCTTTTATCGACTAAAATACAAACTTTTGCTACAAAGCCCGCAAATTATTTATTCTTTACAAATGTATAGGAATATTATTGCTGCTGTTGTTGCTGCTGCTGCTTTTCCATTTGCTCCATATATTGCCTGTACGAATTTGTATTAATATTAGCGGGCTTAGCAGTTTTATATAAAAACATGGGTTTCTCATCCCGTATTTCCTCTACCGGTGCCACTTCATTATTATTTATAGAAACCAATACTTCCAACACATGGTCTGATGACCCCCTGTAAGTTCCTTTAACGGGAGTGCAGTCGGAAAAATTTCTACCAATGGCCAAACGGATGTGGCGATCGCTTACAATACAGTTATTAGTAGGGTCCAAACCAATCCAACCATAATCGGGAATATAGGCTTCTACCCATGCATGTGTAGCACCTTCGCCCCGCAATTCACGATCTTTTGGGCAGATGTATCCGCTAACATAACGGGCAGGTATTTTTGTTTTTCGCAGCATTAGTAAAAGAATATGTGCAAAGTCCTGACATACGCCGCCTTTAAGCCTCCATATTTCATCAACATTAGTTTCTACACTGGTTATTCCTTTTTTATACTTAAAATTATTATATATATATTCTGATGCCGCTTTTGCAAATGCAAAGGGGGAAGTGTATTGCGTTTGTAAATCGTCTAATATTTGTTGTAATGCCTCCAACTGCTCAAAAGACTCCTGCTGCATAAAGTCAATGTAGGGAAATTGCTCACATAAAACAGCCAATTGCCCCCATTGCTCGGCACCGGTTTTGTCAATTACCGGGAGATGGGTTTCATAGGTTATTACTTCTGCCTCAGAAATAATTACTAATTCATTATGGGGCTCTATCAGACTGAACATTCCTAATCTGTTACCAAAATAATCAATAAAAATTTCTACCGGGGGAGTACCCGTAATGGTAATATTATGGCTCACCACATTCTGCAAAGGATCCTGAATAGGGAAAAGCATGATTTGGTTTGTACAGTCAACCGCCGGGCTGTTGTAAGTGTAATGTGTTATATGTTTTACTTTAAAAACAGGCATGTTATTTAATTATTATAGCCAAAATAATGTTTGTTAAAAGCCCCCGATATTTCTAAGAGGCCGATTAATATCTGATCCAGTAATTCGTGAACGCTTTGTGCATTGTTAGTATTACAGGAGTTATACTTTAAATGGTTTAGAGTTTTACCTATCAGAAAATCAAGATATTCATAGCTTTCGGGTATGCTTTCATTAAAAAGTCTTTTAAAATACCTTTCAATTCTGGAGAGGCTGTAAACCAGCGAGTGTACAAAATCGGGGTTATAAATTATTTGATTAATTACCGGCGATGCTTCTACCATTGGGTGTGCCGATTTTAAATATAGTTCATAACCCGACAGAGAGAATAGTGTGTATCGGAGAGCCGATTCGTTGGCATTTTCCAGATTGTAATTAAAATCTTTCAATCTGGTATTTAACACTTTGGTAATAATGATAGAGCGTTCAATAAACTTTCCAATATTTAAAAAGTTATAAGCCTCGCCACGTGCCATTGTTACATCTACGGTTCCATACAAAAACATACCGTGTTTTATTAACCCATCTAATGCAGAAATTGGATCGCCCGTTTGTACCTGTGTTTTAATCACATCTTCTCTTATAAGATGATAAAAACCATTAAGGGCTTCCCACATTTCTTTGGTAATATGGTCCTGTACAGCACGCGCATTTTCGCGCGACCGGGTAATATTGTTGATGAGGGATGCATCGTTATCCCTATCGAACATTACGTATTGTAACACTGCTTTAGAGTCGTTTCGGATAGCTTCCACCTCTTTGGGTTTTAAATATCCATAGGTTATTAAAATGGATGCCCAGTCAGAGTCTTTCATTTCTTCCTGCATGGCAATATAATTAGCACGCAAAATTCTTAAAAGACAATTGGTTCTTTCCATATATCGCCCCATCCAAAAAACTGACTCTGCTACTCTACTTAACATATAAAAAACTTAATAACAAGGTAAATGTAAGGTTTTACCTTAATTTGTTGATTTTGTTGCAAATAATAAATTTACGCACCCAGCACCCAAGTGTCTTTACTGCCGCCACCCTGCGATGAATTGACTACCAGCGAGCCTTCTTTTAAAGCCACACGGGTTAACCCGCCGGGAACCAAATTGATACCTTCCGGGCCATAAAGAGCAAAGGGTCTTAGGTCAACCCTGCGGGGTTGCATTTTGCCGTTTATATAGCACGGCGAAGACGAAAGATTAATGATGGGTTGTGCAATAAAACTTCTGGGATCTTCTAAAACGGCTTTCTTAAAATCATCAATTTCCTTTTCTGATGCTTTGTTACCCATTAACATTCCGTAACCGCCAGATTCATTGGTTTTTTTAACCACCATTTTTCCCATATTTGAAAATACCATAGAACGATTTTCGGGAATGTTCATTTCATACGTTGGTACATTTTTTAATATGGGTTCTTCATTTAAGTAATATTTAATCATTTCGGGCACGTAAGCATACACGGCTTTATCATCGGCCACACCATTACCCATAGCATTTACAATGGCCACATTGCCTTTGCGGTATGCCCAGTAAATACCCGGTACACCTAAAATACTATCGGGTCTAAAGGTAAGCGGGTCAATAAAATCATCATCCACCCTACGGTAGATTACATCTACTTTTTGTAAACCGCTGGTAGTTTTCATATATACGTGATGATTTTCAACCACTAAATCTCTGCCTTCTACCAACTCAATACCCATTAAGCGTGCCAGTGTGGTATGCTCAAAATACGCAGAATTATATACCCCCGGCGTTAACAATACAACTGTTGGATTACTGGATTGGCGGTTAGATAACCCCATCAAATTTTGTAATAATAGTGCCGGATACTCTTTAACTCTTAATACATTATTACGGGGTATAGAATCGGGAAAAATTCTAAAAGTAATGCCCCTGTTTTCTAACATGTAGGATACGCCGGAGGGGGTTCTTAAATTATCTTCTAACACATAAAAACTACCATCGCTATCGCGTATTAAATCAATACCGGAAATATGGGTATAAATATCAAATGGAACGTTTACATTCATCATCTCCCTTAAACACAAGGGACAGGAATAAATGAGCTTGGCAGGAATAATACCATCCCTAATAATAAATTGCTGATGATATACATCTTTTAAAAAGATATTCAAGGCTTTCAGCCGCTGCTTTACACCCGATTCTATAATTTTCCATTCGTTAGCCTGTATAATACGGGGAATAATATCAAAAGGAAATATTTTTTCAACTCCCTCGTTATCACTATAAACAGTAAAGGTAATGCCCTGCGTCATAAAGAGCTTTTTTGCCAGCTCGTCCTTATGATGCATTTCATCTGAAGTGATATTTTGAATATCGTTAAAAAAAGTTTTATAACAATCCCTAAGCCCTGCATCGCTAATCATCTCATCCCAAAGGTCGGGGGATATGTTATAGGAGTCTAATATAGATGTTTGAGACATATTTTAATTTTAATAATGTACTGCACTAAAAATAATAAAATTTTAGTGAAATGTAAAAAAAACATTTAAGTGTATGTATATAATCGTTATATGGCAGGTTTTACTAATATTAATAAAAATAATAATATTAGTAATTTAATTAAGTATGTTTCCTTTTTAATAAAAACAAGGCTTAGTAAATACATTTTTAGTACAATGCTAAAACACTAAACGTATTCACAAGGGTTAAATACTATAATCCACAATCGGAAAATTGGGATTAGAATTAATATGCCGTTTTATTATTTAAAACAAAGGGTGCCCAACCTACTGCTTATGAAGTTTTTGGCTTAGGCTTGTGGTTAGAGTTTTGTTTTTTATTATTGCCCTGCGGTCTTAATTGTGCTTTATGTTTGCCGGGCGATGCCTGATTATCCCGCTGCTGAGAATTGCTATTACGGTTATTATTATTACGCTTTGTATGATGTTGTGTGCGCCCTTGTTTATGTTTCTTAGCCGCTTTTTCAAGAGTTTGTAGCGTAATTTGTCCTACCACATCTACAAATTCGGGTTCTACTTCTTTTACTTTAGTGGATATTACTTCTACGGCTTCTAACTCGTCGGGAACTATGTTTTGCTTATTTAAGCTTTTTATTTTCACAACCCTTTCAATGGTAAGCGGGTAATGCTTGTTGCTATCCGGCAGGCTGTACCACATTAGGTTTTTAAAAATATCTTTCTTAATTAAATAAGCGGTGCCTTTTTGTACTTGTAGCTGGTCACAATCATTAGGGAAACCCTGTAAAGCATCCAAATAAGTATCCAACTCATAATTAAGGCAACATTTCAACCTGCCGCACTGCCCGCTTAACTTGGTTTGGTTAATAGAAAGATTTTGGTAACGAGCCACGGTGGTATTTACCGATTTAAAATCTGTAAGCCATGTTGAGCAACAAAGTTCCCGACCGCAACTGCCAATACCGCCTACTTTTCCGGCTTCCTGGCGGGCACCTATCTGCCTCATTTCTACTTTTACCTTAAACTCTGAGGCATATACTTTTATAAGTTCTCTAAAGTCCACCCTGCCATCGGCAATATAAAAAAAGGTAGCTTTTCTCCCATCTGCCTGCATTTCTACCTGACTGATTTTCATATCCAGATTTAGCTGCTTGGCAATAGCACGGCTTCGTATTACAGCTTCCGGTTCTCTTTCTTTATTGATGCGTCTTTGATCCAAATCCCTGTCTGTAGCCACCCTTAACACCTTCTTCATATCGGGGTTTAGCTCTTTTACACCGTGTTTTTTCATTTGCAGGCGTACAATTTCGCCGGTTAGGGATATTTCGCCTACGTCAAAACCGCTAACACCTTCTACGGTTACCAAATCGCCTTTTTCGAAATAATGAAGTGTGGGGTTTCTGAAAAAATCCTTGCGGGTACCCTTGTTAAAACTTACTTCTACAACATTGCAATAATCGCTTACATCTGCCATAGGCATATTATGCAGCCAATCGTAAGCATTCATTCTATTACATCCTCCGGTACTGCATCCGCCATTACTTTTACAGCCATTAGGCTTTGTGCCATTTGCAGTGCCACAACTTGTACAACCCATTGAACTAATTTAATTTATAGAACCTGATACAAACGCAAATAATAATAATCGGACATCTATTTCCCGATTATAACAGTTGGTTAATCCGGCTCTTCATTTAATGAACCATTAAATAGTTAAATAATAAAGGAAAAGGGTATTTACAATATGGGCAAGCATGGGTTATTACGCACTACTATCATGCAGGCTAAGGTAGTTTATTATATATATAAACTGAAGTTCAACCTATTAGATATACATCCTCTTTCAATATTCTATCCCTCACTTACCGTAAAACATCTTTTCCAGGTTTTTCTTTCTGCACTATCCACTTCCTCCTCATTCATTCAAAAATACAATTTTGTCCTGAATGATGTGATATATTTTAATTGTAAGTGCCATAAACAGCATTTTTCCATTGGCATTTCGCTCAATATAATAGGCGGCATTATCTAATTCTTCTACAATAGCCTGTTGTTGTTCCACACGGGTTAATTTATTCAGCCTGTGGGCAAAATCCAGATCTTTTTCCGGATATTTCTCGGCCATTTCCGGCAATACCGAAATTCTAACGGCTAATTGTAGCAAATGATTAAAGTAGCGTAAGAATTGTTTTTGTTTTTCCCGACCCATTTTAGCTATTTCCTCCACCCATTTTACTTGTGCCACCGGCCCTGTACGTAAAATGCTATTCAACCATTCCCTGAGCAAACCCTGCCAATCTTCATCTGCATGTTGCACAATTTGTAAGGCTTCGCGGTAATTACCTTCGCTTACAGTAGCTACCCTACCTGCCGTTATGGCATCCGTTTGGTTACGTGTAATAAGGGCTGTTTTTATTTCGGTATCTGTTAATGCCTGTACCCTAATTATCTGGCATCTGCTTAAAATAGTAGGTAAAATAAAGTCTTCATTTTCGGCCACCAGCAAAAACACAGTTTTCGCGGGTGGTTCTTCAATCAGTTTTAGCAATTTATTCCCCTCAGTACCCAGCATTTCGGGCATCCACATTACCAAAACCTTATAACCTCCTTCAAAACTTTTTAAATTCAGTTTATGTATAATGTCGTTACACTCGCTGGCGGTAATATTGCCTTGCTTATTTTCGGCTCCTATAAATTGCAGCCAATCGTACAGGTTGCCATAAGGGTAGCCCTTAATAAACTCTCTCCACTCTGTAATATAATCGGTACTTATGGGAGGTGTTCCCGATTTTTTTGTAACTACAGGATAGCTGAAGTGTACATCGGGATGCACCAACTCGGTCATTTTTGTACAGGAAGAGCAAGTACCGCAGGCTTCGTCCGTTAATATACTTTCCGGCTGTTTGCTTTCGATGGGCTCAAGGCCAAACAAGGAGGGTTCTTTGTTAACGGATGGAGCATCAAAAGTTTTACATACTATATATTGTGCAAAGGCAATAGCCAGCGGCAGGGCTCCGCTGCCTTCTTTCCCCAAAAACAATAACGCATGAGCCAAACGGTTTTCCCGCATCAGCTCCGGCAACTCTTTTTTTAATGCTGACTGGCCTATAATATCCTCAAAACGCATGAGGCAAATGTAATTGTAAATTGTGATTTAAAATGGAAGAATAACACACAACTTCTATTGCCTAAATATAAAATACACCGCCAGTAATAAAAACACAAACCCGATGAGGTGGTTGTAGGGAAAAGATTGATTTTTAAAAACTACAATCGTAAAAACCGAAAATACAATTAGTGTAATTGCCTCCTGAATAATTTTGAGATACCATAATGTTAAAAGGGCCGCCGTTTTCATTAAAGCCAATTTTATTAGCCGGAATCATAAATAGATATTCGAATAATGCAATACCCAACTCAAAAAACAACTAATATCAGTGGCAGACTTTTAAACCAGCTTAAGTCTTTTACTTTTAAATGACCGTACCATGCCAGCGTCATAAATACATTGGAAAAAACCAACAAAACGATTGTATATAATCCTTTCATCATAGTTTTTTAAATATGTGATATATAAATTGTCTAATTCCTAATATTGTTATTTAAATAATATCCCGTAATTTCAAACCCCGTTTTTAAAATCAAAAATATTACTTTAGTAGTATTCTGTACTAAATGACTGTTCATAAAAAATTAGGAGAATGGTACTCTACCGCAATTTGTGGTAATGATATTACTTCTTCCTGTTTATACGTTTCGGCATTAACTATTTCAGTTGCCGGCCAATATGCATGGATTTCGCTTTTATGCGTAGCAGGTATATTGTTCCTTTTCAGAAAAATTTATGGTGAGGTTGTAGGAGCTTTACCACTTAACGGCGGTGCTTATAATGTACTATTGAATAGCACCAGCAAGAGTAATGCAGCTTTGGCGGCCTGCCTAACTATTCTTTCCTATATGGCCACTGCGGTACTTTCGGGTAGTGAGGCCATGCATTACCTGCATCATATTTTACCAAGTTTTGATGTAAATATGGCTACGCTATTTCTTTTATTGCTATTTCTCTGCCTTACTATTTTAGGTATTGGAGAGAGTGCTGTAGTTGCCTTAATTATTTTTGTCTTTCATTTAGTATCCATCAGCTTACTTATCCTTATTTCCATTTACTATTTATCAGTAAACGGATTGTCAGTTTTTGAAGCCAATTTTGCACTGCCCGTAAGAAAAGGAGGAATACTTACTGCTATATTTTTAGGGTTTTGTGCAGCCATGCTGGGGATTTCGGGCTTTGAAAGTTCTGCCAATTTTGTAGAAGAGCAAAAGCGGGGCGTGTTTCCTAAAACCTTACGTAATATGTGGATTGCCGTATCCATCATCAATCCCTTAATTGCATTTTTGGCCATAGGCGTAATGCCCATTGGCGAGGTAGAGAGCCACCAAAACTCCCTGTTGAGTTATATGGCTTCTTTAACAGGAGGAGATGTTTTAACTACAATTGTTTCTATTAATGCGGTAACTGTTTTAAGTGGTGCGGTGCTTACATCTTTTGTAGGTGTAAATGGGTTAATAAAACGAATGACGCTTGACAGAATTCTTCCTCAATATTTATTGAAAGAAAATAAACGCGGCAGCAGCTTTAGAATACTAATTGCTTTTTTTATTTTATGTGTATCGGTGTTGTTAGTTACAAGAGGTAAATTAGGCCCGTTAGCCGGCGTATATACCATTTCTTTTTTATCGGTGATGGCTTTGTTTGCAATAGGCAACCTTTTATTAAAAGTACGTCGTGCCAGACTGCCACGCACCGAAAGGGCTCCTATTATTACAGTTATTATTGCATTGATAGCTGTTGTAGCCGCTTTATACGGAAATATAAAAACCAACCCGGACTATTTGGTTACTTTTTTACAGTACTTTATTCCCGCTATGCTAATATTAGTTGCCATGCTAAACAGAAATACGATTATGGAATTAATGCTTAGTATGCTTACCGGATTTAAAGACAGGGTTAGAAAATTTGCTATTGTTAGCCAAAGAAAAGTAAGGCATATGCAACATGAATTAAACAGCCAGGAATTTGTATTTTTCTCAAAAGGTGATGATATTGCTACATTAAATAAGGTAATGATGTATGTACACGAAAACGAAATTACCAGAAAATTAAAAATCGTTACTGTATTAAAACAACAACAGGAACCCAACCAACAGTTTTTACAGGACTTTGAGGTATTAGACAGAGCCTACCCCGATGTGGATATGGAGTACCTGATTATTGAAGGTGTTTTTGGCCCCGAACTAATTGAAAAACTGAGCCTGAAATGGCACATTCCTAAAAACTTTATGTTCATCAGCTCTCCCGGAGAGCGTTTTAGCCACCGTGTTGAAGATTTGGGCGGCGTAAGACTGATCCTATAATTTCTGCTTTAAAATTTGCGCAGCACCCAAACCACATTTGATGTGTATTTGGTATTATCAATTCTTTCTAATAACATACCATGCTTTTTCGCAAGCGTTTCAATGGTTTTGCCAGACAAGAAACTTAACTGATTGACCGTTTTATTAAAAGAAAATATTTTGGTAGAAAACAATTCTGTTAGTTGAGTGCCTTTATGCTTTCCGGCCAAGTCGGCATCGCCATCTCTAATAATTAAAACACCCCCTGGCAACAAGGCATTAATAGCTTTTTCAATTACAACAATTTGCATTTGGGGTTGTAAATAATGCAATACATCCATAATTGTAATGCCATTGTATTTCTTATACTCAAACCCTGCAACATCAGCATATACAAATTGCACGTCATCGGTTTTACTAAAACAGTGATCGGCTGTGGCAATTTTTTCCTCATCATAATCTACACCCGTAATAATTCTTTTATTCTGGCTTGCCCAGTACAACATATACACCATAAATCCGTAACCACACCCCAAATCTAAAATAGTGCCTTCTCCGGGTAATTTTTCATGAAATAGTTGGTAATAATTTTCTAATCGGGTTTTAATTTTTAAATACCAAGCCAATATTGGCCCTTTGTATATATAATTAAAAAACAGATGTTCTTTAAAATATGCCGGCTGTTCCAACTCCTCACGTAGCAACTGATGTTCTTGTTTAAAAAATGCCGAAATAGACTTAGTGCGGCTTTGATAATTAGTACCCCATTGAATATCATCTGCCTTTATTCTATGTAAATATTTTGCCGTTACATCACCTTGTTTCAATAAATAATCACCTTTTGTCATTGTATAACCCAAGCCATGTAATAGTACAGGAACCATATCAATATGTAATTTTTCTGCCAAGTAAAAAGCCCCTTTGTGAAAACGCTTTATAGGCGGTAAAGAACTTCTGGTACCTTCGGGAAATACTACAATGGAGTACCCTTTATCTATTTGTGTTTTTAAAAGTTCTACGCTATTTTCAATACCATTGGCTACAGGGTAAAAGTCTGCCATTTTAATAGCCCAGCCAAATACAGGAGAATTCCAAACCCATTTATTGGTAAGTAATATAAGCCGGGGGTTCAACATCGCCATCATTAAAATATCTAAAAAAGATTGATGGTTGGCAATTACAACTGCAGGTTTTTTAAACAACTCCTTTCGCTTATTAATGATTCGTTTTTTAAACCGCCCCATAAAAAACAAAACGGATGCACATAATTTGGAAAGCAAGTAATGATAAACAGCCTTTCCTCTTTTTCTTCCCAAAATATTTAATTTGATAATGAAAAAACCAATGATAGTAAGCAATACACTCACAAAACCAAAATACAAAAACGATATGACCGAGTGAACCCACTTTAACAATGTCCAGGGGTGAAATTTTTTATTGATTCTGTTTTTTATAACAATTGAAAAGAAAAACGGAATTAGCACTTGCGCCATAAGTACCACACATAAAATACCCGTAACCGAAATAAAAGCAATAGAGCGTAATGCCGGATGTTTGGCAAAAGTTAATACACCTAACCCGGCTATGGTTGTAATGGCAGATATTATTATAGACGACTTATAGGAAAACAGATTTTTACGCCCGGTTTTGTATTCGCTAATCAACCCATCCATCACAAAAAGACTATAATCATCTCCTAAACCAAAAATGAGGGTAGAAACAATAATATTAACAATATTAAATTTTATATCCATGATGGCCATAATGCCCAAAATCCACACCCAGCTTAATAACATGGGAATAAAAGCCATCAGCATCAGTTCAATTCTTCCAAACGTTAAGAACAATACAATGGCAACAATTATTGAAATAATCCAGGCAATATTATTAAAATCCTTACTTACAATTTCTGTAAGGCGCTGGGTAAGGTATTGCCTGTCTAATACAGTAGCATCCGTATTTTTTTCCAGAGCCGCTATAACCCTGTGTTTATTTTCTTCGGGAACTTTTAAGACGGTAACAATAGTAGATTTATTAGCGGTTTCCGTTATAAAATCGTCTAAATAATTAGCTCTTAATTGTTGCAACTGTTGCTTATTAATAGGTATATATTGCTTGTGTAGCAATTGCTTAAAATTATTAATAACAGTCTCGCTAAATCCCAAGGGAAGAGCTTCGTTTTCAATAACAGTTATCAGGTTTTGTTTTTTCGCTGTTGTCCAATAAGTGTTCCACACAGCTATTCTACTTTGCTGTAAAGCGTTTGACATGTAAAGAGAAGAAACACCCACTGCATTGTTTATAAGATGCGCAGTTTGAAGCGTATCAAAAGCAGTTTGCAAAGTTTCATTTTTTTGAAGTGCTTCTTCAAGCGAAGGAGCTTCGCTTACAACATATAAAAATCGTAATGCCGCACCACTAACCTCATTCATTTTTTCTTCGGCTGCTTTTACTTTTGCCGACATATAATTCAACTTCATCATATCCGGCTCAAACCGAACTTTTTTAGCAAAGAAGAAAAAAGCAATCGTCAACACAATAATAAATAGTACTACCCATTTATTAGTTTCAAATCTAATAGAAGCAATCCTATCAATCCAAGATTCTTTTTTTACAGCCTTATATTGGCTACTTCCAATAAAATGTGGCAAAAAAATCAGGGAACAAATGGCAGCACCCACCAAACTAAAAGCCGCAAACAAACCCAAATCTTTCAACATATCGGAGGCGGCAAACTGTAAAGCTAAAAAACCGGCTACGGTTGTAAAACTCCCCACGGTAAGCGGGAATGCTAAATCTTTAATAGTTGCTACAACGCTGCCAGTGTGCCTGTAGTGATTAAACACATGTAGCGAATAGTTTACAGCAATTCCTAAAACAATAGAACCAGTACCTAATGCAATAACCGAAATGCTTCCTTTTACAAAATAAATGCAAGCCAAAGAAAAAGCCACACCATATAAAACCGGTAGTAGAATTAATACAGGTGCCCTTTTTTTACGAAAATACAAGCCAATAAAAAGAATAATAAACACTACTGTAACTGTAAGTGTAAGCATCGTATCTTTTCTTAATTGAGCCGCATTACCTTCAGATACAACCGCACCACCAAAGTAAACGGCTTCCATGCTTGGATAGGTTTTTGAAAGCCCGCTTATCGTCTCGTCTATCTTTTGAAATAATAGTTTACTCTTGCCTGTATTTCCTGCAGTAGAAGCCGGTGTGATAAACACTAACAATGTTTTGGCATCTTTTGTAACTATATGGCCGTCATACAAATCAAAATTGCCATCAACCTGTAAGGATTGTAATTTTTTTAAAGCCAGAAAAGAAATGCCGCTGGGATCGTTGGCAATAATATTTTTTAGCGCAAAAGCTGTTGGTGTATTTAATAGTTTTATATCGTTCGCCAAAGTTTTCTTTACGTACTCCGGCTGAATAAGTGTATCTATTTTTTTATAATCAGCTGCATCTAAAAATATCGGCAAGTTTTGCTGAATTGTTGTAAACAATTGTAATGTAAACTCGTCATTTACCTGATTTTTTATTGACAGTATATAGGGCGATGCCGATTTTTGTAGTTTATCGGCAAGTGCATCTGCATACATTACTAAACTATCCGGCTCTACTAAAGCAGTGTCTTTTAAAGACACCATAATAGTTAGCTTATCAGCAAATTTCGAGTTTTGAAAAACATTTGTAAACTGCTCCGTTTTTTCGTCTTTAGGAATAATAGCATACACATCTTCTACCAGTTTTACCTTTAACGCAAAAAATACAAATACCAAAAAACTGAACAATAAGATGCCGTATAGCCAGTTTTTATGGCGAGAAAAATATTGATATAAAGACGAAAAAAACACAGGCATTAAAAGTTTATTGTTCGCTATTTCTTTTTAAAAGTTTTTTGGTTTTTCTATACGATTTTAAAAGTAACCAGGTTATTATCCAAAATAAAATTCCGGCAGCAAATGCCAAAAAAACAGAACCGTACAAGTATTGTTCAACATGAACCCAAATACTTTGCAGGGAAAGTCCGTCGCTAAAAGAAAGGTTCACACCTCTTGCACCCATAAATGGTTTACCCAGTAAAAAACTCAGAAAAACAAGAACCGGTATCATAGGAGGAATGCTAATATGTGCCGCCAATACAAAAAGTGTTTTATTCAACCGCATGAGGTGCGCTAAGGACACGCCCAGTAACAATTGAAAACCCCAAACAGGTATGATTCCCATAAAAACACCAAACGCAACTGAATTAGCTTTTGTAAAATCGGTTTCTCCCGGTTTTAACAGTATGTTTCGCAGATCCTGTTTCCAGTTTTTATTTCTGAAAAAAAAACGAAAAAAATTTCGTGGCCAAATGTAAAAAAAGCAAATGGTAACCAGTACTGTATTTACAATACTGATGCGTGTAAAATCTTTAAAGGGTCTAAAGTGTGATACTCTTTCCGCTGCAGGTGGGTAATATACTG